>NZ_JBNAMU010000002.1:0-573081 GCF_049705545.1 Haloarcula amylolytica
ATGATCGCTGAGACCTTCGTCGAGGGACTGCGGCTCGCTGGCGAGATGTTCTGGGAGACGTGGTGGGCGCTGGTGCTCGGATTTACCATTGCCGGCGCCGTCGAGACGTTCGTCAGCGAAGAGAAGATGTCGGCCGTTCTCGGCGGCAACGGCTGGAGAGAACTCGGGCTCGGGACGGTGTTCGGTGCTGCGTCCTCGTCGTGTTCGTTCGGAGCGGTCGCAACGACGAAGTCGCTGTTCAAGAAGGGCGCGTCGCCGGTGGCCAGCCTCGCGGCGTTCCAGTTCGCTTCGACGAATCTTGTCATCGAACTCGGCCTCGTCATGTGGATTCTACTCGGGTGGCAGTTCGTGTTGGCCGACTACGTGGCTGGCCTCATCCTCATCGGACTCCTCGCGGTGGCCTTCAAGTACATCGTTCCCGAGCAGTGGTTCGATACATCGCGCGAATACCTCCGCTCGTCGGAGGGCGTCCGCGATCCATCCTGTGGCATGGAGGTCGACCCCACGAACGATGATATCCTCACGCTGGAGACTGACGGCGGGACCGAATACTTCTGCTCGGAGTCGTGCAAGCAGGCCTACCTTGAAGAACAACGTCAGGAGGGTGCCACCTGGCGTGACCGGTTGTTGACCCGCGACGGCTGGCGACTCGCCTCGAAGAACGCCCTCGGCGAGTGGGACATGCTCTGGACGGACATCGTCGCCGGCTTCCTCATCGCCGGGCTGATCGGTGCCTTTGTCCCCCGAGCGTGGTGGACGACGCTGTTCGGTATCGGGGCCGAAGGCACGTTCGTGTGGATACTCACCAGCGCAGTTATCGGCGTCATCATCGGTGTCGTCACGTTCGTCTGCTCTGTCGGGAACGTTCCGTTTGCGCTCATCCTCTGGAACAACGGGATCGCCTTCGGCGGCGTCATGAGCTTCATTTTTGCAGACCTGATCGTACCCACGATCGACGACGCCTACCGTCGGTACTACGGTCTTCGGATGGCCGCGGTGCTGTTCGTCTCGATTTTCATCACCGCCGTCATCTCGGGCGTCGTGATCCACTACCTATGGGGTGGACTCGGTCTCGTTCCGCCCCAGGGAGAAGCCGGAGGGACTGCTCCCGCCGGCTATACGACGTATCTCAACGCCCTCTTCACGCTACTGTTTCTCGGACAGGTTTACGTCGGCTACTGGACGGCACAAGGCGACGAGGGACCGGGCGACCACGAGATGCATGCCGGCTGACCGATAACCCTACCGAGGTTTCAAATGGCAGATTGGACGTGTAGTGTATAAGCTTGTGCGTATCGGGGCCAGGAGAACGTCTGGTGCGGTCGTTACCGCGAAAACGTGTGCTGACCTAGTCTTGACCAGCCGCTTTGACCGATTGCTCTGTAGCAGGTGCAGGCGGCTCGTGTGTTCCGAAGTCCGGGTGGGTCTCTTCCATCCAGATGTACACGACTGCCCCGGAGACGAACATCAGGAGTGCAGTCATATAGAACGCCGCTTCAGCGTTCACGAACTCCATTGAGAGTCCGATCAGGACGGCTCCGACGGCATAGCCGGAGTCACGCCACATCCGGTAGACACCCATCCCTGCAGACCGCCACGTCGGGTGGGCGGCGTCGCTCGGCACAGTCATCAGGTTCGGGTATAGCAACGCCATACCCAGGCCGGAGATCGCGGCCAGGACAGCCCACGCGAGATATCCCTCGACGAGTACCATTCCGAGGACGCCCGCTCCTGCGAGGAACATTCCCCAAACAACAGGCGGCCGGCGACCAATACGGTCAGCAAGTCCGCCAGTTACAATCTGGAGGAAGTACATCGCACTGTGGACGCCGACGACGACGCCGACTGCCGCGATACCGAGCCCCTGGTTTACAAGGTAGAGCGGGACGGCGATCCAGAACAGCGTGTCGACGAAGTTCTCGATGTGGCCGGCTTGCGCCGCCGCAAACAGCGTCCGGTCACCGTAGGTTGCCCGCTTTAGCACCTCGTTGAACGGGAGGTTCGCGTCGTGGTGCTCGTCGTCACCTTCGGCCTGGGCGTACTGGACGGTCTCCTTGATCAGGAAGATCGAGATGAGGAACGCCAGTACCACGACGACGGCGAGGAAGTAGAACGGCTCGGGTCGGAGGCTCCACTGCCCGGCGATGACGCCAGTGAGCCAGGCACCGACGGCGACGCCGGTGTAGCCGAACGACTCGTCGATACCGACCGCCAGGCCGCGCTGGTCGGGGCTCGCGAGGTCGATTTTCGCGTTGATCGCCATACTCCACGTCAACGCTTGGTTGATTCCCAGCAGGATGTTTCCGACGGTGATCCAGCCCCAACTGGGCGCGAAGATGAGAATGAGCGGCAGCGGGAGTGCCGTCGCCCACCCGGCGACGAGGACTGGCTTGCGGCCGTACTCCTCACCCCATTTGCCAGCGTAGAGATTGAGGATCGACTTCACGATCCCGAACGAGACGACGAACGATCCGATAACGAGGAACGATCCGACGCCGAGTACTTCTTCGCCCAGAACCGGGACGACAGTCCGCTCGGACCCGATGGTCAGTCCGGTAGCAAACACTAACAGGACGTGCAGCGAGAACTGCCCGAGGTGCTCGCGGATTCCCTGTCTGATTTCAGTTCCCGTACTCATGGATTCATTCAGCAGCGCAGTTGTTGGGACCGAGCTCTAGTTCAGCCAACTCGTCGGCAGGAACCGCTTCTTGGCCAACGTTCGTTCGCTTGACGCGCTCGAAATTCGGCGGGTGGTCCGGGACGTCCGACGCGAGTTCTTCGACGAACTCATCGCGGTCGCGGCTGAGGTCCTCGTTCCCGTCTTTGACGTCCGCAAGGGTCGCGGTCACAGGCGGTTCGGGAGAGCCTGGGTCGTGAGCCGGCAGGATCAGCGCGTCGTCCGGCCTGTCCAGCAGCCGCTGGAGGCTCTCGTACAGCGTCGCGGCGTTCTGTTCAACGTCGGAGTCCTCGATTCCAGCTTCAACGCCGAGTTCAACGCGTCCCACACTCTCGTGGAAGAGCGTATCGCCCGTAATCAGCGCAGCGCCGTCAATATCGAATGAAACACTCCCTTCGCTGTGGCCCGGTGTGTGGATAACCTCGATATCGAGACTGCCGACCGCCACGGTCTGTTCATCCTCTATCGGCGTCGCATCGATGGCGAGCGCATCCTTCGGGTGGAGGTAGTAGGGGACGCCATGCCGGTCAGCGAGTTCCGCCGCGCCGGAGACGTGGTCAGCGTGGGCGTGCGTATCGTAGACACCAACGAGGTCGGCCCCGTATTCATCGAGAATCGCCTCGTACTCGTCAAGATAGTGCGACGGGTCGAAGACTGCGGCTTCACCGTCCGAGATGAGGACGTGCGAGAGGCAGCCCTTCCCCGGCCGTGCAACTTGGATGAGGGTGCCATCAAGGTCGGCTGGCACTTCTGCGTGCCGGTGGACACGGCTCCAGCCGTTCATTCCGTCGGTGAGCGTCACTGCGTCGTAGTCCAACTCCTGGAGTACGCCCGTTGCGGTCTCAGAGACGATGCCTGCGGCACAAATCGTCACGATCTGATCGTCCTCTGGAAGCTCCGAGAGGGCTTCCTTGGCCTGTTCTGGGTCTTCAGTTAGTTCGTCGTAGACATCCACGTTGATACTGCCCGGGATATGCCACTCCGCAAAGTCCTCTTCGTGACGAATATCGAGAACGAGCGGCTCCTCGTCAGTATTTTGTAACTGTTCGCTGAGTTCTTCCGGCGATATCTCCTGCATAGGTATTCCTGAATAGCAGGGATATCCGCATATAGGCGCTGCCGGACATGACCGGCACTGTTAATTCCGACAAGCTCAAACTCGTTTATATGAGTCTGTACGAGGCCTCGATTCGGGTCAAACACGAGTGTCCATACCGGGAGATTTCGGAGCGCCACCCGGACTTGACCATCCGAGAGTGGCCGTTGAGCGACTGTCAAGTGCTGGAAATCACATCAGAGGAGACGCCGACCGAGGAGTTGCTTGACGACATTAATCAACTCGGCACCGTTCTGCACGAATCGAAAGACGACGACGGCTATCACGTCGTCACACAGTCCTGCCTCTGTTCACTGGAACAGTCGATCATCGACCGATTCGAGGAGCACAACTGTCTGTATCAGTCGCCGACCATCTACCGCCAGGGCTGGGAGCACTACACGGTGGTCGCGTTCGATAGTGAAGACATTCGAGAGCTGCTCGGTGATCTGCGAGGTGATAGAGAGATCGAACTGCTCTCGAAAACCTCGATTTCGGAGAAGCAGATCCCCCACAGTATGCTGGCTCCGGCGAATCAACTGTTCGAGAATATCACTGACCGGCAGTTAGCAGCACTCCAATTAGCACTGGAAAGTGGGTACTACGAGCAACCGCGGAAAACCTCGCTTCGAGACCTGGCCGATCAGACAGCCGTCGCTCGCTCGACGTACGAAGAACACCTCCGGAAGGCAGAGAACAAACTCCTCACGAACGCAGGACAGTTCTTACGCCTGGTCACCGCGACATCGACGGCCGACCCGCTGCAAGTCGAAAAGACACGAGAGCCAGAGCAGGCTGCCGATTGATTTTGAACAACAGGGCGAACACCACCAAATGACGCCCCGGTATTAATACGAACTTCGTGTTTCGGACTATCGTTGAACTGATACCCACGAGGAAGTGTGTGTATTCTTCGACACATGCGCCTACTGACGACATAGAAGCGTATCAGATCCGGATTACGCTCGTTTGCATACTCGTACTACCTGGCGATTCACTGCCTTTATCATTAGTGCGCGCTCATATTTCAACTGCCTAATCAGACTCGACGGGAAGCTCACACAATGCCCGAAAGACCCAGCATCTTGGTCCCGCTACGTGTTCTCGAGGGGGAATCAATTCCGGAAGGTGTTCCCGAACTCCTAACGAACGCACATGTCGTCCTGCTTGGCTACCACGTCGTGCCGGATCAGACCGCGACTGATCAGGCGCGATCCCAGTTCGAAGACCAAGCCCTTCGCCGCCTCAACGACTTCACAGCGATACTCGAACACGCGGGGGCAACGGTCGAATCCCAGCTCGTGTTCACCCACGATGGGCAGACAACTATCGACCGAATGACGGACGAGCATGACTGCCTCGCGGCACTGATCCCAAACGCAACGAGGCCGGTGGAGAACGTCCTCATCGCGGTCCGCGGGATCGTCAGCATCGATCGGTTTGTCCGCCTGGCTTCGGGGCTGTTCGCGACGATCGGAGTCAACGTAACACTGTACCACGTCGCTGCAGAGAACGAAACTGACGAAGACGTCGAGACGCTGCTCGATGGGATTGCGACCCGGCTCTCCGACGAGGGAATCTCCCAAGACGCGATTGATATCCAGATTTCCCGTGGGGGCAGTCCACAGGAGATGATCGTTGATGCATCAGACAACTACGACGCGATCGTCATGGGGGAATCCGATCCATCAGTGTCGACCTTCTTGTTCGGGATGACTGCGGACCAAGTCGCAAAGCAGTTTCTGGGCCCGGTATTCGTGATTCAGCACGAGGAACTGGACGATCTTGAGGCGACTGACAACGAGTGAGCGCTCCAGCAACCCGTTCGTGAAAGAGTGTGGGTCGGCCGAATACCGGCGCGATACCTTTCGCTGCTTCCACTGAGACGAGCAGTCCCATTTCCGAGACCCTCGGTGTCGCATGCTCGTGGTATCCCTTTCACGCCCGGTTCGAGGCTTCCAGGGGCTGTCAGATCTGGTTTCCGAGATACAGAATAATCCCAATGTCACTCACATGTCATTTACTGGCTGCAACAACAGTTTTAATCTCGCAGAGCCTGCCACAATCGACTAGTATAGTGTCCGAACTTTCACCGACTCTCAATCCAGTTTTTGTAGCATACGTTCTTCTGTTCGGGATTGCGGCACTCGCCTGTTTCGCAAGTCTCCCCCGAGCGCGTGGAATCACCAACGACGGCACCCGACGGGGGCTGGTCGCCCTGCTCGTCACAAGCGGGGGGTGGTCGGTAGCCCACCTCGGATTCCTCCTCGCACCGTCCGTCGAACTCAAACTCGTGTTCTACCACGCCGGTCTGCTCGTCGGGCTCAGCACCGTTGGACCGTGGCTGTATTTCTGCTCGGCGTACACTGGGCGCAATCTCCACAAATCCGCCTCGATCCGGCGGGCCGCGATTGCTGTCTTCCTTATCATCTCGCTCGTGAAGGTCACGAACCCGCTCCATCAGCGATACTTCCAACCCGAGGTGTTGGTCACCCCGTTCCCGCATCTGTCTATCCTCTCACAGGAACTGCACTGGCTCGCCATGGGGCTCGCCTATGCGCTCGCCGTTATCGGCTATTTCATGCTCTTCGAGCTGTTCCGGCAGGTGGGCCACGACACTACACCCTTGCTGGGACTGATTGGGCTCACCGGACTGCCGATTGTCCTCGATGCGCTCGCAGTCGTCAGTCCGACGATAATCAATATCACGTACGAACCGCTGGGGGTGGCCGCCTTCGCCGTTGGCGTGCTCTTCGTGTTCATCGACGATTTCCAGACCGTCCAGCTGACCGGCCAGCAAGACGATCCAGTCCTCGTCTTGGACGACGAGTACCGGGTTCGCGATTTTAACACGAAGTCCAAAGAGCTGTTCCCGGAGCTTGAGGTGAACGAGGATATCGAGACGGTGGTCCCCGAAATTGCCGAGTATATCGACGGCGAGGAGAACACTATCTTCGAACTCGAAACGGCGGGGGGGTTCAAGTATTACCACCTCGGCATCCGACCGTTCACGACCAACCGGAGCCGTCTCGGAACATCGGTTGCGTTCACCGACGTGACCGAACGCGAGGAGTACCGCCGTGAATTGGAGCGGCAAAACGAACGACTGGAGCAGTTTGCGAGCATGGTCTCGCACGACCTGCGAAACCCGCTGAACGTCGCACAGGGGCGCGTTGACTACCTCCAGGGAGAGGACGACAACGAACACCTTGCCGCGACGGCCCGCGCCCTCGACCGGATGGAGGGGCTCATCGAAGACGTGCTCGCGCTTGCCCGGCAAGGCCAACCGATAGCCGAGCGTGAACACGTCACCCTCTCTGCCGTTGCGGAAGACGCCTGGGCCGTCGTTGAATCGGACACAGCGACCCTCACCATCGACAGCGATGGGACGTTTATCGCCGATGCCACACGGCTCCAGCAACTCCTGGAGAATCTATTCCGGAACGCTATCGAACACGGTGGCACTGATGTGGAGATCAGTGTCGGGACAATCAACGATGGGAGTGGGTTCTTTATCGCTGACAACGGGGCCGGTATCCCGGTCCAAGACCGCAAGAAAGTTCTCGAATCGGGCTACTCGACAGCAAGCGAGGGGACGGGGCTGGGGCTGTCGATCGTGAGCGAAATCGTCGCAGCCCACGACTGGCAGATCGATGTGACCAGTAGCGAAACTGGCGGCGCTCGCTTCGAAATTGCCGGCGTCCAGAACGAGAGGTGAATCGTCGGTCCACTCCGGCGGTGCATACGCCTGGTTTCTGTACGACATCGCTCAACCGGTCCATGCTGCGGAATGTCCGTATCGACGATCTGCCCGTACTGATTCGTCTGAACGCGTATTCGCTAGCCGTCCAGGTGGCTATGGCCTGATAGCCCTTCTACGCCCGGCTCAGTGTTTCCGGAAGCTGGCAGACAGAGTCACCGATGAGAAGAGGTAATCAGCAAACAGAGCCATCCGCCAGCTAAAGTAGAATGTACTGCCATTATGGACATCCTACCGGAAATCCGCCACATGAACGGTTTGGAGCTAGCGCTTCGCCTGAGTGCTGGCCTCTTGCTCATCCTCGGGAACGGGTTCTTCGTTGCAATCGAGTTCGCACTGACCCGTGTCCGACAGTATCCACAGTCCGAGTTCGATGTCTCGGGCCTCCGGCGGGCGTGGGAGATGACACAGGATCTCGAAATCTATCTCACGAGCTGTCAGGTCGGCATCTCCGCAACCAGTATCGCTGTCGGCATCGTCGCAGAGCCGGCGGTAGCCGCCTTGATCGATCCGGTGTTCGAGGGGACACTGCTCACGTCGATCGGGGCAGGCGGCATCGTCGCGTTCGTTATCATCAATCTGCTCCATCTGACCCACGGCGAGCAGACGCCCACGTATCTCGGAGTCGAGCGGACAAAATTCGTCGCTCGGTACGGTGCGACTCCGCTCTACTGGTTTGCCAAACTACTCTACCCAGTCATCCTGCTCGGAGACGGTGTCGCCAAATGGACGCTCCGACTGTTCGGCGTCGAAATGACCGGTGCCTGGCTCGAAACTGAAACCGACCGTGTCGAATCGCGTGCGGACCTCCGCCACCGACTCGGATCGCTGCTTGATAGGGGGGATCTCTCCGAAGAGCGCAAAGAAGAGATCATCAACGCCTTCACCGTCGGTGAACAGCCCGTCAGCGAGATCATGACCGATCACGAGGATATTATATTCCTCTCGACAGCCGCCTCGGTGCAGGAAAACCTCGATCGGATCGGAACGAGTCCGCACACACGATTTCCTCTGATTGGTGGCGACTCCGACGATTACAGAGGTATCGTCTACGTGCCCGCAGTTGTCGACCAGATCGACGAACTTCAACAGGGTGAAATTACGTTCGAGGATGTCGCTGCCCCACCGATGACGCTTCGGGCGGACACCCTCATCAGCGATGCCGTCGATCAGTTTCAGAACGAGCATCAGGAACTCGCACTCGTATCTGCTGAGGGCGAAGAGAATGTTATTGGACTGGTCACTGCGACGGATACCCTCGAAGCGGTGATGGGTGAAATCGAAGATCCGCTCGATATTAAGCTCCGGGAGTGAACCAACGGTCTCTAACGAAACGAACGGACTGAGCTATTTTCCAGATACACTCGTTGGACGCAAACACTACGATGATCGCGGTGACACGGCACTCGGAATTACAACTGAGTGACGGCTTCTTATAGCCTATTACACGTGGGCTTCTATGGACAAGACAGATGTACGAAACGATCCTCGTTCCGACAGACGGTAGCAAGGGGGCCAGCACGGCTGCCGAACACGCCATCAACATAGCTGGTACGTATGATGCAACTCTCCACGCTCTCTATGTGGTCGATGTCCGGATGAGTCCGATCAGTACGGATATGGATCGTGACGAAGTCATCGAACTGCTCGAACAATCAGGCGAGAAGCCGACAACTCCGGTACTGGCGCGAGCCAAGGAAACGGATATTCCTACGGTCGAAGCGATACGGCTCGGCGTTCCGCACGAGATCATTCGTGAATACATCGACGAGAACGATATCGATCTCGTAGTGATGGGAACGCACGGCCGGACTGGGCTAGAGCGCACGCTCCTGGGCAGTACGACGGAACGGACCGTCCGCACCGTCGATGTCCCAGTTTTGACGACCCAGCTTGACCCGAGCGACGACTCGAAATGATAGGTATCGGGACGGAACCGAGTAGCGTGTCACGGGAGCTGATCCGACGGCCACCCGCTACGCCTTCCCTCAGAAAAATCGGACGAGCCGGTTTCGGTTTCGATATCCGAGCACGGAAACCACTACGAGAATGACGGCGAGCCCCACAGCGGCTGGGACGTTATCGGTGCCGAGCAGATTACCGACGACGTTGACGAGGAAGAACGCCGGCGCCCGTCCCACTACGGCGAGTACGATGAGTTGCCACAGTGGAATATCGGTGAGGCCGCCGGCAAAACAGATCACGTCATCTGGCAGGCCCGGAACTAGAAAAAAGAAAAACAACGCGGAGCGGCCGTAATCGTCGCTGACAGCATCGAACCGACCGAGTGCCTCTTCGTGGACGATATTTTCCACGTAGGCACGCCCGTATCGCCGGGATATCCAGAATGCGATGGTACTGCCGATAGTGATGCCGATCATGTTGTAGAGAGTTCCCCACCACGCGCCGAAGAGATAGCCGGCAACGACGGCAAGGACCTGCCCTGGAATCGGTGCAGCGACGACTTGGACAGTTTGGAGAAGAATGAGGACAACGGGCGCCCAGATGCCGTATCCTCGAATGAGTTCGCGTAGGGCTTGCGTATCCGTCAGGAAAGCCGCGTGACGCCGAATGAGGACAGTCGCGACGACAAACGCGAGGACGAGAGTGAATAGATGGACGATGAAGCGCCGCCTGCTCCGGGATGACGCGAAGATCCGGGCGTTTTGGAGCCAGGTTTGCAATCGGTTGAGAACAGTATCCATAGGTTCCGAGAGCTGATGTTTGATAGATATCAGAGGTTCGATATTTGAGTGTGACGGTCAAGCGCTGTATCGAGCGTGATATCTTTCTTCTCAACTTCGCAGCGAACCTGTACGATCAGACTGTCTCCGTCGATCAGTGGCGCAAGGATGTGGGTCCCCGAGACTGCGACAGCGGGCATTGTATCCCGGATTGCACCCGTCTGGCTCAAAAATTCTGAGATCATATAGTCAAATACAATAAGTAGTGAAGATGATCAGAGATATATTTTATCTGCCCTGAATGTGACGAACAGTCCGAGATAACCACCTTGCGGAAGGCTGTATTCATCGAAATAGTTGTACATCATCTGTCGGTCATGAGTGACCGAAGAAGTAATTACGAAAAGCTCGTTCGCTGACAGTCAGTCGTCACTCACGATGATTCTGCGTTCCATCTTAATCACCGTTTTCACCGTCTTCTCGCGTTGTAGGAATAGCGTGCGTATTACTTGTCTTCTGATCCGCTAGTCGTCATATGACACTTGTCGTGCCGTTCGACGGATCCGAATTGGCTGAGGCGGCGCTCGTTCGCGCGACGGAGTTCGGCACCGTATTCGAAGAGGACGTGTTGGCTGTCAGTGTCATCCGGAAAGGGAATGCCAAGTACGCCCGGGAACACGGCTGGATCGGACCCAACGAAGAGTTCGATATGGAGACAGTTGTCACCACACTGCACGAACAAGTGACGGATCTGTGTCCGAGTTCGGATTTCCGACATAAAGTCGTGGATCGATACGCGCCATCCGGGTCTGTATCGAAAGCCATCCGTAAGATGGCCGAGAGAGAAGACGCCTCGATGGTATTCATCGGAAGCGAGAACGCCGGACACCTCGTCACGGGCATCAGTAGCGTTGGAGAGTCGATTGCCTCGGACGACGCCTACGATGTCGTCATCGTTCGACACCGGAGCCCCGCAAAGATCGCCAAACTCAGGAACACGTCCCCACACAGACAGCCGAAATCCGATTTCTATCTCCCGGAATAAGTGCCGATTATTAGTTGACGTGGCAAGAACAGTCGCACGTACCTGTGTGGTGCAAAGAGGTAGATAGTTATACGAGGCCACACAATCTCTCCTTCACTTATATATGCCGTTTGATCAAAAACAGGGAATGCACTGCCAATTGACGTTACTCAGTCAGTATTCCCTTTGATAGAATGAACGGATTAGTCCGCCGGTATCTGGTCGTTTCCTTTCGGTTTCTACCCTTTGCGTTAGCGTTTCTCCGTGACCGACGGCGGTTCATCCTGTTTGGATCACGAAGGCAAGTCCCTGCGGAGAAACATCGACAACGAGCCGAACAGATCCGGGATACAATGCTCGAACTCGGTCCGGCATTCATCAAAGTCGGGCAGGTCCTCTCGACACGCCCTGACATCGTCCCACCGGTCTATGCCGACGTTTTCGGAACCCTCCAAGACGAAGTTCCCGAAGATGCAGGAGGAGATCCAAAACACATCATCGACGAAGAACTTGGCGACGAACTCGATCAGTCGACACTCGAACCGATCGCAGGGGGATCGCTCGCGTACGTCTATACTGCTGACTATCGGAACGAGCGAATCGCACTGAAGGTTCGACGCCCTGGATTGAAACCCGTGATCAGGCGTGACCTTCGGGTCGTCCGGGGACTGATTCCGCTGATTACCCTTTTCGCTAGCGAACGTCAGCAGTATTCGATCGAAAACGCCGCCGACGACTTTGCGGACATAATCTTGAATGAGTTGGATTTCGACCGGGAAGGGACGATCATGGCTGACATCAGGGAGAACTTCGCCGACGATGACCGAGTCGTCATCCCTGACACCTATGAAGACCTGTGCTCGGAGCGTGTGCTAGCTATGGAGTATCTGACCGGTCGGAAAATAACCGACGACAGTGCCTTCGACGGTATCGATGTGACGCAACACGAGATGGCGACACGGATCATCAATGTGTACCTGGAGATGGGTCTCGTCGACGGGGTGTTCCACGCTGATCCCCATCCGGGCAACCTCGCCGTCACAGACGATGGCCGTCTGTTGCTCTTCGATTTCGGCATGAGCGAACGCCTGCCACCGACGGTCCAGGAAGACATTATCGCGCTCTATCGGGCGCTCGTCCGTCGTGACGTGGACGATCTGGTAGACTCGCTCATCGCGCTCGATGTCCTCGAGCCCCACGTCAACCGCGCCGAGGTCGGTCGGGTCCTCGAACTCGTCATCGAGAACCTCGAGGGCCGGTCGGAGATCACCTGGCGGATGATCATTACGGAGTTAACGACGATGCTCCGTGATTTCCCGTTTCGCATTCCGCCGGACGTGATGCTACTCATCCGGGTCGGAACCGTCGGCGAAGGTGTCTGTCGACAGCTCGATCCGGAGTTTGACTTCCTCGCCGCTGTGCGTTCATTCCTCGTCGAACAGGGGCTCATCGAGAGCGAACTCGACGCAATCATCGAGGAAACGTGGGCGGATGTGCGCCGGTCACTTCCCGCATTGGCACGGGTTCCGTCCCGAGTCGACCGAACGTTGTATCGGCTCGAACGGGGCGAACTGGTCGTCCGTACAGAACCCGTTGATGGACACAGAACGGGGGAGCAGAATCTCGGTTACGCGGTGGTCGCCGGGGCGCTCATCGTGGCAGCAGCGATCCTGACGTTCCACGACCGCCCGTACGAGATCCCCGTACTCGCCGTCGCCGCCGGCTTTCTCCTCGTCTACCTCGTCGGCATCGAGTCTTGACTCCCTGACTCAGCGGTTCCCCGGAAGAACAGACAGTAATCCGACCGAGGTTCGGAATGCGAGTGGCGGCACAGCCGTGGCCTGATCATCCGAAATGGCTCGCGCAGTTCTTCGGACACCCTGGATCCAAACCTCAGCACGGACCCGGAGCAACTACAGCGGACGACTGATACCGACTCTCACACCCGAAGTTTGACAACTTGGAGGAGTGAAACCCCAGAGAATGGTCGAGATCATCGACTCGCTCTTCCTTCGTCTCCTCGTTGCGTTCGGTATTGGCGCTCTCATCGGACTGGAACGGGAACAGGCAAAATCTGGGGGAACCTTCGCGGGCAGCCGGACTTTTCCGCTGTTTGCCCTCCTCGGCGCAACCGCACAGGCGTTCTTTCCTGCCCTCTTACCTGTCACAGTTCTCGCCATTGCAGTCCCCCTAACCGTCGCGTATGTTGGGAAAGTGCTGACCGAGGGGGATATCGGACTGACGACGGTGACTGCTGCATTGCTCACTGTCTTCCTCGGTGCGTTGGCAGTGTCTTCCGAACGCGGGACGCTCTTCGCGATAATTCTCGGCGGGCTCGTCACTGTCCTCCTGTCGGCGAAGCCGACGATCCACAGTTTGGTCGACCGGATCGACGAGCGGGAACGCCGTGCCTCCCTCAAATTCATCCTCGTCGTGTTGGTCGTGCTGCCGATCCTGCCGGATCGTGAACTCGATGTCCTGTACGGTCTCAATCCACGGTTCATCTGGCTGATGGTCGGCTTTGTCACCGGGTTGAGCTTCGTTGCCTACATCTTGAGTCGAGTTGTCGGGGCCAAACGGGGGATCGCCCTCACAGGAATCCTCGGGGGGTTCGTCTCTTCAACCGCGACGACAGTCTCGATGGCCGAGCGAATCAGTGAAACTCCCGATCTCTACAAGATCGGGTCTTTCTCGATTGTCGTCGCGTCGATTGTCATGTTTCCGCGCGCGCTGGTCGAGGTTGCCGTCGTCAACCCGGCCTTGCTCTCTCGGGTCCTCGTTCCGCTTGGGGTGATGACTGGTGTCGGCGTGCTTATCGCCGGCATCGTCTACTGGCAATCGACCACGGAGTCCGCGGTCGAGACCGAGCTCAAGAACCCGTTTCGTCTCCGACCGGCACTGTTTTTCGGCGCTGTCTTCGCAGTCGTGCTCCTGGTGTCCCAGTCCGCGAATACCTGGTTCGGCGATTCGGGTATCTATGCGACTGCGTTCCTCTCGGGGCTCGCTGACGTCGACGCCATCACGCTTACGCTGAGCGCGCTCGAAGCGGACGGTGAAATCTCGCCCGCAGTAGCGACTACCGGGATCGTTATCGGCGCTATCGCGAATACGCTCACGAAGGCCGGACTCGCGTGGCTACTGGGGACGGTCGAACTGGGCCGGCGAGTGACGGTCGCTCTCGGGGTCGTCGCCGCCGCCGGACTTGCTGTCGTCGTCCTCTAACCCGCTGCGGCATCGAAACAACATCGCTCCCGACAAAACGCGTCCGAAAGCCGCGGAAGGAGTGCCTGCGAACGTCCGTGGTGCCGAGAAGCCCGCAGAATAGCCTGTGACGAACGTGATGGGCTGGCAGACCGTCAGATTACCGATCCGGTTCGATTCGCGACAGCCGCATCGCGTTTCCGGTGACGCCGAGGCTCATCCCCATATCGCCAACCACGACCGCGAGCGCGACGCTCACCAGCCCCAGTGGGACGCCCAGCGCGAGCAGGAACTTCACGCCGAGGCTCACCCAGATGTTCTGCCGGATCACGCCGTTGGCGGTGTGCGACAGCTCATACAGGTAGGGGAGCTTCCCGACGTCGTCGCCCATCAGTGCGATGTCCGCCGTTTCCAGCGCGGTGTCGGTGCCGGCAGCGCCCATCGCGATGCCGACCTCCGCAGTGGCGAGTGCGGGCGCGTCGTTGATCCCGTCGCCGACCATCGCCACCTCACCGTACTCCGACTGCAACTCCTCGACGGCGTCGACTTTCTCGTCCGGCAGGAGTTCGGCGCGGTACTCGTCGACGCCGACCGCTTCGGCGATAGCGCGGGCGGTGCCCTCGTTGTCACCGGTCAGCATCACGACGCGCTCGACACCGAGCTCCTGTAAGCGCTGGACAGCCCGTTTCGAGGCGGGACGTACCTCGTCGGCGATGGCGATAGCACCCAGCAGCTTCGAACCCGTCCCGATGATAACGACCGTCTTGCCCTCCCGCTCCAGTGCGGCGAGCGCGTCCTCTGCGAACGCCCCGTCGTTGGACGCAGCCGTCTCTTCTGCCACGACGCCACCGTCAGACCGATGGTCTGGGGAGCCCCCGGTCGCTCCGTTCCCGGGGACACCGTCTGTCTCGCGGCGAGCACGCGGGAGGTCGAAACCCAACTCCTCGAAGAGTGCGGGCTTGCCCGCGTAATACGTCTCGCCGTCAATCTTCCCTCGGATGCCCTTCCCGGTGAGGCTCTCGAAGCCGGTCAGGTCGGGCAGGTCGTTCACACCTTCCTCGGTGGCGTGGGTGAGAATCGCCGTGGCAATCGGATGCTCGCTGCAGCGCTCCAGTCCGGCGGCGTGACTGAGAAGCGTCGCCACGTCGGTGTCGCCAGCAGGGACGACGTCAGTGACGGCGAGTTCGCCCTTCGTGAGCGTGCCCGTCTTGTCGACGGCGACGGCGTCAACCTCGCCCATCGCTTCGAGATAGTTGCCGCCCTTGATGAGGACGCCGTTCTTCGCGGCGCTGGTGATACCCGAGACCACCGAGACGGGCGTCGAGATGACGAACGCGCAGGGGCAGGCAATCACCAGCAGCGTGAGCCCGCGGATGAACCACGTCTGCCAGTCACCGGCGAACGTGACGCCGTACCCGGCCGCGTCTACCGTCACGGGGTCAGCGATAACTAGTGGCGGGATAGCGGCGGTCAGGATCGCCAGCACGACGACGACCGGTGTGTAGTAGCCCGAGAACCGGTCGACAAACTGCTCGGTGTCGGTCTTTTTCGCCTGTGCGCCCTGCACCATCTCGATGATGCGCGAGAGCGTCGAGTCGCCCGCCGTCGACGTGACTTCCACCTCGAGGTACCCCTCTTCGTTTATCGCGCCGGCGTACACTTCGTCGCCAGCGGTCTTGTCGACTGGCACGCTCTCGCCGGTGATCGGTGACTGGTCGACCGCGCTCTCGCCGTCGATGACAGTCCCGTCGAGCGGGATCTTGTCGCCGGGGCGGACGACTACGGTCTCGCCCACCTCCACCTCGTCGGCGGGCACCGTCACTTCCTCGCCGTCGCGCATGACGGTGGCCTCGTCGGGCGACAGCTCCATCAGCTCGCGCAGGGAGTCCCGTGCCCTGTCCATCGCATAGTCTTCGAGCATCTCGGCGATGCTGAACAGGACGGCCAGCGTCGCGGCCTCGACGAAGTAGCCGATGCCGGTCGCGGCGATGATGGCTGTTCCCATCAGCAGGTCGATATCCAGACTCCGATTCTTCGCGGAGTAGTACCCGCTTCGGACGACGGGGACACCGCTGGCGGCGACGGCCCCCAGGAACAGCAGGTCTGCGACGTGTAGCGGAGAGCCGAGGACGCCTGCCACCGCGACGTTCTGTGCCGTCAGGAGAAACTCGAAGAGGAGACCGAACGTGACCAACGCCGCGCCGATCCACGTCTTCTTCGCGCGGGGACTCGTCCACACCTCTGAGGGCGGCGCGATGTCGACGCTGTCGCCCGAGTCCGCTCGTTCATCGGCGTCGGAATCCGGGCCTCCAACGACCTCGTAGCCGGCGGCCTCGACCGCCTTGACCACGTCGGCATCGCTGGTGCGATCAGGATCGTACGTGACACTGGCTGTACCGGTGGTCGGTTGGAGCGTGGTGTCGACAACGCCGTCGATGCGCTGGAGGCTCTTATCGACCTTCTGGGCGCAGGAGGGACAATCCATTTCGGGGACAGCAAGGCGGGCAGTCAGCTCCCGTCGCTGCCCACTCCCACTCGCCTGCCCTGCCGAATCCGAATTCTCTGTCATTACTTCACGATAGGGGCGTTAGTTCGATAAGCCTTTGTTGGAATATTCCAAAACAAGTCGTCAGCGTGATACCGGCGACTCCCCGGTCACTCGCCTGCCCGCGACGTGCCGCTTCGCCAACTGTTCCTCTGCCCGCCGCAGCCGGTAGGTGAGCGTCGACCGCGGGACATCGAGATGCTCGGCCAACTCGCCGACATCGACCTCTCGGGGCGACTCGTAGTAGCCGTGTTCGACGGCGGCCCGGAGTGCAGCCTCCTGCTCCGGGGACAGGTCACCCGGAGTCCCGTCAGCTTCTCTCATCGACGCCGTCGTGTCTCTGGTGCGGAGCATCTCCATCTGAGCACAGGCCCCGACGGCCGCCGTGAGCTCGTCGAAGAACGCAGCCACGTCGCCCTCGCCGGAATGAATGAGCCGCCACGTGTAGTGATGCCCTTCGTGACGCGTCTCGAACAGCACTCCCTCGCCGAGGTGATCGCAGGCGATGTGGGGCACCGAGTCGCAGGCGGGGGTGCGCTCCCAGTCGGAGTAGAGGACACGCGTGTCGTCGGCTCGGTCGAGGACGCGAGTGGTCTGGGTAGCACCGCAGTCCTCGGTGGCGAGACAGTCGGCGTAGTAGTCACTGTTGAGAAAGGCGTCCTCGATGGCGTCGAGCGCATCGGGGGTCCCGGTAGCGTGGTCGACCCGCCAGAGACGGTCAGCAGTAGCGTGCAGCGAGAGCGAGCGGACGCGGGCCTCGGGGTGCTCGGCCAGGGCGTCTGCTACCCTGTTGCAGCCCGACTCGTATTCGAGGGCGAAGACGAGTTCGCGCATACCTACTGTAAGAGGTGGCCTGATAAAACACGTCGGTTGGAAACAGCCAGAGGGACGCCCTCAGTAGGGACAGTTACACGGAAAAAGTAGCTTCAAAACTGATATGGCAACAGATGGCGCAGCTCGCCGAAACGGAGGCTGCCGGTAAGATAGGCGGAGATACTAACCCCCGAAATGGAAAGCAACGCTGTAGCCCGGCGGATCTTTCCAAGCCTTCGCTGGCAGACTCGAATGAACCCTAGACGGTATCCTCCGGCGCTGAGAGTCCTTTCCGGATGCTTGAATGTCCAACTAAGCGGCGATAGCAAACTCTCGATAGCACTGGCGAGTACGATTCGGAAGATGGCCGAATAACACATCCGTGGCATGAAAACGTCTCACACAGGGATTCCACGGTTCACCTCGGAGGTGAATCCAGCAAAATTTAGTAAATTGTTCCCCATTACGCCTCTATGGCTGAAACGACACTTGCCACGATAGACGAATTGTTGGAAGGTGCTTTCGACGATGTGGACGATCCGGAAGTACGATACAAGCTCAGAAGTGCTCGACAACTGCTCCAAGTGGTTCAACAGCGTCAGGATATCATCGATGAAGCCATTGATACTGCCGTCGAAGATGAAGAGATATTGAGTAATCTCCGTGACCTCGGCTATACTGAGTAGTACGACATCAGTCCACCGCGGTCGTGTTTAGTTGGGGTCTGTCTGAAATCGGCGCTCTGTCGTTGAAGTGCAATTCAAGGGTGTTTTGCGCCGTCTACAAGACAGGCGGCAGTTCCGACAGCGTGTTTCTGGCACAGTTCGTTGAGGAATATCCGATAAAAAACGGTTGTGATGGTAGAAAACAGCCGCAGATAAAGAATTTCGTTCGTCTGTAGGTTCGTCGCGGCGTACAGCCAGAATTACTGGTCATTGATTCGATCACCGTTTCGTTGACCGCGACTTGATTCGGAACTTCGCCGCTGGGAGGCCGAAGGTCGGCCTTCTACACCCAATCGTGGCAGCCATTTGTAGAGTATACTAAAATTATCAATAATAGCAATAGTATGTGAAAGTGATATAAGGGCCGAAGAACCCAAAATATTGTGCCTCATCGCCCGTTCGGGGGTCAGCTTGCGGTCCCCCAAATCTATCCGGCTCTGTTACCGCTACGGCGAGTGATCTCAGGCATGAACCGTCAAGAGGTTCTCCCCCTCACTGTTCACGCTTAAGTAAACACCGTCATGACAGGTGAACCAAGCGGTAAGTGGATAAAATCGGGGGTCAGAGCGGCCACGGTTTCGAGATAACTAACTGGATGCGACAGAGGCGCAAAACAAGTCCTGCTGCTGTATCGGCTGAGTACCTATATTAGTAGACTATATAAAATATATCAAATTCAGTCAAGTCTGTCAACAGTACTGGGATCTGATAAAATAGGTCACCTACTGCGCGACTGGGTAAGCATAATGATGTGTGTATTGTTAAACACATACGCACACCTGTTTGTTGTAAAGACGCGCCGTGTCTCGAACCACTCGACTCGAACATGGCTATCTACATCCACACTTTTCGCACTACCGTCGCCAGCGATAGGTCGGTATCACAGATAGTTATTAGACTATTCGTATACAAATAGCTGAAATAAGTGCGGAGTACTACAATGAATTGCGGGAGATAGACTCAATTATACACTAAATATCGGTGAAGGGCCGAACTTTTAATATAGTGGGGTACAGTAACACACTACATGAGGAAACGGTTGCAAAAGGCATTAGATTCGATACCTGTCCCGCGAGATGACCGAAACACAGGTCTCGACGCTTGTACTGAATGTGGTGGGCCATCATTACCGGGTGCTGGCCGCTGCACTGACTGTTTAGAAACCTAAGATTCATCTGACCTCACAGGGAATGAACCTCGGTTATCTCTCTCAATTACTTGTCTCTCTACTAGTCGGCATGGTACTGTCGACCGCACGGAAGAAGAGTGAGTCTGAGTCAGTTGGTTTGTCCCGGGTCTCTGTAATTCGGTCCAATTGATTACTTCTCGGCCCACTAGGTATCACAAATGATACGCACCGAGATGTTCTCTCGGAAAACACGGGAATCCAGACACAACCTGCTGTGGACCACAGTGTCACTCAACAGTCCGGCCATGGGTAGGAACCTGCAATCACCGACATAAACATTTCAAGCCTTTTAAAACGCTTAACTAACCGATCCCCGAATCAACGAGACGGAGTAACCGCTAGCCACAATACTCACGACAATTCTAATTTTACTGTTTCCCCTGCGGCACGTACTTATACCAGGAAAGTGAAACTATGTTTGATAATGGGGACCGTAGTAGCTTTCGAATCGCAAGATGGCGTCGTGATAGCCGGCGATTCCCGGGTAGTAACTGAAGAAACCGTCACGAGCAAGCGCATCGAACGAGTGTTCGACTTCGATGGGATCGGTGCGGGCGCAGTCGGAAACACGGGCGATATTCAGGAGTTTTCCCGACAGTTGGAGAACGAACTTCGGCGTTTGCGTATCGAGCAAGGAGAAGACGTGGAGATCGACAAGTTGGCACGAATCGCCGCACGCTGTGCCAAGAGCGCGAACGTCGCCGCTGTCGTCGCGACCCATGACTCCGATGGATCCGCTCGTCTCCGCCAGGTGGGAGCTGATGGAGAAGTCCTCGATACCACACCGATAGCGATAGGAACGGGAGCGGAGATCGCTTTCGGTCGTCTCGAAACTGTCTCATCGGACGTGAAACTCGACGAAGCGAAATCGATCGCGTCAGATACGCTCGAAACTGTCGGGGAACGGGATGGCGACGGCGGCGGAGAGATTGTCGTGTGGTCGCTTCAGAATTCCGCTGGCGACGAGAACGAGTCGGTGTGAGAGGGGCACTCAACTATTAAAGAACTGTCACGGTGAGGATCTATCTCACGGCATTGTTCTGAATCTCGCATAGAGATAGCTCCGGACATGAGAACTGGCTGAACAGGGTGACTGGTGATCCGATGTGTGATACCGCCGCTGCCCCTAACAGGAGGGTCAGCGTCCTCCGGGTGGGACGAAGGGGCCGACTGAGACGGTCCGATAAGCGACCGTCGCCGCTCGGAGGATGTATGCGCTGAACAGCGCGATCGGGGAAACGACGACGCCCACCGCCACCGGGACGAGGATCACAAGCGTAGATGAAGGGATCATGACGGTCTCGGTCCGATAGACCAGCGCCATAGAGATCGAGACAAATAGCGCAGTCAACCCAGTGTAAATTAGGTGTCGGGACAAGATGGCAAGGTCCTGCTGGAGGGCGAGCGTTTTGTAGAACTGTCGGACGACCGCGACAGATTCGAGGAGTTCATCTAATGCCTCCATCTCCGCTCGTGTGGTCGCCGAAAGAGACTCACCGTACTCATTGCGCAAGTGCCGCACTGCGGCGATGTTCATGGCGTACTCCGAGCCCACTATGATGCCGAGAATGTCTGTGATCGGTGTCTCGTCCTCGACCTGGGTGTTGATGCTGCGCCCGTACTCGGCGACGTCGGTCAGCGCATCGGCAATCTCTGCTGGCGAATCTGTGGCGGACTGTTCTATCCCCGACAGCGCTGCTGTGGCGCGTTCGCTCAATGTCGTCGAGAGCAGCGAGAGAAACGCTGCAGGGTCATTTGGGCTCGACGGCTGGTCGGCTAACCGCTCGACGCGCTCACGAAGGTCTCTCGAACCGTCCAGCCGATCGCTTAACTTCCCAGGCGATCCGAACACTCGCGAGAGGACAAGTTGGTTGATCGAGACTGCGATGGTGACGAGCGTTACGACCCCGGAGATAATCCCGCTTGCGAAGACGCTCGCAACTGAACTGTCCGCCCCGACGGCAACCACCCCGGTCCAGACGAGGCCGCCCAGAGCGACGACGAACATAGCGACGATACTGATTGCGACAGTGAACCGGTTGCCCTCGAGGAACAACCATTCTTTGAGGCGGTTGCGAAAGCTGTCTTGTCTTCCCGCAGAACTCTTCGTCTGAAGGCCGGAAACCATACGGTTCGTGATACACTGGTCCTATTTAAGTAACTGCAGCGTATGTCATCAGCCACGTTCGAACTACCATCATCGAGATGACCGACTGACACGCCGTAGACTATCAATTGGCTGGTAGTCACGGCCAGCGACATCGGGGTGGTATCCCTGTGGGCCGATAAACGCTGTAACGCCGATTCTCGCTACTGGTCCGACAGGTGGTTTCACAGCAGCTAACATCGGCCGGTCCACGCTGTCGACAGCGTAATCCCTCGTTGACTGCGCAATCCACCCGTTTCATAACTATTCCGGGTACTCCAGTCTTACTCGGAGTATATCGCAGTTATTTGTGTCCATCAATCACGTTGCCAGTCAGTTTCCCGCTGAACGACAGGGGCCTGCTGCTTCATAATCAGCGAGACGCGTCAGACCCGAACACTGTCCCAGCATTATGCGGCCGGTCCTGACGACAGTCGGTGAAAAAATCACCCTCGAAATGGCGTTCGACATCGACCTGACGACTGATTCGCGTTTCATATCGGCCACGTTCTCTACAGGACCACACTGGATGCGTGGGTCGGGACCCGAACAACGGCGTAGCGACGTCGAGCAGCCATCCCGATTGGCCCCGGTTGCACCGCGTCCAAGCTGGTTCAAACACTGCCGTGACTGTCCCGCACAGTGGCCGATTCCTTGTCCCTACCCATACTGCTGGTTCCGTTGAGGCCGGTCGGATTCAAGCGGTGACCTAAACAATCTGCTGACGCGGCCGACGTGGCACATGCCATCTCGACCATTACCAGTCAGTGCGATGACTTATCCCCTTCCGTTGAATAAATCGAATATGGAGATTCGTCCTGCCGACTCCGAAGACCGTCAGAGAGTCGAAACCCTCGCACGGGATTCGTTCCGGACATCGTACGCGCTCAGTCCGCAGCAGATCGATACGATAATCGAAAACGAATTCGACGACGAGACGCTGGCTGATCGTCTTGAAGATCCGGACGCGACAGTGCTTGTCGCCGAACACGCGGCCGGAGACACTGAAGAGGTACAGGGGTTCGTCGATGTGGCAATCGGAACCGAGAGAACGATCCGCTGGCTCCATGTCGACCCCGAAGCGCGGGGCGAGGGTATCGCTACCGCGCTGCTCGACCGCCTCCGAAAAGACGACGAAAAGCCACTCGTTGCACGGGTTCTCGAAGACGCTGTTGAGGGTGGTGAGTTCCTCGAAGACTTCGGCCTCGAAAGCGACGGAAATGATCAAATGAGCTTCGGGAACGAGGAGTTCGCAGTGGCAGTGTTTACTGAGGGTGACGGGACAGAAGACGCAAACGAACCATCTGTACCAGTCCCTCCGTCTGTCACGGTTGATGGGACTGACCGCCCCGTCGAACAAGACGAGACGATCCCCGGCCGAGACGCTCCGTTCTTTCCCACCTATGCGGGCGAGGACCACACGGACCCGTACGGGTATTTCTGCTCGAACTGTGGGAGTACCGACGTCGCTGCCGATGGACTCGACCGCATCGAATGCGCCGAGTGTGGGAACCTACACCGCGCCGATGAGTGGGACGACTCGTACCTGTAACGCCGGTCATTGGGAGTTCGGCTGACGGGTCGGACCTGCAGTTCATTTTTTCGGACGATGCACAGCTCTCATCACCGGGACCGACGAGTTGCCAGGGTTGAATGGCCCGCTAGCCGAACTGTGGGAATAGCGGCATGACAAGCTACGGATTCGGGTTCCTTGAGAGAAAATGCAGTACTCCAACCATATTTTAGAGTAAGCCCCGTCAAAATACGGAGTAACAAACGTACTATTGTTAAGCCACCCCATCTCCGGAGATAAATCTGTTTCAGATGCCGCTCCGAACGTGCGTTTCAACCCCGATACATCGAATGCTTCGAGCATAGGCGATTACTTTCCTGTCTCAGATATCCGAGAATTAACCCGCTGATAAGAGGTTGTATCGATCATATAAGCCGCCGCGGCCGCAAGAACTATCCAAAGCATAAAACGATGGACCACGTTTTTTATTATGTCAGTACCACTCGGTAGATGCCCTGGTCGGGATGGCAATGTAGGGCGATTCGGAGAATCCCTCAATGGAAGCGCTCCGAGTCAACACAAAAAGCCCGCCTGAGATGTGGGTAGAAGTGTCGTGAGCGGCCAGTAGTTCTGGGATGAAATCAGCACAACCGATTGTAGCGTCCCTGGGCCTCTGGTCTCGTGAAATCACTCGGTCGATGTATGCACCCCTGGACAGCGTCGATGATCGGCTTCAGAGTGACTGTTCGTCCTGGGTTTCCCCCTCGGCGTCCTGTTCCGGGTTCGTCCCGCCCCGGTCAGAATATTCTTCTCGGCCGACCGCGCCAGAGCCAACCATGTTGAGCACGGCCTGGCGGACCGCATCCGCTGATTCATACTCGTGGCTGTCGGTCTCCATCTCTTGGCCCCCCAGTATCGACCGTAGCGTCTGTGACCCGTTGGCGGTCTCTATTTCATATTCACCGTACTCCGAGAGTAGCCTTTCCCGCTCGACTGGATACGTTTCAGATGTCAGCTCGTCGTCAAGGCGGCCGAAGTCGATGCCCATCTCCCGCGAGTCGCCTGTCTCATCGCTGTCGGACTGGTCGTTCGCCATGCACCCCTTTCAGAGACCATCCGGAAGAATGTTACGGGATTCACAGGTTCCGATGAGGTATAAGCTGAGCCCTCTCATGTCGGCGTCTCGCGGTCGGAAATCCATACGAACCCCTCCTTTACTTGCAAGCAAATACCCTAGCAATATAGCGACGGTCGATAGTTTGATATGTTATACGACCAACTAGTCGAGTATGGCTGATAACCTATCGACCACAGACGAGGCTATCGAACCGGGCGAATACGTCTACACGAAAACCGGACAATTAGTGGGTCGCGTCAGTGGATTCACTACTGATGGGTTCGAAGTTGAAACGGTCGAAACGAACGCCCGTGACGGTGTCGACCAGGAGGAGATCCCGGGCCAAGAGTTCGGCGAAGGGTATCTGATGTGGCAGTGTGGGGAGTGCGGAGAGATGGGCGAACTCGAAGATAGCATCCCGTCGACGTGCCCGAACTGTGACGCTCCCAGGGAAGCGCTTTCCGAAGTCCGCGAAGACTGATCACGCCCCTCTACCTGTAGCTAGAGCACTCGGAAGGACTGCTACGTTGCACGTATCCGCATAGGCAGGCCAAGTGCCTACAGTAGCCGTTGGAAACTAATGCACATCTCATCGGCCCTGGCAATACGATCAGTGTGCCAATCAGTTCAACTGCGGGGCTGTACGGAGACTCTCGGTTTCCGTGATGACAGGACGCTCCGCTTTCGGTATACGTTGAATCTGAGGCGGTTCACGATAATTTGGCCGCGACTGTCTGATGATGACGCGCCCGCTGGCCTGTGGTCCCGGTTCGGTCTGAATGGCAGTAAGCTGATATTATTTTCCGCTGAAAACACCAGGGCCTGTGAAGATAGAATATAATGTTCCTAACAAAATGCTACAAAACCCTGTCCATTGCTATGCAGACTCCCGTAGCAGATAGAAGGCAGGATACGTCCAACGGACACCGCAGACCACCGCTGTGGGAGGAGTAATTTAGGGATGTCTGGGACGGTTCTAATTTACAACCCCCGGAGCGGAAGCGGTGATCACGGTGACACCGTCCGGGAGCGGGTGGCGGCACACGACTACGATATCGAAGAGACCGAAGCGGCGGGCGACGCCATTTCGCTGGCGAAAGCGGCCGCCGAGACGGGATACGAAACGATTGTCGCCGCTGGGGGTGATGGGACTATCAACGAGGTTATCGGGGGTCTCGAACAGGCGGACGCACTGGACGACGTGACCCTCGGGGTTCTCCCCCTCGGCACGGGAAACAACTTCGCACAGCAGTTGGGAATCACTGATCTCGAAACGGCGTTTGGTGTCTTGGCGGACGGCGATCGACGCCGAATAGATCTCGGGCAGGCCAGTGACCGGCCCTTCGTCAACTCCTGTGTCGCGGGACTGACCGCTGAGTCCAGCAGCGAGACGTCCCCCGCGATGAAAGACCGACTAGGTGTGCTGGCATACGTCGTCACCGGTCTCCGGTCGATGTCGGACTTCGAATCGCTCCGGCTTACTATTGACCCCGCCGACGATGACCAGTCCGCAGCGTGGGCCGGCGAGGCGATCTGTGTGCTCATCGGCAACGGTCGTCGGTTTACCGCAACGGGCGGTGCGCAGGCCGATATGGAGGACGGCCTCCTCGATATCGTGGTGATCAAGGACGTCTCGACGTTCGACCTGATGAGCGACCGGATCACTGAGCGACTCCTGGGCAGTGACTCCGAGCATATCATCCGGTCGAAGGCGTCATCGCTCACGATCACGAACCACGATCCGTCGGCTATCAGCTTCAGTTTAGACGGGGAAATAATCAGTCACCGAGAACTCACAATCGACGTTCGCCCGGGTACGCTGTCCGTCGCAGTGGGCGACGGATACGACCCGGATCCGGAATGAACCCGACAAAACAGACCGTTGTGATTACCCACTGGTTGTCACTGGTTCCATGTACACCGTAGACCTCCACACGCACACGCGGTTCTTCCACGGGTTCGAGAGCAGGCCGACCGCCTACGATCCGCTCGGGGCGCAACTGGTACGGCTCGCCAGCCGGTGGCACGACCTGGACGGTGTGGCGCTGACTAATCACGACTACTCGCCCGGGTACGAAAGTGGGACGACCGAGCCGCTGTTCGTTCCTGGTATAGAAATCTCGACGACGGCCGGTCACGTCCTGGTCGTCGGTCCCGATCCGCCTCGACGGACCACTCCCGGGGAACTCACCCCGACCGAAGTCGTCTCACTGGCACACGAACGGGGGAGTGCCGCGATTATCGCTCATCCATTCCGCCGGAGTGATGTCCGCAAGAGCGGTGCAGATTTCGACGCCGTCGAAGTGAACGGCAAGCATCCGGGGAACATAGAGCGTGTCCGGGAGCTCGCGGACACACTGTCGCTCCCCGTCGTCGGAGGGAGTGACGCACACTACCCCTTCGAAGTCGGCCGCGCGTTCACTCGAATCGAGGCGCCACGGCTCACTCCCGAAGCCGTGGTTGCGGCTATCCAAGCAGGTGACGTAGAACCGCAGCTACGCAGTACAACGTTTGATAAGGCTATCCAGACGGCATATCGGTCCATCCACCGGTATCGGTAGGTGTGTCAGTACAGCCCGCGGTCAGGATCGTAATCTAAACGGCCCCGATGTTGAAGCCCGAGAACTGACCGTCGCCACACGGAGCATATACGATGTCAGGATGATAAACGGAACCAACGCGATTGTGAACGTCAGGGCAACGAACAGGAGCAACGGCGACAGGCCGAAAGCCCAGATGTCGGGCAGGAGATTGGCGTCGATCGCCAGTATTGCCCAGATTGTAACGATGATGGATGGCAGAGAAAAAACCAGCAGCGTCCGTGAGAGCTCTGATATCTCTTTACCGTAGTACAGCGTTTTGAAGTACTCGCGACCGGTAGCGAACATCTCAAACATTTCCATCAGGTCGTTGAACTCCTTTACCTCGTCTTCGTTCAGATGGCTCCGGTACGTGGAGGTGAAATTGCGCATGTTGTTCATCAGCGGCCCGTAATCGGTCTCTAGTCCCAACCAAAGAGCATAGAGGTCTCCACCGTGGACCTGCTGAACCGAAGACTCGAGTTCCTCCGCTGTCGCAGCAACTGAGTCTACGTACACGGTGATATCTTCGGAGAACGAGTCACCGATCTCGTCATCGAGGTCCTCACCGGCATTTTCGAGAGAGTGCGCGCGCTCTTTGATTATCGTCGCCATCACCCTGAGAAACGAATCCGGATCCCTTGGTGCAGCGTCATCGCCGGTGAGTCCGCCGATGTCCCGCCGGAACTCGATCATGCTTTCGATGCGCTTCTCCTGAGCACCGATGGAAGTGATGTCGTGGGAGAGCACGATGGAATTGATGGAAACGACAATGGAAACGAGGAGGATTATCCCGCTGAGAAACGAGTTGAGAATCGTCTGAACGGCCTCAGTTTCGGTGAGGAGCATCTGCATCTCAAAGGTCCAGATCGAGCCCATGAGTACGATGCTTGCAAACGTCACGGAAAGCAATGCCCCAGTGACTGCGAGGCGGTGCCCTTCAAGCAGTATCCATCGCCTGAGTTCGAACCCGCGTCGGCCCATTGGAATGGGAAACCACGTTCGCAGCCAGCTCAGGCGTTTTAATTGCATCATGCCACCTTGTCCATCAGATTGGGCAGTGCCTCATCGCCGTCTATCGTAGCTACTTTTTCCTGTATCCAGCTGTAGTACACGAAGGGGATTTTTCCATCGCCGAACAGAGTGCGAAAAACTCGACAGTGGAGGGCACTATTTGGACTGCCAGCGCAAACGATACCGTTGTCTTGCCGGTGAAGGCTCTGACCATTCCTCTCTGTATCCAGCATCGTTTTGATCTTGTTCTCGTCCATTCGTCCGGGTGAACCCTGACAACTTTCCGCACAGTACTGCTCGTGCCGGATCAGAATACGAAGGAGACGACAGCGAGGATCACGAAGATGATGACGAGCCACTTCGCGATGTCCATACTAAGCCCGGCGACACCGGTCGCGCCCAGTAACCCTGCGACTAGCGCGAGAACGAGGAACAGTATTGCGAGACCGATGAGGTCACCGCTAAACTGTAGGAATACGTTCTGGACTGCGAGTATGCTTCCCGTGGCTGCCTGTACGATTGCCATACAAACTATCTGCGATGGAGACATATTATCCCCTGACACTTTCACCTTTGCTGTTGTTTTGATGAAAAGAGTAAAATATGTTGGAGCTCGTTCCGCTTGTCAGACTAGGTCGAAGGCTTATCCGTGGGGCGACACCAGTCCTACTCGATGCCAACAGTTCAGATCGAAGGCGGCTCCCTCTGGTACGAAGAGACGGGAACCGGGCCGCCGCTCGTTTGCCTCCACGGGGGCTGGCAGGACCACCGGTCGTGGCAGTCACAGATCGACTACTTCGCCGACGATTACAGGGTGATAACGGTCGATCTTCGTGGCCACGGTCAGACCGGTTCGACTGAGTCACGTCAGTACTCCATTGAGCTGTTCGCCGACGATCTTGACGAACTGCTGTCGACGCTGAACGTGCAACACCCGATTTTAGCCGGGATTTCTGCCGGTGGAATGGTCGTTCAAACCTATCTCGACCGACACCCGGCCGGTGCTCGCGGCGCGGTCATCGGGGGACCGTTACAGACGATGCCGCCGGTCGACCTCCCCCATGGAATGAAGCAGTTGTTCTCACCGCTCCCACTGCTTTCGGGGACTCTCACTGCTGTTGGGCCGACGTTGACATTCAAAACGTTGCTCGATTCGATTCGGATGACCAACGGCGGCCACTGGCTCGCGCTTGACGAAACGGTCCGCAAGCAGTCGATGGAGGCCATCGAATCGATTTCTGCAACCGAATTTCGGAAGATATTCCGAGCGCTCTACGAACGCGTAGCCCCGACGCTCTCACACGTTTCGACGCCGACGCTCGTCCTGTACGGCGACCACGAGATACCGCTCGTCAAGCGACAGGGTGAGCGAATCGCACGAACTGTCCAGACTGGGACCGCCCGATCGATACCTGACTCCGGCCACCTCGTCAATCAGGACCAGTCGGGGGCGTTCAACGAAGCCTGTTCGGCGTTTTTCGACGGGTTGGCCCCACCAGCTGATGGAACGGAAATCCACTAACCGGTTCCAAAAAGGTCCGACGGGACGCTCACAACCATTAGAATCATTATCGGTGCCGTGTTTTCCGGCGTCCCGGATGGGGACACTGTGATCAACATCGGACCGGGTGTGACTGTCGGTCTCGGATCAACGGTGGTACGTCGCCGCAGCTCGAATGGGACTCCTCGGACTGGTCGTTGCAATCTTTGATCTCTTTCTTCCGGGATGAGAGTAGTGAGCGGGACCGCTATTCACAATCCCAATCATTTCTGACCGAATATGTAGATATTTGGTGGAAATAGAAGATAGATATCGGAATACTAGAGAACGAAATCTGAAAACACATTTATATGTCACAATCTATAATTATTGGCCAGAAATTGAGAGAGAAATAGGACACACTCGATTACTTATTTGGCGGTTTTAATATCTATTTCCGGTATTTATACTTGTATAAGCTTTTATTTGCAGACCAAGTTTATGAGTCCAGTCGCATTGCGACTGCTCAGTCGCACCGGCGCAGGGGGCAACCTGATAGTTATCGGTTGACACACTCTGGAACACGAGGCCGTCGCGCTGTGCCGAGAACGGCGGCGTTAAGTTATTGGTTCACACAGGTGGTAGCACATGCACCCTGACGATAGCGACGCCGCCACAGACGGTGGTGTCCAACTCGCTCCGAAGGCGAGCGACGGCCGTGCGAACTACGACTACGTCGGCGGCCAGGTCGAACGGCCCGGCCTCGTCTCCGATTTAGAGAGCCGCGTCGAAGGCGAAGTGCGGTTCGATACCTACACACGGCAGTTGTACGCCACCGATGCCAGCGCGTACGAGGTGACGCCTATCGGTGTCGTGTTTCCCACGTCGACCGACGATGTCTCTGCGGTCGTCTCCTACTGTGCCGACCGCGAGATCCCGGTTCTTCCGCGGGGTGGCGGAACGAGCCTCGCCGGCCAGACTGTCAACGAGGCTGTCGTGCTCGACTTCACGCGCCATATGGATGCAGTCCGTAACGTTGACCCCGATGCGAGAGAGGCAACAGTGCAGTCCGGTGCTATCCTCGCCGACCTGAACGACCGCGCTTCGGCGTTCGGGCTGACGTTCGGACCCGACCCAGCGGCTGGCAACCGCAGCGCTATCGGAGGTGCTATCGGGAATAACTCGACTGGGGCCCACTCGCTGGTCTACGAGAAGACGGACCACTACGTCGAGTCCTGTGAGGTAGTGCTCGCGGACGGTACTGTCGCCACGTTCGGCGAGGAATCGGTCGCCGACCTCCGCTCGCGGGCTGACGCTGAGAGCGACGATATCGAGGCCCGGATCGCAGCCGGCGTCGTCGAGTTACTGGACGGCCATGCCGATGCAATCGACGAGCGCTATCCCGACATGAAGCGCAACGTCTCGGGGTACAACCTGGACCGGCTTGTCGCGGAGTACGAAGGCGAGTACGGCGAGCCCGGAGTGGTTAACCTCGCCAGCCTGCTGGCCGGTAGCGAGGGAACGCTTGCGGTCGTCACTGAAGCGACTGTCTCGCTCGAACCGACGCCGGAGACGAAAGCGGTGACGCTGCTGACCTACGACAGCGTCGTCGACGCGGTCAGTGACGTGCAACACGTTCTCCGGCACGACCCCGCCGCAGTCGAACTCATCGACGACGTGCTCATCGATCTCGCGGCCGACACGACGGAGTTCGCCGCTGTGGCCGACCGGCTGCCCGATCAAACGCGGGCCGCTCTGCTAGTCGAGTTCTACACCGACAGCGACGAACACGGCCGAGAACAGGTCGCCGACCTCCTCGCGGACCGGATTCCGGAAGACGGCAGCGAGGACCGCGTCGGAGACTACTACGCCTTTGACGCTCTGGAAGCGTACGACGCTCCTGACCGGAAAGAGCTCTGGAAGCTCCGGAAGTCCGGGCTGCCGATTCTGCTCGGGCGGACGAGCGATGCCAAGCACATCAGTTTCCTCGAAGACTGCGCCATCCCGCCGGAGAACCTCCCCGAGTTCGTCAGCGAGTTTCAGGACGTGCTCGCGGAACAGGACACGTTCGCGTCATTCTATGCACACGCTGGCCCCGGCGTCCTCCACGTCCGTCCGCTGGTCAACACGAAGTCACAGACCGACCTCGACGCGATGGAAGCTATCGGCGATGCCGTGACTGACCTCGTCGTGGAGTTCGGCGGGTCCGTGTCCGGCGAGCACGGCGACGGCCGGGCCCGAACCCAGTGGAACCGGAAACTGTACGGCGAGCAGCTCTGGGAGGCCTTTCGCGACCTGAAGACCGCGTTCGACCCCGACTGGCTGCTCAATCCGGGACAGGTGTGTGGCGACGTGTCGCTGACCGAAAACCTGCGGTTCGACCCGGCGTACGAGTTCGACGCCGGGTTCGACTCGGCGCTCGAATGGGACAACGAGAACGGGATGCAGGGGATGGTCGAGCTGTGCCACGGCTGTGGCGGCTGTCGGACACAGCAGTCCGAGGGCGGGGTGATGTGTCCCACCTTCCGGGCGGCCGACGAGGAGGTCACGTCGACCCGCGGCCGGGCCAACATGCTCCGGCAAGCCATGAGCGGTGACTTGCCGGACGATCCGACCGACGACGAGTTCGTCAGCGAGGTGATGGACCTCTGTATCGGCTGTAAGGGGTGTGCACACGACTGTCCGAGCGAAGTGGACATGGCGAAACTGAAAGTCGAAGTGGAACACGCCCACCACGAGGAACACGGCGCGAGTCTGCGGGAGCGACTGTTTGCGAACATCGACACCCTGGCCCGGGTCGGCAGCGCGCTCGCCCCACTGTCGAACTTGGGGCCGAAGCTCCCGGGCGCACGAACGGTAATGGAGAAGACCCTCGGTATCGCCAGCGAGCGCTCGCTGCCGACTTTCGAACGCGAGAGCCTGCAGGACTGGTTCGAGGCCAGAGGCCCGCAGGTCCCCGAGCGGGAGGCCGAGCGAAAAGCGGTCCTGTTCCCGGACACCTACACGAACTTCAGCCACCCCGATGTTGGGAAAGCAGCGGTTCGGGTGCTCGAGGCCGCGGACGTCCACGTCGAGGTGGCAGACGTGACAGACAGCGGTCGCCCGTCCTACTCGAAGGGGTTCGTCGACGCAACTCGTGAGACGGCCAGCGAGGCCGTGACTGCGCTCGCTCCCCGCGTTGCCGACGGCTGGGATGTGGTTGTCGTCGAACCGAGCGACGCCGTGATGATCCAGTCTGATTATCTGGACCTCCTCTCCGGAGAGTCAGTCGAGCGGCTGGCGGCCAACAGCTACGGGGTGTGTGAGTACCTCGACACCTTCCGGCTCGACGACGAGATAGCGTTCGGCAGCACCGACCGGTCGCTGGCGTACCACGGGCACTGCCATCAGAAAGCGACGAAGAAGGACCACCACGCCGTCGGCGTCCTCCGGCGGGCCGGCTACGGAGTCGACCCGCTGGATTCCGGGTGCTGTGGCATGGCCGGAAGTTTCGGTTACGAGGCCGAACACCACGCGATGAGCATGGCTATCGGCGACGAACTCGCTGGACAGGTGACCGGAAGCGACGCTGACAGCGTCGTCGCACCGGGAGCCTCCTGTCGAACACAACTCGGCGACCTCGATGTCACGGTCAACGGAGCGTTTGCGGGCCGCAGCGAAGAGCCACCGACCCCGGTCGAAGCCCTCGATGCAGCGCTCTCGACCTCGCGCCCGTAACAACTGTCGGGGTCGGGCGATGGATAAGCCGGAAGTGACCAAACCTTCATAATCGATTCGCCGTATGTACGCATATGGCACAAGAAGGCGTATCACGGTACAGCATCGAGGCTGACTGGAACAAGCTCTACATCGGCGGCGAGTGGGACGAGAGCACGAGCGGGGACAGCATCGCTGTCGATGACCCCTCGACACGCGAAACGGTGACCCAGGTTCCCCGCGGAACCGAGGCGGACGTAGACGCTGCCTACGAAGCGGCTGCCGAAGCGCAGACGGAGTGGGGACAGACCCCGCCGGCCCGACGCGAAGAACTCGTCCAGAACCTCCTGCAAACAGTGGACGAGCACAGCGAGGAGATAGTCGAGCTTCTGGCGACCGAGGCGGGCCAGGCCGCGGGGATAGGGGAGACATCGGTCCACCTCACGGAAGACCAGATTGCGGAGGCGGCCACCATGCCACGGCGGATGAAAGGCGAACACGCCGCCTCGAACATCCCCGGCAAGGAGAACATCGTCCAGCGTGAACCGCAGGGCGTGGTGACGGTCATCTCGCCGTGGAACTTCCCGCTGAACCTCTCGGTGCGGGCCCTCGCCCCGGCCGTCGCCGCCGGCAACACGGTCGTCCTGAAGCCGGCGACGAACACGCCGATCGTCGGCGGGCTCCTGTTCGCCCGCCTGTTCGAGGACGCCGGGTTCCCCGACGGCGTGCTGAACGTCGTGACGGGCCACGGTTCGGACATCGGTGACGCTGTCGCCAGCCACCCGGAAAGCGATGTCGTCGCTTTCACCGGCTCGACCGATGTCGGTCGCCGCGTCGCTGCTGCGGCCGGTGAGAACCTCGCCGAAGCCGCGATGGAACTCGGCGGGAACAACGCCCACGTGGTCACGGCCGACGCCGATATCCAACAGGCCGTCGACGCCGGCGTCTTCGGCTCGTTCGCCCACCAGGGACAGGTCTGTATCTCCATCAACCGCCACCTCGTCCACGAGGACGTCTACGACGAGTACGTAGAGCGGCTTACCGAACGCGCCGAGAACTTGCCGGCGGGCAGCGCCCACGAGCACGTCGTTCTCGGCCCCATCATCGACGAATCCCAGCGCGACGAGATGTTGGAGTACGTCGAGGAGACCGTCGAAGCCGGTGCCACGCTCGAGACCGGTGGCGGCACGGTCGAGCTAGACGGCGTCGAGGATTCGCTGGTGGTCGAACCGACGGTGCTCTCGGACGTGACCAACGACATGGCGGCGGCCTGTAACGAGCACTTCGGCCCCATCGCGCCGGTGATTCCGTTCGCAGATGTCGACGAAGCCGTCGAACTCGCCAACGACACCGAATACGGCCTGTCCGGGTCCGTCCACGCGGGCGACGTGGGCGCGGGCAAGCGCATCGCACAGCGGATGGAGACCGGGATGGTCCACGTCAACGATCAGCCGGTAAACGACGAGGCCCACGTGCCCTTCAGCGGCACCGCCGCCTCCGGCGTCGGCGGCTACAACACCGACGACTTCCTCGACGAGGTGACCGAGAAGAAGTGGATCTCGCTCCAGCACGAGGACCGTGAGTTCCCGTTCTGAGACACTGGACGGGGCCGTCTGTCTCGTCATCGGCGGTGGCAACGGTCTCGGCGAGGCGGCGGCCCACGAACTCGCCGACCACGGCGCAACCGTCGTGGTGAACGACCTGGGCACGTCTGTGGCCGGCGACGGCAGCGACCCGGCCGTGCCCGAGCAGGTCGCCGCCGACATCCGGGACGCAGGCGGGGCGGCGACGGCCCACCACGGCGACGTGAGCGACTTCGACTACGCACAGCGCCTCATCGATGAGACAGTCGCAGCGGAGGGCCGGCTGGACTTCGTCGCCAACTTCGCCGGCATCCTCCGGGACGGCATGAGCTACACGCTCGACCCTGAGGACTGGACGGCGGTCATCGAAAACAACCTCACTGGGCAGTTCGCCCCGCTCCAAGCAGCCTGCGCACACTGGCGCGAGGCGGGCGGCGACGGCTTCGACCGCCAGCGGTCGTATCTGGCGATCAGCGCCGGGGCCGCCCGGGGGAATCTCGGCCAGGCCAACTACGCCGCGGCGAAGGCGGGCGTCCTCGGGATGGTCCGGTCGGTGTCGACCGAGATGCACCGCTCGGACGTGCGGGTCAACGCGCTCGTTCCGAACGGCTACACGCGGATGACAGAGACTGTTCCCGAGGAACACCGCCCGTACACGCGGGACGAGATGCCACCGGAGAAGGTCGCGCCGATGGTCGCGTACCTCGCCAGCGACGCGGCGGCGGACGTGACCGGCTGTACGCTCTATGCCGGTGGGAACCGGGTCGGTGTCTATTCGGACCCGGCGATGGACGCTGTCGGTGTCGACCCCGACGGCTGGACGCTCGATTCGCTCGCGACGCACTTCCGAGAGGACGTGGCCGCCGACGCGGAGCTGACGCGGACGGACGCGCACTTCTGAGTGGCGACCCGAGGGCAAAGTCCCTGCGCGCCACACAGAAAGGCATCTTTTATCATGGTATCCAACGATATCATGGGTATGCGATTTGTCCGCTATGACAACGACCAGTTCGGGTTGCTCACAGACGACGGCGACGGCATCATCGCCCTGAACGACCGCCTCGGGATTGACGCCGAAGACCCCCTCGTCGAGTACATCGACGGCGACTACGACGCCAGCGAGTACACCGACGCCGAACCGGACCACGCAGTCGAGGACGTAGAGGTCGGGTCGCCCGTGGGTCGCCCCGGCAAGGTCATCGCCGCGCCGCTGAACTACGAGAACCACATCGAAGAGGCGCTGTCGGATCGCGACATCACGACCGACGAGTGGTTCTCGATCAAGGACAAGGGCTACTTCCTGAAAGCCCCCTCCAGCGTCGTCGGCCCCGACCACGGCATCGAACTGCCGTTTTCCGACCGGCGCACCGACCACGAAATCGAACTCGCGTTCGTCATGGAGGGCGATGTGAAGGACGTGCCGGCCGAGGAGGCCTGGGACCACATCTTCGGCTACACGATTCTACTGGACATCTCGCTGCGGGGCGACCAGGACCGCTCGAACCGGAAGTCCTACGACACGTTCACCGTCATCGGTCCGTGCGTGACGACAGCCGACGACATCGACGACCCACAGGACCTCCAGATGGAACTGCAACTCAACGGCGAGCGCCGCCAGTACGAGAACACCGGCGATATGGTGTACACCTGCGCGGATGTCGTCCAGTACGCGTCACTCGGAGCGACCTTGGAAACCGGCGACGTCATTACCACCGGGACGCCGGAAGGCGTCAGCGAACTCTCCGACGGCGATACCATCGAGGCCCAAATCGAGTCCGTCGGCGAGATGACCGTCGACGTCACCGAACGGGACGTCAGCTACGCCGAGGCCGACGTCCAGAAAGGCGGACAGGAATAGCGGCCTCCGGTCGGTTCTCGGCCTCACTCGGATCGCTTTTTTTTTGGCCTGCTACAGAGGAGTACACTTAAGAAAACCGGCGATAAATCATGTGGTAATCGATGGCGCTCCTCGAAGTAGATTCGATAGACGTGTCGTACGGGAACGTGCAGGTCCTCTGGGATGTCAGTCTCTCCGTCGAACGAGGCGAGACCGTCGCACTGCTCGGCGCCAACGGTGCCGGCAAGACGACCACTCTCAAGACGATCTGTGGTGATCTCCAGCCGACGGCTGGCGAAGTACGGTTCAACGGGGAGAATATCGGCAGGATGCCCCACGAAGAGGTCGTGGAGATGGGCGTCGCCCACGTTCCGGAGGGGCGAGAGATCTTCACCGATAGCAGTATCCGCGAGAACCTGGAGCTCGGGGCATACATCGATCGCAGCGGGATGGACGAGCGACTCGAGACCGTCTACGAGATATTCCCCCGGCTCGAAGAGCGGGCCAGCCAGCGCGCCGGCACGCTCTCGGGCGGCGAACAGCAGATGCTGGCCATCGGCCGTGGGCTGATGAGCGACCCTGACCTGCTGTTGCTGGACGAGGCCAGCCTGGGCCTTGCGCCGGTGCTGGTCGACGACGTGTTCGAGGCGATCGAGCGCATCAACGAGAACGGAACGACGGTGTTACTCGTCGAGCAGGACATATACAACGCGCTCCGCGTGGCCGACCGCGGGTACGTCATCAAAACCGGGCAGGTGACCCTTTCCGGAACGTCCGCCGAGCTAGCCGAGGACGAACGCGTGGAAGAATCGTATCTCGGGGCCTGAGGTTACTCTTCGTCGGGCGTCACACCCGGCTCAGCATCAACCGTCTCGTCGTTCGAAATCGCATCCGAGCCCGATGGCTCCTCTGAGCCGCCCTTGTCAGAGATGAGATAGTCCTCAGCGAGTCCGCTCAGCCCCTGTGGGAGGAAGATCATAAACAGGATGATGAGCGTCCCCTCGATGGTTGTCGCGACACTGCCGACGATAGCTGCGAGTCCGGTGTCGAGCAGGAGGAACAGGCCGGCACCGAGAATCGGCCCGGCGAAGGTCCCCATCCCGCCGAGGATGACGATGACCAGTGAGTCGATGGTCCAGGTCACCGCCAGCGTGGATCCCGGATTGATGTACAGCGTGTAGTGGCCGTACAGCGCTCCCGCGAGCCCCGCGAAGAACGACGAGACCACGAAGGCGTACATCTTGTACTTCAGTGGGTTGACGCCGAGACTGCTCGCGGCCGCTTCGTCGTCGTGGATGGCTTTCATCGCGAGCCCACCGGAACCCTCGACGATCCGGTACGTGATCGCAATCGTAAGGACTGTCGCCACGAGCGTCAGGAAAAACATGACATCGCCATGTGAAAGCACACTACCGACGCTCAGGTCACCCTGGACGTAGTACCCTGTCGACCCACCGGTGAACGAGCGCTGGTCGAGCATCACAAGCTCGATAACCGCTGCCAGCGCGAGTGTTCCGATGGCGAAGTAGTGACCGCTCAGCCGGAAGATAACCGGGCCGATGACGAGCGCGATCAGCGCCGCAGCCAGCCCGCCGATGACCACGGCGACGAGAATCGGGAGCTGGATTGCAGCCGGAAAGCCAGCCGCACCCGGGGTCGTCAGCCACGCGGCGACGTACGCACCCATGCCGAAGAACGCGGCGTGTCCGAGCGAAATCTGTCCGGCGTATCCGGCCAGCAGGTTCCACGAGACGCCGAGCATCATGAACACTAACCCCGTCAGAATGAGCCCGGTTAGCGAATCGGTCGTCGTCAGCGGGACGAGTCCGAGCACGACAACGGCGACCGCAACGATAGCCTGCAGACGGCGGTTTCCGAGCAGCGACTGCTCGGGATGGCGCTGGAGCAGGCTCATTCGCCATCCCCTCCTGAACCGAACAGTCCCTCGGGCTTGAGCAACAGCACTCCGAGGAAGATGAGCAGACTCACCACGTTTCGGTAGCCGCCACCGAGGTACAGCGCGCCGAGGTTTTCCGAGACACCGAGGACGACGCCGCCAACCAGAGTCCCGAGGATGCTGCCGACACCGCCCAGCACGACGACAGCGAACGCTTTCAGGAGGTATGACCACCCGATGTACGGGTCAATCGGGAACAGCATCGAGAGCAACGCACCGGCTGCGCCGGCAAGCGCTGTGCCGATTCCCAGCGTAATGACGTAGATGCGGTCCGTGTCGATGCCCATGTGTTTGGCCGCGGTCCGGTTCTGTGCGGTCGCGCGGATAGCCTGCCCCGTTCGCGTGTACTGGAGGAACGCCCAGGTGCTGACGATGAGGAGCACTGCAACGACAAACGTCACCGTCCGCGGCAGGGAGAGGAACACGAACCCGAGGTCGATACCGCTGCCGGGGATACCGAGGTCGGCGGTCCGCGCGTCGCCGCCCAGGACCAACTGGCCGATGTTCTGCAGTATCAGTGCCAGCCCGAACAGGATGATAATGGGCTGTTCGATGCCCTCCCCGACAACGTGTTTCAACAGCACCTTCTGCAAGACAACACCGAGGACGAACAGCAGTCCGATGGCGAGGAACATGCCGAGAAGCGGGGTGATACCCGTCGCTGCGAACAGGAGGATGGCGACGTACGCGCCGACCATCAGCATGTGGCCGTGCGCGAGATTCACGATGTCCATGATCCCGAACACGAGCGACAGGCCCAGGGCGGCGACGGCGTAGATCCCGCCCAGCAGCAGCCCGTTGACAATAGACTGTGAAACGAGTTCTCCGGTGACCATTGTCGAGAGGTTACCGCTCACTCCACGGCGGGATGGGGTACCTGAACTCCAGTGAGCGCTCGGAGTCGGTGTTCGGGTAGGCGAGGCGCTGGGCTCCGTCCCACCACTGGCCGGTCGGTGCCGTCAGTTCGCCTTCGGCGGGGAGCCCGTTGTCCTCGAAGCCGAACTCACCGATGACCGTCTGGAACGTCTCGCTGCGAAGCGCGCTCTGGATGGCGTCGGCTTCGATGGAGCCGGCGGCCTGGACCGCCTGCAGAGCGACCTGCGTCAGGTTGTAGGACCCGCCGACGTTGACCGGCATGTACTGGCTCTCAGTCTCGTACTCGCTCATGTACGTCTCTCGAAGCTGCTGGTTGCCGTTGCCGGTCAGGCCGGGGACCCACCCCGGGCACATCAGCGCGTACGCGCCCGCGTCGCCGAGTGCCGACCACCACGCCGACGGGTCGGCCCCACGGACGAACTTGAGCATCTTCGGCGACCAGTTGTTCGACTGCATCTGGTTGACGGCCGTGATGCCGCCGCCCGGCGTCGGGTTCGAAAGCAGCACTTCGACGTCGGCGCTCTGGGACTGACTGATGAGCGTCGAGAAGTCCTGTGAGCCGATTTCGAACGTCTCGCGAAGGACGATGTCGTAGCCGGCCTCGCCCAGTCGGTTCTCCCAGTATTCGGCCTGCTCTTTGCCCCAACCGGAGTTAGGCTCCCAGATCCCGATGCGGTTCGGTCGGTCGCCCTCCGGGATGAGGTCGAGGGTCCCGAGTGTCGATCGGGCAACGTCGCGCGACTTCGGGAACGGCGAGTACGTCCACTCGTAGTTGTCGTTACGGTGGGGTTCCTCGTAGGCGAACGCGATACCGAGGAACGGGAGGTTCTGGTTTTCCGCGAAGGCGCTCCCGGCGGTGACCAGCAGACTGGAGAAACTCCCCCAGATCATGTTGACGTCGTTGTTGCTGGTCATCTCCTGAAGATTCTGCCGGAGCGTCTGCGCGTCGCTCTCGTCGTCCTGAAGAATGAGCTCGACGTCGCGGTCGAGTTGCTCGTTCATCTGGGCCTGTCCGAGTTCGTACCCGCGCCGCAGGTCCTGTCCGAGCGAGGAGAACGCCCCCGTCTCGGGGACCGTCCCGGCGATTGTGAGCGTATCGTCACTGCCGCCACCGCCGCCGCCGAAGGCACACCCGGCGAGGCTAGCCATCGCGGCTGCACCAGCGGTTCCCTTGAGATACGAGCGACGTGTGACTGGGCTATCGTCGTTAACCATACCGTATAGGCTGATATCGATGATAGATTATAAAGATACCCGTTGTTGTGTGGGTCGCTGACGTAACGAGTCCTAACTCCGATAAAAGACCGAGCAGTCGGCGACCGGGTTACGACGAGGGGCTGGCTTCCGCGTAGAAGTTCATCGCCTCGAACACCGGTCGGTCGGTCATCCCGAGGAGTATGGACTCGTCGCCGTCGGGTTCGTGGTGGTGGGTCGCGTCCGGGGGGACCACGAAGATGTCCCGCTCACTCCACTCGAGTGCCTCGCCGTCGACGTGCGTCGCGCCCTCGCCCTCGACGACGAAGAACACTTCCGTGGCGTTGTGGAAGTGGGCGTCGGTCGCCTCCTGCAACAGCTGGGCCCGGAACGACATCGTCGGGAACAGCGGCGGCGAGCCGGTGGCGGGATTGACATACGAGAGGCTGTAACCGTCGTAGGGGTCGGGCTCGTCGTTGTCGGCCCGCTGGTGCAGTGACTCGACCATCTTCGACCACTTGAAGCGATAGGGCGGCGTCGCCTCTCGGATTCCCTCGAAGGGGCCGGGGATACCATCGCTCTTCGCTTCCTCGTCCGGGCGGCCACGGCCGTACTGCGAGGCCCAGTACCCCTGTGTCTTGGTGACCGGCTGGCGTTCGAGTTCGTGATTCTCGAACGTGTTGCGGGCGTTCAGCGAGTCCAGCACCAGCGGCAGATCCAGCACGTCCAGCCAGGCCGCCGTCTCGTCGGAGTCGTTGACGTGGTCGTGCCACTCCCACTGCGGCGTGGTGACGAGGTCGTTGTCCTCCATGGGGAACTCCTCACCCGCGACGACGGTCTTCATGTCCTCGCTGCCGTCGATTGTAAACCGCAGCGCGTTCGCGCCGTGGCGGTGTGAGGGGGCTGTCTCGCCCGGCGAGACGGTCTGGACGCCGACGTAGATCGTGTTCGAGATCGCGTTCCCGAACGAGGCGTTGATCGGGACGGCGACTCGACGCTGGAAGCCCGGCGGGAGGTCGGCGATGGGAACGTCGTCTTCGACGCCGTCGATAGCCGCCTGGATGTCCTCCCACTTCCAGATGTCCGCTTCGAGGTCGTCGATGGTGTTGCCGAAGTCGTCCTCGACTTCCCACAGCGGACGGAGGTTGTGGCGCTCGAGAATCTCCCGGGTGTTGGTACTCAGTTCGAGCTGGTCCTCCAGGTCCTGTTCCTGGGAATCCTGCTCCTCTTGCTGGGACATAGTCTACCAATGTGTTACCACAGCACCAACATAAGTGTATTGGACTGACGAACTAATCCGCTGCCAGCAACGCTATGTCGGGTGATTTCGAGGGACGCGGCTACCGCTGTGTGACCCGAATCGAGCGTCACCGTCGGGTGTCAGCGCCAGGTCAGGCCTGTGCGTCGAAGATTTCGGCCGACTGGTACATCGACCGACAGTCCTCACAGACCATCGACCCCTGGATGGCGTACTCCCACAGTTTACCGCCGCAGTTCAGGCAGTCGAAGTGAGCTTCGACGAACGGGTCTTCCTCGGCGTAGGGGTTCTCGAATTCCGCCATATCGATATGACATTGGGGAATCGATAAAAACGCTTCGTTACTATGGAAGCATACTTTCGGCTGATGGGACTCACGGTTCGGCGTACGCCGCCATGGCGTCCCGCAACTCCTCGGGGACCTCGATAGCGCCCCCGCCGCCGTGTTCGGCACACACCCGCTGTTCGTACCCCTCGAACGCGACTGTCCCGTCACAGGTCGCGGTGTAGTCGAACCGGACGCTCCGCGTCCCGACGTCCGGCGTGAGGGCGATGGTCACCTCGTCGCCCGCTTCGACCGGCGACTCGAACTCGAAGTCAATCTCGACCAATGGCAGGCCGAAACCGTGGTCCTGGGAGATCTCCCAGAACGGGTAGCCGATCTCCTCCATAAACATGTCCGATGTCTCGTGAAGCGCATCGACGATTCGGGGATAGTGAGCGATGCCGAACGGGTCGCTGTCGGAGAACCGAACCGTCCAGACGCGTTCGTAGCTCATCGCTGACCCTCCAGTTCGGCGCTGTCCGCCGTGCTGGTGGTCGCCTCGTTTTCCAGAACCACGAGCGCGTCCAGTGCGACAGCGCCGTCGGCAGACGCCAGCACGGGGTTGATATCGAGTTCAGCGATGGGGTAGTCGGTCACGAGGTCGCTCACGGTCGCGACCACCTCCGCGAGCGCGGCCACGTCGGCGGGGTCGCTGCCGCGGTATCCCTCCAGCAATCGCGCGGCCTGGAGTTCCTCTATCGCGGCGCGCGCCTCGGCGGCGTCGATGGGCGCGATGCGGTGGCTGGTGTCCTCGAACACCTCGGTGAACACCCCGCCCAGTCCGGTCAGCACGACCGGGCCGAAGGAGGGGTCCCGGAGCCCGCCGACGATGACCTCCGTCCCGGCGTCGACGTCCATTGCGGCTTCGACGAGCACCTCGGCCTCGACACCCCGGTCGGCCGCCGCCTCGAAGATGCGTCCGGCGGCCCCGCGTACCGCCTCGGCCGAGTCCAACCCGACGGCCACGCCCGCGCCGTCTGCCCACTCGCTCTTGTGGGTGACCGACGGCGCGGAGACCTTCGCGACGACCGGATAGCCGATGTCGCCGGCCGCCTCGACAGCCTCCTCGGCGGTGCCACAGAGCGCGAACGGGGGCGTCTCGATGCCCGCGTCCGCGAGCAGTCGTTTGCCCTCTGCTTCGGTGAGCGTCCGTCGCCCGTCGGCGCAGGCGGCCGCGATTGGGCCGTCAGTCATCGGCGACCACCTCCGAGTCGGTCCCGGCTGCCTGCATCTCACCGTATCGGGCCAGGACGGCCGCAGCGTCGGCGGCCCGCTCGGGCGTTTCGAACACCGGCACGTCTACCGCCGCCAGCGCCGCTTTGTCGTCGGCCATGTCCTCCTCGATACCGTCAGTGGCGAACAGGACCGGCTTCTCGACACGCTCGGCGAGGCCGTCGAGTGCGTCGACGGGGAAGCCGACCGACTGTTCGAACAGTTCGTACACCAGAACGATGTCGACGGCGGCGTCCTCGGCGACGGCCGTGACGACGTCGCCGAACTCCGGCATCGGCCGACCGGTGTCGACCGGGTTGCCGGTGTAGGTGACGCCCGGGAGGATCCCGTCGATCCGCTCCTGGGTTTCCGCGGTCAGCGCCGGGAGGCGGCCACCGGCACGCTGGAGACGGTCGGTGATGATGATCCCCGGGCCGGCCTGTGCGGTGACGACGCCGACGTTGGGGCCGTCGGGCACGGGCGAGTCGCCCAGCGCCGCGGCGGCGTCGAGGAGTTCGTCGGTCGCCGTCACCGTCGGCACGCCGTACTGGGCGAACCCGGCGGTGTACAGTTCGTGGTCGCCCGTGAGCGCGCCCGTGTGGGATTCGGCGAACTCGCCGACGTCGGACTGACCGACCTTGTAGGCGATAACGGGCGTGTCGCTGTCACGACAGGCCTCCAGGAGGCCGCGGCCGTCGTCGGTCCCCTCCACGTGGAGGACGATAGCGTCGGTCCGGTCGTCGCCGTCGAAGTACTCGATAGTCTCGGTGAACCCGACGTTGGCGCGGTTGCCGAGGCCGACCATCGCGGACACGCCCCGGCCCTGTCTGCGGGACTGGAAGGCGAGGACGTGTGCGATGCCGCCGCTCTGGGCGATGACGGCGGTGTTCCCTTCCGGAAGCTTCTCCGCGCCGCTGGCGAACGAACACAGCAGGTCCGTCGCGGGGACGACGAACCCGCTCGTGTTCGGCCCGAGCAACGAGATACCGTACTCCTCGGCCGTCTCGACGACCGCGCGCTGTAACCGCTCGCCCTCGTCCCCGGCCTCCGCGAAGCCGCCGGCGTAGATGACCACCGCGCCGACGCCGGCCTCCCCGCACTCCGCTACGACATCGGGGGTCGCCGGGCCAGGGACACAACAGAGCGCGAGATCCACGTCGTCGTCGATGTCTGTCACCGAATCGACGAACGGCACACCGAACAGATCCCCGTCGCTGGATGGATTCACCGGGTACACCGGCCCGTCGAACTCCATGGCGTTCGCCATCGCCTCGTATCCGATCTTGCCCTCGGTCTCGGAGGCACCGACGACTGCGACAGCCGACGGGTCGAACATCTCTGTGAGAGTCACGGCCCCTAGTTGTTGGAACTTGCTCAAAGCGTTTTCCCTCGATAGGAAGTAACAGGGGTAGGTTTATTTGAGTGGATAGGATACCATTCGGCAATGGCGCTACTTGAAGGACAGAACTTGACAAAGAAGTTCGGCGGTGTCGTCGCAATCGACGACGTTTCATTCACCGTAGAGCGTGGCGAGGCTATCGGTCTCATCGGACCGAACGGAGCCGGGAAGTCGACACTGTTCCGAACCGTCACTGGCGTCCACGAACCGACCGAAGGGCGGGTGTTTTTCGACGGTGAAGAGATCACCGGCGACCCCTCACACGAAATCTGTCACCGCGGGCTCGCGAAGACCCACCAGATCGTCCGGCCCTTCGAGAGCATGACGCTGCTGGAGAACGTCGCTGTCGGTGCGGAGTTCGGCGGCAGTGAGTTCGACGACGTCCGTGGCCGGGCCCGGGAGATGCTGGAGTTCGTGGACCTCGCGGACCTCCAGTACGCCGAACCGGGCGAACTGAGCGTCGGCCAGCTCAAACGCCTCGAAATCGCCCGCGTGCTGGCGACAGACCCCGAACTCGTCCTCTTCGACGAGGTGGCTGGCGGCCTCGACCCCGAAGAGACCGAGGACATCGTCGACCTCATCGGCGACATCAAAGACGAGGGCAAGACGGTCTTCCTCATCGACCACGTCATGCGGGCGCTGATGACCGTTAGCGAGCGGGTCATGGTGTTGAACAACGGCCGACTCATCGCCGAAGGGACGCCCAGCGAGATCCAGAACGACGACGAGGTCATCGAGGCGTATCTCGGTCAACACGCCAACAAGGACCTCTCGAACGCCGTCACCGGCGACTAGCTCGGTTTGCCGGCGAAGTCGACGAACGTCGCCAACTTCTCACTCGCGTCTTCCGTAACGTTGGACCCGTGGTAGACCAGTCCGGTTTCGAACTCGTAGTCCAGCAGCCGGTCGAGGTGTTCGTCAGCAGCGGCCACGTCCGCCGAGAAGAACGCCGTCGGGAGGACGAAATATCCCGCCGGGAGTCCGCGAGTGTCGGCACCGAACACCGCATCACCAAGCACAGCGATGCCGCGCCCCTCGTCGACGAGCGCGTGATGGGCGGGCGTGTGGCCGGGAACGTGGACGGCACGGAAGGGGCCGATACTGTCGCCGTCGCCGTACCGGTGGTCGACGGCGGCGTCGGTCTCGACGCCCTCGGGCACCCACGTCTCGGGACTGTACCGCTCCACGACTCCGGCCAGGCCGCCGATGTGGTCCGGGTCACCGTGCGTAATGAGTACCCGCTCGGGGACGACGCCGAGGTCGTCCAGTGCGTCGGCGAGGGTGTCGACGGTGTCCTCGAACCCTGTGTCCACGAGCGTCGGCGTCTCGCCGTCGAACAGGTAGACCCGATAGCGGGCGTCCGGGCTCGTCTTGACGGTGATATCGTACACGTCCGGGGCAATCTCTGTCGGCATCTCACTCGGAACGTGGAGCGGACCCCGCAAGCGTCTTTCGGCACCGATACGCTGATAGTGGTGGGTGGTGTGGGATTCGGTAGCCAGAATGTCGGACGAAACCGCGATTCGGGCGACCGTCCTTCGGGGGATCGATCCCTCGTGGCTCTCGGCCCCGGCCGGGGTGCTCGCGGCCGGAACCGTCCTCCGGTACGCGCCGCTCTCGACCGGCGCGGCCAGAATGCTCGCCATCACGTTGTTCTGTATCGCTCTCTGGATCGGAGCACCAGTCAAACCGTGGTTTACCGCCTTGCTCGGCGTCGGCCTCATCGGTGTCACGTTCTCGACGAGCCTCGCGCTGACCGGGTTCCAGTCGCCGGCGACGTGGCTCGTCGTCGTGGGTATCCTCATCGGCGAGGCCGCCCGGCAGAGCGGGCTCGCGGACCTGGTCGAACGGCTGGCACTCCACCGGATGCCGGCGTCTGTCGCGACCGACGCCGTCGCGGCGTACCGGTATCTGCTCGTGGTCCTCTCGTTCGGGAGCCTCGCGCTGGCGGTACTGGTCCCGTCGTCGCTGGTCCGGGTCCTCATCCTCGCGCCGATTCTCCAGTCGCTGGGCGAACTGTTCGAGGAGCGGCGAGCGGCGGTCGGTATCTTCCTCGGGCCGCTGTTTGCGACCTTCTATGGCTCGTCGGGCATCCTCACCGGGTCGCTGGCGAACATCATCGTCACCGGGCTGGTCGAGTCCAGCGGCGGCCCGGCGATCACCTGGACCGAGTGGACGCTGTGGCTCGGCCCGGTGATGGGTATCGGTCGGGTCGCGCTCATCGTCGCCATCGCGTACCTGTTGTACCGACCCCGTAATCACGACGGCGTGACGACGCCGGAACGGGCGGAGAGCGTCTCGACGACGCCCCGCGAGCGCCGGATGCTCGGCTTTCTGCTCCTTGGCGTCGCGATCTGGGCGACTGACTTCCTCCACGGCCTCCACCCGCTGTTCGGGGCCGTCGTCGTGACGCTGCTGGCGTTTGCCCCGCGGATCGGTGTCGTGGGACCCGACGCCGTCGGCGACGCCGATTTCTCGATTCTGTTTTTCCTGGGGGCGATCTTCGCAATCGCAGAGGGGCTCCGACAGACAGCCTTCACCGACCTCGCCGCGAACCGCCTCCTCTCGACTCTGCCGGCCGACCCATCGCTCCCGCTGGTGCTGGTCGTCGTCGTCGTGGTGGCGCTGGCGCTGACACTCGTGATGGAGGGGCTCGCGGTCGCCTCTGTTCTCACACCGGTCCTGGTCTCGTTTGCGACCAGCGCGGGAATCCCGCTGGTCCCCGTGGCGATGACGGAAGCCGTCGCGCTCAACGCGTACTTTTTCCCGTACCAATCGGCGGTACTGGTCGCGATCCTCGGCCTGGACGTGGTCGACTCGATGGAGCTGACGAAGATGGCGAGTGTCTGCTCGCTCGCGACCTTACTCCTGCTCGTGCCCGTTCAGATCGCGATCTTTACCCTCCTGTTCTAAGCAGCGACTACCGGTCGTCGAAGTGTTCGTCGACCAGATCGCTCCTGACAACCGTCCCCGTGTCCGTCCGCGGGAGCGGGTCGGCGGTGACGGCGTACTCCCGCGGGCGCTTGAAGTCGGCCAGCGTGTCCGTCTCGAGACAGTAGGTGTCGAGATCCTCGGCCGAGAGGTCGCCGTCGGTGACGACGACGGCCGTGACGACCTGCCCCCACTGGTCGTCGTCGAGGCCGAAGACACAGACTTCCTCGACGGCGGAGTGGTCTTCGAGCGTTTCCTCGACTTCGGCGGGGTAGACGTTCTCGCCGCCGCTGACGATCATGTTGTCTACGCGGTCGACGATGTAGAGGTAGCCGTCCTCGTCGACGGTCGCCACGTCCCGGGTACGGAGCCACCCGTCGAAATACGTCTTCGATTCAGCCTCGGGGTTGTCGATGTATCCGGTGGACATCCCGGGGCCGCGGGCGATGATCTCTCCGCGTTCCCCGGCGTCGACGGTCGCCTCGGGGTCCGGGTCCTCGTCGAGTGGCACCGTCTCGACGACGCGGATCTCCCACGAGAACGACGATTTGCCGATAGTCCCGGGGTGCTCGGCCTGTGTACTCGGGTGGGCGAAAGTCAGGTCGGGGCCCGCCTCGGTCATCCCGTAGGTGTTGTACACCTGATCGGTGAGGTACTCGCTGGTCGCTTCGACGAGGTCTTCGGTGACGATTGACCCGCCCGTCCGGATGTACCCCAGTGAGTCCACGTCGAAGCCGGCGTCCCGCTGGACGCCGTTGATGGCTCTGAGCTGCGTCGGGACGGCGAGGAGCCCGCTCACTTCGTGGGCCTCGATGAGTTCCAGCGCCTCCGTGGGGTCGAAGGAGGTGTGGAGCACGACCGTCGCGCCGGCGACGAAGTGAGGGTAGAGCCAGGCGTCAGTCGTCACCATGTGGTACCACGGCGTCGTACACAGCGCCGTGTCCGTCTCGTCGATACCGTGTTCCATAATGACCTGAATGGCACCGTACCAGAGTTGCTCCTGATCGAACGGCACGGCCTTTGGCGTGTCAGTCGTCCCGCTCGTGTAGAGGACGCCACACTCTTCGCCCACCGGCAGGGCTGAGTCGAGATCTCTCGGGGCGTCGTCGAGGACCGCCTCGTACGACTCGACCAGTTCGTGGTCAACCGAACGGTCTCCGGCGTGTATCGCTGCCTCGAAGCCACCGTTGTCGAGCAGGGCAAGCGCCGCGTCGACGTTGGCGTCGTCGAACACGAGCGCGCGCGCCGACGCCGTCTCCACCATCCGTTCCAGTTCCGCCGCCGTCGCGCGGTAGGACAGTTGAACCGTCCCGACGCCGCGCTTGTTGCCGGCGAGCATCGACTCGACTGCCGGGAGGCCGTTCAGCGTGAGAACGGCGCATCGCCGCTCGCCGACCCGCTGCTGCACTGCGTTCGCCAATCGCGTGCTGCGCTCGTCGAGCGTCTCGTACGTGACCGACCGTCCGTCGTCTGTGACCACAGCCGGTTGCTCCGGGTAACACCGTACTGTTCGGGCAAATGCCTCTCTGAGTTTCATGGTGGTTCTGTTACCGTCTACCAATTGAACTGCAATATTAATAGTTCTGGTTACACCGATGTGACCGCGACAGTGTGGCTTATTGGGGTCCATCGAGAACTCGAAGTATGTCACGATACATCGCCGGACTGCTCGCGCACGTCCGGCCGGTGTTCATGCTCCCCGTCGTTGCCACGTCGATCTGCGGGGCCCTACTCGCACCGAGCGTCAGCGCCTCCATCGCGGCTCAGCACGCAGGTGCCGTCGCGACGACGCTGTTCGTCGCCCATCTGCGCGACGGGTTCGTGGACGGCCACGTTCGCGGCGAGGAGACGCCGCCGCTCTCGGTGGCGGCCTATCGGTGGGCGACAGCCATCGCCGTCGTCGTTGCGCTGGCGCTCGCCTCGTCGCTGGTGCTCACTGCTGGGCTACTCGCAGCCTCCTCTGTTCTGGCACTGCTGTGTCTCGCCCTGCTACACGCGCCGTATCTCGACAGGCATCCGGTCCCGGTCACCGTCGACTACCCGCTCGGGATCGCCATCACGCTGTGTGGCGGGTTCGCCGCGCAGGCCGGTGGGTTGACAGCGGGCGTCCTCGCAGTCGCCGCGGGCGTCGCGGCGCTGCTGTCCGGGATCAAGGTGGGTATCGACCGTCTCGACGCGGCGTTCGACGCGACGGTCGGGAAACGGACTGTCCCCGTCATCGCGAGTGAGACCGGTGCCACGTGGGTCGCGGTCGGCTGTTTCGCCGCGGCGGCGCTCGTCGTGCTTGGAGCCGTCAGTACCGGGATACTCCCCCGACGTGCGGCGATAGCACTCCTCCCCGCCGCCGGCTGTGCCGTGCCGACGCCTGCCGTAGCACCACGCTGGGCCGTCAGGATACAGATGGGATTCAGTTACGCGTTCGTCGGCGTCCTGTTCGTCGCGCTCTGTAACGGGCGCTGTCACGGGTGGACGATACTGGGCCGCCTCCTGCCGGCCTCACCGGTAGGCCAGGTTCAACTCTATCTCGTCGGTCGCGGCCCGGAGTTGGTCGAGCACTTCCCCTTCACAGCGTTCCTGTGAGAGTCGGTGGGCGGGGCCAGCGATGCTCAGCGCGCCCTGTATCTCCCCGCCGAACATCAGCGGGATGCCGATGGCGTGGACGCCCTTGAGGTCCTCGCTGCGATTGAGGGCGTAGCCTTGCTCGCGGATCTGCTCTAACTCATCGAACAGCGCGTCCCGCGTGGTGATGGTGTTCTCCGTCCGGGCTGGCAGACCGTGCTCGTCGACGATAGCGTGTATCTCCTCCTCGGGCAGATGTGCGAGGATGGCCTTTCCGCCGGAGTTGCAGTGCATGTACGCCCACGTCCCGAGGATGGTGTTGATGTCGATGTCGTTCTGCCCGCCCCGGCCGTAGATGTACATGGCTTTCCCGTTCTCGTGGCTGATGAGCCACGCCATCTCGCCGGTCGCCTTCTCGAGTTGGTCGACTGCCTGCATCCCGGACCGGAAGATGCCCAGTTGGCCCCTGACGTACTGTCCGTAGTCGAAAAACGTCAGCCCGAGGTGGTACTCCGACCCGCGTTTGACGACGAAGCCGTGGTCGCGCATGCTCGTTAGATGGCCGTGAACGGTGCTCTTGGCGATATCTAGCTCCTCTGCCAGTTCTGTCACGCCGGCCCCGTCGAACTCTCTGATGCATTCGATGAGGGCGAACAGCGTTTCGTCCGATTTGATTTTTTTCCCAGTTTTCGAGTGCTGGCCCATACACTGCTCAAGCGATACTCCATAATTAAGCATTGCGAACTAGCCGGCGACAGGGACTGACACACGCTGTTCGACAACATCGAATCCAACATATTCGTTCATACCAGAAATATATAACACATGTACCCATGTTATGGGGACGCCGGCCACCGGATACTGTTGGCTGTCCCTCCTGCAAGATATTCTCCCACTTCGGGGTGGTGAAACGCTTCATCGGCGTACAGCCGACAGTATCAGCAGTCGTCGGCCGCGTCAGCCGGGGTTCCACGGTACGTGGCCGCTAGCTCCACGTAGTTCTCGTGTGTGGCACCGATCTGAGCTATCTGCTCGTCGCTGAGCGGGCGCGTCTCGGCGGGCACGCCGTAGGCCATGTGCCCCTCGGGAATACGCTGCCCCTGCCGCACGACGGCGTTGGCCGCCACGATGCAGTTGGACTCGACCGTCGCTCCACCCATCACCGCACTCCCCATGCCGACCAGGGAGTGGCTGTGGACCTCGGCGTAATCGACGACTGCGCCGTGGCCGACCGTCACCTCGTCCCCGAGTGTTGCCCCGTGGAGCATCGTGAACTCCTGCACGTTCGTTTCTGTCCCCACCGTGACGGTCCCGCCGTCGCCTCGCAGGCAGACGAACGGCCAGAGACTCGCTCGCTCGCCGATCTCAACGTCGCCGACGACGTAGGCCATCTCCGAGACGAACGCATCGTCCGCAATCTGTGGGGTTCCGTGCGCGGTTGACCGGTGCATACACACGCAACCGCGGTGCAGGAACTAAAACGTGGGTGGCCGCTCACCGCTGAACCGTTCGACTACATCGAACAATTGTCGCCCGAATACTGCGTGCGAACCGGGGATTGTCATCCCTCTCTCGGCTGGTGGGCGTTGGACGCGCTCCGCAACCGGCTCCGCCAGCGAAAGGCGCATCTCGAACTCGCCCCGCATTTGTTCGACTACATCGAACCCGAGGTTGTCATACACTGTCACCGCCGCGTCGTTGTCGGCGGCGACGGTCAGCGTAAGCGCGTCGTGCCCGCTGTCAGCCGCGTGGGCGATGAGGTGACGGAGCAGTTCCGAGCCGATGCCGCGGCCCCGGGCGTCGTTGGCAACGAACACGACCAGGTGGGGCTCCGAGGCGTCCTCCGGTGTCACGCCCGTGTGACCGACGATCGACGACTCCGTTTCGGCGACGAGGCTCCACCCGTCGTCGATGAACCGGTCGAGCCAGGTCCTGAGTCTGGATTCGGTGGCGGGCGGTAATCCCATCGTCCTGTCCGCCGGATCGAGGTCCAGATACATCTCGACGAGTTCGGCTGTGTCGGCGGCTTTGTGTGGTCTCACGATGCCCTGGACGGAGTCCCGGTCACGGAACCGCGGGCAGCGCGGGGGACAAAAGGGGGTACCGACACACTCGCTGTTGTCCCACCCGGTACAGGCCCACTCGCGTTCATGACCCATGTGAACGTATAGTACCCACACACAGTTAACTGGTACCGCGAACATCACCGGGCGAGAACACGCAGTGGATATAACAAGCCCCGTTTCGAACAGTGGGGTATGGTACGTCTCCTAGTAGCACTCGACGACAACCTGTCACAGGCACGCGCACAGATCAACGCCGTCGAAAGCATGGTCAAAACAGCGGACGGGGCCGAGGCCTATCTACTCCACGTGTTCGACGACAACCCCGAGGGGGCCTCCGTCCACCAGGTCGAAGCGGTCAGAGAGACCAAAGACCGGCTGGAGGCCGCCGGTGTGACGGTAGAACTCCTGGAGTCGAGCGGGGACCCGGCGGGCGAGATTCTCAGATACGCCGAGGAGTACGACGTCGATCAGATCTGTGTCGGGGGCCGCAAGCGAACCCCGGCCGGCAAGGCCCTGTTCGGGAGCGTCACACAGGACGTGATTCTCGGGACCCACTGCCCGGTGCTGGTCTGTGGGAGCGAAGACGAGTAAGTGTCAGCGGGCGTCGATGGCTTCGTCGAGGTTCCGCTCCAACGACTCGACGCTTTCCCGGATCTGGGCTAGCTGGGACGTCTGCCGCTGGTTCGCGGCCGCCAGTTCGGACACCTCGTCGGCCACCCGTTTGACGCCCTCGACCGTCGTATCCAGCAGGGCCGCGATCTCCTCGGCGCTCTTGGACTGGTCGTCGGTCGCGTCAGCGATCTGTGTCAACTGGGTAGAGATGTCCGTGATAGACTCCTGTATCCGCTGTTGGTTCCGGTTTACCTCACGGATTTTCGCGTCGATCTCCGAGACCATCTCCGTCGTCGCTTCCACGCTGTCGACCGTCTCAGTCGCGATCTCCGAGACCGAATCAATCAACTGCTCGATTCGGTCAGCCTCCGCCTGGGACTCGCCGGCGAGGTTCTTCACTTCGTCGGCGACGACGGCGAACCCCTCGCCCGCTTCGCCGGCCCGAGCGGCTTCGATAGACGCGTTAAGCGCCAGCATATTGATCTGCTCGGCCAGGTCGTCGATTGTCGCGACCACGTCGTCTATCTCGTCGATCCGCTCGGCCAGTTCCGTCGCGTCTTCCGCCATCAGCTCGCTCGCGTCCGTGACAGCCTCGACAGTTTCGAGGAGGTCGCGAGTGGCACCTTCCGATTCCTCGGCCAGCGTCTCCGTCTCGTCGCTCTGGGCGCTGATGGTCTCGACGCTCGAAGCGACTTCCTCGGTCGCCGCACTCAGCGTCTGTATCTCCTTGTCAACGTCGCCGACGTTGCTGGCTTCCTGCTCCGCGATGTCGGCGATCTCCTCGGCGTTTTCGGTCACCTGTTCGGCCGCGGATTCGAGGTCTGTAACGGATGTCTCGATCTCCTCGCTGACCTTCTGTTGGACCCGTTCTATCGACTTGCGCTGTTCGACGAGGTCAGTGACGCGACTGACGTATTCGAAAGACCCGACAACGTCGCCGTCCGGTGCGACCAGCGGCACGCCAGTGGCCCGGACGTGCCAGTCCGTCCCGTCGTCGTGCGTGCCGGACCTGATGTCAGTTTCCCTGATTGCGTCACCCGTCCGTGCGACCTCCTCCGCCAGCGTCTCGGTCACTTCTTCGGTCCCGACGACTTCGTGTGCCGGGCGATCGAGTGCGGTCTCCGCATCGATGCCGATGAACGCCTCCTGTTCCTCGTTCCAGTGGGTCAGCCGTCCGTCATCGTCGACGACGATGACCGGTTCCGGGAACAACGCGACGAGTTGATCGAAGAGATGACGCCAGTGGTCGCGCTCGGCGCGGAGACGTTCGGTCTCGTCGCGCGCCTCCGACCGTTCGGGCGCGAGTGATGCCTTTTCAGGGGTGGATCCGGACATGTTTGGATACAAGATTCACCTGCTATCTTAAGAAGTTTCGTACGGGTACCGCCAAGGTTCCGCTATGTCATCACTCGTCGGCCTCGCGGCGGACCATGGCCGTCGCCTCGTATGAGATGACCAGTTCGTCACCCTGGTTCAGGCCTTCGTGGCGGGTGGTGACGAACCCCCGACTCGGGTCGCTTTCGGAGCGCCGCTTGTCGATGATTTCGGTCCGCAATCGCAGGGTGTCACCGGGCCGGAGCGGCAGACGCCAGCGGAGGTTGTCGACGCCGACACCCGCCAGTGTCGCCATTTCCTCGCTGCTCTCGACGTGGAGGCGCATGCATATCGCGGCGGTCTGCCACCCCGAGGCGACCAGCCCGCCGAAAACGGAGTCCTCGGCAGCATCTTCGTCAGTATGGAACGGTTGCGGGTCGTACTTCTCACCGAACGTGACGATCTCGGATTTCGAGACAGTGTATCCATCCGAGTGGCGCACGTCGCCGATCGAAATATCGTCGTAGAATTGCATACGATGGCGAACGCGACGGATGGATAAAAAGCCGACGTGGTGCAGTCGCCGGCATAGTGGATTCCCGTAGTCATTGAGCCAACCCTGATATTCGAAAATTATATTCAATGCTCACGAGAAAGAGAGTTATGAGCCTGACAGACCTGTTTGATCCGGACAGTATCGCAGTTATCGGTGCCTCACAAACGCCGGGGAAACTCGGCAACGACGCGATGGCGAACGCGAAGGAGTTCGATGGCCCCGTGTATCCGGTCAACCCCTCCGGAGAGGGAGAGGTCTACGGTTACGAGTTCGTCGACTCCGTTGAGGACACCGACGCCGACCTCGCGCTGTGCTGTGTCCCCGCCCCCGCGACGCCTGATGTCATCTCGGACTGCGGGGAGGCGGGCGTCGGCGGTGCTGTCGTCTTTGCCGGCGGATTCGCCGAATCCGGCGAGCGTGGCGAGCAACTCCAGGAACAGATCCGCCGCGCTGCACAGGAGTACGATATTTCCATCCTCGGGCCAAACACGGCCGGACACATCATCCCACACCGGTCCGTTTTCAGTTCCTTCGTCCCTGGATTCGACGATATAGAGACCGGGGACGTGGCGGTAATCGCCCAGAGCGGCGGCGTCGGGGTAACCGCCACGTTCCAACTGGATAGGGAAGGGTACGGGACCGCGGGCATGTACGGGCTCGGGAATCGCGTCAACACGGACTTCGGCGACGTGATTCCAGCTGTCGATGACGACCCGGAGACCGGCGCGATGGCCCTTCACATCGAAGGGACGGACAGATTCGACGCGGCCGTGCAGGCTATCGACGAGGCCAGTACTCCCGTGGTCGCACTCAAATCCGGGAACCGGGTCGACGAGTTCGTGCAGTCTCACACTGCCGCACCGGTTCAGGCGGGCGACCACTACGAACAGGAACTCACGGACGCGGGTGCTGTCATGGCGGAGTCGATGACCGAACTACTCGATGCAAGCCGGGTTCTGTCGACGTGTCCGACGCCAGCGGGCCCCAACGTCGGACTCGTCACGGCACAGGCCGGGCCAGGAATCATGATGGCGGACTACCTCGAGGAACGGAACGTCAACTTCCCGGCGCTGACCGAGGAAACCCGCGAACGGCTCGACGACATCCTGCTCGGGTTCACGTACGACCAGAACCCGGTCGATACGGGCCGCCCGATGCCAGAGTTCGGCGAGGTCATCGACGCTGTCGGGCGCGACGACAACGTCGACATCGTCCTCGTATACGAGATCTTCGAGCATTCCCTGGGATACCCGGTCGAAGAACTCGAACAATTCACGAGTGAGGTAGACAAGCCAGTCGTGTTTACCGTCGCTGGCCCAAGCGACGCCCTTGCCGAAGACCGACAGCGGATGGAAGACCTCGGTGTCGCCACGTTCAATACGCCCGAGCGGGGCGCTTACGCTGCGTCCGTGCTGGCCGAAACGTCGCGCTAGATTACCGGCCTGTCTCCCTCACTGAGTGATTGTCCCCGTTCTCGGGACACGGAGATTTCTGGCTGTCGCTGCGGGTACCAGAAACGTTTACATGGTATTAGTCATCATTGTCTGTATGGTTCAAGAAAGCGACCTGGCAGAAGCGGCTGCCGAAGCAGATGACCTCCCACATCCGCACGACGTTGTCGGCAAACACGAAGAGATCCCGATTACAGACATCTTCGACGAGGTGTTCATGCAGGAGTTCACAGATTTCGATTCGTTCGACGAGATGGTCGCAGCCAGTCCCTCGGACGCTAGTTCGGCGGCCGAACTCGAGCTGGTGCCCGACGGGACGTGGGACGAGTTCGTTGCCGAGGCGACGACGTTTGAAGACGAAGAGGAGATGGTGTTCGCCGCTCGCGATCACTGGGTTGAGACGCAACTGGGCCTGTAACAGCGAGTTCCACAGCGTGTTCGCCCGGTCATAGTCACATCGATATCCGTGCGTAGCGGGTTTGAAAAGCCGTTTTCTCCCTCACAACCACAATAATTATGATGGTTGTGTCGTAACGACAGGGTAGACACTATGAGCACCACTGATGCGGAACGGCCAGTGCTGATTGCGGGTGCGGGTCCGGTCGGGATGACGACGGCGCTTGCGCTGAACGCACGCGGCGTTCCTGCGACGATTCTCGAAGCTGAGTCGGAGGATCGTGATCGGTCGGGGAGCCGAGCGATCTACGTCCACGGGTCGACACTGCACACGCTCGAACGCGCTCACCCGGGACTGGGCGAGAACCTCGTCAAGGACGGACTGGTCTGGCCGACCCGGCGGACGTGTTGGCGGGGCAAGGAAGTGTTCAGTCGGACCTACGACAACCCCGGTGGCGACGGGAAATTCCCGCACTTCACCAGTATCCCGCAGGCCCGAACGGAAGACTACATGCACGAAGCCATCGACGAAGCGGGGATCGAGATTCACTGGGACTGTGCGGTGGAGACAGTCGAATCGAGTCCGGACGGTGTCACCGTCGAAACGTCCGACGGCCGCGAGTGGGAGACGCCGTATCTCGTTGGGGCGGACGGCGGTGGCTCGACAGTCCGCGACGAAATCGGTGCCGAGTTCGAGGGCGACCAGTCGGAGAACTCGTTCATCATCGCCGACGTCGACGAAATCGACGACGAGGACGAGCAGTGGCCGCTCGAACGGCTGTTCCACTACGACGATCCGAGAGCCGGCGGGCGTAACGTCATGCTCGTCCCGTTTACTGGCGGCTGGCGACTGGACATTCAGTGTGTCGAAGGGGACGATCCAGACGAACTGGTCACCGACGAGAAGATGCAGGAGTTCGTGTCGGAGATAATGGGCGAGCAGTACGCCGACAACGTCTCCTGGGTGTCCAGTTACAAGTTCTTGCAGGTCATGGCCGACACGTTCATCGACGAGAACCGTCGCGTACTGCTGGCCGGCGAGGCAGCACACCTGCTTGCGCCCTTCGGTGCCCGCGGGATGAACTCGGGCGTCGCCGACGCCGACGAAGCGGCCTCAGCCATCACCGTTGCGTACCACGCACAGCGGGACGCCGTCGCGCGTGACGAAGTCGAACTCTACGCGGCACGCCGTGAGCGCGCTGCCGAATACAATCTCGAAGCCGCCGGGACGGCGCTTGAGTACCTCCAGGGCGACAATCCCGCGACGGTCCTCCGCAAGGAGGCGGCCGCGTCGCTCGCAGACTACTTCGAGCCGGCAGGGGAGTATCTGGACGACGCGCCGTACGGCCCCCACGACGCACCTCCGATTGTCACGACGGGCAACTACTGAGTCGGTCCCGACCGGCTCCGTCCGCTGCTGGGGCATCACAGCCGCTTTGTATCGGCGTTCTCCTGACGGTCGCGCTGTCGCTCGCTTGGTTGTTACTACGAAGTGCGAATGGACGATAGAGTAGTGTACAGATCCCGTAGCGGAGGTGTGGCTGTTCCCGTGCCCGCTTTTCTCGCCAAGCGAGAGAATTTTGTCGGTGTTCTCTCTATTCTAGATAGAGATATGAATATCCACGAATGTAATTCGACAGAGAAAGACCATATATCCGAACTATAGGGCCAATAGGGCTGCGTTTCACTCACATATGCGAGAGCTTGGACTCCGTAAGCACCCACCGCCGCAGTTCATTGAGGCTGCGCAGTGAGAGTGCGTTCATTGCATCGATGCGATCCAGTCAACAGAAGCGGCGCTTGACCGCTTCAGAGACCTGCTTTGCGCACCTCGTGCTGAGAACCGCAGTTGGGTGGCAGTCTTCCCGTTTTCTGGTGGACGGATGCGAACAGGGCCGCGATCAGGACAGACGGAACTAGTGCGAACTCAGCCGGTCGCTCCAGGTACCGTTCTTCACTGCGACAGCCAGGGCGACGGTACCGACGACAGCGATAATCGCTCGGCCGCCAAGCCCCAGGGACATCCCGGCGAGCGACGCGAGCGTGTTCGTCAACAGGAACAGCACGACAACGGGGAGAACCCAGCTGACCGTCAGGAGCCACGGCCTGGCTACCCATTCGAAGTGGTCGGTTCCGGCACGGAACTCTGCCAGCGCTTCCCCGCGCAGCAGCCAGCCGACGATGACAGTGAACGCGAACAACCCAACGGTCAACATTAGATCTGCGAGCGTGCCGGAGACGAACTGAAAGACCGAGCTTGTGAGTGCCAGCCCGCTCCCAGTGGCCGCAAGCAGAACCGAGACCACCACTGTTGCCCGGCGTCGCGGGACGCCGAAGCTATCCACGAGGGTGGCGACCGGCGTTTCGAGCAGGCTGATACCGCTGGTCACCGCGGCCATCAAAACGGTCGCGAAAAACGCCGTCGCGACCAGTGTGCCGCCCGGAAGCGTCTCGAACGCTGTCGCGAGCGCGACGAACAGCGCACCGGGGCCGCCCTGCCCGGGGTCAACGCCCTGGGAAAACAGCAGCGGAATGACGACCAGTCCGGCGAGGACACCGATGAACGTGTTCGAGACCGCGATGACCAGCGTGTCTCGCGGAAGGGATGCGTTGTCGTCGAGATACGAGGCGTACGTCAGCATTACCCCAGCGCCAAGCGAGAGGGTGAACAGCGCCTGGCCCGCTGCTGGCCCGATAACGCTCAGGAAGTTGGCGGCGAGGTAGTCGGCGTCGAAGCTGAGATAGAACGCGTAGCCGGCGGCCGTGCCCGGCTGGGTAGCCGTCCAGGCCGCGAGGCCGAGGAGGATTATCACGACGCCCGGCAGCATCACCTTCGAGACGCGTTCGATACCGCCGCTCACGCCGAAGAAGACGATCGCGGCGACGATACCGAGGAACAGCAGGTGAAAAGCGACCGCTTCGAGGCCGAAGCTGATTGCCCCGAAGTACTGCTGGGGCTGCCCGAAGTACGCTCCGACCGGCGAGACCAGCGTGTAGCGGAGAATCCACCCGCCCACGACGGAGTAGAACGAGAGGATAACGAGCGTTGTGAGGACGTTGAACGCTCCCAGCCACGACCCCCAGCGGGAGCCGGTGAGTGAGCGAAGCGCCGCGGTCGGTGTCTGTCGGCCACAGCGTCCGAGGACGAACTCAGCGAGCAGTCCCGGGACGCCGATGCCGACGACGACGAGCAGGTAGACGATGAGGAACGCGCTACCACCGTTCCCGGCGGTCAGCCACGGGAACCGCCAGATGTTCCCGAGGCCCGCCGCACCGCCGACGGCGGCCAGCACGAAGCCGAGGTTCGATATCCACGAGTCACGATCGGACATTCGTGTTCACCTCTGTCCATTGGGGACTCAAACCTGTGTTGATTCGATCGCTTGCGTGTAAGTAGGAAGGAGTTAGCCAGCCAACAGCCTAGCCCGCAGACGGACTGCCGTGCGTGGTCTCTCAGCCGATCACCGGCAGTCGGACGCCCGTCGCGGAAAACAGCGACAGTCGTCCGCCTCAGACCGCGAGGTACTCCGCAATCGCGTCTTCGTCCGCAATCGTCGACGGGCCGAGTTCGTCGACGACTGTGCCACGCTCCATCGCGTAACAGCGGTCGGCCATTTCCCGGATGACACCGAGGTTCTGCTCGACGAACAGAATCGTCGTCCCGAGGTCGTCGTTGATCGTCTGCATGTCCTGGCTTATCTGGTCGACGATGGAGGGCTGGATGCCCTCGCTCGGCTCGTCAAGCAGGAGCAAATCGGGGTTCGAGACCAGTGCCCGGCCGATGGCAAGCATCTGCTGTTGCCCGCCCGAGAGCGTGCCGGCCTCCTGGCCCGCCCGCTCTTCGAGGACCGGGAAGTAGTCGTATATCTGGTCGTACAGCGTCTCGTCGCTGTCCGCCCTGATGGTCTCACCCATCTTGATGTTCTGCTCGACGGTTAGCTTGGGGAACACGTCGCGGCCCTGCGGGATGTAGCCGATCCCGGCCCGTGCGCGCTCGTCGGCGCTCGCGTGGGTCACGTCGGTGCCGTCGTAGCTGATGGACCCCTCGCTGGGCTCTAACAGCCCCATCACCGTCTTCAGGAGCGTCGTCTTGCCGACGCCGTTTTTCCCCATCACGCCGACGATTTCCCCCTCCTCGACGGAGAGATCCACGTCCCGCAGTATCGGTGTCGTGTCGTAGGCGGCGGTGACACCATCGAGTTCGAGCATCACGACTCACCCCCCAGATATATCCGCTGGACCTCGGGGTCCGACTCTATCTCCTCGATTGGCCCTTCACGGAACACCTTGCCGTTGTGCAGCACAGTCACTTCTTCGGCGATGTTCGCGACGAAGTCGGTGTCGTGTTCGATGACGACGAAGGCGATGCCTTGCTCCTCGTTGAGCCGGGTGATCCGCTCAGCGATGGCTTCGCGCTCGGCCACGTCGAGGCCGGCGACCGGCTCGTCCAACAGGAGGAGGTCGGGTTCGAGCGCGGCGGCCATCCCGATCTCCAGTTGCTGTTGCTGACCGTGCGAGAGTTGGCCGGCATCGACGTCCTCGTAACCGGTGAGCCCCGCGGCCTCGATGGCCTCGGCGACCAGCCGCCGTCGCTCCTCCCCGTCGGCGAACTGCTGAACGGGAAGCCTGACGTTCTCTCTGACGCTCAGGTCACCGTAGACGGACGGGACCTGGAATTTCATACTGATCCCGCGTGAGACCCGCTCGTGTGGGTCGAGATCGGTGATGTCGTGGCCGTTGTAGTAGATACTGCCATCGGTCGCCTCGTAGGACCCGGTAATCAGGTTCAGCAGTGTCGACTTGCCAGCGCCGTTGGGACCGATGAGACAACGTAGCTCCCCCTCGGCGACGGAGAAATCCACGTCGTCCGTGGCGGTGAACCCGCCGAACTGCTTCACGAGCCCGTCGGTCTGCAGCAGCGTCTCCGTCCTGTCGCCCGTTGCCAGTTCCGCGGCGGTCTGTCGGACGTTCGGTCCGAGCGAATCGATGTCGGATTCGGTTTCAGTATCACTCATTAGTCACTCACCTCACTCGACGCGTCGGGTGCGTCAGCCCCGCCGGCCTCGCCCGGACCGAGCCGGGCTTCGACGATCTGCTGGTGGACCCACGGGACGAACCCGCCGGGGAGCACCAGAATCGTCACCAGCAACAGGGACCCCAGCAGGACCAGCGCCAGCTCTCCGGCCATCGAGATGCGGAGGTATTCGACGCCCAGCGTGGCGACGACAGCCCCGAGCAGGCTCTTTCGGCCGCCGAGGCTCACCCAGATGACCGGCAGCGTCGCGAACAGCAGCGAGAACACGGTCGGATCGATGTAGACGTTCCGTGCGGCGTACAGCACGCCGGAGAGGCCCGCCAGCGCGCCCCCGAGCGTGAACACGACGAACTTGACGCGGGTCACGTTGTAGCCGAACATCTCGGTTCGGTCCTCGTCCTCGCGGACGGCGACCATCACGCGGCCGTAGTCCGAGTTGACCAGGGCGCGCAGCCCGAGGTACGCCCCGACCAGCAACGCCAGCACGAGGTAGTAGAACGGGCTGATCTCGACCGCCCCGATGCCGATTATCCGCATCGGGAACGGGTTGTAGATGAACTGGTAGGACGCCCCGCCGACGCCGAGGGTCAACAGGGGGATGTCCGGCATCCCGTTGAAGCCGCCCAGCGCCGCCTCGCCGATGGCCCACTCGGACCCGGCGGTCTGGGCCATGAACGTGTGCAGCACGATTGTCGAGACGAGCGTGATGATGGTCACGTAGACGTCGCGCACCCCGCCGTAGAACATGAAGTAGCCCAGTATCGCCGCGCTGACGCCACCGCCGACGATGCCGGCGATGACAGCAGCCGTGATACCGCCCGGGGTCGCGAAGTTGATCGAGACGACGCCGAACGTGTAGGCCCCGATGCCGAAGAAGACGACCTGGCCGAAGCTCAGCACGCCCGAGTAGCCCCAGACGACCGACAGCGAGAGCCCCAGCAGGGCCAGTACCATGAACAGCGACAGCTGGGACCCGTCGCCGAACAGCGGGTAGACCGCAAGCGCCGCGACGGCGACGAGGAAGCCGACCCAGAACCCCCGCGAGTCGCCGATGGTGTTCGGCCCCTCGAACCGACTGCGGAGCCGACTCGGGAGCGAACTGTTCGCCTCGCCGTGTGCACTGTCTGTCGACATTTATTCGCTCTCCTGTCTGCGTTTCTGTAGCTGTTCGATGAACCCGGTGATGCCGTCGGGGAGGAACCGCAGCGCGACGAGCGCGGCCACGAGCAACGCGATGCGGCCGATGAACGTCCCGTAGAGGTTCGAGAACACGGCCAGTATCGCCCCGAGGACGCCCCCCGACAGCGCGGTCCCGAGGACGACGCTCGGGCCCCCGACCACGACGGCGACGAACGACTCGACGAGGAACTGGTCCCCGAGCGTCGGCCGCATCGTGACGACCGGCGCGAAGAGCGCGCCCGTCAGTCCCGCCAGTGCCGACCCGATGCCGAACGTCAGCATGTACATGCGCTCGGTGTTGACGCCCATCGCCTGTGCGGTCTCCTTATCCTGTATCGTCGCCCGGGCGCGCATCCCGAAGTCGGTCCGGGTGAACAGGTAGTAGGTGGCGACGAGCAGCCCGATGCTGACGCCGGCGAGGACGATTCGGTACGTCGAGTAGGAGAACGCACCGTACTCGATGGGGCCAAAGGGCGTCGAGAGGCCGTCGATGGAGTTGCCGTAGGCGATTCGGGTCCCCTGGGTCAGTATCAGGCTGAGCCCGAACGTGGCGACCATCGAGTCGGCCAGCCGGTCGTACAGCGGCTCGATGATGTCACGGCCGAGGGTCCGCTGGCTGACCCAGTTGGGCCACGCCCCGGAGATGATGACCCGCTCGGTCAGAATCCCGAATAGGCCGGTGACCAGGCCGCCGGCGACCATCGCCACGACGAGCGGGAGGCCGAATTGCGTCACTGCCAGCGTCGCGGTGTAGGCACCGATGAGGATGAACTCCCCGTGTGCCAGGTTGATGACGCCCATGATCCCGAAGATGATGGCCAACCCCGCCGCGGCGAGCACGATGAACGCGAAGCTATCGAGGAACTGTAACGCGAGGTTGATGCCGTTTACCATCCCTATTCGGCCTCCTCGTAGTAGTCGACCGGGGTGTACTGGGTCTGTTCCGGGTTCTCGGGGAGGTTACAGCCGGCCGTCTCCGAGAGGAACGTTTCGGGTATCTGGCGGTTCTCGACGGCTTCGACGTTGTGTTCCTCGTCGGCACGCATGATCCACATGTGGTGGTCGACGTGGTGGGTCGCACCGTCGAGACGGATCGTCTCGCCCTCCGGTGCTTCAGGTGCCTCCTCGGTGCCGAGTTCGATCCCCGATTCCAGGGCGTCGATGACCTCCGGTTGTTCGGTGGTGCCGGCCTGCTCGACGGCCTTCTTGTACATGTACGTCGAGAAGTAGTTGGTCTCGGCCTCTTCGTTGAGGTACGGCGCGTCGGGGTACATCTCGAAGTACCGGTCGACGAAGCCGCCGTCTCTCGTGTTGCTGTCGGTCGGCACTTCTTCCATGTAGTTGACGCCGGCGTAGATGTTGGCCATCGCCGGGGCGTCGAGCCGTCGGTGCTCGTACCCCTGTGCCATCGCCGTCGAGGTGCCGATAGGAATGTCGAGCCCGGCCGAGGCCTTCTGCTCGTAGAACGACGTGTGGTTCGCGCCAACGAGCATCGACATCACGAAGTCCGGGTCGGCTTCCTGAATCCGGTTGATGGTCGACCCGAAGGAGGACTCGCTCAGCGGGATGAACTCCTCGCCGAGGACGTTCGCGTCGTTCTCGTTCGCCAGCACCTTCACCCAGTCGGCCGACAGTTGCCCGAAGTTGTAGTCGGCCGCGATGGTGTAGATGTCCGGGCCGAACTCCTCGACCAGGTACGGGAGGACGATGCCGAGTTGCTGGCGCGCGGTCGGGCCGACCGCGAAGGTGAACTCGTCGCAGACGCCGCCCTCGTACTGGGTGGTGTAGAAGTACAGCTGTTCGTTGCGGTCGATTATCGGCCGGATGGCCTCCCGGGTCGCCGAGGAGTAGCCGGCCCACAGCGCGTCGACGTTCTCCTCGTTTATTGCCGTGCGGGTGAGCTCCTGGTAGCGCTGGTTGTCCGACTGGGGGTCGCGCTGGAACGTCTCTATCTGCTTGCCGTCGATACCGCCGTTGGCGTTGATTTCCTCGATGGCGAGCATCGACGCCTTGGCCTTCGGATCGCCGACGAGGGCGAAGTTCCCCGACTGGTCCTCCAGGACGCCGATTTTGATGGTATCGGCGCTGCTCGCGGTATCCGTCGAGGTCCCGCCTTCGCCGGCGGAACAGCCGGCGAGGCCGGTGACGAGTGCGGCCCCGCTCGCACCGAGGAACTGTCGGCGGCTGACGGACGACCGGGTCATGCTACCACCGCCAGTTCCAGTTCGGCGTTGCTACCGTCTTCCACAGCATCGTTGGTCATCTCTCGTTCTTTACTCGTGATATCCGAACGTTCGTCCATGATTTCGCTCACAGTGTTGCCGTCCGGGAGGGGGAAAATAAGGTTTACCACTCTTATCTTATATTCTCCTCCACATAGACTGGAGAGTATAAGGTTATCAAAGGATATGACGAATAGTCATCGAAACCACTAGGATTGGCCGAAGAATTTGAACTTTTCATCAATTCTGCGGTGCCACCGGTCAATGCGACAAAACGGGGATACCGGTGGCGTTTTCCCGACAGCGTGACCCGTCTGTCAGCCGTCAGTCAAATCCGGGCGCTGAGCCCGCGAATCGGCCGTCAAATTCTCGCCCGCGCCGGAAGCGCCATCGGTCGCCGGGACCGCCGGCAGACTGGACGTGAGTCACGTTTCCCCCGCAGACGGAGACAATTCCGGAGTCGGAACCCTTCATTTACGGCCGAAACTTTAGCATTTAATCCATCTCTCGATATAGAGGCGTCACTTGCGCAGAGAGCAACCATTTTAGTATGTGTATTCAAAGAGAGGGGCAGATGATAGACGAACAGTCAGAAATACTCGGGACGGTGGCGCGATGAGCAACGGACTTGTGCCCGGTGAGGTCATCACGGGTGAGGGAACTGTAACACTGAACGAGGGTCGCGAGACGACCGAAGTGACGGTCGGCAACACCGGCGACAGACCCTCGCAGGTCGGGTCGCACTTCCACTTCTTCGAGGCCAACGCGGCCCTGGAGTTCGACCGCGAGGCGGCCATGGGGATGCGGCTGAACATCCCCGCCGGGACGGCCGTCCGGTTCGAGCCCGGCGACGAGCAGACGGTCGAACTCGTCGAAATCGGCGGCAAGCGCCGCGCTCACGGGATGAACGGGCTGGTCAACGGGAGCGTCGACGGCGACACGAGCGAGGCGGTCGAGCGCATGCGGTCGGCCGGGTTCCGGGACACCGGGGCCGAAACCGACGGCGGCGACGCGGAGTCCGAACGATGACACGCGATATCGACCGCGAGAACTACGCCGAACTGTATGGGCCGACGGCAGGCGACAAAATCCGGCTGGGCGACACGGAACTGTTCGCCGAGGTTGAGGAGGATCTGCGGACCCACGGCGATGAAGCGGTGTTCGGCGGCGGCAAGACGCTCCGCGACGGCCTGGGAATGGCTCCCGGCGTCACGCAGGCGGAGGGCGCGCTCGACTGGGTGCTGACGAACGCGACGATAATCGACCCCGTTCTCGGCATCGTCGCCGCCGACATCGGCATTCGGAACGGCGAAATCGCCGGCATCGGCAAGGCCGGCAACCCCGATACGATGGACGGCGTCGACATGGTCGTCGGCCCGTCGACGGACGTCTATCCGGCCGAGGGGAAGATTGCGACCGCCGGCGGCCTCGACATCCACGTCCACTTCAACTCCGCACAGCTCCACGAACACGCGCTCTCGGGCGGGATTACGACGCTGTTCGGCGGCGGGTACGGCGGCGGTGCGACCACGTGTACGACCGGCCCGGAGAACGTCAAACGCTTCCTGCAGGCCGCCGAAGAGTGGCCGGTCAACGTTGGCTTCTACGGGAAGGGCAACGCCTCCGACCCCGGCCCGCTCCGCGAGCAGGTCGAGGCCGGTGCCTGCGGGCTGAAACTCCACGAAGACTGGGGGTCGACGCCCGAAACGATCGATACCTGCCTCGAAGTCGCCGAGGACGAAGACGTCCAGGTGTGCATGCACACCGACACGCTGAACGAGGCGGGGTTCCTGGAGAACACCTTCGGTGCCGTGGACGGTCGGACCATGCACCTGTTCCACATCGAGGGCGCGGGTGGGGGCCACGCGCCGGACATCATGGAGATGGTCGGCGAGCCGAACATGCTGCCGTCGTCGACGAATCCCTCGATGCCCTACACCGACAACACGTTCGACGAGCATCTGGACATGGTGATGGTGTGTCACCACCTCAACCCCGACGTGCCGGAAGACGTGGCCTTCGCCGAGTCCCGCGTTCGTGCGGAAACCATCGCCGCCGAGGACGTGCTCCACGACATGGGGGCCATCTCGATGATGACCTCCGACTCGCAGGCGATGGGCCGGATGGCCGAAGTCATCCCGCGGACGTGGCAGACGGCCTCGAAGATGAAGTCCCAGCGCGGCCCGCTCCCCGAGGACGAGGGGACCGGCGCGGACAACCACCGCATCAAGCGCTACATTGCGAAGTACACGGTCAACCCCGCTATTAGCGCCGGCATCGAGGACCACGTCGGGACGCTGGAGCCCGGGAAACTGGCCGACATCTGCCTCTGGGATCCCGCCTTTTTCGGCGTCAAGCCGGCGATGACGTTCAAGGGCGGCTTCCCGGTCCACTCGGAGATGGGCGAGGCCAACGGGTCGCTGATGACCTGCGAGCCGATTCTCCAGCGCGAACGCGCCGGTGCGGTCGGCAAGGCCAAACACGCCCTATCGCTGTCGTTCGTCTCCCCGGCGGCCGCCGAGGCCGACGTCGGCGAGGAGTACGGCCTCGATTCCCGCGTCGTTCCCATCGAGGGCGCGCGCACGCCCGGCAAGGACGACATGGTGCACAACGACTATTGCCCCGACGACATCGAGGTCGATCCGGAGACTTTCGAGGTCTGGGTCGACGGCGACCACGTCACCTGCGAACCGTCTTCCGAACTCCCACTCGCACAGCGGTACATGCTATGAAACTCACAGCCAAAGAACAGGAACGACTCACGGTCTTCACCGCCGCAGAGGTCGCGCGACGCCGCAAGGAACGCGGCGTCCCGCTGAACCACCCCGAAGCCGTCGCCTACATCAGCGACTGGTGCATCGAGCGCGGACGGGACGGCCAGTCGGTCGCCGAAATCCGCTCCGGCGCGTCGAAACTGCTCGGCCGCGAGGACGTGATGGACGGCGTCCCGGAGATGATCGACATGATTCAGGTCGAACCCGTCTTCCCTGACGGGACGAAACTGGTCACTGTTCACGACCCGATCCGGTCCGACAGCGTCGGGTCAGCCGACGATGATGTGGAAGAGGCAGAGGCGGCGACTGATGGCGGAGACTCGGCGGGGACAGACGAATGAGCCTCACACACCGCGACGTGGCGACGGTCGGTATCGGCGGCCCGGTCGGCTCCGGAAAGACCTCGCTGCTGACCGCGCTCGTCCCGAAGCTGCGCGAACAGGGCCTGGACGTGGGCGTCATCGCCAACGACATCCTCACCCAGGAGGATGCGGACGTGCTGCGCGAACGCTTCGCGGGGGTCGTCCCGGAGGATCTCGTCGCCGGCGTCGAAACAGGCGCGTGCCCGCATACGGGCATCCGCGAGGACCCGTCGATGAACCTCCAGCAGATCGACTCGTTCCTGGCTGACCACCCGGAACTTGACCTGGTGCTGGTCGAGAGCGGCGGCGACAACCTCGCGGCGACTTTCAACCCCGAACTCGCCGACTACTCGCTGTACGTCATCTCGGTCGCCGAGGGGGAAGACATCCCCCGCAAGCGCGGGCCGGGGGTCGTCGACTGTGACCTGCTCGTCGTCAACAAGACCGACCTCGCGCCCCACGTCGGCGTCGACCTCGACGTGATGGAACGGGATGCCGACGAGGTCCGGGACGGGCCGGTCGTGTTCACCAACTGCAAGGACGAGACGAACGTCGACGAGGTGCTGTCACACGTCCGGGAGGGGGTGCTGTTCGCCTGATGGCCGCCGACGCGCCCCATCCGGCGTTCGAGGGGTATGCGACCGAGGCCGTGCCACAGGCCGCCGTGGGGTCACCGGGGAAAGACGGGGTACTCGAACTGAGCTTCGAGCGGACGGCTGAGGGAACGACCCTGGTTCATGACTACGCCACGGTCCCGTTCCACATCTCGGGGACGCTGGGACACGACCCTCACCCCGACGCCGACACCGTCTTCGTCCAGTCACCGACCGGCGGCGTCGCCCAGGGCGACCGCCACGACGTGTCGATAACCGTCGGGGACGAGGCCGTCGCGCACGTCTCGACACAGAGTTCGACGAAGGTCCAGACGATGACGTGCAACTACGCCGCCGCCGACACGACCCTCAGCGTCGGCGCCGGCGGCCACCTGGATTACGTGCCCGAACCGACGATACTCCACGCCGATGCCCGATACCTGCAGGAACTGACGGTCGATCTAGCCCCCGGCGCGACCGCCGTGGTCAGCGACGTGGTCGTCCCGGGTCGCCTCGCCCGGGGTGAACGGTTCGCGTTCGAACGGTACCTCTCCCGCGTGCGCGGGAGCGGGCCTGATGGCCTCCTGTTCGAGGACGCGACGCACCTGACGCCTGCGGACGGGGACCCCACAGCACCCGGCGTTCTCGGCGAGTTTACCGTCTACGGGACGACGTTCGTCCTCGCGCCGGACCACGACGAATCCGAACTGAGCGACGCGTTACATGCAGCCGTTACCGACGGCGAAGCCCGGGCCGGTGCGACAGCGCTCCCAAGCGGGGCCGGTGTTGCGGTCCGCGCCCTCGGCGACCGGGCCGAGACCGTCCAGGCGACGCTCCACGCGGCCTGGGACCACGCCAGACAGGAGTTGGTGGACGCGCCCGCGCCGTCCGGGAGGAAGTACTGATGTTGGTCGCAAACACCTACCTCGGCCACCGCGACGACGATGCCATCGCCGAGGCCGCCGATACGTCGGACCACGCTACGGTCGTGCTCTCGGACACCGAACGCCAACGCTCGCGGGTCCGAACCGAGACGACAGACGGCCGGGACCTCGGTATCGTGGTTGCCCGCGACCTCGCGGACGGTGACGTGCTGGCAGCCGAAGACGGCACCCTCGTCGTCGTCGAACTCGCCGCAATCGAGGCCCTCGTGCTCGATTTCGCCGACGCCGATGTTTCACCGACCGCGGCGCTGGAACTCGGTCACGCAGTCGGGAACAAACACTGGAACCTCGCGGTCCGCGAGCGAGAGGCCCTGTTCCCCGTGACCGACTCGAAGGAACGGATGGAAGATACGGTCGCCGACCTGCTCCCGGCAGACGTGCCGACACGGTACGAGCACGTTCCGCCGACGACGTTCGACGATGACGGGGCCGATCATACCCACGGCGACGGTACCGGCATGCACGACGACGGCCACAGCCACGGCGGCGCAGGCCACGCCCACGACCACGGCGTCCGTACTATCGATGGGGGTGACCAATGAGCGACGCCGCAGCGCTTGAATCGTTCCGGCTCGCTGATTCGTTCCTCCCCGTCGGGACCTACACCGTCTCTTACGGGCTGGAGCAGTTCATTCAGGACGACCGGGTCGAGGACGCGGCGGAGCTCGAAGCGCTCCTGTCGACGTACCTCCGCCGGCAAGTCGGTCCCGCCGAACTCGTCGCACTCCGGGCCGCACACGCCGCCGCGACCGAGGGTGATCTCGATGCGGTCTGTCGGGCCGACCGGCGGCTTTCGGCCGTGACGCTGGCCGCGGAGTTTCGCGAGAGCGCCCAGCAGTCCGGGGACCGACTGCTCTCGCTCCAGACGGAACTGCGTGAGGAGGCGCTGCTGGACCGCTACGCCGAGCGCGTCGACGCCGACGAAGCGCCCGGCAACTACGCCGTGGTGCTCGGCGTTGCGACCGGACTGGCTGGCGTCCCCGTCCGCGAGGCCTGCCTGCTGTGCTGTCACGGCTTCGTCACCGGACTGCTGGGTGCGGCCCAGCGGCTCCTCTCGCTCGGCCACACAGATGCCCAGCGAATACTGGATGACCTACAGCCGGTGATGACAGCCGCAGTCGACGACAGCGCGGACCGAGGAATAGACGAGATGACTCCGTTTGCTCCCCTGATAGACGTATTGGCCGCCGAACACGAGCGCGCAGAGCGGCGGCTGTTCGCAAGCTGAACATTTTCTGATTGTTTGAACATATATGGCGAAGGTATGTTAGTATAAGGGCTAAATACGTGTGTGAAAAGGGATATCTGAGTAATAAAATCCGTCAATATCAATATATAGGGCCATAATTTGAGAGTAAAAATCCAAATTTGGAATTATAAGATAATACATCCAAGTACGTATCCTCTCATGGGAAATGCCGCCCTAAGCCCGTGGGCAGAGGGCTTGTCGTCGCCATCTTAATATAACAAATGTACATATGTTAGTGGGTGCATGTGTCACGCCGAGAAGACCAGCCCAACTGCGCTGAAACCAGTCCGTGCAGTGTGTGGATTGGCGTTCAAGATGCTCGAACAGGGGTGTCGGATTCATGACCGGTTGCTCATGTTGATGTTGACTTCAATAATGTTCGCGGAATTAACGACCTGTTTCGGGAGGGTTTCTTCGAAACGGTCCCCCTGCAGAACGCTTGCAGGACCCGAGACGCTCAGCGACCCCAGCACGTCCCCGCCGGGTGTCTGAATCGGTGCCGCTATGGCACGGAACCCTTCGATTTCTTCCTCGTCGTTGTACGCGTACCCGCGTTGGCGGATCGCTGCCAGTTCTTCGAACAGCGCCTCTGGGTCGGTTACCGTCTTCGCCGTTCGCTCCGGCAAGCCATGCCGGTCGATGATTTCGTCGACGCGTTGCTCGGGAAGGTACGCGAGAATCGCTTTTCCGGAGGCGGTGTAGTGCAGGTGGTCCCGCTGCTGGGGCTTCGTTGTCTGGTATTCGCCGCTCACACTGGTGTCGCCTTTCACCTGATACAGATTGATAGCGCGTCCGTTCTCTTCGGTGACGATGTGGACGTACTGCCCCGTATCGTCGGCGAGTTCGTCGACCTGGGGCTTCCCTTGGCGGTACAGTGGGTTCCGGCTTCGGACGTACTCCCCGAACGCAAACAGTTTGAGTGCGAGCTCGTACCTGCCGTCACGCTTCACGACGAGCCCGTTCTCCACCAGCGTCGTCAGATGAATGTGAGCAGTGCTCTTCGAGAGATCGAGTTCCGTCGCGAGTTCCGTGACACCAGCCCCGTCCATTTCTTTGAGCGTCGCCAGCACTTGGGCAGACAGAGAGACGGTCTGTAACGTTCGAGGTCCGTCGTCACCACCGGTGGAAGACATATTACCACCGTCTCACCAGAGCGACTTATATGTTCGCATATGTTGAACAATAGTCCGGAAAACAGTGCATACATATTCATATATTAGATATACTAGTGCTTTCCAGCACTGTATTCGGTAAATAGTGGACGGGGGCGAAACGATTGTGGGAGAGGTGGTGTTCGAACATCTTGAATCGGTATCTTTCGTCTCGGGAATTTAAGGTATACCCACTGTGATTAAGGTCTACACGGACCTATTTCGCATTGCAGCGATAATGACGTATGTAGGGAAACGCTTATCAATAGCTGGTGAATCTACTCTGCTGACGCGAAAATGAGAGTGAACGCCCAGAATACTCAGCCAGTACTGTACGGTGTCGAATGTCGTCTCCGGTCCCAAGGAGCGCACAAATGACTGACGGCAACGGTGGGAGCGACCCGATTCGTGGCAAAATAACCGCGTCCGACTTCACGTCGGCGGGGTCCCGCCGGCAGTTCCTCGCCGCGCTCGGCTCGGCTGGTGCTGCCGGCCTGGCCGGCTGTTCGGGGGGGTCAGGGTCGAGTTCCGGTGGCACGTCAACCGGGGAGAGCGGGTCACAGACGGACAGCACCGGCGGCTCGACGCTCACGGCGAACATCTCCCAACGCCTCGGGACGATAGACCCCGCGAAGGGGACCGACTACGTGCAGGCGATGGCGCTGGTGAACCTCTACGACCCGCTCGTGTTCCCCGACAGCGAGGGGGAGATTCAGCCGCATCTCGCGTCGGACTGGTCGGTGTCCTCGGACAGCAAGACGTACACGTTCACCCTGCGTGACGACGTGACCTTCCACAGTGGGAACTCGGTAACCGCCGAGGACGTGAAGTTCACGACCGAGCGGTTCCTCGACCTCAACCAGGGGTACGCGTCGCTGCTGAGCGGCGTCCTCGACAAGGAGAACATCGTGGTCGAGGACGAGCAGACGGTGTCATTCGAGCTCAACCGCTCGTACGCGCCGTTTCTCCCCATCATGGTCCTCGTATTCGTCGTGGACAGGGACGCCATCATGGACAATCTCGAAGACGGTGAGTACGGTGAACGCGGCGACTACGGACAGGGGTACATCAACAACAACGACGCCGGCTCAGGTGCCTACCAGCTGGCTGACTTCTCCCGGGGCAATTCGATTACGTTCGCCAAGTACGACGACTACTTCAAGGAGTTCCCCGACGGCGCGTTCGACACCGTCGAGGTGCGCATTATCACCGAGAACTCGACCGTCCAGACGCTGATGAAAAACGGGGAGCTGGACATGACCGGGCAGTACCAGAACTCCCAGACCTACAGTGCCATCGACCAGATGGAGGACGCGCGGGTCGAGAAGATACCGACGTTCGGGCTGCTGTACAACAAAATCAACACCCAGAAGCCGCCGACGGACGATCCCGCCGTTCGTGAAGCGATGGCCTGGGGCTTCGACTACGAACAGGTCGTCAACGAGATACGCCCGGACATGAAGAAGGCACAGGGGCCGCTCCCGCCGACGTGGGGCGCACACAACAGCGACGTGCCCCAGCCGTCATACGATCCCGAGCGAGCGCGACAGATACTCGCTGACGCCGGTTACTCCGAGGGGGAACTCACCATCACGAACACGTTCACCTCCTCGTACTCCTTCCAGGAGCGCATCGGCCTGTTGTTCAAGGACAACATGGCGGACATCGGAATCAACGTCGAATTGAACCCCCAGACCTGGGGGACCATCACTGAGATGGCGACCACGGTCGAGGACACGCCACACACGAGTCAAGTGTTCTACGTCCCGACGTACCCGTCGCCGGACTCGATGTTCTACAACCAGTTCCACTCCGAGGCAGCAAACACGTGGATGAGCATGGAACACCTCGACAACGCGGAGGTAGATGGCCTCATCGACGAGGCGCGACAGACCCCCGACCGACAGGCCCGCGTGGAGATATACAAGCAACTGCAGAGCAAGCTCGCGGACCTGTACTGTGACATGCACCTGTATCACACGGTGAAGACTATCGGCTTCCAGAACGACGTCGAGGGGCTCACGCTTCGGCCAGCGCAGGGCTTCGAGTACACGTTCCGTGACCTCCACCGAGTGTAATGGCGCGCATAGGACAGCTACTGCGTCGGCTCTCGGGGATGGCCGTCAGCCTGCTCGGGCTGTCGGTCCTCATCTTCGTCATCTCCCGGGTTCTGCCGGGGAACCCGGCGCGGATGGCGCTCGGAGCGATGGCCAGCGAGGAGCAAGTGGCGGAGCTCGCCGCCGAGATGGGGCTCGACCAGCCGCTCCCGGTCCAGTACGTCGAATACATGCGTCGGCTCTTCGTCGGTGACCTGGGACGGAGCCTACAGACGAAAAACGCCGTCGCGTACGACCTGCTGACGAAGTTCCCCGCGACGCTCGAACTCATCACGCTCGCGTTCACGTTCATGGTGGTGTTCGGCATTCCACTCGGCATCGTCGCCGCGAAACACCACGGCGGGGTACTCGACAACGCGACTCGGCTCTTCGCCTTCTCGACGGTGAGCGTCCCGAGCTTCTTCATCGGCATCGTCTTCCAGCTCGTGTTCGGCTACTTCCTCAACTGGTTTCCTATCACGGGACGGCTCTCCTCGGCGCACAGCGGTGAAGTGGTCCGAACGACGGGATTCATGCTCGTCGATACGCTCCTGTCGGGGTCGATTGCGGCACACGTCGACGCTTGGACGCATATCCTGTTGCCGGCGCTCGCGCTGTCGTTTAGCGGGATGGGGCAGGTCATCCGTATCACGCGTTCGAGCATGATAGACATCGAGGGCCAGGACTACATCGAGGCGATGCGCGGCTACGGCCTGCCGACGTGGCTGGTCACCGACAAGTACACGCTGAAGAACGCGTTCGTCCCGACGCTGACCATCCTCGGCCTCCAGTACGCGTGGCTGCTCAGCGGCGCGTTCATAATCGAGATCGTCTACTCCTGGCCCGGCCTCGCAAAGTACGGCGTCCAGTCCGTCCTGACCTCCGACGTAAACGCCGTCGTCGGCGTCACGATGCTTGTCGGCGTCGTGTTCGTGGTGGTGAACTTCGTCATCGACCTGCTGACGAGCTACATCGACCCGCGGATCGGTCTGGCAGGTGAAAGCGCATGAGCATCGAAACCCTCTCGTTCGATACGTCCAGACTCGACGGTATCGTCTCGCCGGCACGCCGCGAGCTATGGTATCGCTCGTACCGCCGGTTCGCAAACCAACCGATGAGCGTCGTCGGACTTATGATAGTTGTCGCTATCGCACTCCTGGCCGTGTTCGCGCCCTATATCGCCCCGTACCCGGAGCAAGTAGGGTCGTTCACGGACTTCGCGAACGCCTATCAGCCGCCGTCTCTCAACCATCCCTTCGGGACCGATAGCGCGGGGCGGGACATCCTCACCCGCGTCATCTTCGGCTACCGCATCGCACTACTGCTGGTCGCTGTAGTGCTTGGGCTCGGCGTCCCAGTTGGCGTGATGCTGGGGCTGGTTGCCGGCTACGCCGGCGGCTGGGTCGATACGATCATCATGCGGATTACGGACACGTTCCTCGCGCTCCCGCCGCTCGTATTGGCACTTGCTATCGCGTCAGCCTTCGAACCAACCCTCGAGATCGCGATGTTTGCTATCGCGTCGCTCTGGTGGACGTGGTACGCACGGCTGGCCCGCGGACTGGCCGGGAGTCTGTCGGACGAGGAGTACGTGCAGGCGGCGGAACTTGCGGGTGCGAGCACGACGCACATCCTCTTCCGGGAGCTGCTGCCGAACTGCCTCTCGCCGCTGTTGGTCAAAGCGACGCTCGACGCTGGAATCGTAGTCCTGACTGGTGCGTCGCTGTCGTTCATCGGCCTCGGCGTCCAGCCCCCCAGACCGGGGCTCGGAACGATGGTCGCGAACGGCACCCAGTATCTGCCTGCCGAGTGGTGGATCAGCATTTTCCCGGGGTTCGCTATCTTCGTCCTCGTGATGGGGTTCAACATGCTCGGGGATGGCCTGCGTGACCTCTTCGACGTGGAGGTAGAGCAATGAGCGACGATGCTCCACTGCTCTCAGTTCAGGACCTCTCTGTCGGCTTCGAGGGCTTCGACGGCTACGCGGCCGTCGTCGACGGCGTCGACCTGACGGTCGAACACGGCGAGGTCGTTACCATCGCCGGCGAGACCGGGTGTGGCAAATCCGTGACGACTAAGGCTATCACTGGCCTGCTCGACGAGCCGCCAGCACGCGTTTCCGGAACTGTCGAGTTCGACGGACAGGATCTCCGTGACCTCCCGGACGACGAACGCCGGGCACTGAACGGGGACCGAATTAGCGTGATATTCCAGAACCCGCTGTCGAGCCTGAACCCCGTGTTCACTATCGGCGAGCAACTCACCGACACTGCACAGTTCGGCGGGCATGGAGATACTGGCATCGTCGGGTACCTCCGACGTCGACTCTCGTCGGGAGACCGATCAGCCGCCCGCGAGCGCGTGCTAGAACTCCTCAAAGAGGTCCGGATGCCCGACCCGGAGTCCGTAATGGACAGCTATCCATCGGAGCTCTCCGGCGGAATGCGACAGCGAGCGATCATCGCGCAGGCGCTCCTGAACGAACCTGATTTGCTCATCGCTGATGAGCCGGGGTCCGCGCTTGACGTGACTGTCCACGACGAAATCCTCTCGTTGCTCGAAGATCTCATCGAAGAACGGGACATGAGTATCCTGATGATTACGCACAACCTCGGGGTCGCTCGACAGTTGAGCGACCGGGTCTACATTATGTACGGCGGTCGCATCGCGGAAACCGCACCGACGGCAGCGATATTCGATACGCCACGCCATCCGTACACGCAGGGGTTGATCGCGTCTATCCCTCGCCTGTCCGGCGAGTCGATGGCTGGTGGCATCGGCGGGTCAGTCCCGGAGTACACGGACCCGCCGCTCGGGTGTCGGTTCCACCCGCGCTGTCCGTACGCCGACGACAGCTGTCGGTCCAGCGAACCGCCGGCAGTGTCGTTTGGCGATGCGGCCCGGTCCGCCTGTGTACGTCACGCTGAAGGGGACGCGGGCCCGGTGCCGACGCTCGAAGAGACGAAACGGCGGCTCTCGGAGCCGGAGCGGACGCCGGCGGAGGGACACCGATGAGTGGCCCCGTACTCGAAGTCCAAGACTTAAAAAAACACTTCCCGGCCGAAGGGCTGTTCTCGTCTGACCCGCCGGCGAAAGCGGTCGACGGTGTCTCTTTCAGCATCGACGAAGGCGAGACGCTCGCCCTGATTGGGGAATCCGGGAGCGGGAAGTCCACAGTCGCAAAGACCATCATCGACATCCACGAGACGACCGCGGGGCTCATCCGGTTCAACGGCCAGGATATCACCAACCCGATTCGACAGCAACTGGCCGAGATGCGCTCGGAGATACAACTGGTCTTCCAGGACCCGACGTCCTGTCTGAACCCGCGCCGGACCATCCGGAAGTCACTCCTGGTCCCGCTGAAAGCGACCGGGGTTCCTCGCTCGGAACGCGAGGAACGAGTCAGGCAGATGCTGGAGCGGGTCGGGCTCAACGACGAATACCTGTACAAGTACCCACACGAACTGAGCGGCGGCCAGAAACAGCGCGTGAACATCGCTCGCGCACTGGCTGTCGAACCGTCCCTGCTATTGCTGGATGAACCGACCAGCGCGCTTGACGTGAGCGTGCAGGCGAAAATAATCTCGTTGCTGGAGGACATCCAGGCGGAATTCGACCTCACGTACCTCTTTATCACGCACGACCTTTCGCTCGTGCGGAACTTCGCGGACGAAACGGCCGTCATGTACCTCGGTGAGATACAGGAGCAGGGGCCGACCGACCGGCTCTTCGAGAACCCCCGGCATCCCTACACGCGGTCGCTACTGTCGTCTATCCCCGTCACGTCCCGGCAAGAGGAGGCGCTCAAACCGGACAGCGAGGGGCTGGACGGCGAAGTTCCGGGTGCGCGAAACCTACCGTCGGGCTGTCGGCTCCACCCGCGCTGTCCACACGCGACCGAAGACTGTGCAATGAGACATCCAGAACAGTACGACGTACACGACCGAGACGTACGGTGTATCGCATACGAAGACGGAGCAGACGGATTCGACCGACTCCGTGAGCAGGCACCTATCGCGGGTGGTTCCGATGGCAGCTGACCTCCGTGTCGTCGGAGGAACCCTCGCCACGGCGCAGGGAACCCTCGACACGGGATTCGCCGTCGAGGACGGGACTATCGTCGCCGTCGGTGACGAGCGTCACCTTCCCGACGCGGACCACACGCTGGATGTGTCGGGGAACATGGTCCTGCCGGGAGTCGTCGACCCACACGTCCACATAAACGGATTCAATTCTATCGACACCTATGAGACCGGGACGGCGGCGGCGGCCCGTGGTGGCGTCACCACCGTCATCAACTTCGCGTGGCAAACGTGGACCGGCGAGCGTGAACGCGACGCGACCGGCTCGGTGTGGGCCGAGAGCGGATCGCTTCTGGACGCTATCGACCGCCAGCGGGATAGTGCGTCAGAAGCGTACGTCGACTACGGGCTCCACGCGACGGTGACCGCCGAGGACCGCTCTGTCTTCGACGAGTTCGAAGCGGTCGTGGAGGCAGGCGTCCCGTCGTTCAAGTTCTTCACCGTGTATGATGTTGGTGTCTCCAACGGGTTCCTCCGGCTCGCCTTCGAACGCCTTGCGGACCTCGACGCGGTTGCGGTCCTGCATACCGAAGACGATTCGGTGTGTCAGGCGTTGACCGAACAGCGGCGTCGCGCCGGGCGCGGCCACCCGACGGACTACCCTGGCGCGCGTCCGGACTACGCGGAAGCGATGGCGCTGTCGGACGCCGTGTCGCTGGCGACCGAGACCGACTGCAAGTACTACGGCATCCACACCACCTCACAGGCCGCCGTGGAGGAACTCGCGGCGGCACGCGAGGACGGAACGCGCGTTCGCGGGGAAACGTGTCCACACTTCACGACGCTCACCGCGGATGCGTACGAAAAGCAGGGAACGCTCGCGCTCCAGTCGCCTCCACTTCGGGGCGAGGACGACGTCGAAGCGATGTTCGAATCGCTTCGGAGCGGCGCGCTCGATGTCGTGTCCACGGACCACGTCGCGTCGACGCGGGCGGAGAAGGCCGTCGAGAACTGGTGGGACTGTCCGTTCGGCGTCAACAGCCTCCAGACGGCGCTCCCGGTGTTTCACGACGAGGCGGTCAACCGGCGCGGACTCCCCTACTCCTTCCTCGTCCGGGTCCTGTCCAGAAACCCCGCCGAGACGTTCGGTCTCCCACAGAAGGGCCGGCTGGCTGTGGGGGCCGACGCCGACTTCGTCGTGTTCGACCCGACAGCGTCATACGAGATCTCGGCGGCGGAGAACGCTTCTATCGCCGATTACTCGATATACGAGGGCCGGGAAGTCACCGGGAAAGTCCTCGAAACCTACCTCAGGGGGCACCGCGTCGCCGACGACGACGGTGTCATCGGGGACCCGTGCGGGGAGTTCCTCGCCCGCGACGTTCCGACATGGGATCCGCAGGGAGGGATGGTATAGTGGACGCCACCATTGACATCGACGCCGATTCGCTCCGGACGGATATCGAACGGACCGGCGACTTCGGCAGCGTCGACGCCGAAACCGGGCTCGGCCGGACCGCACTTCCGGCGGACGATGCCAACGTGCGGGCGAGAGAGTACCTCGTCGAACGGATGGAATCGGTCGGGCTCGACGTTCGGGTCGACGCTGTCGGGAACATCGCCGGCCGGTGGACCCCGTCTGCGGGTGACCCGAATGCCGCACCGGTCGTGGCGGGAAGCCACCTTGACTCTGTCCCCAGAGGCGGCATCTTCGACGGACTCCTCGGAGTCTACGCCGCGCTCGAAGCGGTCCGAGCCGTTCGAGACAGCGGCGTCGCCGTCGAGCGGCCGCTGGAGGTCGTCTCGTTCACCGGCGAAGAGGGGACGCGGTTTGCCGACGGCGTCCTCGGCTCCTCGGTCGCCGCCGGGGAGTTGTCGGTCGAGGACGCTCTAGACCTCTCCGACGGCCGCGTCTCTCTGGGCACAGCGCTGGAGGAAGCCGGTTTCCGCGGAACCGGCCGTCTCGACGCGAGCGAGTGGCACGCCTGGCTCGAGCTCCACATCGAACAGGGTGGGCACCTCGAAGAGGCGGGCGTTCCCCTGGGTATCGTTACCGACATCACTGGTACGACGCGGGGACACGTCAGTATAGACGGGCGGGCCGCCCACTCCGGGACGACGGGGATGCACGCGCGTCGGGACGCGTTGGTTGCGGCGAGCGAGTTCGTCCTCAATGTCGAGGAGACGGCGACCGAAATCGCCACCACGGGGACGGGAACGGCGGTCGGTACGGTCGGCCGCCTCAACCCCGAACCGAACGTCGTCAACGTCGTTCCGGGGAACGTATCGATGCGTCTCGACCTCCGGTCCGTCGACCAATTGGAGATCGACCGTCAGGTCCGAGCTGTCGAGACGTCCCTGGACGATCTGGAACACGAGCACGGCGTCGAAACGTCGCTCGACATCCCGTACGAAATCCCGCCGACACGACTCTCAGAGCGCGTTCGGGACACCGTGGAGACAGCGGCCTCCCGGCACGGAGTCGAGACGCTCACGCTCCACTCCGGCGCGGGCCACGACACGATGCAGGTCGCCAATGTGACCGACGCAGCGTTGTTGTTCGCGCCGTCTACGGGCGGCTATTCTCACTCACCCAAGGAATGGGCAGACTGGTCGGACTGTGCCGTGGCGACGCGGGTCCTCGCGGAGTGTCTCGCACTGCTTGCATCGAACACTGAGCAACACCACACGTACGAATGATAGAGATTCAGACCGACGAGACGACGCTTACAGCTGAGCTACACGAACAGCGAGCCCCCGAAACCGTCGCAGCCCTCAGGGAAATGCTGCCGCTGCGCTCGGAGTTGATGCACGTCCGCTGGAGCGGCATCGCAACGTGGATCAACATCGACGAGGTCGACCTTCCGGAACTTCCCCGAGAGAACCACACGACGTACCCGTCGCGTGGCGACCTCTTGCTCTATCCGGGCTATCGAAACGACGCGGAAATACTGCTCCCCTGCGGACCGACCTGTTTCAAGAGTCAGGCCGGCGAACTCGCGGGGAACCACGTTGCGACAGTCGATGCGAGCGCCGAGGAACTCCGACAGCTCGAACGGACGACACTCCGCGACGGCATTCAGGAGGTCGTCATCAGGGAGGTACAGCGGTGACCGACATCGCGGTCCAGCGGTACACGAAGGGTCACCCGGAGCAGGCCTGACAGAACTCCCGTGACGCGCTCCGAGAACAGAAAGGGTGCAAAAAAGCCCATTTCTGAGTGTATGTGGCCCTATTGAAAATATTACATGGGGATTAAATATACTGAAACACTATGTATTTATATACTAATCAAATATAAGTATATAGTCGCTCTATATGTAGATATAATAGGGAAATACGTCCGTATATATGGCTAGATTGCCCGAGAACAAGACTGAAGGCGATGCTGTTAACGATGGTCGCGGACAGCCGTGGAAAACTAGTGTGGGCAGCGACGCTCTCACCCGGCACTCGCAACGAGCAGGAACGTCTCCGGTCGCACCGCCTCGAACTCGATCGTGAAACCGTGCTGGCGGAGCGCGTCCGTGGCCTCGCCAGCGGAAAACCGTTCGTCGACGGGCGGGCCGTTGCTACCACTGCCGGAAGCCGCCCAATCGGCGATGGCGAACGTCCCGCCTGACTTGAGCACTCGTGCGACCTCGTTCAGCGCCCCGTCGCTAGCGAACTCGTGGTAGGTCATCGTCGAGAACACCCCGTCGAGACTGCTGGTATCGAACGGGAGGTCGTCGACCCCGCTCGTCACGAGGTCGACGTTGTCAGGGACGCCTTTCTCTCGGTAGTAGTCGTGCATCGCGTCCTGGATATCGACGGCGTACACGTGATCAACGTCCGGTGCGATGTCGTCGGTGTAGAACCCGGTCCCGCTCCCGAGGTCCGCGACCGTCTCGTCACTGTCGGGTGATAGCGCCCAGCGGAGCTCTTCCGCGGAGAGGGAGCGGTACCGTTGCTGTGCGTCTTCGAGCTTGTCGGCTCGGCCGGCGTCAAACGTGTGATACCCCATGTTAGAGGTTCCGGAACGCCTCGTCGACGATTTCGCCGGTGTCGGCGACGATGTCCCCCATCTCCTCGTTGTCGGGTGCCATCCCGACGAGGCGGGCGATACGCATAATCGAGACGTGATAGACGCGCTGTCGGCCGGGTTCTTCTTCCCAGATGACGACGTTACAGGCCATGAGCGCCCCGATTTTGTTGTCTGTCGCATCGAGAGCGCGGTCAGCGACTTCGGGGTTGCAGGCCCCCAGCACGTAGTAGGGGTCACGACCCGCGTCGACCTTCTCGTTGAGCATTTCGGAGGGCGAGAACTCGACGGGGACACCGAATCCGGCGTCAGTGAACACGTCTCGGACGTGTTCTATTGCGTCTTCGTGACTCATTTCGAGCGTCGTCTGTTGTTCGCCGATGTCATCAGGGTCGATCTGACTTGGGTCGATGGGGAGTACCATTCGTGTATTGTATTGTGCCTACAGAACAAAGGCTCTTCGGATACACTGTCGTGTGGTCAGAGGGGCCTCTGGTCACCTATCCAGCCGGAAGGCTCGCTGTTCACTGGTACTACGGCCGTAGCAGCAACCGACACTCGACCGATTGCGTAGGCTCTCGTGGTCAGAGTGGTTCTTCAGTGGCCAGTCAACGATGTCGACAGCGGGCACTGTCACGTGCATCGAACACGGACACCTGCCGAAGCCATTCACGCCAGGAAATATCTTCACAGGGGCTAATATGCGACTTTGGGCTGCCTCGTTACACGTTTCGGGCGGCGTGGCAGTAACGCTGAAAACGAGAATTCTCGGCTGTCAACGGTCCACTCATAAACAACTTTCCGCGCGAGACAGTATTGTATTATATGTACAAAATAATTAAGTCCGTCCGGCTTGAACAAGAGAGCGATGACTGACGACGAACTAGAGGAGATCAGACGCAAAAAACTGAATGAGCTCCGTAACACAGGCGAAGCGGGAAGTAACGATGGATCAGAACCAGCGCGTGCTTCCGAGCCGATTTCGGTCGATGGCAAGCCAGAGCTGACCGACACAGCCGCCGAGCACGATGTCCTTCTGGTCGATTTCTACGCAGACTGGTGTGGGCCATGCCAGATGCTCGAACCCGTCGTCGAAACGACCGCCGCTGAAACCGCTGCGACAGTGGCAAAAGTCGATGTCGACGCGAACCAGCAACTCGCCGCGGAGTACGGCGTCCGGGGGGTTCCGACGCTGCTCCTGTTCGCTGACGGGGAGCCGGTCGAGCGACTCGTCGGGATGCAGGACGAAGCGCAACTGCGTTCCGTAATCGAAGAGTATGCTTGATTCGGGCGGGTAGCAAGCTTATCCTGGGCGAAACGGGAACCAACCCCCTCTCACAAGCTAAGGAACTCGTAGCGGTTCATTTGGCACCTTCCGGACGTTCGTGTACGACGTTTAGCGCTCGCGTCCTGTCGATCAATAGCCCACAGTATTGTATTCTCCGCGAAATGCTTTTGCGTGTACTGATCCAATTACGAGATATGGCCGATATGTCGTTGATCGTCGATCACCCGAAAATGGTCTTGACGGCAGCAAACATCGTCGACGGCAGTGACCACGCATGAGCAACGCTACTCCCCCCGCCTTCGTTCGAGATTACCGTGAGGAACTGATCACACTCGCCCTCGATCTCCTGGCGATCGACACGTCGAACCCGCCCGGGGATACGCGTGAGATTGTGACCGAAATCGAGGGAGTCCTCGACCCGCTTCCGGTCGATGTCGAGCGGTTCGCAGTCGACCCGGCGAAGCCGAACCTTCTCGTTGGGATTCGCGGTGAGTCGGACCGAACGCTGCTGTACAACGGACACCTTGATACGGTTCCCTTCGAGGCCGACGCGTGGACTCACGATCCGCTCGGCGAGCGCGTCGACGACCGCGTGTACGGTCGCGGCGCGACCGATATGAAAGGTGCCGTGGCGTCGATGCTGCTCGCTATCCAGGCTTTCGCCGCCGCCGACGCTGAGCCGCCTGTCACGCTCCTGTTTGCCTTCGTGAGTGACGAGGAAGTGGGCGGGGACGCCGGCCTGACTGCGCTGCTTGAGGCGGAACAGCTCGACGCCGACGCGTGCGTAATCGGCGAGCCGACCTGCGAGTCGGGCCGTCACTCCGTCACCGTTGCTGACCGGGGCAGCATCTGGTTGACACTCGAAGCGAGCGGTGAGGGGGCCCACGGTTCCCGGCCGATGCTGGGCATCAACGCGGTCGACCGACTCTACGATGCTGTCGAGACGCTGCGGGACCGCTTTGGCTCCAGGCGACTCGAGATAGATCCCGACGTGGAGCCGATTATCGACGAGTCGGTCGCATACTACGCCCCGTCACTGGGCGAGGATGTCGCTCGTGATCTGTTCCGGTACCCCTCTATCAACCTCGGCGTTCTCGAAGGCGGCGATGCGATAAACAGCGTCCCGCAGTCCGCCCGCGCCGAAATCGACATCCGACTGACCGCCGGGGTTGAGACGCCCGACGTGCTCTCGGAGATCCGGTCCTGTGTCGCCGACTGCGAGGGGATTACGATCACCGACGTCGCCTGGAGCGTCGGGACCGCTGAGGGGGCCGACAGCCCGCTCGTCGAAGCTGTCACGTCGACGGCAGCGGACGTCACAGGTGAACGCGTCTTCCGACGGAGTGCCACGGGCGGCGGCGATGCCAAGACGCTCCGGAACGCGGGCATCCCGACCGTCGAGTTTGCGTTCGGGACCGATACCGTCCACGCCCCCGACGAGTACGTCCCGGTCGATGTGCTCGTCGACAATGCAGCCGTCTACACGAGACTGCCGGCAGTGTGGGCGTCACAGACAGCACCGTAACAGTCCGCCGAGGCGTGGTTTTCCTGGCGCGACCGCTCCGGTGGTCACCGTCCATCGAGTAAGACTTAGGTGTCTGTATTGCGTACTTATGGATATGGAGAACAATATTGGGCCATCGGATAGACTGACTCGAATAGCTGTTGGCCTCGGGCTGGCAGTCGTTGGACTGGCGACGCTCGGTGGTCTGCTGGGTCTCGGGACCACAATCGGTGCCGTCGCGACACTGCTGGGTGTCGTCCTCCTTGTAACCGGCCTCGTCCGGGTTTGTCTCTTGTACCGGCTACTGGGTATCGACACGTCGGGTTCCCGATAGGAATGGACCGGTTCCGGAACACCGGCCAGCCCGACTGGGACTGGTGGAGCAAACTCTGGCCAACGCCCGGCGCGACGCTCCGGACACTTGGTGTTGAATCCGGCGAGTCGGTCGCCGAGGTCGGCTGTGGCAGCGGGTACTTTGCGCTCCCGTCCGCCCGAATCGCCGAACCCAGGCCGGTGTACGCGCTCGATCTGGATGCGGATCTCCTCGACGAACTCGAACACCGCGCCGACCAACAGGGGATCGAGAACGTCGTTCCGATCCACGGCGATGCCCGGAACCTACCATCGGCGCTCCCTGCCCGCGTCGACACGCTCGTGGTGGCAAACACGTTGCACGGTGTCGACGATCAGTCCGGCTTTATTCGGCAGGCCTTTCGCGCGATTGAGCCAGGCGGGAGCCTACTCGTCGTGAACTGGCACGACCGCCCCCGCGAGACCACGACTGTAGCCGACGAACCGCGGGGGCCACCGACGACGCTTCGGATGACGCCAGCGGCAACCGAGGATGCGGTGCTCTCGGCGTCGGAACTCACGCTTGATCGGCAGGTCGAACTGCCGCCGTACCACTACGCGCTCGTGTTCACCCGGTAGATATCGCGTCGGGCTCCCAGCGGTTCTGTACTCGCTGTACGCGCGATACTCTCGCACCACTGCGCCGAATTCACCTGTTTTCACGATCTTGGAATCATCGTGCAATACTAATACGGGTGAGTCCCAACTATCTTCTGTGAGATTCCCATGACTGACATCGAACCCGACGAAACCGTTGACGCTCGAGGCGCAGCCTGTCCTGGTCCGCTGATGGACCTCATCGGAACGATCCGGGATGTCGAATCCGGTGACGTGGTTCGGCTCCTGAGCGACGCTGAACAGTCGCTCACGGACGTTCCGGAGTGGGCCGAAGAGGCCGGCAACGAACTGCTCGCTGTCGAGGAACTCGACGACCACAACGCGTTCTACGTGGAGAAATCATGACCGAGCACGTCGTCATCGTCGGTGGCGGGACCGGTGGGACCGTCCTCGCGAACGACCTCGCCGACCGACTGGACGCCGAACTCGACGCCGGCGACGTCCGAATCACGCTGATCAACGACGGGCCCGACCACGTGTACAAGCCGGTCTGGCTGTACGTGCCGTTCGGACAACGCGAACCGGCAGACGGTCGGCGACCGCTCGACGAGCTCGTCGACGACGCCGTCGACCTTCGAATCGACCGCGTGACCGCAATCGACACCGAAGCCCAGCGACTGCGGTTCAACGGCACCGCTCCGTCAGTCAGCTACGATTACCTCGTGTTGGCGACCGGGTCCACGCTAGAGCCCGAACAGATCCCCGGCCTCGCGGAAGGCGGGCACGACTACTACAGCGAATCGGGCTCGACCGCCCTCCGTGACGAACTGCTGGAGTTCACCGAGGGGCACCTCGTGTTGAGCGTCATCGGCTCACCGCATATGTGCCCGGCGGCACCACTCGAATTCGTCTTCATGGCCGACGACTGGTTCCGCGAGCGCGGGCTCCGCGAGGACGTCGACATCACCTACACGTACCCCATCCAGCGCGTCCACGGCAACCCTCACATCGCCGAATGGGCCCGACCGATTATGGACGAACGCGGCATCGAGGTCGAGACGTTCTTCAACGCCGAGGAAGTCGACCCGGATTCGGAGACGCTCACCTCGATGGAGGGGACCGACCTCGACTACGACCTCCTCGTGACGATTCCGCCCCACGGCGGTATCGACCTCATCGAAGAGGCGGGGCTCGGCGACAATGGCTGGGTCGACGTCGACAAGCACACGCTCGAAGCCGAGGCCGCCGATAACGTCTACGCGCTCGGCGACACCGCCGATACCGGCGTCCCGAACGCGGGCAGCGTCGCCCACTATCAGGCCGGTGTCGTCGGCCAGCGCCTCGCCAGTCAAATCCGCGGTCGTCCGGCGACAGCGACCTACGACGGGAAGACGCTGTGTTTCATCGAGACGGGGATGGACGCGGCGTCGTTCGTCGAGTTCGACTACGAGAACCAGCCGTCGCCAGCGCCGCCCTCTGAGAAACTCCACTGGTCGAAGCTGGCGTACAACGAGTCCTACTGGCTCACCGCACGGGGGTTGCTCTGACCATGTCCGGGGAACAGGTCTCCGAGCAGACCGACCTCGAAGCGGCAATCCAGCAGAACCCCGAGGCCGTCGCGGAGTTCGTCGAACACCTCGACGCCGTCAACGAGCTGCTGGACGTGCTCTCGCTCGGCGAGAGTGCGCTCTCCGATGAGATGGTGCGTGAGCTCTCGGCCACCGGCTCGACCCTTGCCGAGTCTGCAGACGGGCTTGCGACCGACGAGACCGTCGCCCTGGCCGAGACCGTCGGTGAGAACGGCGACGAGTTGCAGGACGCGCTCGAAACCCTGCTCGTGCTCCAGCGAAGCGGCACGCTCGACGAACTAGCCGAGCTCGCTGAAGTCGGATCGCTGGCAACCGCTGCGCTCGACGACGAGATGGTCACCTCGCTCGCAGGCACCGGTGCCGCGCTCGGCGAAGTCGCACAGACGGCTGCGGACGACGACACCCGCGACGGTATGGAGACGCTACTGGCGGGCCTCGGTGAAGCGGAGCGCGAACCGGCCGAGCCGGTCGGTCCCGTTGGTCTGCTTCGCGGGCTGCGCGACCCGGACGTCCAATACGGGCTCGGTTACTTGCTGGCGCTTGCCGGCGCAGTCGGCCGTGAGCGCGCTGAAAGAGAAACAGAATAGCTGCCCGCCACAACTACTTTGGACGCGATTGACCGTTCAAACCAGGAGCTGGATGTCGGCGTCGGCCATGTCCTGCAGCGCGGTCGCCGCGCCGACGCCGGTGGTGACCCCGTCGTAGAAGTCAGCCTCGTCGTAGTCCATCAGGTCGATGGTCATCTGGCAGGCCTGGAACTCCACGCCCATGTCGAGGCTCGTCTCCAGCAGCTCCTCGATGGTGGCGGTGTCGTTGTCCGCGATTTTCTTTTCCATCATCTTCGTCGTCATGCGATCCATGCCCGGGAGCGCCGCGATGGCGTTCGGTACGGGCATGTTCGGGTTGCCGACGGAGCTCAGTTTGAGGTTTTTCGAGCGCTCCTCGTGGAGAATATCCAGCCCCCAGAACGTGTGGAAGACGGTCACCTCGTACCCGAACGCAGCGGCGGTGCTGGCGAGGATGAGCGGCGGGTACGCCATGTCCAACGTCCCCTTCGTCGCGATGATGCTCATCTTCTTCGTGTCGTCCTCGCTCGTGGCCTCGGAGAGTGCGTCTTCCAGTTCGTCGACGCGGGCGGCCAGCTCCGCACGCGAGGGCGCGTCGTCGGATGGGGCGTCGGGAGTGTCCGTGCTCATCGTTACTCTGTCTTGCGGACGTAGTGTTTGTACACGTCGTCGCCCTCCTCCTGCTCGACGAGCTCGACGCCCTCGGTGCCGCCAGCCCACCCGTCGATGTCACTCATGCTTCCGGAGTCCGTCGCCAGCACTTCGAGGACGTCTCCCTCGGCGAGGTCGTCGATCGCGCCTTTCGTCTTCACCACTGGCATGGGACACGATGCGCCTTTCACGTCGAGCGTCTCCGCGATGTCAAATTCAGCGTTCATTGGTTATCTGCTCCGTTGAGTTGTATTGGAGCTACCGCACAATACCCTCTGCCCAACTAAAAGATTGTCGATTCTTGTACACACTCCAAACTACTTTCCATAGCTCATATGCACTCAAAACCACTAATACGGGTGGCTAGTGGGTTTAATGCCGGTTTGGCCCAATCAATTTCCCCGACAGTATTGTTTGCTTTGGGGATTACTATGCAAATGCTTTTGTACGTCCATCCGGTAGAAGCGACTGCACAACATGAACGCCGATGACTTTCCGACTCCGGACGTCGACGTGGACTCCGTCGATCCGGAATCGCTGAAAGACCGTATCGACGCCGGCGAGGACGTCACGCTCCTCGACGCGCGTATGCAATCGGACTACGACGAGTGGCGCATCGACGGCGACAACGTCATGTCGATCAACATCCCGTACTTCGAGTTCCTCGAGGACGACATCGACGAAGGCGTCCTCGAGCGGATCCCCGATGACCGCGAAGTGACTGTCCTGTGTGCGAAAGGCGGTGCCAGCGAGTACGTCGCGGGCACGCTCGCGGAGCGCGGCTACGACGTCAATCACCTCGAGGACGGCATGAACGGCTGGGCGAGCATCTACGAGGCCGTCGAGGTCGAGCGCTATGACGGCGCCGGCACGCTGTTGCAGTACCAGCGGCCCTCTTCGGGCTGTCTCGGCTATCTGCTCTACGACGACGGCGAAGCCGCTCTCATCGACCCGTTGCGGGCGTTTACCGACCGCTATCTCGATGACGCCGCGGACCTCGGCGTCGACCTGCAGTACGCGCTGGATACGCACATCCACGCCGACCACATCTCGGGCGTGCGCGCTCTCGACGACGAGGGCGTCGAGGGCGTGATTCCCGAGGCGGCCGTCGACCGGGGCGTCACCTACGCGGACGAGTTGACCACGGCCGAAGACGGCGACACGTTCGCTGTCGGCGACGCAACTATCGAAACCGTCTCTACGCCCGGCCACACAACCGGAATGACCTCCTATCTCGTCGACGGTAGCCTGCTCGCGACCGGCGACGGGCTGTTTATCGAGAGCGTCGCCCGCCCCGACCTCGAAGAGGGCGACGAGGGTGCGCCGGATGCCGCACGTATGCTCTACGAGTCCCTTCAGGAGCGCGTGCTGACCCTTCCCGAGGACACGCTGGTCGGTGGCGCGCACTTCAGCGACGCAGCTGAACCTGCCGAGGACGGCACATACACTGCGCCTATCGGCGAGCTCGTCGAGGAGATGGACGCGCTCACGATGGACGAGGACGATTTCGTCGAGCTGATCCTGTCGGACATGCCGCCGCGGCCGGCCAACCACGAGGAGATCATCGCGACGAACCTCGGGCAGAACGCCGTCGACGACGAAGAAGCGTTCACGCTGGAACTCGGGCCAAACAACTGCGCAGCTAGCCAGGACTCGCTCGCGGGTGACTAACCACGCCAATGGTCACTGACCCAGTACTGCTCCAGACGGTTGCCGAGCTGTTCCCGAACGGGATCAGCAGGTACGCCGTCGGCGGACTGCTCGTGGGGCTCGGGACTGTCGTCATCTACCTCGGAACGGGGATCCCAGCCGGCGCGAGCACGTTTCTGGAGTCGACGCTGTCGTACGTCTCCGACCAGTCGCGGTTCCAGCAGTACGTCGGCTCGCGCGACTGGCGCGTCGTGTTCACGGCCGGCATCATCCTGGGTGGACTGGCGTTCGCGGCGACGTTCCAGTCCGGTCTGGTCACGAGCCCGCTGTACGAACCTGGAACGACCGGCCAGCTGTACGAGGTCGCCGGTGTGACGCTCTGGATGACCGATGTCCAGCCGTGGCGGTTGTTCCTCGGTGGCATCTTGGTCGGCATCGGGACCCGGATCGGAAAGGGCTGTACGTCAGGCCACGGCGTCTGTGGCGTCGGCTCGGCGTCGAAAACGTCGCTGGTCGGCGTGCTGACGTTCCTGACCGTGGCGATCGGGACGGCCCAGATCGTGGCCGCGCTGGGGGTGAGCCCGTAATGGCGGACAGACATCCGCTGTTCAAGCCGCTGATCTTCGTCGGCGGCCTGATCTTCGGGTTCGGGCTCGGGTTCAGCCATATGGCGCGACCGGAGGTCGTGCTGAACTTCCTCCAGTTCGACGACCTCGGCCTCCCGTTCGTGATGTTCGGGGCCGCAATCGTCTCCGGGATCGCATTCGCCCTGTTGCCGCGGATTCGGGACACTGCACCCCTCACGGGCAACCCCTACGAGCGCCGGCTGAAGCCGTTCGACCGGAACGTCCTCGTCGGCGGCGCCGTCTTCGGCGTCGGTTGGGGACTCTCCGGCATCTGCCCGGGCGCGGCGTACGCGAGTCTCGGCGTCGGCAACGTCACCATCCTCTGGGCGCTCGCCGGAATGTTCGTCGGCGCGTACGCTCAGGGCTACTGGCGGAGCCACAACCAGGCGCGTGACACCGCCGCGACGGGCGCAGACTAACTCACACATGGACCCCGCTCTCATCGCCCTCTTCGCCGGTGCAGCGCTCGCCAGCCTGTTCATGGCATGGGTCATCGGTGCCGGGTCAAGCGGCGCGACGCCGTACGCCCCTGCGGTCGGTGCGAACGCTATCGGGACAATGCGGGCCGCGTTCCTCGTCGGCATCTTCGGCTACGCCGGTGCCGTTACCCAGGGCGGCAACGTCTCGGAAGCCATCGGCAGCGGCCTCGTCGGCGGCATCAATCTCCCGGTCGCCGGGGTCATCCTCGTGCTCGTGTTGGGCGCGGGGCTGATGGCGGTCGGCATCACGACCGGTTATCCGATTGCGACTGCGTTCACCGTGACCGGTGCTGTAATCGGCGTCGGCCTCGCCCTCGGCGGGATTCCGGTCTGGTCGAAGTACCAGCAGATCGCCGCCGTCTGGGTACTGACGCCGTTCGTCGGCGGTGGTATCGCATTCGGCATCGCGAGCCTCCTCCCGCGTCCCGACGTCCCCGAGCGGTACAGTATACCCATCCTTGCCGGGCTCGTCGGGGCCGTCCTCGTGAACGTTCAGTTCAGCTTCCTGGGTGAGGGGAGTGCGGCAGGAACCGTTCGCGGTCTCGGACAGCGGGTGCTGGCAGTCGACGGACTCGCGTCGGCGGTCGGGATTACCGGCATCGCGGCGCTGGCCGTCGCGGCCGTTGTCTGGTGGGACATCAGCCGCGACGAACGCGGCGGCTTGCGTCGGGTGCTACTGGCGCTCGGATCGCTCGTGGCGTTCTCCGCGGGCGGGAGTCAGGTCGGGCTCGCCGTCGGGCCGTTGCTGCCGCTGCTCGACGAAATAGGGATGGTTTCGACGTTCGCCGTGCTCGTCGGAGGCGGTTTGGGGATGCTCGTTGGCTCGTGGACGGGCGCACCGCGGATGATCAAGTCGCTCGCACAGGATTACTCGTCGCTCGGGCCGCGGCGCTCCATCTCGGCGCTCGTGCCGTCGTTCCTGATTGCACAGCTGGCGGTGTTGCTGGGCGTCCCGGTCTCGTTCAACGAGATCGTCGTCAGCGCCATCATCGGGAGCGGCGCCGCGGTCGGCGGCCGGGAAGCGATCGACGCACAGAAGATTCTTCTGACGGTGGGAGCGTGGGTCGGGTCGTTTGTCCTCTCGTTCGCGCTCGCGTACGGCGTTGCGTTCCTCCTCTTGTAGGCGGCGACGAGGGAACGCTGTACTGTTTGCTGTCTGCTTTTTGACGCTTCACGCCAGTGTGGCGGCCGTGGTGCTGATCGTCGATTCCCTCAGACTGCCCGGGGCGGCGGAACGAGGAAGACGTTCCCCGTCGCCTGTGCGACGACTTCCTCGGAGACACTCCCTAACAGGAGCCGCCGGATACGGCTTCGTCCCTTCGACCCGACGAGGATCGTCGACGGCGTTACCTCCGCTTCGACGGCGAGGATTTCGTCGGCGGGATCGCCGTGCCGGACCTCGGTCCGTGTCTCGATACCCCAGTTTTCCAGCGTGCTCGCGTGCTCAGCCAGCTTCTCCTGTGGGCTGATGTCGCCGTCGACGCCTTCGTCTTTCGGCGACCGAACGTGAACGAGAGTTGCCTCTTCGGTCGCGTGACGGAGGTACGAGAAGGCGTCGAATGCTCGGTCGGCGTTCTCAGAAAAGTCCGTCGCGAAGAGAATACGCTGAAAGAGGTGCTCCCGGAGAACGTCGGGGTCGTCGGTCGCCCGCTCGACGCGGTTGACCAATAGCGGAACGACAGTAGTCCGCGCGAGGTTGCGTGCGGTTGAGCCGATGATGCGATTCTCCAGCGGGCTCTGACCCCGTGAGCCGACAACCGATACATCGGCGTGGACGGTCTCAGCGATACCGTTGATACGTCGATAGGGGGTTCCCCGGACGACGTGCGTCTCGACATCGAACCCTGCAGCTTCTATTACCGTCTGATACTGGTCTAGCCCCTGTTGGCGTCGCTCCTCAAAATTCACGCCGGGCATTCCGGAGTGGACGTTCGCCGGAACGACTGTCACGAGATGGATCGTATCGATGCCGATACGGCCTAGGCACTTGAGACAGGTTTCGTTCTCTATTGCAGCCTCACTTGCAGCCGACAGGTCGGTCGCGCAGAGGGCCCTCATATCGACACGTTTGTCGAGCGTTGACAACAGAGTTTTGTCTGATTTTGCAGGGACAGTCGGTAATCGGACGTACACTGACTGGTTTCTGAAGCTGCCAGCGTCGATATGTTTCCTGTAAGTTATCGATACCCTGGTCGAGGTTACCGGAATATAGTATTGTATGGTAATCCCAAAACCGTTATAGGTACGAAGCAGGTAGGGGGTATTGAGCAGAAATGTACAAGCAGCGAATTTCCGCATTCGAACGTCAGAGGGTGAACCGATGGCAGGACTAGAGATTCCCACGTGGGACCCGGAGACAGCCTTGCTTATCGGCACGATTCTACTGGAAGCGATCGTGCTGTACGTGGGCTATGGTGGCCTCGAACGGCTCTTCGGGCCCTATCTCATGAAGCTCTTGGTCGGAGGTGAAGCAAATGCTCGATAGTCTCCTTGACGGGCTCGGGATCTTGGGGACCAGTCCCGAGATGCTGGCGCTGTTCGTTGGGTTCGGCCTCGTCGTCGGGGTCCTGTTCGGGTTCTTCGGCATGGGCGGGTCGTTCCTCGTTACCCCTGCCCTGCTAATGCTGGACTACCCGGCACCCGTCGCGGTCGGGAGCGGGATGGCATTCGTCTTCGGAACGGCTGTCATCGCGACCCTGAAGCACCATGACCTCGGGCAGGTCGACTACAAGCTCGGCGCCATCATGATCACCGGGACGACGATCGGAATCGAAGCTGGGCGTGCCAGCGTCTACTACCTCGAGTCGCTGGGACTTGCTGGCGGCATCATCAGTGTCGCCTACGTGCTCCTGCTCGGCGGTGTCGGAGCGATGGTGACCCGTGACGCTTTGAACAGTGACGGCGGCGGTGGAATCGATCACGAGGCAACTGACAAGGACCTCGACGAATACGAGATCCCCGAAATCGCCAAGACGATTCAGCAGACCGTTCGGATCCCGCCGATGGTGACGCTCCGCGGCGACGTTCGTGTCTCCGTGTGGGTCATCACGGCCGTCGCCTTCGCGACCGGTCTTCTGTCCGGCTTCCTCGGCGTCGGTGGCGGTTTCATCCGGATGCCGGCGATGATCTACGCGATCGGTGTCCCTGTGCCCGTCGCCGTTGGCACCGACCTGTTCGAGATCGTCTTCTCCGGCGGTCTGGGAAGTTACCTCTACGGACAGGGCGGCGGCGTGAACCTCGGTATCGTCGTTCCGCTGCTGTTCGGGAGCGCACTCGGTGCGCGTATCGGCTCTGCCGCGACTGCCGTCGTCGACGCTGACGGCATCAAGATCTACTTCGGCGGGATGCTCTTGATCGGTGCCATCGCGGTTGGTGTCGGCGAGATCGGTTCCTATATCGGAAGCCCGACTCTCGAACTGCTCGGGTTAGTGCTCGTCATCGGCGCGGCTGTCGTCGTCGCCTTCGCGATCCTCTACACGTCGATTTCGTCGCTTCGTGAGACGCGTCGGCAGCGGACTACAGTTACAGACTAATCTGCTTTTGCGCCAACCCGCTGCCCATTCGGGCTGATTTGGGCGTCTACGCTGTTGAGGTTTCTAGAGTGACGAGTAGCTGTTCACGGGATATTCCTCTCTCTTTGGCTCATCGCGAAATTGTGCGAAATGCGCAAAAGTCTTTTAATCGCCTGAGACCTACATAGCGTTGATACCGATGCCAGATTCGATGTCTGAACAACTCCGCCGGGACATGGAATGCGAGGGGCTGCTGGAGTGCTTCCACGGGCTCAAAGAACTCGACAGGGAGTGCTTCCAGGCGCTCGTCGAGGCCGAAGAACCACTGACTGTCGACGAGATCGCCGACGCAGTCGACCGTGAGCGCTCGACCGCCTACCGTGCCATCCAGCGGTTGCTGCAGACCGGTTTCATCGAGAAAAACCAGATCAACTACGACCAGGGTGGCTACTACCACGTCTACTCACCAACGGATCCCTCCAAGATAGCCGATGACATGCAGCGCCTGCTCAACGACTGGTACGCGAAGATGGGGCAGCTCATCCAGGAGTTCGAAACCAAGTACGAACAATCCGAAACTGCGGCCCCGGCCGCCGAAAGCTGACTTACTCTCTTCTCTAAACGTCGGCTTCAGCTACTCTCCTCGAGGAGCTAAATTTCGCGCAGTATAGAGTTCTGACCGATATTTCCATCGACAGCCGTTCTTGGGTAGTATTGTACATATTACCCAAAACCCTTAATTAGCGCTGGTGCATACATACTGGTGATGGCAACTGATATTGCATCCGACGCTGGTACCGCGACCACGAACGAACCGCTCCACGTTGACGGGCAGTCCCAGCTCAATGACGTCGTCGCAGAATACGACGTCGTCCTCACGGACTTCTACGCCGACTGGTGTGGTCCCTGCCAGATGCTCGAACCAATCGTCGAGACGCTGGCTGCCGAGACCAGCGCGACTGTGGCGAAAGTCGACGTCGATGCCAACCAGCAGCTCGCTGCTGCCTACGGCGTTCAGGGTGTTCCCACGCTGATCCTGTTCGCCGACGGCGAACAGGTCGAGGAAATCGTCGGTCTCCAGGGGGAAGACCAACTCCGCGCGCTCATCGAGACCTACACCGAATAAATGACTGAGGACATCCACGATCTCGTCATCGCTGGTTCAGGTGTTGCCGGTCTCTCGGCGGCGGTCTACGCTGCTCGGGCCGATCTCGACCCCTTCGTCCTCGAGGGCGACGAGCCGGGCGGCCAGCTCACGCTGACGACCGATGTCGAGAACTACCTCGGCTTCCCCGATGGTGTCGGCGGCATGGACCTCGTCCAGCGCGGGAAGGAGCAGGCCAAGCAGTTCGGCGCGCAGTTCCAACACGGTCGCATTGAGGACGCGGTTCTGGACGAGCAGCCGCTAGAGCTATCGCTGTCCACTGGCGACACGATCTACACACGGTCGATGATCGTCGCGACCGGTGCGAGCGCACGCTGGGTCGGCGCCGAGAACGAGGAGGAACTGATGGGTCACGGGCTGTCGACGTGTGCGACCTGTGACGGCGCGTTCCACCGCGGCGACGACATCCTGGTCGTCGGTGGCGGCGACAGCGCGATGGAGGAAGCGCTGTTCCTCGCGAAGTTCGCCGACTCAGTGACCGTCGTCCACCGCCGCGAGGAGCTGCGTGCGTCCGAGATCATGGCTGATCGTGCTCGCGAACACGAGGACATCCAGTTCCGCTGGAACACGGAACTCGAAGCCATCCACGGCTCGCAGACGGAGGGCGTTACCGGTGCCACGCTCGTCTTTCATCCTGAAGGGTATCCCAAAGAGAAGGGCGAGTCCGGGATCGACGTCGACCGGGAGACCGTCGAGGTCGGGGGTGTGTTCTACGCTGTCGGCCACACGCCGAACACGCAGTTCCTCGATGGCACTGGCGTGGAACGGGACGAGAGTGGCTATATCTTCACGCAGACCGATGCTGCTGGTCGGCCCACAGCCCAGACGGCTGTCGATGGAGTGTTCGCTGCTGGCGACGTCGCCGACCCCCGCTACCGGCAAGCGATCACGTCCGCCGGTACCGGAAGCATGGCCGCGCTCGACGCTGAAGCGTTCCTCGAGACGCTCCAGGACGAAGACGAACCGACGGCAACCGCGACAGCTTGACATCCTCCCCGCCCTGAAGGGCGAGGATTCCCGACTGCCGTTGGGATATTGTGGTCTACGGGACAACCTGTTCTTGTGGGGCTACTCTCCCCGTCGATTTATCGAACAAGCGCACCGATGGCTGTGCCAAACAGCCGTTACTCCTATCCCGAGCGGGATTCGGAGTTACCGTGGCTCGCATATTCTCCGCCGCGTTCAGGTCGCTGTTAGCGACTAATTCACAGTTCTCACACACGTACAACCCGCGCTCAACGCGGTTAGAATCTGCTTCTGTGCCACACTCACAGCACGTTTTCGAGGTCTTCAATGCGCCCTCGGGAACCCGCTCTACGTCGATGCCGCGTTCCTCTGCTTTATACTCAATGTGGCTCAGGAGAGTTTCAAACGCCCAACCGTGTAGCCGTTTGTTACCGTGGCGGCCCCAATCAGAACCATCACGGACTTTCTTTGGGTGACCAACAGCTATCGTTCCGACATCGTGAATTGCACACTGCTCTACGATGTCCTTCGACAGTGCGTGCAGGAAATGTTCTTGTCGTCGTGCCTTCTTTTGCCGAAGTCGCTGTGCCTCGTTGCTCGGGCCGTTCTCACCTTCCGTAGCGTATTCTTCGTGACGGAAGTAGTGAGCATCTTCATTCAGCGCGTTGCCCGGATACAGCAGCGTTTTGTCACCGACAGAGACAGCCGCAGTATTGCAAATACCAAGGTCAACACCAGCAGTTTTCTCACCTGGGGTTTCGGGCGTGTCAATCTGCATCTCACAGACGAAATGCAGTTCCCATTTCTCACCAGTCCAGACAGCACGCACCGTCTGGACGCTCTCAACACCGTCGAGCGTCTGGTTATCTGCCTGAACCGTGAAATCGCAAAGGATGTAGTCTGCGGCGTACCGAGACTTCTTCATATTCGTTCCCTTTGAGAGACGAACACGGTTGTATTCGGTATCCAGTTTGAAGCCCTGATTCTTCCACGTCACGGTTGAGCGCGGGTGTTCGTCACCGCCCTTGCGGTAGCCAGGCGGATTTGCGCCGGAATCGCCCTGCTTGTACCACGAGACGAACGCTTCACCGAGTTCTTGGAGAACTCGTTGACTGGACTGAGAATGCAAGTCCGCATAGCGTTCGTAATTCTTGAGATACGAACAGAGTTCGTCGGCGTCTGGAATGTGGCCGATAGCATCCCACACACGAGAAATTGTCCACCGCCCGATGTTCCATAGCTTGCTGGCGGCGAAGCCATGCGAATCGAGGTCATCGTGGACTTGCGAGTGATTGGTGATACTCGCTTTCAGTGTCCGGGTGACAACCTGATTCGACACACGTAAGCATAATATTTTGAATTACATAATTGCTCGGATTGCATTTTCGCGTGGAATATCCAGTCGTAGCTACGAGCGAGGTTTAACTCCGAGATGTCGGATTCATCCCCGCCCTGAAGCGCGGGGCTTTCTCCTTGCTTCTCCGTAATCCCGACCTGGCACACCGTTTTGATTTCCTTGAGATAACCAGTGTGTCGTTGGACTGTTCACCCTCCCGTGGCGGTTCTCGATGAATGATCGATGTAGCCTGCTCACGGAGCAGATATTCTGTATAAGTAGATGGTACAGAGTGCGAGGATAGCCTCAGCTACCTTCGCTGCGACGGCCAGCGGGTTCAGGTTCCCCCGCATATAGAACGCGTCAAAGCTGAAACCTTGGAACACAAACAGCGCGAGAATAGTGACAATGGCGTATCCCGCAGCGACAAGAAACAGCTCAGGTCGCCAGTATCGGCTACTGTACAGGAGGACCCCGCCAAGAAACCCAAGGCCATTCAGAATAAACAGGGTCCCTAGTGTCTGACTGAAGCCCATGACACGTGGCCCGAGCAGTAAGTGGATGCCAGCAGTGGTAAGAGTGGCCACGATTGCGAGGTACCCGACTGGATGCGATGGGAGCGTAATAAACGAGTCCTGGCGTTGTGTCGATTGAGCGACCATAATGCGGAATCATCCCCGAGGTGTATTAAATCCATATGAGTCTCCCAACACTTCGGGAATCAGACAGAATGATGACTCACAAACGCAAACGTACGGGACAACGCCTGAGCCAGAGTTCGGGGCTTGGTCACTAGTTACAGTCCCAACATCGACCGAACCCGTTCTATCAACCCGCCCTGCTGATCGAATATCCGTGTCATCTCCTCGTCGGTCAATTCGAAATCGAAGATCGAGAGGTTGGCTTGTAGATGGGGGCGGCTCGACGCTTTCGGAATTGCGGCGACCTGTTGCTGCTGGATGAGCCAGCGGAGCGTCACCTGTGCTGGCGATTTCCCGTACCGGTCACCAATCGTCGCCAATGTGTCGTCGTCATTGACGCGCCCTTTCGCCAGCGGACTGTAGGCCGTCAGCATGATATCGTGATCGATGCAGTACTCCAGAAGATCTGCCTGGTCAGTGTAGGGGTTGTACTCGACCTGATTCGTACAGATCGGTGTCTCAGAGGCTTCACGTGCGTTTGCAAGCTGGTCTACCGAGAAGTTGCTTACTCCGATATGTCGAACTTCTCCAGCAGCCTGGAGTTCGTTCATTGCCTCGATGGTTTCCTCAATCGGGACGGATCGACTCGGCCAGTGGATTAGCAACAAATCGATCGCCTCGAGGCCAAGCTTTTGGCGACTCTCTCTGGCGACCCGCTTGGTCTCCTCGTAGTCGAGGTTTGTCCGCCAGACCTTGGTCGTAATGAACAGGTCGTCTCTACTGACAGCCGTGTCTGCGAGTGCCTGCCCGATCGCAGTCTGGTTCTCGTAGTACTCGGCCGTATCGATGTGGCGATAGCCAATCTCCAGACCCTGAGAAACCGTCTCAGTACAGGTCCGGCCACGCAGGCGATAGGTTCCCAGCCCGAGTGCCGGGACCTGTGCCCGATTTGTGTTGACGTATTCCACAACGGGGCTTGGATCGACTGCGAAAAAGCTCCTGTGCCGACGGTCGTGACTGGTCTGTAGCTCCAACTGGAGGCCGTACCCCAACTTGCTTTTTGCTGGTGGCCGTACCCGATGACAGATGCGTGTTGGCTTGAAGCAGTTCAAACAGCCGTTGTGCTACGTGATGGCGCTCCTATACGTCGTTGCGGGGAGCTTGCATTTCGTCGTGCCGGACCTGTACGTCCAGATCGTGCCGCCGACCTTGCCCGCACCGCTCGCGCTGGTGTATCTGTCTGGCGTCGCCGAAATCGTCGTCGGGCTCGGCCTGTTGGTGCCACGAACGCGCTCATACGCCGCATGGGCGACAATCGCGTTGCTCGTTGCGATCTTTCCCGCGAACATCTATATGGCTGTGTCGATGGTCACCATCGAGGGTGCGCCCGGTGGCGGCGATCCCTCATCGCTGGCCCGCTGGACCCGGTTGCCGATTCAGGGCGTGTTGATCCTCTGGGCCTACTGGTACACCGACTGAGCGCGGAAATTACCCGGAGTGACTGACTATTGGTAGGTGTCTGAAATCGGTACGAATTATCGACGAAATTCGATCTAGTCATCCAGTCGCCATCGATAAAGTTTCCAGACACAGCCACAGGTGGTGTCTATCTGCCATCATCCTCGTCGAGCGTGCCGACAGCGTCGTCAAGATCCTCGATGTCTTGCGATCCCTGTTCCTCATCGATGCACTGAAAGATGCCCTCGAAGACCCCGCAAACGACGAGGAGTTTCGTCGTCGGCTCACCGATACCTACTACGACGACCGCATTGACTACGACACCATCGAAGCGATCCTCGGCTGCGAGGAGGCGATGCGATTGAAACTTCTCCGGGAATCAACTTATTCGACGCCCCACATACCCGAACTCGAGGACGACCTCCCGGGTGATGATGCCTTCTATGACCGTGAGGTCTCCGAATGGACGGGCACTCCTTCGTCTGATTCGGACGTATCGCGAACGTGACGATGCCGGAGCACGCCGATACCGTTGTTGACACGAATGTATTGCTGAATCTCACAACACCGGTCGTTGACGGGCAGTCTCACAGGCACCCTCTGGCAGGGACCCGCTCAAATTCCTACTCGCGGCATTCTTGTTTCATTGCCTGCTGCTCTCGCCCGGGAATTTGGAGCGCTCTATACACGTCCTTGCCAATATCAATAGTAGCCATGTGGTTATTTATCCGTCGTGTGAATTAGGGGCAACGCGGATTGTAACGGAGCGGAGAACCTGCGTCAGAAGATAACCCCAGGAGGAGAGGAGTAGCCGCTGTGTGGCACAGCTATCGACGCACTTGCTCACTCAGAGAGTAGGGTATTCGCCCCACGAGAACAGGTCATGTTGTAAACCGGCAAGATACCGCCTCTGAGATATGGGTCGCCCCAGCGCGAACGCTAAGGTGGATATCACTCTTCGAAACAGGCCACTGGACTCCCGTCTGCCCAGGGATTGGGGTCCAACGCGTCGGCTCCATCGAAATCGTGCCGCGTCGTTCTTGCCCGGACGACCCGTGTCGAATCAACGTAGTACGTGACGTACTGAGTGCTGTAATCGAATTCCATACCAGGGTGAATCGTCCCGGAACCGATGTACTGCAGTCGGACGACGGCCGAATTAGCCGGGCCCGCGGTGACCCACGAATCTTGGACAGAGATGTCGAACCGGGTCAGATAGCTGTCGCGTTCGCCGTCAGTCGTTATGTCGGTGTTTGCTATCATCTCAGCGTTCTGCCTGTAGGCCAGTTCAAACGTGGTGACGTACTCCAACGCAGCCTCGCCAGCGGGTTCCGATGGCGGTCGCCCGGGATACTCACGGGGTGCAAGCGCTCCGTCACGATCAACCGGCTCGGCCATCGGTCGGGAAACGGCCGAACAGGACACGTTCGGGGGCGTCTCCGGAATCTCGGTGGCCCAGCCAGCGGTCGCAGTCGGCGTCTCCGTGCCGGTCGTCGTCTCGTTTGAACCAGCCCCCTCGGGAGCGAGACACCCGGCTGACGCAAGTCCAACACTACTGCTGCCGAATACCTTCACGAGATGCCGGCGTGTTATGGTCATTGCACGTGTGGCGGTACCATCCTCGGCGATAAATGGTTTCAGAACGGTCAAAAACGTATTTGAGCCAGCCTGCTGATTGGTGTGAAGAGACACGCTCGACAATTCACGTGGGTCAGCCCGGGAGCGATCAGCCCCAAAGACGCATCTCCGGGAGAGCGACGCCAGGCGCTCTTCGACGAGTCCGTCACCGGTGAAGGAATCAGAGCGCTGTCGCCACGTCCTGTGGACATACGTCTGACAGGTTCGATATATTATTCGAGGGCTATGCAAGATGGAGCGCGCGAGTCTTGCATCCGAACAAGCGCCGGGAGAGGTGTCGTGGGGCCCTCCACCTATCGTCGATCAGGAGTTCGAGGCTCTGTCACGGGGGGTCATCATTCCCTCCTTCACACCCTGCCTAATCAGGAGTACATTGATCGGATTGGCGGCGATAAGACCTAACGATAGAACGAGGTGATGGCCCCGAGGCTTCCGTACCACGTGAATCCCGCAGTGATGCCACCGAGCAACAGGACCGCCTGTTGGGGGATGCCGTCACCGTCCGCGTTCCCGGTCTGACCGGGAGCAGATCGTCACTGAGCAGTCCCTCGGCGAAATGCCCCGACGAGAACAACGTCGCATTGATCGCGCTCCCGGCCAGGGGACTACCCGTGATTACAAAACACCTGTCGTACTTGGGTGCTGAAAATACAACCCAAATTATACTTTCTCCTGCCATACCGTTGCTTCTGTTTTATCAGGCATTCCAACGGAGCAGAATAGACGAGTATATATCGAACATATAAAACGCCTATACGACGACAGCCGATAGCCCAACCGAACATCCCGTGTCTGACACCGAAACAAGCCAGCCGCGCATCGAGCAAGCACTCGCTGTCGTTCAGAAAGAAATAGACTGCATCGAGGCAGAATTGATGGCCTTCAGACGCTTTCGGACCCGTCTCGTGTCTATTGAACCGACGGGACAATCCGCAGCTACCGTCGATACGTCAGCGGGCGGGATGTCAGCGCTCGGTACCCGGCAGTCGAAACCAGATACCAGCCTGCGTGCCGTCCGGGAGGCCTATCAGGAGACAATAATGGCTGTGCCCCACTTCGAAGCTGAGTACGACGACTCGCTGGAAGCGAATATGTCGATGGAGTTCGGGACGGAACTCGGCACCCAGATCGCCACGGGAACGCGGTTGACACCGCGGTTGCACGAGGCGCTGCTGACCGCGAGCGAGGGGGCACGCGACGAACGCGAGACGCTGCTCCCGGCACTCGAACGCGAGCGCGAGTCGTTACAGTCGGTACGAAACACACTCGACGACTGCGAACGCCGCGGGAGCGCACTTGGTGCGAACGCACGTCGAACAACCGACTCGGTTCGTCTCGACAGCATCGATAACCAACTTGCCGAAATCGAAATAGACTGCGAGTCGGCAGCTGCGACCCGCCAACAGCTGCTCCACGGGCGGTCGGCTGCTGCCCTCTCCGGCATCGGCGGAACCAGTCTCGTCCGGTACCTGTACGGCGATTGTTTGGTGACGTGTCCAGCGCTTGCTGATATCGTTGCATGTCTCGACACGATCAGACGGCACCGCCGTTACTGTCTGGTATCGACGTGCTGAGGGTGGGAAGGCGGCTGTTTAGCGGCCCCTGAGGCGGTCTGGCCAGACCACTTTGAAATATTAGAACGTATTCACCGCCCCCGAATTATTATCTTGCTCTTTCACGAACTGAGATGTATGAGCGTTGATACCGATCCACCACACCTATCAGCCCCCGTTCCAGGCCTGCGGCGTCTTACACATGCGCAGTTCAGCGGTGTGATTGCTTTGCTTATCGGATTCAGCCAAATGATCGTGGGAACTGTCGCTTTGGATGGGCTGTTGACAGTCATTGTTGCATGGGGAGGGGGGCTGCTTTTCGCTTTCGGGTACAATCTCATTCAGAACAGGCCTGTGTTCTACAGCGGATGGACCGAAGACGGTGAACCTGGATGGGTCAGTTTGTTGATCTCAGTGGTATTAACCGCGGCAGTACTCGTTGCCGCTGGACTAGTGCTTCTCGGGTAAACGTGATTGGTAGGCCCGAAGTGTATCCACCTATCGCATGTTTACCGTGGTTCCGAATTTTGTCCTATTTCGTCGCACGCTGCTGGCTGATATTACTCCGACCCAGGTCCTCATTGGGGTCGAATACGTCCCCTAGTCGGGCCCCTTCTCAGGGGCAACTCCATGTCCGTTAGCAACAGTGGACCCGATACAGAGGCTGTGTACAGCATGGAATGACAACTCGAATCAATCAATACTTCTTCTATCCAGTCTGCCATCCAATGAACCGCTCGAACCCATAAGTAAACCCGAGAAAAACGACAGCGAATACGAACCAACGGAATACATCGAATGCACCAGTGAACGCGAGAACGTTGAAAATGTATGATAACGATGCACCAACGAACGCAGCGATGTAGAGATTCCGTCGGATGTCCATGTGGGCCCTTCCAATGACTGTGAATTAACTCTTTTTCAGTAGGTTACACGAACAAGTCTCACAAGTTCTTTCGGCGCTGGATAAGGGCTCTATCCGTTACCTCATGTTCCTGTGCTCGTTCCCGCTGACTGAGGTTCATTCCTGCTGTTTCGGCCCGATATCCGACTCTCCGCCTGACGCCTCGGGTGGTTGTGACTCCTCGTCGTCGAGTCCGAGTATGCTGGTGTCGAGAGTCAGTACTGGCGAGTCGCTCAGCCCCGAAGACCGGCACAAAGAGGACGGCGATACCGACTAGCACGACGGCCGAGGTAATTTCGGCGAGGAAGTACAGCCACGGGCCTGGAATCCCGCCCTGGATGAGCGCTGCTTTGTCGGCGGGATGGAAGCGCCAATGCTGTTCATGCCGGCGTGACAGTCGGCGGCAGCGAGAACCCCGGAGTTCGCGCCGACACTTCCCGCACCGGGGTAGAATGTTTGCTGGGCTACAATACGACCTGTTCTCTCGGGAAAATATTCCGCTTTCCCGGTCGACCAGCTATGCGATGGCTGAGCCACACAGAAGTCGCCTATCGATCATATATAGAATCCCAATCACTCGTGGTTGTACTTCGTTTTGATCTCGATAGTGTTATCCACGCATGAGATTCAGGACCTCATCGACCACGTCGGTCTCGACGGCGAGGATATAGCGCTCGTCGGGTTCCAGAACCGTATCAGATCCTGCGAGTTCCGTTCGGTCCGCCGTCGAGATCAGCAGGCTTCCGGACGGAAGAGCGATTTCATCGAGCCGACGCCCCGCAACAGGGGCCGACGGGGAGACGCTCACCTCGATGATATCGAGATCGGCAGTCGGATAGACAAGCGTCCGAATATCCTCGCCGGTCAGTATATCTGCCGCATGATCGCCACCGAGATACTCGGGTAGCAGCGTCGCATCCACCACCTCGTCGTACTCCTGCTCCGTCCCCGTCTCTGCCCTTGCAATGGTCCGAATCGACGGAACGTACTGTTGGGCCTCCATACAGATTGCGAGGTTCGTGCCTGGTTCGTCAGTGAGTGCAGCGATAGCGTCGGCCTCAGCTAGGCCAGCCTGTTTTAGAATCGACGGGCGCGTGGCGTCGCCGTGGATGACAGGGCCGATGTACGCGTCGGACAACGCCTCAACGCGCTCCTCGTCAGACTCGATTAGCAGTACGTCGTGACCCTGATCCGCGAGATTCTCGGCGGTCTGTTTCCCGACACGGCCGCCACCGGCGATGACGAATCGCTTTGTTCGGGTCATTGAGGGATTGTTTAAAACGCGTCATCTTCAATGCCCCGGCGGTTCTAATGGACCGGGAACACGACCTGTCGTGCCGGGGGACAGGCTATCATAAGCCTTTAAGAAATCCAATTACCGTTCTTACAATAGAAGAACTTACCCCGGTAATCAAATGGACCGAAAAGAGTGCATACGGCGTACGATGGATGGCACGCCGAATAAAAACAGGACGCAATGAGTAAGAGCCAGACTCGATCACCCGAGGCTGAACTCGGGTTACTTGACGCGACGATGATTGGGATGGGAGCGATGATCGGGGCCGGTATCTTTGTGCTGACAGGACTGGCTGCCGAAATCGCTGGTCCGGCAGCGATTCTTGTCTTTGCGTTGAATGGCGTCGTAACAGCGTTCACAGGACTCTCGTATGCGGAACTTGCCGCCTCGATTCCGAAAAGCGGCGGTGGATACGCCTTCGTGCGAGAGATATTCGACGACTTCGCCTCGTTCATCATGGGCTGGATGCTCTGGTTTGCCTACATGATTGCGGGGGCGCTGTATGCGCTGGGTTTTGCACCGAACTTTCTCGAATTGCTGCACGTCTACGGTGTGGTCCCGCCACCGGATCAAGTGGGTGCTGTCGCGGTTCCAGTCATCGACGCGGCGCTCCCGCTGGCCTTCCTGCTGGCGTTCGTGGCGGTACTCGGTTTGGTGGCGCTCAACGCCGTCTCGACGGCCGCCAGCGGCAGTGTCGAGACGATTTTCACCATCATCAAAGTCTCCATTCTGGTGGTGTTCGTCGCGTTCGGACTCGCATCTCCGATGTTCTCCGGGGCCGAATTCCAGCCGCTGTTTCCACAGAGCAGCGGGGCGGCCGCGGTTCTGCCGGCGATGGGGCTAACCTTCATCGCCTTCGAGGGGTACGACCTCATCACCACCGTCACCGAGGAGGTACAGAACCCGCGTGAAAACATCCCCAAGGCGATATTCATCAGTCTCGCCGTTACGGTTGTCGTCTATCTGGCAGTTGTGACCGTCGCCGTCGGCACGCTCGGGGCTCAAGGACTCGCCGACGCCGGCGAGGCGGGCATCGCCACGGCAGCCACATCGTTCATGCCGACCGGATTACCGATTATCCAGAACGGTGGTGCACTCATTGTTTTCGGGGCCGTGTTCTCGACACTCACCGCCCTCAACGCAGTCGTCATCGCGTCGTCACGCGTGGCGTTCTCGATGGGACGTGAAGGACAGTTGCTCCCGTCGATCGGCCAGATTCACCACCGCTACGGGACGCCGTTCGTCGCAATCCTCGCCAGCGCAGTCGTGATGCTCGGGTCAGTGGCACTGCCGACACAAAGTGCTGGCAACATGTCGAGCCTGTTTTTCCTGCTGTCGTTCATTATCGTCAACGTCGCCGTCATCAGACTCCGAAGGGAGCGTCCGAACATGAACCGGCCGTACGAGATGCCGTTCTACCCGGCTCCGCCACTGATTGGTATTGCGCTCAATCTGCTTCTAACAGGGGTGCTCGTGGAGTACCTGCTCCGAACAGATCCATTGGCGTTGGCACTCAGCATGGCGTGGATTCTGCTCGGAGCCCTCGTGTATTTCGCGCTTAAACGTGTGAGAGAGCAATCGGACCGCGAACAGGCGGCTGCCGCCACTGAAATAACACCTGAAGCTGAAGACTAACCATGACTAGTGACCTCGACATTATCATCGCTGGCGGTGGACGCGTCGGTTTCCAAACAGCCGAGATACTCGCTGACCGCGGCCACGATGTGACGATTATCGAACGCGATGATCGGATTGTCTCGGATATCGCCGATCAATGGATAGCGACTGTTATCCAGGGTGACGCGACGAATCCGGAGATCATCGAACAGGCAGGCCTTGAGCGAGCGGACGTAATTGCCGCGCTCACGGGCGAAACAGGGCTAAATCTCGCAGTCTGTTTAGCTGCTGCAGAGTTGACACCCGACATCCGAACGGTCGCCCGCATCGACCGCACAGCCGGTGAGGCCTACACCCGCTTCGTCGACGCGGTGGTCTTTCCCGAACGGGCCGGCTCGAGAGTGGCGGCCAACGAGATCCTGGGTAGCGATGTCCAAACGCTTGCCGACGTGACGGGCACCCTCGATATCATGCTTATTCGAGTTGCTGACGGCGCTCCGGCCGCCGGGAAGGCACTCTCGGACGTACGCTTTCCCGAGGGGACCCTCGTCGTGTCCGACGAGAACGGTGAGCGAATCGCTCGTGCTGACACGACCCTGACACCGGGGAGCAGCTACGTCGTCGCTGTCGAACCTGATGTGGTCGATGAGGTACTGAATTTGATGCGTGGCTAGTGACCCGTGGTCGGGTCTGTCCAGTTGCACGAATATCCACATGATGTACCCACTGAACTCACTGAGGTGACAGGGAAAAAACAAATATGCGCTGGGGGGCGTATCTTCGTACGTTATGCCGGAAGCGCTTACCAGGATCTTGATTCCGATTGATGTGTCCGATTCGACATCCCGGTCTGATATAGACACTCAGATCGTTCAGTCATCAGAGGTTGTCCTTCTCGGATACTGGCCAATTCCGGATCAATCAGCCCCCAGCCAAATCCGTAATCAGTTCGAGGAGGAAGCTCAACAGCGACTTAAGGCAGTGGCAAGCCGCCTTACCGATGAGGGCGTTACAGTGCAGACCCGATTGGTGTTTACAAATGATACGAACCAATCAATCGATGGGGCCGCGAACAAGTACGAGTGTGAATCAATTCTCCTGCCGGGGACAACGTCGCCCCCATCTGAGACGAGACGTGGACTTGTTCTGGTGAAACCGAATGCAGATCTCGATCGGATTGTCACCACTCTCGGGGCCCTGTTTGCCGATAGTGATATCGAACTCCTTCTCTTTCACGCCGCAACGAACGACAATGAACGTCTGTATGATGCAACAGCGTATATGCTCCGCGGCCTCGCAGATCGACTTACGGAACTCGGTATCGATCCCGACCGAATCGAGTGGGAACAATCGTTTAAAGGTGAGCGGCTTGATGTAGTCCTCTCGCGGGTTTCCGACTTCGACTTTGTTGTTCTCGGCGAGACCGAACCGTCAGTGCGAGAGCGGGTCTTCGGCTCTGTTCAAAAAACGCTTGCCGAAGAGACGGCCAAACCTCAGCTCACAATCCGATCGGGTGTCTGAACTACTCTTCATGGCTCATCTCCAGGGTTGCCCGTTCTTCGCCGATGCCTTCCGGATCGATCTGGCTCGGGTCAATTGGGTGCGCCATTCGTGTATCATCTTGGGTCTTTAGGACAAATTCAATTCGGGCCTTTTCCAGCGAGAGTGCAGTATATGGGAATAGAATCGCTCTAGTGCCCCTCGGCCAACGTAGTATTGTGCTATTCGGGAACAGCTTTAATCTTCTCTGCCATCTTATTCTCCGACATGGTGGCCACTTCAGTGCGTGAGGACCTCGAGCGCGACCTGGGGTGTCTCGACCTCCTGGGTTGCATTCACGGCCTCAACGAGCGGGATCAGATGGTCTTTCAGCTGCTACAACAGGCAGAGGGGGGACTCACCGTCGACGACGTCGCAGACCGACTGGATTGTGAGCGATCGACAGCGTATCGCTCGATTTCTCGGCTTCTCGAGGTCGACGTTGTTGCACAGGAACAAGTGAACTACGAGCACGGCGGGTACTACTACGTGTATCGTCCGCGGACACCGAAGGAAGTTGCTCACGACATGCAGCGATCGCTCAACGACTGGTATGCGGCCATCGGACAGCTTATTCAGGAGTTCGAAGATCGATATAGCCAGGACTCGGACGACCGAGAGAAGCAGTCGCTGCAGTCCTGTTCCTGAACCCTGTTCGCTCAGATCTCTCCCGGACGGTATTGTGAGAGCTGTGAAATTTACATCGGGCGGCGCGGTTCAAACGGACACCTAATGGCTGAAGATAGCGAGGAGTTCCGACGACAGACGTCGTCGGAGCTTCGAATCAGGCTGAATCGGGCGGTGCTGAGGAGCGCGCCTCGAAGAGTCTATCCGAGCCGATCCATATCAACGGCGGCGCCGAGCTATCCAAAACCGCCACTGAGTACGACCTCGTGATGGCCGACTTCTACGCCGATTGGTGTGGCCCGTGCCAGATGCTCGAACCAATCGTCGAAACGACCGCGGTCGAGACCGGCGCAACCGTGCGAAAATCGATACCGACGCGAGCCAGCAACTGGCCGCCGAGTACATTGTTCGGGGCGTTCCGACGCCCGTCCTGTTCGCTGACGGACAGCCGGTGGAACGACTTGTCGAACTGCAGGACGAAGCGCCGCTTCGCTCCGTGATCGGAACACACGCGTGAATTAACTGATGAGGCTGCTAACGCGGATGGACGCCACTCGAACGATGGCCCACTGCGCGAGGGCTGCTCTGACTATGCCCAAGGAACAGGTATCCGAACCGACCTTGAGTCTGCAATCGAACAGAACCCCGCGGCGGTTGCCGAGTTCATGGACCACTTGGACGCCGTCAACGAACCACTGGATGTACTCTCGCTGGGTGAGAGCGCGCCCGATGACGCGATATCACGTCACTAGCTGGTACCGGCGCCGCGCTCGGTGAAATCGCGCAGACGGCGTCCGACGATGACATTCCTGATGGCACCGAAACACTGCTAGAGAGTGTCGGTGAGGCGGGGCAGAAGTCGCCAGAGCAGGTCGGGGCCGTTGGCCTGCTTCGTGGATTACGGAATTCGGATATCCAGTACGGGCTGGGCCACCTCCTGGGGCTTGCAGGCGTAATCGGCCGTGAGCATACTACCGGGGAGTCACACTAGCGGGCGATGTCCGATTCGCTTCGCTCTCTCGCTCGATGTCGACGGGGGATTGACCGCGCTAGATTGTATTGTGCAGATGTCCCAAGACTATTAAACATCCGGTGCGTAGAGACCGGTAATGGCAACACAGATCGCGGAGACGGACAGCGTAGTTTCGCTCGGTGACGACGACATCACAACTGTCGTCGAAGGCAATCACGTCGCGCTCGTTGAATTCTACACGGAGTGGTGTGGCACCTGCAAACGAATGAAGCCGGTTCTCGAAGAACTCGCACGAGATACAGACGCGACGATCCTGACGATCGACATCGAATCGAACCTCGAAACTGCCATCGAGTTCGGTGCCCAGAGCACGCCCACGTTCGTCCTGTTCGTCGACGGGCAACCGGTGAAACAGCTCCGAGGCGGCCAGAACGAACAGACACTCCGCGACCTGATCGCCCAGTATCGTGACTAACTCACCGAGAACGAGATGAATCCCAGAGAACTTCGCGCCGACACGCCCGCACTGCACGAAGACGTCTACCTGAATTTCGGTGCTCACGGCCCGAGCCCGCGGTACGTCGTCGAAGCTGCTGACGAGTTCCTGCGGTCACACGAGTACGAGACGAGCACTCGAAACGACCCCTACGAGGTGGCGTTCGACGCATACGACCGAGTGAGGAAGCGCGTCGCCACCTTCGTCGGCGCGGACGACGACGAGATAGCGCTCACCGAGAGCACGACCGCGGGCATCAACGCCGTCGCGAACGCCATCGACTGGGAGCCCGGCGATACCGTCGTAAGAACCGACCTCGAGCACCCAGCCGGGACGCTCCCGTGGCAGCGCTTGGAACAGAAGGGCGTCGACGTTCGCGTCGTCGAGACCGAGGACGGCCGTGTCGATCTCGACGCCTTCGCCGAGGCCGTCGCCGACGCACAGTTGGCGTGTTTCAGTGCGGTGACGTGGACCCACGGCACCCGGTTACCTGTCGGCGACCTCGTCGACATCGCCCACGAAGCCGGCGCGTTCGCACTCGTCGATGCTGTGCAGGTGCCGGGACAGCTCCCCATGGACGTCGGCGAGTGGGATGCGGACGCTGTCGCGGCGGCCGGTCACAAATGGCTGCTGGGGCTGTGGGGCGGCGGCTTCCTCTACGTCGACGGCCAGGCTGCTGACTCTCTTCTGCCCACCACAGTGGGCTACCGGAGCGTCGAAACGCCGACTGCAGACCCCTACGAGTTCGCGGCCGGTGCCCGCCGATTCGAGGTCGGATCGGCAAACCCGGCTCCACACGTCGCCCTGGCTGAGGCCATCGAGGCAATCGGTGAGGTCGGAGTCGACCATATCGCTGACCGGATCCAGGAATTGGCCGGTAGGCTGACCACTGCCATCCCCGACGACCGGCTTCTCAGTCCTGTGGATCCCGAGTCGGGACTCGTGACGATCGACGTGGACGACCCCGAAGCAACGGTCGACCGACTCGCGTCAGAGGGAATCGTCGTTCGGGCCTTGCCGAACCCGGACGCCGTTCGAGCGTCGCTCCATGCGGTCAACACTCACACCGAGGTTGAGCGGCTGCTTGACGCCCTCGAATCGGAGTGGACATGACGTGACCAACGTTCGCTTCCGTACCACGCTACGACCGTTGCTCGGACTCTATCTGTAGAAACCGAACGGCGCTGGAGTGCCCGCTGGTGGGATGCTGCGTACCGGAGAGAAATACCTGTCTGCTTTAGTCGATCTGTACGCAACCGCTCTCGTCGATGACGATGTCGTGGCTACGATACACGAACCGAATCTCGAGGTCAGACGTCGCCGAATCCTCGATCAACGTTTCGAGTACATCCGGCTCGAATACTTCGGCTAGTGGTGGGTCGAGTGTAACTGGCTCGACGTACTCTACCTCTGCAACGGCATGGCGATTTGGGGGACAGGGTCTTCGCGTTTGTTCATCGAAGGTTAGACCAGGAGCTGGATGTCGGCGTCGGCCATGTCCTGGAGGGCGGTCGCCGCGCCGACGCCGGTGGTGACGCCGTCGTAGAAGTCTGCTTCGTCGTAGTCCATCAGGTCGATGGTCATCTGGCAGGCCTGGAACTCCACGCCCATGTCGAGGCTCGTCTCCAGCAGCTCCTCGATGGTGGCGGTGTCGTTGTCCGCGATTTTCTTTTCCATCATCTTCGTCGTCACGCGGTCCATGCCGGGAATCGCGGCGACCGCGTTTGGCATCGGCATATTCGGGTTCCCGACGGAGCTCAGTTTGAGGTTTTTCGAGCGCTCCTCGTGGAGGATGTCCAGCCCCCAGAACGTGTGGAAGACGGTCACCTCGTACCCGAACGCAGCGGCGGTGCTGGCGAGGATGAGCGGCGGGTACGCCATGTCCAACGTCCCCTTCGTCGCGATGATGCTCATTTTCTTGCTCTCGTCTTCGGCCGTGGCCTCAGCGAGGGCGTCCTCCAGTTCGTCAACGCGTGCGGCCAGCTCCGCACGCGAGGGCGCGTCGTCGGATGGGGCGTCGGGAGTGTCCGTGCTCATCGTTACTCCGTCTTGCGGACGTAGTGTTTGTACACGTCGTCGCCCTCCTCCTGATCGACGAGCTCGACGCCCTCGGTGCCGCCAGCCCACCCGTCGATGTCACTCATGCTTCCGGAGTCCGTCGCCAGCACTTCGAGGACCTCACCTACAGCGAGGTCGTCGATCGCGCCTTTCGTCTTCACCACTGGCATGGGACACGATGCGCCTTTCACGTCGAGCGTCTCCGCGATGTCAAATTCAGCGTTCATTGGTTATCTGCTCCGTTGAGTTGTCTTGGAGCTATCGCACAATATCACCTAGTCAAGTAAAAGATTGTTGGTTCTTGGATGTTCAGCAAACAACTGCTATCTCGGACGTACGGCGCTAAATGGATTTCTGTGTCTTCTTAGGCGACCTCGGGTGCATGTATAGATCCATTTGATCAGTAGTATTGTTTAGAATGTGGGTTACTATGCAAATGCTTTTGTGCATCCGACCGATAGAAACGAGTGCATAACATGAACGCTGACGACTTTCCGACGCCGGACGTCGACGTGGACTCCGTCGATCCGGAAACGCTGAAAGACCGTATCGACGCCGGCGAGGACGTCACGCTCCTCGACGCGCGTATGCAATCGGACTACGACGAGTGGCGTATCGACGGCGACAACGTCATGTCGATCAACATCCCGTACTTCGAGTTCCTCGAGGACGACATCGACGAAGGCGTCCTCGAGCGGATCCCCGATGACCGCGAAGTGACTGTCCTGTGTGCGAAAGGCGGCGCCAGCGAGTACGTCGCGGGCACGCTCGCGGAGCGCGGCTACGACGTCAATCACCTCGAGGACGGCATGAACGGCTGGGCGAGCATCTACGAGGCCGTCGAGGTCGAGCGCTACGACGGCGCCGGCACGCTGTTGCAGTACCAGCGGCCCTCTTCGGGCTGTCTCGGCTATCTGCTCTACGACGACGGCGAAGCCGCTCTCATCGACCCGTTGCGGGCGTTTACCGACCGCTATCTCGATGACGCCGCGGACCTCGGCGTCGACCTGCAGTACGCGCTGGATACGCACATCCACGCCGACCACATCTCGGGCGTGCGCGCTCTCGACGACGAGGGCGTCGAGGGCGTCATCCCGGAGGCGGCTGTCGACCGGGGCGTCACCTACGCGGACGAGCTGACCACGGCCGAAGACGGCGACACGTTCGCTGTCGGCGACGCAACTATCGAAACCGTCTCTACGCCCGGCCACACAACCGGAATGACCTCCTATCTCGTCGACGGTAGCCTGCTCGCGACCGGCGACGGGCTGTTTATCGAGAGCGTCGCCCGCCCCGACCTCGAAGAGGGCGACGAGGGTGCGCCGGATGCCGCACGTATGCTCTACGAGTCCCTGCAGGAGCGCGTGCTGACCCTTCCCGAGGACACGCTGGTCGGTGGCGCGCACTTCAGCGACGCAGCTGAACCTGCCGAGGACGGGACGTTTACGGCACCAATCGGCGAGCTCGTCGAGGAGATGGACGCGCTCACGATGGACGAGGACGATTTCGTCGAGCTGATCCTGTCGGACATGCCGCCGCGACCGGCCAACTACGAGGAGATCATCGCGACGAACCTCGGGCAGAGCGTGGTTGACGACGAGGAGGCGTTCACGCTGGAACTCGGGCCAAACAACTGCGCAGCTAGCCAGGACTCGCTCGCGGGTGACTAACCACGCCAATGGTGCTTGAGGCACTCCCACTGCAGGCAACCGCCGAGCTATTCCCGAACGGCATCAGTCGCTACGCCGTCGGTGGCCTGCTAGTCGGGCTCGGGACTGTCGTCATCTACCTCGGAACCGGAATCAGTGCCGGCGCGAGCACGTTTCTGGAGTCGACGCTGTCGTACGTCTCAGACCGGTCCCGGTTCCAGCAGTACGTCAGCTCCCGCGACTGGCGCATCGTGTTCACGCTCGGCATCGTCCTCGGTGCGGCTGTGTACGCGGTCGTCTATCAGGGCGGCGCGTGGACCACGGACGTCCAGCCGTGGCGACTCCTCCTCGGCGGGATATTCGTCGGCATCGGGACACGCGTCGGCAAGGGCTGTACGTCAGGCCACGGCGTCTGTGGCGTCGGCTCGGCGTCGAAAACGTCGATCGCCGGCGTCCTGACGTTCCTCGCCGTCGCCATCGTCACTGCACAACTGGTTTCGGCACTGGGGGTGAGTCCGTGAGCGGCGAGACTCGAGCGGAGCGAGAGTCTCGAAACGACCGAACGGGAGCGACCGGAGGGAGCGGCACGTGAGCGACGACCGCCACCCTGCGTTCATGCCGCTGATTCTCGTCGGCGGGCTCATCTTCGGGTTCGGACTCGCGTACAGCCAGATGGCGCGCCCGGAAGTCGTCCTGGATTTTCTCCAGTTCGAGGACTTCGGGCTGGTGTTCGTGATGTTCGGCGGCGCTGCCGTGACAGGGGTGACCTTCTTCCTCGCACCCCGCCTCCTCGGCCGCGCGCCGCTGACTGGCGACACCTTCGAACGGCGTCTGAAATCCTTCGACCGGAACGTCCTGATCGGCGGTGCCATCTTCGGCGTCGGCTGGGGGCTGTCCGGCATCTGTCCGGGGGCCGCCTACGCGAGCCTCGGTATTGGCAACGTTACTATCCTCTGGGCACTCGCCGGGATGTTTATCGGCGCCTATCTCCAGGGCTACTGGCGAACCCGGAGCGAGACTCGCGATACAGCTGCGACGGGCGCGGACTAACCGTTCGGCAAGGGTGTGTATCGGCTGTGAGGTGAACGGCCTTGACCGCCTATCCGAGGGCAGTTTTTGCCGGATCGTGCGTGCATTTGTGCGAACCGTACACAAGTCTTATTACCGCGTGGCGGCTACGAAGACGTGATAACGATGCCAGATTCGATGTCTGAACAACTCCGCCGAGACATGCAGTGCGAGGGGCTGTTAGAATGTTTCCACGGGCTCAAGGAACTCGACAAGGAGTGCTTTCGGGCGCTCGTCGAAGCTGATGACCCACTGACCGTCGACGAACTCGCCGACGCAGTCGACCGCGAGCGGTCGACCGCATACCGCGCCGTCCAGCGGCTACTCCAGACGGGTTTTATCGAGAAAGACCAGATCAACTACGACCAGGGCGGCTACTACCACGTCTACTCGCCGACGGACCCGTCCCAGATCGCAGACGAGATGCAGCGGATGCTTAACGACTGGTACGCGAAGATGGGCCAACTGATTCAGGAGTTCGAGAACAAGTACGAACAGTCCGAGTCCTCGGCCCCTGCTGTCGAAAGCTAACGCCGCCTTCTCCTCTCTATCACACTGTGTCGCTCCCGATGCGAGCGGATTTCTACCTGTGACGAGGTGACTGACCCGACACCTCTAACCGGCGAGTAGTATTTCACAGTATTGTGCGCTATGCGAATAAAATCAGCTGACGCTGACGCGTACAATCTACTGATGGCAACTGATACTGCATCCGACACCGGGATGACCGCGACGAACGAATTGCTTCACATCAACGGAGAGGACCAACTCGACGACGACGTCGGCCTCAAACGGGAAGAAGCGCTCCAAGCGCTCATCGAAACCCACACCGAATAAATGACTGAGGACATCCACGATCTCGTCATCGTCGGCCTTCGAATCCCTGTTCGGCCGGCAGCAGTCTGCGCCGCTGGCGGGGGGTTGGATGTGTTGAAGTCATACTGTACAGCCACCACGAGGCAATAGTGGTCTGGACGCCCTCTATCCCGGTCGCTCGTCGAAGAACTCCCGTACTCGGCGTTTCCCCAGGTCATGTAGTTCGGTGAGGAAGTCTGGGTCCCGATTGACCTTTGTCGAGCAGTGATACCGCTTCCCCATCTGTATCCGGTGGATACTGGTCTTGGTAAACTCGTCGGACGGGGGCTTCCCACTCTCGACCCACTCGTTGACCTGTTCGATAAAGCCCAGTTCCTGATTGAGCGAGATGTTGCCCGACAGTTCGTTCCGTCGGTCTGCGATGACCTCACTTGTGGTCGGTTCCCCCTGGCAAGTCTGTGGATTGACCTGGATAATCCAGAGCTCCTCTGGCTTCCGGTCCGGTGGGAGGTCCATCAGGCGTGGACATATCGCCGCTTCGTCCCTCAGGTGACTGGTGTTCACCCGTGAGCCACCGCCGACCGTCGCTAACTCCATCCCGGATTGCTGACTATTATCGCCCAGCGGCCGTTTGCAGCGCGATGCCCGGTGATGCCATTTCGGCTGAGGGCGTCGGTTCCACGGTATCACCCCGGTCCCGTGGTGCCATCACGCTATCCCAGCACCTCCAGGCCGAGTGCTCATCGGGGCCTCGGTCTGCTCTCTTGCTTCTGCCGACCGTAGCTATGGGCCTTCAGGACGGAGGTAAGTGGCTAACCGAGTGTTGTTAGGGTGTCATAGAAATGTTGTCACACTTAATTTTAAACGGTCAGTACAGGTGAAGTACTAATCGTTCAGTGTAGAGAACCGGGTAGTACTTCGAGATCCTTCCTTCTGGGTGGGACGACAGAAACTCATGGTCTAGTGTGTATGCGACACATATTCTGTGTGACGCCTAGGCACGGCGGGCTCGAGACCGTCCATTTATATACTCCCCTCCCATCGGTTGTGATGCGAAGGTCGCTCCGGGCAGCGTTCTCGGAACGACACCCCAACGCCGCCAACATGGTGGCCTGGGTCACTCGCTTAGAACGCGAGGCCACCGAGGCTTCGTGTTCGTGTATGAGGATTCCACCCCTGCGGTCCGCCGTCAAGATGGAATCTGATGTGAGCCCACGGACCCATGCAGTAGTCAACATTGGCGTAGGAACCAATGTGTTAGCTTCCGACGGAGTGCAACCACTTCCGCCGCTGATGTATATCAGCACATTCCGGTTGATCCTGCCGGAGGCCATTGCTATCGGAGTCCGATTTAGCCATGCTAGTTGCACGAGTTTAGACTCGTAGCATATAGCTCAGTAACACGTGGCCAAACTACCCTACAGACCGCGATAACCTCGGGAAACTGAGGCCAATAGCGGATATAACTCTCATGCTGGAGTGCCGAGAGTTAGAAACGTTCCGGCGCTGTAGGATGTGGCTGCGGCCGATTAGGTAGATGGTGGGGTAACGGCCCACCATGCCGATAATCGGTACAGGTTGTGAGAGCAAGAGCCTGGAGACGGTATCTGAGACAAGATACCGGGCCCTACGGGGCGCAGCAGGCGCGAAACCTTTACACTGCACGACAGTGCGATAGGGGGACTCCGAGTGTGAGGGCATATAGCCCTCGCTTTTCTGTACCGTAAGGTGGTACAGGAACAAGGACTGGGCAAGACCGGTGCCAGCCGCCGCGGTAATACCGGCAGTCCAAGTGATGGCCGATATTATTGGGCCTAAAGCGTCCGTAGCTTGCTGTGTAAGTCCATTGGGAAATCGACCAGCTCAACTGGTCGGCGTCCGGTGGAAACTACACAGCTTGGGGCCGAGAGACTCAACGGGTACGTCCGGGGTAGGAGTGAAATCCTGTAATCCTGGACGGACCACCAATGGGGAAACCACGTTGAGAGACCGGACCCGACAGTGAGGGACGAAAGCCAGGGTCTCGAACCGGATTAGATACCCGGGTAGTCCTGGCTGTAAACAATGCTCGCTAGGTATGTCACGCGCCATGAGCACGTGATGTGCCGTAGTGAAGACGATAAGCGAGCCGCCTGGGAAGTACGTCCGCAAGGATGAAACTTAAAGGAATTGGCGGGGGAGCACCACAACCGGAGGAGCCTGCGGTTTAATTGGACTCAACGCCGGACATCTCACCGGTCCCGACAGTAGTAATGACAGTCAGGTTGACGACCTTACCCGACGCTACTGAGAGGAGGTGCATGGCCGCCGTCAGCTCGTACCGTGAGGCGTCCTGTTAAGTCAGGCAACGAGCGAGACCCACACTTCTAGTTGCCAGCAACACCCCTGCGGTGGTTGGGTACACTAGGAGGACTGCCATTGCTAAAATGGAGGAAGGAATGGGCAACGGTAGGTCAGTATGCCCCGAATGGACCGGGCAACACGCGGGCTACAATGGCTCTGACAGTGGGATGCAACGCCGAGAGGCGACGCTAATCTCCAAACGGAGTCGTAGTTCGGATTGCGGGCTGAAACCCGCCCGCATGAAGCTGGATTCGGTAGTAATCGCGTGTCAGAAGCGCGCGGTGAATACGTCCCTGCTCCTTGCACACACCGCCCGTCAAAGCACCCGAGTGGGGTCCGGATGAGGCCATCATGCGATGGTCGAATCTGGGCTCCGCAAGGGGGCTTAAGTCGTAACAAGGTAGCCGTAGAGGAATCTGCGGCTGGATCACCTCCTACTGACCGGGATCAGGCCTCTGGCCTGACCCACCTACATTTGGTTGTTGGTCACAACAACCAGACGGAACTGACTGGTGACCACAAGTCACCGCGAGTCGGCAAGCGCCGACTACTGCATGGGCCCGCTGGGCTCACAAGACCTATCCGAGGCGGATATCCCCTCACGGGGATGTCGGGTGCAACTCCCGACGGGTCCGTACTTCGTATCACCGACGAACCACTCCCCTTAAGTGTGGGACGGCGTTCGACTGTGATACGACGACAGATGCACCAGGTCGGGTGAAACCGCGCCTGGGAAGGGTCGATTCGCCCACCATCTACCACCTTGGGGGCGAGTATGAAACCGTGTGTACGTGCGATCCAGGCGTCCACTGGACTCGTTCAGTTGAACGAGTCACAACGACGTTGGCTACTATGCCAGCTGGTGGATTGCTCGGCTCAGGCGCTGATGAAGGACGTGCCAAGCTGCGATAAGCTGTGGGGAGCCGCACGGAGGCGAAGAACCACAGATTTCCGAATGAGAATCTCTCTAACAATTGCTTCGCGCAATGAGGAACCCCGAGAACTGAAACATCTCAGTATCGGGAGGAAAAGAAAACGCAATGTGATGTCGTCAGTAACCGCGAGTGAACGCGATACAGCCCAAACCGAAGCCCTCACGGGCAATGTGGTGTCAGGGCTACCTCTCATCAGCCGACCGTCTTCACGAAGTCTCTTGGAACAGAGCGTGATACAGGGTGACAACCCCGTAGTGAAGACCAGTACGCTGTGCGGTAGTGCCAGAGTAGCGGGGGTTGGATATCCCTCGCGAATAACGCAGGCATCGACTGCGAAGGCTAAACACAACCTGAGACCGATAGTGAACAAGTAGTGTGAACGAACGCTGCAAAGTACCCTCAGAAGGGAGGCGAAATAGAGCATGAAATCAGTTGGCGATCGAGCGACAGGGCATACAAGGTCCTGTAACGAATGACCGACGCGCGAGCGTCCAGTAAGACTTACAGGAAGCCGATGTTCTGTCGTACGTTTTGAAAAACGAGCCAGGGAGTGTGTCTGTATGGCAAGTCTAACCGGAGCATCCGGGGAGGCACAGGGAAACCGACATGGCCGCAGGGCTTTGCCCGAGGGCCGCCGTGTTCAAGCGCGGGGAGCCATGTGGACACGACCCGAATCCGGACGATCTACGCATGGACAAGATGAAGCGTGCCGAAAGGCACGTGGAAGTCTGTTAGAGTTGGTGTCCTACAATACCCTCTCGTGATCTATGTGTAGGGGTGAAAGGCCCATCGAGTCCGGCAACAGCTGGTTCCAATCGAAACATGTCGAAGCATGACCTCCGCCGAGGTAGTCTGTGGGGTAGAGCGACCGATTGGTGTGTCCGCCTCCGAGAGGAGTCGGCACACCTGTCAAACTCCAAACCTACAGACGCTGTTTGACGCGGGGATTCCGGTGCGCGGGGTAAGCCTGTGTACCAGGAGGGGAACAACCCAGAGATAGGTTAAGGTCCCCAAGTGTGGATTAAGTGTAATCCTCTGAAGGTGGTCTCGAGCCCTAGACAGCCGGGAGGTGAGCTTAGAAGCAGCTACCCTCTAAGAAAAGCGTAACAGCTTACCGGCCGAGGTTTGAGGCGCCCAAAATGATCGGGACTCAAATCCACCACCGAGACCTGTCCGTACCCGTTACAGGGTAATCGAGTAGATTGGCGCTCTAATTGGATGGAAGCGGGGGCGAGAGCTCCTGTGGACCGATTAGTGACGAAAATCCTGGCCATAGTAGCAGCGATAGTCGGGTGAGAACCCCGACGGCCTAATGGATAAGGGTTCCTCAGCACTGCTGATCAGCTGAGGGTTAGCCGGTCCTAAGTCATACCGCAACTCGACTATGACGAAATGGGAAACAGGTTAATATTCCTGTGCCACTATGCAGTGAAAGTTGACGCCCTGGGGTCGATCACGCCGGGCTTTCGCCCGGTCGAACCGTCCAACTCCGTGGAAGCCGTAATGGCACGAAGCGGACGAACGGCGGTATAGGGAAACGTGATTCAACCTGGGGCCCATGAAAAGACGAGCATAGTGTCCGTACCGAGAACCGACACAGGTGTCCATGGCGGCGAAAGCCAAGGCCTGTCGGGAGCAACCAACGTTAGGGAATTCGGCAAGTTAGTCCCGTACCTTCGGAAGAAGGGATGCCTGCTCCGGAACGGAGCAGGTCGCAGTGACTCGGAAGCTCGGACTGTCTAGTAACAACATAGGTGACCGCAAATCCGCAAGGACTCGTACGGTCACTGAATCCTGCCCAGTGCAGGTATCTGAACACCTCGTACAAGAGGACGAAGGACCTGTCAACGGCGGGGGTAACTATGACCCTCTTAAGGTAGCGTAGTACCTTGCCGCATCAGTAGCGGCTTGCATGAATGGATTAACCAGAGCTTCACTGTCCCAACGTTGGGCCCGGTGAACTGTACATTCCAGTGCGGAGTCTGGAGACACCCAGGGGGAAGCGAAGACCCTATGGAGCTTTACTGCAGGCTGTCGCTGAGACGTGGTCGCCGATGTGCAGCATAGGTAGGAGACGTTACACAGGTACCCGCGCTAGCGGGCCACCGAGTCAACAGTGAAATACTACCCGTCGGTGACTGCGACTCTCACTCCGGGAGGAGGACACCGATAGCCGGGCAGTTTGACTGGGGCGGTACGCGCTCGAAAAGATATCGAGCGCGCCCTATGGTCATCTCAGCCGGGACAGAGACCCGGCGAAGAGTGCAAGAGCAAAAGATGACTTGACAGTGTTCTTCCCAACGAGGAACGCTGACGCGAAAGCGTGGTCTAGCGAACCAATTAGCCTGCTTGATGCGGGCAATTGATGACAGAAAAGCTACCCTAGGGATAACAGAGTCGTCACTCGCAAGAGCACATATCGACCGAGTGGCTTGCTACCTCGATGTCGGTTCCCTCCATCCTGCCCGTGCAGAAGCGGGCAAGGGTGAGGTTGTTCGCCTATTAAAGGAGGTCGTGAGCTGGGTTTAGACCGTCGTGAGACAGGTCGGCTGCTATCTACTGGGTGTGTAATGGTGTCTGACAAGAACGACCGTATAGTACGAGAGGAACTACGGTTGGTGGCCACTGGTGTACCGGTTGTTCGAGAGAGCACGTGCCGGGTAGCCACGCCGCACGGGGTAAGAGCTGAACGCATCTAAGCTCGAAACCCACTTGGAAAAGAGACACCGCTGAGGTCCCGCGTACAAGACGCGGTTGATAGACTCGGGGTGTGCGCGTCGAGGTAACGAGACGTTAAGCCCACGAGCACTAACAGACCAAAGCCATCATTCATACGCACTGTGACTCATTCACCGACGATTTACTCGTCGCTGAACGAGTCCAGGCGCAAACTGGATCGCACGGACAGACGGTGGACCCGATCGAGACTGGTACTTTCGTGGTTCGATTCCACGACTCGACGTTAGGCGGCCACAGCGGTGGGGTTGCCTCCCGTACCCATCCCGAACACGGAAGATAAGCCCACCAGCGTTCCGGGGAGTACTGGAGTGCGCGAGCCTCTGGGAAACGCGGTTCGCCGCCACCATTCATACCTTATAGCCCACTCGGGAGAGACATCTCTTCCGAGTGGGCTTTCTGTATTTATATAAGGTTAACTCGTACATTCACGTATCGGCATTCTGACCACATTCGTGCAACCGATTTCTGGAGAGTGCGGAGAAGTTGGTGAATATGAATCTATACCAGAACAACTGGAGTCTTCTGAGCAAGTTCGCGGTCATCTCTTTATTAACCCCGGGGTGGAGTCCAATAGCTACGATGTACCTGGATTTATTGAGTTCTCACGAGGAGAGTGGTCCTCTGGTCGGAGTGAAATGGTGGTTTCTGATGGTGATCAAAATCAAGGAGCGATCTATATTGAGGCCGAAGACGGACCTGAACCGATTTCGGTTCTTTCCGAACCCGTTCATCATGCAGTCGCCCAGGTCCGGAGGAGGAATATCGAAGACGCTATTTCTCTAAGTCAGGATAATAGTCGTTACACCTGCTCACGGGTTCCGAGTACGTAGTCGAGTAAAATGATTGCTCCAGTGTCGGCAAACGCCTCGACCCCAGCGACGACGGTCGCGACCGGTCCAAACCCGCCGTCTGAGGGATCTTGTGGCGGAGATGTAGTGAATGTCAATGCTGTAGTAGAGGCTTTCACCGACTGGCACCCCTCCCCAGAGTGTGTAGACGGCCGCTGAGTCGAGAAACAGCGCCAACATGACCGGCGCCACCAGCCACAACTGAACACCGTAGCCGGTGAACACCTGAGACAAACCCCACTCGTCTGGGTGCCCCACCTCCACGAATCGTCGTCGCGCTCCCCGCTGAGCAGTACGTTCATTTCACTTCGTCACAAACTTCTTCTCATGCCTACCAACGTTCTCGTCGCCTTCGACGGCTCCCCACTTTCAGAGCGTGCGCTCACATACGCTATCGAAACCTTCCCCGATGCACCAATTACCTCGATTTACGTTATCAATCCTATCGACTCGGTTATCGACGTGGAGGCTGGCGGCCTACCAGTCGCCGAGGGCTGGTACGAGAATGCGAAAGAACAAGCAAGCAGAACCCACACGACGGCGACGGACCTCGCGGCGGAACGGAGTACCGAACTCGTTACCGTCACGGAAGTCGGCAAACCGGCACGAGCTATTTTGGAATACGCTGACGACCATGATGTCGATCAGATCGTCATGGGCAGTCACGGCCGCTCAGGAATCGACCGTGCGCTCCTCGGGAGCGTTGCCGAGACAGTCACCCGCCGAGCACGGATCCCAGTGACGATCATCAGCTGAATCATTCGGACAAGAAAGACAGAAGGAGGGGTCCACAGTGTGGAGGATCCGCTTCGTATCCAGTCAGACAGAGCCACAATGACAGACCTACAGTACAGAATCACAATGCAGTGTATGGAGACATTGCGTGACCGTTACTGAATCACCCCCGCTATCGACGTGCACCGTCCAGATCGAACGACGAGGTGGTCGCGGCGAAGCAGGAGCGCGAGCCCTCGAACGACACCTCCGAGACATACCAGGTGTCCACGACGTCGACGTCTCGTTCCGAACGGGGAGCGTTCGAATCACCTACGACGAGAGCGGTACCTCAGAGGAACAACTTCGGGGTGCGGTCCAAGACCGTGGTGTTTCGATCCAGGACGAGGGCGACACGGCACCCGACGAGGTGACCACCCGTTCGGAACTCAGACGTGAGGCAGTGTTCGTCGGTCTGACACTGCTCGGCATGGTGACCGGCTTGGCGACGGGGTGGCTCGATGGTCCGTCTCTCATGATGTGGGCCGGCTACAGCGTCGCATACGTCTTCGGCGGGTGGTACGGGCTCAAAGGGGCCATCGAGACGCTCCGCCACCGCGCGGTCGATATCGACCTGTTGATGATCGTCGCCGCGGTCGGCGCGCTCTCGATTGGAGCCCCGTTTGAGGGGGCGATGCTCCTCTTCCTGTTCTCGCTGTCGAACACGCTCCAACACTACGCTATCGGCCGTTCACGGCGGGCGATCGAGTCTCTCGTCGAGATGCGACCGGACGAAGCGCAGGTTCTTCGTGACGGTGAGGAGATCACGGTTCCCATCGACGAGGTTGCCGTTGGCGACGTGTTCGTCGTTCGTCCCGGCGACAAGATCCCGCTTGACGGCATCGTCACGTCCGGCGAGGGAACGGTCGATCAGGCCTCGCTCACCGGCGAGTCCGTGCCTGTACCGAAGGAATCTGGTGACGAGGTGTTCGGCGGCACGATCAACGAGAGTGGGAGCCTCGAAATCGAAGTCACTCGACGGGCCCACGAATCGGCGATCAGCCGCCTCATCACCATGGTCGAAGAGGCCCAGAGCGAGAAGGCGCCGACACAGCGGCTCATCGATCGTCTCGAACAACCGTACGTACTCGGCGTATTCGCCCTCACAATCGCAGCTATCGGGATTCCGCTCGCGCTCGGGAGCGAGTTCACGGGGACGTTCTATCGCGCGATGACGCTCATGGTCGCCGCGTCCCCGTGTGCGGTCATCATCTCGACGCCCGCGGCAGTCCTCTCGGCAATCGCCTCCGGCGGCAGGCAGGGCGTGCTGTTCAAGGGCGGCGAACACGTCGAGACTGCAGCACGCATCGACGCGGTCGCGTTCGACAAGACCGGCACACTCACACAGGGTGACACGGAGTTGACCGACGTATCTGTCCGTGACGAATCGTCGGACCAGACACTGTCCGAGGATGAGTTGCTCTCAATCGCGGCCGCAGTACAGGCCCGCTCGGAACACCACCTCGCTCGTGCGACTGTGAGGGCGGCACAAGCCCGGTCACTCGACGTCGCTGACGCGGAGCGGTTTCAGTCAGTCGCCGGGAAAGGGGTCAAGGCAGACATCGACGGAACGACGACGCACATCGGGAATCGCAGTTACTTCCAGACCGTTCTCGGAGACGCGGCGATCGACGGTCTCGAACCAGGGCTTGATCGCCTCCAGACGCTAGAGGCAGAGGGAAAAACGAGCGTCCTCGTTGCCCGAGAGCGTCACGGCGAAGTCAGCGTTCTGGGGTGGCTCGCCTTCACTGACACCGTTCGCCCTGACGCGGCCGAGATGATCGCCGACCTCCGCTCGCTCGGCGTGGAGCACATCGTCATGCTGACAGGCGACAACGAGCGCGTCGCACAGCGCATCGCCGACGAAGTCGGTATCGACGAAGTCCAGGCGGAACTGCTACCGGAAGAGAAAGTGGCGACGATCGAAGAGCTGGTCGAAGGACACGAGAACGTGGCGATGGTCGGTGACGGTGTAAACGACGCCCCAGCACTCGCCACAGCAACCCTCGGTATAGCGATGGGCGGCGCGGGAACCGACGTCGCGCTCGACACTGCCGACGTGGTACTGATGGGCGATGATCTCAGCAAGATTCCCTACGTACTTAGCCTCGGCCGCAAGACTCGCCGAACGCTCACCATCAATCTCGCCATCGCCTTCGGCGCGATTGCACTCATGGTCGGCACGATCCTCCTCCGAGGTATCCCGCTCCCGCTCGCAGTGATCGGTCACGAGGGCTCGACGGTCCTCGTCTCGCTGAACGGCCTTCGGTTGCTCGGCTTTCGTGGGTGAGACGTTGATAGGTGGTCGGAGATCGTGGCCGACACAGAGGGCGAGGGAAATGTCAGGTCCCCAATGAGCGCTGTATCGTGAACTATCCGTGACATTCTTTCAGCACGAACAGCCGAAAGCGGGTATCCATTCCGTAGCTGTTTGTCCCCGCTGGATTCTCGTCGCCGTTCCTCTTTGTGTCTGGAGATTATTGGGTGTCAATCACACAACCTTTTTTACAGTTATCGACCATAGCCTCTCTCAGGGACTTTTCCGCTGGAGATGGACGAACATCCGATTCAAACGCCGTGGGCCAGGTCGTCGGACGAGATCCTCGATCACTACGAGGGTTCTGTAGACGAGGGACTGAGCGAGGACGAAGCCACAACGCGGCGCGAGCGGGTCGGCCCGAATGCGTTGCACGAGGCGGAGCAGCGGGACTGGTTGGGAGTTCTGGTCGACCAGTTCAAGAGCTTCATCGTGCTGTTGCTGGCGGTGGCAGGAGTGGCAGCCTTCGCACTGAACGAGAACATCGAGGGGGTCGCCATCTTCGTCGTGCTCCTCATCAACGGGCTCATCGGGTTCGTCACCGAGATGCGGGCTATCAAGTCGATGGAGGGCCTCCAGGAGATGACGGAGATCGAGGCTCGCGTTCGCCGGGCGGGAGAGGTCGAGAAGGTTTCCGCCGAAGACCTGGTGCCGGGAGACATCGTGCTCCTCAGCGCCGGGAACGTCGTTCCGGCCGATCTTCGAGTGATCGAGCCCTCCAAGCTCCAGGCCGACGAATCGGCGCTCACCGGCGAATCCGTTCCCGTCGGAAAGACGAGCGATGTCCTGGAGGAAGACGTGCCTCTCGCCGAGCGAGAGAACATGCTCTACAAGGGCACGAGCGTGACGCGGGGGACTGTTGAAGCGATCGTTGTGTCGACCGGGATGGACACGGAACTGGGCAAGATCTCGGCGTCGCTGCAGGGAGAAATCGAAGAGAAGACGCCGCTCCAGCAGAAGCTCGACGAACTCGGGCGCAAGCTAGTTCCGTTCCTACTCGTCGTGGCCGCCATCGTTTTCGTTTCGGGGTGGCTCAGAGGGCAGGATCTGTACCTGATGGTCGAGACAGCCATCGCACTGGCTATCGCAACCATCCCGGAAGGACTCCCGGTCGTCGCCACGCTGGTGCTCGCGCGGGGGATGTGGCGGATGGCGGATCGAAACGCCCTGATAAACAACCTCGCCTCCGTCGAGACACTGGGCTCGACGAATATCATCTGTACCGACAAGACGGGCACGCTGACGGAGAACGAGATGACCGTGGCCGAGTACGAACTGGCGAACGGATCAGTCGCGGTCACCGGGACCGGACTCGACACCGAAGGGACGTTCCAGCATGGTGACGAAGAGCGGGATGAGCCACGAGATCCCGTCATGCAGGAGGCCCTGGAGGTAGGCGTCCTCTGTAACAACGCCTCCGTGACCCAGGAAGACGACGAGACCGCTGTAACGGGTGATCCAACGGAGGCCGCTCTCCTGATAGCGGGATTGAAGGGCGGTATTGACCGGGCGGGCCTCCTCGAGTCGATGCCCGAGGCCCGCGAGGTGTCCTTCGATCCGTCCGCCAAAATGATGGCGACCTATCATACTGTTGATGGAGGATACAAGGTTGCCGTGAAAGGTGCACCAGAAGCAGTCGTCGAGTCGTCAACTCGGCTCGTGACGGACGACGGCACCGCAGCGCTCTCGGAAGCTGACAAAGAAGAGTGGATTCAGAAGAGCGAACGTATGGCCGAAGACGGGCTACGCGTTCTTGCGCTCGCCAGGAAGGACGTAGAGAGCACGGAGACGCCACCATACGAAGACCTCTCGCTGCTCGGGCTCGTTGCGATGATCGATCCACCGCGCGAGGAGGTCAAATCGACCATCAAGAACTGTCTGGACGCGGGGTTGCGAATCGTTATGGTAACCGGCGACCACCCGGGGACGGCCAGGAATATCGCGCGGAGCGTCGGGTTGATGCGCCCGGAGGACGACGAGGTTATCCGGGGGAGCGAACTCGACGACCCCGAGAACCTGTCACAGGACGAGATGGAGCGGTTCGTGAACGCGTCGGTGTTTGCGCGTGTTGCTCCGGAGAACAAGCTCGACCTGATCGGAATTCACCAGGCAGCCGGCTCGATCGTGGCCATGACCGGAGACGGGGTCAACGACGCACCGGCACTGAAGCGGGCCGACATCGGCGTCGCTATGGGTCAGCGAGGGACGCAAGTGGCTCAGGAGGCGTCGGATATGATCCTGCAGGACGATAATTTTGGGAGTATCTATCACGCCATCAGGGAAGGGCGGATCATCTTCCGGAACATCCGGAAGTTCGTGCTGTATCTTATGTCCTGCAACCTCAGCGAACTACTGGCCATCCTGATCGCGGCGCTGTTGGGGTTTCCGCTCCCGTTGCTTCCGTTGCAGATCCTCTTTCTCAACGTCGTGACCGACATCTTCCCGGCGTTCGCACTGGGGGCGTGTGGGGGAAGCAAGGAGATCATGAATACACCGCCGCGAGACACCGACGAGCCGATCCTGACCCGCACGCACTGGACCGAACTCGGGATGTATGGGACGATGATCTCGGTCGCGACAATCGGTGCGTTCGTGATCGGGGGCGGGATGTACGCTGGCGGTATGGGGGCCGAAGAAGTCGTCACGATGTCGTTCCTCACGCTGGCGTTCGCCCAGCTCTGGCACGTGTTCAACATGCGTGAACTCACGTCGGGCATCGTGCGCAACGAAGTCACCGAGAACGCGTACGTGTGGGGTGCACTCGGCCTGTCGGCTCTGCTGGTGATTGGTACCGTCTATCTGCCCGGGGTCTCGCTGGCACTAAGCACCGCACCGATTGGCCTCGAGAGTTGGCTGGTGGTGCTCGGGATGAGCCTGCTCCCCCTCGGTGCCGGACAGATCGTTCTGGAGTTGCGACGCCGGTTTGGCACGCCGAATCTGGGGACAAGGCTCGAAAATATGTTGTTCGACTGATACGGACCGGTCGGTCAACCGATGTCTCCCTCGTCGATTTGGGACCAGGTATCCAAGCCGACGCGGAGGGCGGCTTTGAGTGCCCCAAGGACGACGGGACCAAAGAACAGGCCCATAATCCCGAATGCGTACGCTCCACCGAGGATACCGAGGAGGATGACGGCAGGATTGAGCTTCGCGTATCTGTCGACGGCGAATGGACGGAGATAGTCGTCAGTGAGTCCAACCACGATGACGCTGTAGACGAATAATCCGACGGCGAGTAGTGGTTCGTCCGTGAGATACAGGTAGACCACTGCCCCGCCCCAGACGGGAATCGTTCCGACGAGCGGAATCATCGCGAGAACGATCATGACGGCCGTCCAGAACAGGGCATTGGGAACGCCAGTAACGACGAGCCCGACTCCGGCGACGACCCCCTGGACGATTGCGACGAAGACGTGTCCGAAGAGAACGCCCCACATCACGTCGTTGATCTCAGCGTGGAGGTCGCGCTGGATGTCCGTCGGGAGGGGGATCGTTCGGTTGAGCCAGTTGGTCAGGTCGTCACTGTCTTTGAGAAGGTAGTAGACGAGAAAGAGCGCCAACGCGAGCCCGATGAGGTGGAAAGTGATCGTACTGAACGCCTGGGTCGACCGTTCGAATACGATCGTTCCGATTTCCCGCCCTGAGCTGACGAGTTCGCCTGTGATATCGACCTCTTGTCCGGTGAGCTCTTCGATCCGGGATTCGACTACCTCGATCTGTACCGGGTCAGCGTCGAAGTTTTGGAGGTTCTGGTTGGCGCTATCTACGACTGTCGCGAGGATCACTACGAACGGCGCGACGAATCCAGCAACCGTCAGAATCACGAGCGAGAGCGCGGCGACCATCGGCGATACGTACGCTTCGAGGCGGATCTGCAGCGGATAGAGCACGTAGGCGAGGAGGACGGCACCGAGGACGTACTGGAGAAACGGTTGTATCAGTATGGCCGATAGACCGAGGAGGGTAACGATTAGGGCGAGGACAAACCCCTTGCTGAGGTTCACAGCTGTGGATTTGTTGACCGATAACAAAAAGATTCGATATCATCACAGCTGTAGACCGCATTGCCATCGACTGCCGGGGTTATCCGGCCTCAAATCGAAGTCAGTGGGCCACAGCCCACTTATCAGTCTGTGTGTCCAACGAGATACCGCATCCCCGTGGCTCTTTCACCCATGATTCTCTTGATCAATACCGACTGGACGACCAGCCATCCGTGTCTTTCTGCTTCCCCAGCCGCACCTCACTCTCTCCGAGACGGAATTGGGACGAGGGCTCTCAGGCTTGATTTTTCAACCCTCAATTACAAAACAGCGTCTCGAGAGTGGATTCACCTCCGGATGTTCGGTACGTTGTGATTCACCGTTTCAGGGGCGAATCTGGGCGCACAGTTTGCGGTCACCTGACGACAGTCACGGGCAGCGATGCACGTCTCATTACGGTTTCGGCGACTGAACCCAAGAGCACTCGAGAGACACCCGAGCGTCCGTGGCTCCCGATAACGATCACGTCGATGCCGTGTCTGTCCGCGTACTCGATAATCTCGTCAGCGGCCTTGCCGACCTCGCTTGCTGTTTTAACCTCCCGGTCGTGCTCGGCCGCCTTCGCCTCGGCCTCGGCAAGCAGTTCTGCCGACCGATCTCGGGCCCGTTTCCGGAGCGTTTCGTCTCCGATCAGTGCTTTCGCGCTATAGCTCTCTTCGATGTAGTCGATAACGTGGAGGACAGTGATCGGCGCATCCGAATACACATCGAGCGCGTGCGTCAGCGCCTTCTCCGAGAGCGGAGTCCCATCGTACGCAACGAGCACCTCGTTGACGGAAGTCATACCCGAGAGATGCGCGTTAAATCCATATATAGGCCCGGGGGAAACTGAGCCTGCGGAAGGGGATTCCACCCGTATTGGCGGCCCTCTCCCGATAGAACAGGCTTTCTCGGTCCCAGAACTAGATTGGGAGTAGAACCAGAAGTATCGGGAGAACAACCAACGAGGTGAGAAACCAAGCCAGGTACCAACGGTTGGTAACCAGACGGGTTTGGGCGGTCTCGACAGCTTGGAAGTACGTCGAGAACCGAACCAGTGTTCCGACCGTGATGATCGTTCCGACTGCGACGAGTGATAACACGATAGCCACGCCCTGTGGAGATTCCAAAAGCACAGCGATGACAATCGTGTCGAAGAAGGTGCCGACATTCGCCCCCAGAACGTAGGGAACGATTTCTTTCCGCTTGATGTAGTTGCGGTTGTAGAGGGGGACGACGACGCCTAACGAGAACGCGACACTGGTCGTCACGCCAGTGATGAGGATACCCAGCCCGAACGAGGTCCATTTGTGCTGAAATCGGAGAAAGAACCGCTTGCGGAGCCATTCGGTGTCGATCCGTTTGAGCACCCGGTCGAAGAGCGTGAGGCTGCCAAACAGCACGAGAACGGCCATCACGAGTGCCAGGCTCACACCAGCAGTATCGACGATGGCTCCCGTCGCTGGATCGAAGGCCGCCAGTGGGTTAAACGAGAATTCAACACTGTCACTCACGCCCTGGAGTCCGGTCCGGAGTACTGGCAAGAGGAGATACCCGAGCACGGTCGCCGGTAGATAGATCGAGTGGGACAGGAGGAACGTCAGTATCCCCAACTCAGTCGCCTCACCGAACGAAGAGCGCCGCTTCTGGAAATAGTCCAGCATTCCTATCAAGAGTACGATAGCGGCACCCCCGAGGCGTGAACCGGCGAGCATCAGGAACAACTGTGAAGCCGTGAGAACCCCAGTCTTGAACAGCGAGACGGACAGGGCCGCTACTACTGATCCGTTGGTGAGCACGTACGTGGCGAGCCAGCTCGCACCCAGAGCTTGCCCACTTCCGGCGACGTATCGCCTGAAAAACCGTTCGAGCGGAGCGGCCGCGGCCGCTGTGGACGCCCCCAGCAACTGGACTGCGAACAGGAATAGTAGCAGAGAGACGAGAGCGCCAGCGACCAGTAGGCCGGATTCACGTCCTCGTATCAGTATCTCATTGATGCTCGAATCCACGGATTCTATCTCTACAGCCTCGTGGTAGACGCACAAAGGTTACGCCGCGAGAGGGGAGTTCCTGCTATGAGGGACATATTCGATCCTGGGTGGGTTCCTGCTGATATCACTTCATCCGACGTCCTTGTCCTGTTCGTGATTGGAACTGGTATCTTGACGGTGAGACAGATTTGTGTGGTCTTGCACCCGCAGCAGTGATACGGTCTCTCGATAACAGCGTCTTCGGCACCCACGGAACACGGGCTTTGACCGATACGTCCTTGGTAGCGTCACTGAGTATCTCGTTTGGACGTCGTCGATTCCGGTGTTGACGGTCCGAGGCCCCCAACCCTGAGACAGGCGATATCGGGCCCCTCGATCCGTGAGAACGGGGGTATACGCATGAAATCAGCCTACGTACGCATCGGAATTCGATAGCCGGGGGCCATCGCACAGAACCGCTACTCCCCGCGTCCAACCGTGATGACGGGAACTGGTGCAGAGCGGACGGTCTTTTCGGCGACGTTCCCGAGTAGTATTCGATCACTTCCGCGCCTCCCAGTCGTTCCCAGCACGACGGCGTGGATATCGTTCGACTCGATGGTGTCGAGTATTACCTCGTTAGGGGCCCCGTGTTTGACGTGCCGGACACTATTCGAAAGGCCGCGTGTCTCTGCCTCGGACACGAGATCGTCAACGGCATCGGTCGCTGCCTGTTTACTTTCACGTTCCGAAATCGTTGAGCGAACGTCCAGGCCCAGGGAGGTATCGTCGACGACAGACAGCACGTGAACAGTCGCATCGAGAGCCGCTGCAAGTGAGAGACCATGTTCGGCAGCATGGGCCGCACCGGCACTCCCGTCGGTCGGGATCAGGATGTTCTCGTAGGGAAACACCAGTTGTTCGTCGGGCTGCATCCGCGCTGTGAGGACAGGGACGGAAGACAGACGGACGATCTTCTCCGTGACGCTCCCGACGAGGTATCGTGATACCCCCTCCCGCCCGCGGGTCGGCATCACGATCAGGTCGTGATCGTATCGCTCAGCATACTCGACGATCGTCGGCGCTGGATTCCCCTGGACGACGTCGGACTCGTAGTCGACACCGAGTGTGTTCAGTGTCTTCTCTGCTTCCTCGACGATGTCCTCACCCTCCAGAACAAGTGCGTCAACGACCTGTGTTTCGACGACGGTCACACTATCGCGTGTCGTATCCGCGACGAACAGAACGTGGATCGTGGCGTCGGCCCAGTGTGCGATCTCAGCAGCGTGATGTAATGCCTCCGCAGCCCCATCGCTTCCATCGAACGGGAGCAGAATGTCCTCGTACATGTGCACTGCGAGTACCTACGTGCATCACGCTCAAGTGGTTTGTCACCTACCAGCAGAGGCGTCTCACCCACCACTCGGATCCGGCTCTCGAACCCACATCACCGGCACTGGCGACGTTCGAACGATTTTCGAACTCACCCCACCCATCATGTATCGGCTGAAATCGGTCGTGCCGTGCGTGCCGAGGATGGCGAAGTCAATCTCGTGTGTGTCGATGTAGCTTCGGATCTCTTTGGACGGGATACCGAATTCGATTTCACTCTCGACGGTATCGACCGTCGCCGCCGCTGCGGTCTCGATGGCGTCTGCAATGATCTCATCCGCCCGGGTGGTGAGTTCCTCATCTTTCACCAGGGAGCGAGCATCCGGACCGAGGCTTCCAGTCTCGACAACGTGGAGTATATGGAGCGTGGCATCAGTTGCGTTTGCGAGGGCGACTCCTTCGGACAACGCGAGTTCCGAACCACGGCTTCCGTCGGTTGGAACCAGAAGATCCTGGCACGGATAGGTGTGTGGTTGTGTCCCGGGATTGACTGCGATCACGGGGATGTCCGCGGTGTTGATAACGCGTTCTGTAACGCTCCCCAGGAGAAACCGCTGCAATCCACGCCGTCCGTGGGTCGGCATCACGATCAACTCGACGGCTGACTGCGTACTATACTCGACAATCGCCTCGTAGGGGTCACCGTGGATTACCTCCGAGACCACGGAGATGCCGCGTTCTCTGGCGCGCTGGGCTGTTTCGTTCACGATTTCTGTTCCTTCCTGCTCCAGGGCGGCACTCACATCACCTTGCATTCCGCTACGGCTGACTTGGCTGGTGTCTACGACATTGAGGACGTGGACCGTTGCCTCGTGTTCGGCGGCTATCTGGAGGGCATAGTCGAGGGCCGAATCTGCTGGCTCGCTCCCATCTGTGGGAAAGAGGATGTGGTCGTACATATGATATGTCTGAGGGAATGAGTGGATATTACTGACCTTCAGTAGTGATCTCCACCGCTCCTTCTTCTGCCGTCTGGGTCTCACGCCACCAGACTAACTCGAACTCGATACTCTGTTTTGTCTCAGTCTCACCTTCAGACCAGCCCGACTCGCCTTCCAGTTTGAATGTCACCGGGTTCGTCGGGTCCAACTGAACCTGCTGCCCACCGAGTTCGAGCGTCACAGCGTCGTCGCCGTCGAGTTGCTCGGCTAGTTCGCGGAGGGACGATGCACTTTCGGACCGCGTTTTCTCGGCTTCAGTTTCGAGCTCTCCCATACGTTCGGGTACGCGAGAAGTCCCGATAAACGAAGGGGGACATTCTCTACTCGAAGGAATCGCTCATCGGTACTAGATCAGAGATACGCTGCTTGAGACCGGTTGTCGAGTCATTTTGACCGCGTGGCAATCGCCCAGCGACTGGTTGCTGACACGTCGAGGCCGGGCGCTCCTAATCGGCGAGTCTCTGTTGCCGGCAGTCGTGTGTTCTCGGGAAGCCGTCGCGATAGCACAGGTCGCCGGGACAGATACTGGTCATACACACTGATTCTTCGCTGGCGGAGAGAGACTATCGATTACGAGAACCTGAAAGGACTCTAACAGCCGTGTTCGGTTGCGCATACGCTACCTAACGTACTATCTATATTCTGTCCTAGCCCTGTGGCTGCCACTGCTCTTGCTAATTTTAGCATGCTATACAGCGGTATGAGAACAGTAACCGGTATTTATTCGGCTTGGACCGAATAAGTAAATATGGGCACCGCTTCGCTTGGGCAACGACACGACTTCCGGGCCTTGTTCGACCAACTTGATGGTGTTGCGCTTTGGACAGCCACAGGACCCGGCGAATTCGGCTATATCAGTGCAGGCTTCGAGGATATCTGGGGGATTCCTCCCGAAGACGTCAAAGACGACGTCACTCGGTTAATTGATAGCATCCACCCCGAAGACCGGGACCGTGTACGAAAAAACATCCAGGCATCATCCCAGGGACTCCACGAGGAAGCGTATGAGGGACGGGTCGTACGACCGGATGGATCGATTCGCTGGGTGCTCACGCGGCAGGTACTCCTCCGAAACGATGACGGCGAGGTCTCAGAAGTCGTCGGCATCTGTACAGATATCACGGAGCAAAAGCGTCGTGAGCAGGAACTCGAACTCCTGAACCGAATCGTCCGTCACGATATTCGCAACGATATGATGGTCGTATTGGGTTGGGCAGAGATGCTCGAAACCCACGTTGATACTGAAGGAGAGGAGTACTTGCAGAAAATTCTCGCCAGCGGCGAACACGTCGTTGAACTGACTGAGATAGCTCGTGATTACGTGGAAACGGTTGTCTCGAATGAAGATCTCACCGTGGAACCGGTGCCGATCTGCTCCGTTATCGAGACTGAGTTGTCGCTTCGCGAGGAATCGTTCCCGGCGGCAGAGTTCCGTCTGGATAGCCCGCTTCCCGAGGTCAAGGTCGCCGGCAATAGTATGCTCAGTTCGGTCTTTCGGAACCTCCTGAACAACGCTGTCCAACACAACGACAAGGACACCCCCCTCGTTGAGGTGTCCTGCGAGGTTCACGACGACGATGTCGAGGTCCGAATTGCCGATAACGGACCGGGGATTCCAGACGATAAGAAAGATATCGTTTTCGGAAAAGGAGAGCGTGGACTCGGTAGCTCGGGGACGGGGATTGGGCTCTATCTCGTCCAGACGCTGGTCACCCAGTATGGCGGTGATATCTGGGCTGAAGACAATGAGCCAATGGGAACCGTTTTTGTCGTCAAACTGCCACTCGCCGACTGATTTGAACGGTGTTTTCACAGCTGAAGATAGCAACTTCGATTTTGGAAACCACGAGACTCTCTGTCTATCAGACCCAGGTTAGATTCTGTTCCCCCGCTCCATGGTCCCCTGATTGCCAGTTGTCCTATCGAATGTGGTGGGTACAGGACCTGTCGTCGGCACCAGCGGCGCTGGGTGGTGCGTGGCACGCCGCTTTCCCCCGGCCGCCCACCATTCTGCTGGTTTGAACACAAGAGTTGCGCAACCGTGTCAGTGTCAGATCGGAGCTTATGTGTGGGTTACGGGCCGGTAAGAAACCGACAGACGGCGGCATGAATCGTAACCGTTTTTATATCTCTTCGTGTCGGTGCTAAGTGGGTTCTGCGCCCTGTCCAATTCCGTTGGATTCACCCCCATCATCGATTGCTTCGGGGCTGGAACCCGTCGTCGCAGCCGACGACCTCGGATGGTGCGTTGCCCCCCGTTTCTCCCACCCCTAGCAACCCACCATTCCATTGGTGTGAACGGCGGAGCCGAGCGTTCTGTGGATGGGCGTAAAAACCGCGTCCCGTGTCGCGTGTGTAACCAGAGCGGACCGGTCCTTGAGGCGTGGCGGTGTAGCATTGAGTCTGTGTGACACACTACCATAAAAAATATACATATAGAATGCATTATTGGTAAACGGGTTCTGGTACCCGTTCCGCTCTGTGCCCGCTCGTTTCACGCCATGCCCTGGGTCCAGAACCCACCTGTGCCTCTGACAACAGTGGGTTGTGGGTGGCTCATCAGGTGCCCATCGCCACCCGACATCCCCTTCCAGCAGATTATACCTCGCTTCGACGGGCTCGAAGTCCGTTCCTCGCCTGATACGGAACTGGTCCGCTCGACGAGCGATCAACTTCGGTCGAATCTCAAAGCGATGCAACAGGCCGTCTCGCCCGCGCCGTCCTCTGAGAGGTAGCCAGACACGTCTCCAGAGCAGTCAAAGTTGGTTCATGAGAAAGAATCTACCAAACATCTCATCACAGACAGGGCATCAGGACTTCACGGCGACAGCCTAAGTCTACAGATGCTAACCAACATATGGTCGTAATGCATCTAATTGTTGGTAAGCCAATACCGATTGATTTCTGACCGTCGTCTGTTTCTCACGATTTCACCAGAAGTAGCTGCTCAGTAGGCGTGCGTATCGACCACTGTGAGTTCTCCCAGTTCAACGAGGTATCTGGACATCTGCGCGAGATACAGCACGGGTATCGTGCACGGATTCAGTGCAAAACAGTGGTCTGTCGAACGCGTCAATTCGAGAATCGACAGTAGGATTAACTCGCCACTGGCCGATCTGACGACATGAATGAGTGTATTCTCAGTGGGGGACGCACAGTTGATCCGGCCGGACGTTTTGGTTTATCCGCTGGGCGTCTGGATTGTCATGGCGGTGGTCGCGGTGATCAACGGCGGCTTCAGGGAAGTGGTCTTAATCCCACGCGTCGGCGAGTACGCCGGTCACGTGTTGAGTACGGCACTGCTTGTCGCCGCACTCCTGGTTACCTCGTTCGTGTACTTCCAGTGGACGCCGATTGAGTATGCGTACGTCGAATTGGTGGTGATCGGAGTGGGCTGGACGGGGCTCACCATCGGGTTCGAGTTCCTGGTCGGCTATGTTGAGGGGACCCCAGTGTCGGTCACACTCGGGCAGTACAACGTGTTGGCTGGACAGGTCTGGATTGTCGTTCCACTAATACTCTTGTTGAGTCCTCTCCTTTTCGGCTGGTATCTTTCCTAATGTGCTGCGTACGAGCAATCTCGTCAGGTATTCAATAAATCTATGAGTGAAGCGGTCCGGGTAGTAGGGGACCGTTCACTCTGGAGCCCCTCAGAAGATGTTTACACTTCATACAGGGAATTGGTGTATGTAGTGGCGAGCGCTTCCGGGTCTGATCGGTTCTGGCAGGGTTCTCATAACTGCTGGATGCTCGGGTAGCAGCGAGTCCGAACCAGCAGAACAGGGAACCGAATCGGAACCCAGAACACTGGCCTCTGCCGCAACACCGGCCCTGACGGTTCCCCGTGTGTTCGTCAGTGGGGCGAAGTTGCTGAGTAACACGGAAATGAAGACTCAGCTGGAATTCCCGTTCAATGGAATATTGTATTAACATTTTTCACGAAGCTATCAAAACGAGCAGTCGATGCCCTCCACGTTGCGGCGAACATTCCTCGGAATGGTCGCCACCGGAACAGTCGCCAGTATCGCTGGCTGTTCGTCGTCGTGCCCTGACAGCGGCGCACCGGACCCATCTCATACAGTCGAACCAAGAACCGCCAACTCAGGCTTCGAGACAGTCCCCGACAGCTCGTGGCCCTCGCCGCGGTTCGACGCCGCGAACACAGGCTATGCACCAGTCAAAATGGCAACGACGACACCCTCGGTCCAGTGGCAAACGGATATTTCCACGACGTCTGCTAGCAATGATACCGGTGGTGCAAGTGCGGTGGTCGTCGCCGATGAGACTGTTGTCTCGACGATGTCAACCGGTGTCGTCGCGTTGTCGCTCCGTGACGGAACAGAACAGTGGCGACGCGAGTTCACATCAGCCACAGTCCCGTCAACAGTCGATATTGGAGACAACCCAGCGCCACCGGTGATGGCGAATGGTCGGGTCTACCTTGCAACGGCCGACAGTGTCGTTGCGCTTGCGGTTGACGACGGGACCGTTGTGTGGCGGAACACCGACGTGGCTGGGACAGGGGTTCCAGTAGTGACCGATGCTGCTCTGTTTGTGCCGACAACTGATGGCGTGGCAAGATTTGATACGACCGATGGACACCGACAGTGGACGGTACCAGCGGATGGGACGAGGCTGGCCGTGGCCGACGGCACCGTGGTGATCAATGGCGAGCAGGTAGTGGCGGTGGATGCCGACACCAGTGAAGTCCGCTGGAGACGCTCGGATCGGCCTACCGGATATCCTGTCGTAGTTGATCGAACGGTCTATGTGAGCGGTTCATACGGCGAACTAATCGGCCGGTCGCTCACTGATGGGACCGAGCAGTGGCGTATCGACCGTGGGCGATCCTTCGAGGTGCCGGTCGTGACGCCCGAGAGTGTGTACGCAATCGAACGACCTGGTGAGGCGTCCAGCGCGACGTTCGCGTTCGATCGCGTCGATGACGGTCCACCGGAGCCGCGGTGGTGCTCGGAAATCAATCTCGGCGGAGCGGTGACTGCAGCGGCCGATGACGGCGTATTCACGTTCCAGCGTGATGATGGTCTTACCGCTTTCACCACGCGCTTTGGCGAGGCAGTATGGCAGTATCCGGCCGAGTATCAGGCCGTCTCACTGGCAGTGCTAGACGGCGGAATTGTGAGTGTGTCACCGGACGGTACCGTCGTAGCGCTTGGAGGTGAGTGACCTGCTATGTGGCGTCGCTCATATCGGATCGCTGGTCCGCTACTTGCTCTGAGTGCGGTATGTTTGCTCATTGCTATAGCTCCGCTTGAACTCTGGCCCACACCGCGACCGGGAGATTCGTATGTGTTCAATCCACCGCTGTTTAGTGGGATTTGGGTGCAACGGACACTCAGGCCCGCGCTCATAATAAGCGCGAATGCGCTGGTGTTAGTCGGTTTAAGCGCAGCATTCAGGCGTGACGGTGCATCGATGTCACGCTTGCAGCGCGTGCTCGCGTTCGCAGGTCTCGTTGGCACCGGGCTCTGCTTGCTTGGAACGCTATTATTCACCACAGCCGGCCCAAACGAGATCGGGAGGGAACTCACCGCCTTCCTCATTTGGGCTCTTTCGTTCCTCCTCATATTCTTCGGACTCATCGGATGGGGCGCTGGTTACGTCCGATCCGAGAAGCCCCGACTCGGCGCCGCGCTTATTGGCGCACCGGCACTCACCGGTGTGCTCTTCGGCCTCTCGCTTGCAGGTATCGAGCTCCCCTCCATGGGCAGGCTGCTACTAATCGCACCGACGAGCGTCATGACGCTTGTCGTCGGCTACGACCTATGGACACACCAAGTCTCCGACGATAGCTGAAGACGTCCGCCGAGCCGGAGACAGAACACGGGGAGACGTGGTAACATGTCCGGAGAAGAGAGCGGACCCACGGCAGACGCGGTCAGGGACGCGCTTCGAACTGTGTCCGCTCCCGATGGCGAGGAGGACGTTGTCGCCGCGGGGCTGGTGGCGTCCGTGGCTACCACTGACGGGACCGTCAGCGTGGCGACGGCGCTGTCCGGCATGGACTCTGCTACGGCTGACGCGCTCGCCGACAGGATGCGGGCAGCGGTACTCGAATGTCGCGGCGTCGAGCAGGTCCGTGTGGACACGGACGTAGCGGAGCCGGATCACGGAACCGTCGTGCCCGGGGTCAACCGTGTCATCGCCGTCGCAAGCGCGAAGGGCGGCGTCGGTAAGACCACTGTAGCGACCCAGGTAGCGCGCGGACTGGCCGCGTCGGGCGAGCGGGTCGGCCTGTTCGACGCCGACGTGTACGGCCCGAACACGCCGGAGTTGCTCGGCATTGAGGCCCCACTCGGTCCGACTGACGACGGCCGCGCCGAACCGGTCGAGGCCGACGGCCTGCAGGTCGTCAGCGTCGGTCTGGTCGCCAACGACGAACCGATGGCCTGGCGCGGCGCGATGGCCCACGAGGCCGTCGATCAACTGCTGACCGACGCCGTCTGGGACGTCGACACGCTGGTGCTCGACCTGCCGCCGGGGACTGGCGACATCGTGTTGACGACGCTGCAGTCGTTCCCCATCGACGGCGCGGTGTTCGTGACGACGCCGTTTCCAACAGCCACCGGCGACACGGAGCGCTCGACGGCGCTGTTTCGCGAAGAGGGCGTCCCAGTACTCGGAGCCGTCGTCAACATGGTCGGGTTCACCTGTCCCACATGTGGAGACAAGCACGCTCCCTTCGGGAGCGAACCTAATCTTAGTAGGGGTGCTCGCGGAACTGCCCATTGATGACTCGCTTCGCTCGACTGAGAAATGTCCCAGCAGCCTTCCGTGAGTTAGCCGACGTCGTGCGTGCGGCCCTGTCCGACAATCAGACAGTCCCGGTTCCGGAAACGGCACTTGATCTCCGCGGCGTTCCCGACCGGGCACGCATCGAGCAAGTGCGTATATTCTTTGTGGTGCCGTTGATAGCGCTGTTCAGCGACCGACATCGTACATCCCAGAATGCGCATCGGCCACGACATATAGTAGCCATTGAAAATCAATCCACACCCGACCGCACGACTACAGTGCGGTCGGTGTGTAAATCGTTTCAATTGTTACTATAGTTCGCACGGGTTTCTTTGCCAAGCATGGATATCCCGTCTCCCCTGCGTATCTGTGTGTGTACCGTACTGACCGTACCGTTCGAGAACTTCTGTTTAGTTGGCCGTTTCTAAGCCAGTAATCTCAAACCGTGTTCCGCCTGTCGAGCTCTCAGTCACACGAATATCCCAGCCATGGGCATCAGCGACTCGCTTGACGATGCTTAGGCCTATCCCAGTGCCTGATTCAGAAGTCGAATAACCAGGGTTAAACACCTTTTCGCGCTCCCCGGCAGGCATCCCAGGCCCGTCGTCTTCGACATAGAACCCAGCATCGTCGCTAGAAACCCTGCCCACGACGACAGTGACATCCAAGCCAGCGTGGTCAATTGCGTTCCTGAACAGGTTCTCGAGAAGGTGCTGAAACTGATCCACATCTGCTTTAATCAGCGGCTGGGTATCAGTCCCACAGTCGGAATACATCTCGGCTTCATCGGCAGGATCAGCTGCAATGTTCCACGCGGCCTCAGCAGCAGTTTCGATGTCGACTGGCTCCTGTGACCCGATCTCTCTTTGCTCACGAGTCAGCCAGAGAAGGTCTTCAACAATACGCTCCATCCGATCAGTTGCTGTCTCAATCACATCGAGGTGCTCGCTTGAGGACTCCTCCTGAACAAGTTCCAGACGGCCGCTGATCACGTTGAGCGGGTTCCGTAGGTCATGGCTGACAGTGGCAGCAAACCGCTCTAGCTGTTCTTTTTGATCTTCTAACTCTCGTTCACGCCGGTCACGTTCGGAGATATTTCGGCCAGTGCCGACAAGTCCTCTTAGACCGCCGTCTTGGTCTGTTAAGCGGTCGCCGGTGAATTCATACGGAATCCGCTTGCCGTCTCCAGTAAGCAAGTCTGCTTCAATCGTTGTTTGCCCCGTAGTGAGCGTCTCCTCAATTGCTCTGGCGACTGCATCCTGTTCGTCGTCCGGAAAGAGGTTGACCGCATCGAGATTCGTGAGGCGTGCTTCGCTATATCCGGTTACTGCCGCGAATTGCTCATTATAGCGCTGAATACGACCCTCAGAATCGAGAACATAGAATATATCGGCAAGTGAATCGAGTGCCTGGTCGGTGAAGGTGCGCTCTGCACGCAGTTTGTCTCGGATCTTCAGCGAGTGCATGGCATGTGAGACATTATCCCCAAGTTCGCTGAGTAGTTCCTGCTCATTTTCACAAAACGCAAACGAACGAGACGAATAAACGCATAGGAGGCCGTACAGAGTACCATCGTATTCCAGCGGAACCGCAGCGGCGCTTCGATAACCACGGTCAAGTGCTTTTTCGCGCCAAACTTCGAATTCAGGATCTTCTTGAATGTTCTGCGAAACAGCGATACGTCGTTCTCGGATGGCCGTGCCTGCGGGCCCTCGTCCAGTGGGAGAATTATCGGCAGTAACGACAATCTCGTCCAGATACGCTTCTTCAACACCAGCATGGGCGCACGGTTCGATCCTGTCGGTGTCGGAATCGCACTCACCAATCCATGCGAAAAGGTAGGGTTCAGAGTCGCTAATGATTTCACAGACGCGAGTTTTGAGTTCCGAGAGCGAACTCGCTCGGATGAGTGCTTGGTCAATATTGCTGGCGAGGGCACGAACCCGCTCAAGTTCTGCAGTGCGCTGGCTAGTGCGGTACTGCTCGACGGCATTTTCAATGCGATTTGCCAGTAATTCGTATCGTTCTGTGCCGTGGCCTTTCCGGAGATAATCAGTTGCACCAGCAGCAATAGCATCGCTTGCCACCGCTTCACTTCCTTGTCCGGTGAAAAGAATAAACGGCAAGTCGGGATACTGCTCGCGGATGGATTCTAAGAGTTCAATACCGTCCTGCTCGGGCATCCGGTAATCGCTGACGACACAGTCAACATTACTCTCCGCGAGCCGTTCGAGCGCCTCAGTCGCGCTCGTCTCGGTTATAACATTGAAATTACTGGACTGCTTCTCAAGAATTTCAGTTGCCACGTCCAAGAAGTCCGGTTCGTCATCAACGTGAAGGACGTCAATACTCGGCATCTCAGACACAATATCGAATCTACTTAATTTCGTCTGATAAACTTACTGACCCAAATATCAGAAGGTATACTCTCCCTATATCGAAGTTTAGCCTGGTAACTAATAGTCTTGTACTGACTGTACCACACGCGAACCACTCACCCAGGGCTGGCACCGTTTATTTCCGTAGGTAATAATAGTGCAAGAAATTTCTGGGGAAGCTACGAATTCGCCGTTGCTGGGACAGTTGACGGTGAGGCAGAGACGGTTGTGCTGGCCGAGACGCCCTTCGAGACGCTCTCGGAGTAGTGTGAATATACTCGTGGCGAGCGCGGGTGGAACGTTGGTCCGCATGTCGGTGGGTCGTTGGTCGGCGACCTCGTGTGAGGTGTTGAGGTGTGAGCGGTACTGTGGAAGAACACAAGCGTGTTCGTCGAGCCGCGCGGGCTATTCGTGATGAGGTGGCGACCGAGTCTGTCGATGTAGCACCGAACGTCAGTCAGTACGACGCGTGGACGCTTGATGCTGTGGTGCATGGTTCGGAGGATGTCTCGCCGGAGGTGTTGCGGGAGCTGGCGGTGGCTGGTCTGACGTTGCAGCCGACGCTATCATAAGCAGCGCATCAGCATGCCGCGTCGGCAGTGCAGCGAAAGTCACTGACCAACAATAGTTGACCGACACCCACACTGTTGGGTAGCTGATTATCGATTGACTTCTGACCGTCGTTTGTTTCTCACGATGCCACCAGAAATAGCCGTTCAGTGAGTCTGCGTACTGGCTACTCGATTTCTAACTGACCACTTCCGCCACCCTCACCGTCGTTCTCGTCCCATTCGAGTTCGAACTCGATACTTCGTTCAGTCATATTGCCTGCCGGGCCTTCGCGTTCAGCTTTGACCTCAAAGGTTGGTCGGGCAGGGGGATTCAGCGTTACAGATTCGGAGCCTGATTTAAGACTGATAGCGTTTCCGCTGTCGAGATTATCCGCGACTTTCCGAAGGTACGATGCAATCTCTTCTCGACTCTGGTTGCTTTCCGATTTGAACAGGACTTCTTCAGGCATGGTGTACGATATGTTGCCTGCACACATAAGTGAATCCTCCGCACTGGCAAGCCACCGGTGTGCTATTAGAAATTGATGGGAGCGATGGTCTCAGTCGCTCCCGAGGCCCCAACCAATTGTGGAGACCACCATATGTGCTATTCCTTAGCATGGGTGATAAATCATCTGGACGGACCGAATCACGAATTGCGTCATAAGTCTGCACGTCTGCTTGTGCCGGCGAAATCACTAATTCGCTCGAATACGTTATATTCGATATGAGTTCGTCGATTTCTTTGATATCGATATTGTAGACACTTATTGACCAAGTCGTTACTATCGCCGTCATTTCTTTCAAGAACGATTAAGAGAATCCCTCACTCAGTAGGAGTGCGCATTACCCGTTCAACCTCGGTGGAGATGGATGTTTAGACTGAACGACGTTCGTTCTCGATGTGATCAACGTATGTATCCACCACGTTCTGAATGATGGTTTCGCCGGCTTCAGCCGTTGCTTTATTCGGATCGCCAAGCACACCGTTTTGAGTGATCGTTTTGAACCCTTCGCTGAGCAGGCGAGCGGTAGAAATCTGCCCTTCGAGGCCCGACTCGATGTTCTCCATCCTGACCAAGTCCTCATTCACCGCCAACACCACCGCTGTCTCGGCTGCGCCGGCATGAATCACATCTTGATCGTAGTCGATCCCCGCCTCGCTGAGGCCATCATTCAGTAACTGCATATGCTCGTCAAGGTCAGCCAGGGGAATCACAGTGGCTTCGATTTCTCGGCCGACATCGGGTGCGACAGTCTTGACCGGGCCGAAGTTCCCACCATGTGTCGGGACGAGGACGATATGTTCGAAGCCGTGTTCGTCGAGCGACCGGCAGTATGCCCGGATCACATCCATCAGTGTCTCGGGCGGGACAGTGATCGTGCCCGGGAACTCCATGTGGTGTCCCGAACAGCCAGGCCGAATCGTCGGCGCAGCAAGTGCATCTCCCAGCTGCTCTGCGATCCGTCGGGAGAGTTCGTCACCATCCAATGTGTCCATGTTCAGCGGGAGATGAGGGCCGTGCTGTTCGATCGAACCGACAGCAACGATCGCCGTCCGTGTTCCGTTTTTGAGCGCCGATTCGACCTCTGGCCAGACCATCTCCTCAAGGAGCAGTGACCTACGAGAAGGCATGCAACTGGCGTTGACTCTCCTATAATTTAAAACTCATTATAGGTGGGCAGGAGATCGAATGGACCCCATAGTAGCTGCTAGCTACGTGCCTGTACTGACCGTTTCAATAACGGGTAGTCGATTAACGGTGAGAGCAGTTGAGTGCTGTGGCTGGTCCGAGGTTCGGCTGGGCGAGTCGCTGGTCGACCAGGCTGTCCGGGTGCTGAACCGATGAGTGCGGTCTCTGTCGCCGACGCGAAGGGTCCATCTATGGGCCCGTCCGCGTTCCCGAGCGCAAAATTGAGTTCGAACCTCGGTCTGATGGCAGCTTCGAGCGGATCGAGGCCGTCCGGAACGACTGTCAGTGGCGAGTGATTGGGTGGGAAGTCGTGACGACGATGCGGCGGATTTGAGCCTCGGTGTGAACTCTCCTCTGAGAAAGCTCAGAAACAACTGCTCAGTACAAGTATGTATTGTTAACAACTTTCGAATCGTCGGGTAACTCTTCTGGGGTGCGATTGATCTGAGAGGCCTCTCCCAGAGGCTCAGAATACATTGCGTGATCTCCAATACTCGTAAGGGAACCACGCGTGAACAAGCACTATGCCCAAGTCCGAACCCTTCGAACGATACACCGAGCGATACGAGGGCTGGTTCGACACACACGAAGCCGCCTATCAGTCCGAAGTCGAGGCGCTCCGGCGACTGGTCGCACAGCCAGGTTTCGGAATCGAGATCGGCGTCGGCAGCGCTCGGTTCGCTGCCCCTCTCGGGATGCAAGTGGGACTTGAGCCCGCTGGCGAGATGCTGGTTCGCGCTCGCGAGCGGGGGATCGACGTGGTCAAAGGCGTCGCCGAATCCCTCCCGTTCAGAAACGGGACATTCGACACTGCGCTGATCGTCACGACGATCTGCTTCGTCGATGACATCCCTCAGACACTGGCTGAAGCCCGTCGAGTCCTGCGCCCGGACGGATCGCTCGTCATCGGCTATATCGACAAGGACAGCCCCGTCGGTCAGATCTATCAGGAGAAGAAGTCGGAGAACCCGTTCTATCGAGAGGCCGTGTTCGTTTCGACTGACGAACTCGTCGACGCGCTCGAAGTTGCGGGGTTCTCGGAGTTCGAGTTCGTGCAGACCATCTACCACTGGCCCGACGAGATCGACGAGCGCGAACCGATCAAAGAAGGGTACGGTGATGGGTCTTTCGTCGGAATCAAGGCAACCATGTAGTAGCCGTCCCTCAGTACTGGACCCTTCTTCGCTTCGGGCGTCTTGAAGACCAGAGACTTCTGACGAAGTCCGTCCTATGTGACAAACTGACGGAAGCCCAGTTCACTATTATTCGTGGCGAGTCTTCACATGCGGTTGGAATCGGGAAGGGATACTTTCGGACTAGCCGATGTAGCTGCGGACGGATATGGCAAGACCAACGAATCCATTCAACGAGATCAGCCACCTCTTTGAGCGAATGCAGAGTGACTTCGAGGAGATGGCCCGCACCTGGAGTGAAGAACCGGAGGTCGTGTCGTCGTCGGTGCGGGTGGATCTTGAAGACAAGGACGACGAGTTCGTGCTGACCGCCGAGCTGCCGGGGTTCGAGAAAGACGACATCGACGTGCGTGTGACCGACCGTACGCTCCGCTTGGAAGCCGAACACGCGGAGGAGACCGAAGAGGAAGAGGGGAATACGTCAAGCGAGAGCGTCACCGTGCATCGGTCGCCCGGTCGATATCCCTCCCGGAGCGCGTGGATGCGGACGAGATCTCGGCCACGTTCAATGACGGCGTCCTGACGGTCCGCCTTCCCAAGAGCGAACCGATGACGCAGGGCAAACAGATCGAGATTAGCTGATTCGAACGTCCGAACACTTCTCGTTGCGGAAGTGCCAGCTAGCGGCTCCCTACGACTGTTCTTTGACCGACGGGGAATGTCTGTAAGGAGCCGTGGACCGGCCCGATATCTCCTTGATTTGAGACGCCGACACTCTTCTCAAAGAGCGAACGCCAAACCGTATCTGCTGTCGTGAGTTGGAGGCTCACTCGAAAAATGACAGCAGATCGTCGAGCGAATGCGTATTCAGCACGTTGCTCGCTTCACACCACCCGCGACGGGCCTGCGCGACCCCCAGGTGCATGGAATCCAGTTCGCCGGTCGTGTGCGCGTCCGTACTGACGACGTACGAAACCGTATCGCGATACTCTTTCACTGACGCCCAATCGAGATCGAGCCGCTGGGATTGAGCGTTGATCTCGATCGCCACGTTCTCCTCGGCGGCCGTTTCCATCACGGCCTCCGTATCGATATCCAGCGGTTCTCGCTCGTTGAGCAATCGATTGGATGGGTGAGCGAGGATATCGATCGGAAATTCTGCGAGCGCATCCGCGATCCGTTCGGTGGGATCGGACAAGGTGCTGTGCATCCCCGCGACGATCAGATCACAGCGGTTGACCCAGGACTCGGGAATCTCCAGTCCGTCTGCGGTGATCTCGGCCTCGATTCCTTGGAGGACCGTGATATCCAGGTCTTCATCGGCCGCTTCGACAGCTGCCACTTGTTCCTCGAACGTCTCCTCGTCCAGGGTGCTCGGAATCGGAGCGTGTGGCCCGTGGTCGGTGACGAGGACGTACTCCAACTCCCGCTCGGCCGCAGCTTCGGCCATTTCGCGGACGCTGTTGGACCCATCGGAGTAGTCGGTGTGCAGCTGCAAGTCGCCGCGAACGTCGTCAATTTCAACCAGCTCGGGAAGTCCTTCTGCAGCCGCTGCGTTGACTTCCCCGGTATCCTCGCGGAGTTCTGGGGGGATCCACGCGAGGTCCAGTGTGTCGTAGACGTCTGCCTCGGTCTCACTGGCGAGACGCTCGCCGGAACGTTGGCTGTCCTCCTCAGCGTCGACCCCACTGACGTCGAAGAGACCGTATTCGTTGAGCTTCCAGTCGCGGTCGATCGCCCAATTCCGGAGGGTGATGTTGTGGTCCTTTGAACCTGTAAAATAGACGAGAGCAGAGCCGTATTCTTTTTCGTCGACGATCCGAAGGTCCATCTGTAGGTCGCCGGAGACGACGACCGACGACTTCGTCTCGCCTCGAGACAGGACCTCCTTCACGTCGTCGTGCGTGCAGAAGCGCTCCATCGCTGTCTCCGGATCGGACGCGGTCGCCAGAATATCGATATCGCCGACGGTGGGTCGGCGCCGTCGGAACGAGCCCACGATGTCCACTTGGTCGAACGCATCGTCGTCGTGCAGTCGGGTTTCGATGGCCTGTGCGATCGGGAAGGCCCGGCCGAGAAGCATCCGTTCTTGACTTTCTCTCGCCCGTTCGATGTGGTCGAGGATGTTCTGCTGTGACTTCTCGCCGAACCCCTCGAGGTCGGCGATTGCCTCCTTCTCGGCTGCGCTCTCGAGATCGTCGAGCGTCTGGACATCGAGTTCGAGGTATAGTTTCTTGGCCGTCTTTGGACCGATGCCCTCGACGCTCGTGATCGCCTCGATGTCGACGGGAAGGTCGGCCTTGAGATCCTCGTAGTACTCCAGCTCCCCGGTTTCGAGATACTCTGCGATCTTTTCGCTGATCGACTCTCCGACGCCCTCGATTCCTTCGAGTTCTCCCCGATCGTGTATGCCCTCGATATCTTCCGAGAGCGACTCGATATTCCGTGCGGCCGTTCGATAGGCGCGTGGCTTGTACTCTTCCTCTTGGATTTCGAGGAAATCCGCGATCTCGCGGAGCATGGTGGCGATTTCCTGGTTCTTCATCCTGAATTGGGCCTCCTGACACGGACTATCGCAGTCGTCAGGTAATTGACTTCCTCTCCGCTCAGAAGGCCGTTGTTGCAGGATGTCTGTTGAATGCGAGCAGGCTGCTGAACGCGAAGTCGATCAGCGTGCTCGTCGTAGATGAGTCCGAGGCGGCTGTCGTCGCCGTTCCACTGCGGGTTGCCACGAACTTCTAGCGTGATGAGCTCGGGATGCTCGAAGTCGTAGCGGTCTTCGAGCATGTCACGACACTGAAATCCAGGGTACTGTTGGCCTCGTCCCACTTGAAGGTGTAGCGGTCATTGTGGACGGGGGCGTGCAACTCGTAGCCTTCCTCACGATTCCTCCGGTACTGTCTGGGTTTCTCCGTGACTGTCCCATCGTGGTACTTGTCGGGGAGGGCTTCGAGCGGGCCGTCGCGGCAGTCGAAGCCGATTGTGAGAACCCCGATGTTGATCTCGTGACAGAAGTCACGGAGAACTCCGTATCGTGGCATCCTACTAGTCTCGGCATTCCTTTGAAAAAGTAGATTTGTAGCCCCGATTTCGGTTCAGGAGCTGAATTTAGTATTCGGGCCGTTGCGCCTGGATGACCGACGCCAGCTGCTGGGTTTCGTCGGCGAGGAGTTCGGTCAGATCGTCGGCGGTGATGATACCCACGAGTTCGTCGTTCTCGTCGCAGACGGGGAGGCGGCGCACGCCGTTCTCGCTCATCACCTCTGCGGCCTCGTAGAACCCTGCGTCGGGGCCGACCGCACACAGGTCAGTCGACATGATGTCGTCGGCAGTCTGGTCGGCCGGAGCGGTCTCTTCGGCGAGCACGCGCGTCGTCAGATCCCGATCCGTGACGATTCCGGTCGGGCTGTTATCGTTCGTGACGACGACGCTCCCAACGTTTTCGTCCCGCATCTGTTGGGCGAGTTCGCGGACCGATGTTTCGGGGCTGGCACTGACGACGTTCTCGCGGGCGAGGTCTTCGATTGGCATTGGTGTTGTCTCCGTCTAGTTCACCGACCAGCGGGCACCTATAACGAGAGGGACATTCTCATAGGTCTGGAATTTCCAGACTACTCATCGTAAGTGATTAATTAGGGACACAAGCGGACTATGGCGACCGCGCGAACAGTAATCCCTCCAGTGGCGTAAGGGGCGTGAAACACCATGTCTCCTTGAGCTCGGCTATGAGCGTCTCAATCAGCAGTCGAGTCCAGTAGTTCCACGTGAGCGAACTGACGCAGACGTGTTTCGCTCCTTCGACTGCCGCCCGGTAGGCGTCGATACCCAGCCGTCCCGCGTCGCTCCCGACGAACCGAACGTCGGGTCCGCGAGTGCGCTCGAATCGTTGCCAGGGTAGGCTTCCAGCGGGATGCTCAAGGGTCGTCCTGACGACGACGTTGTCTGGCTCCCACTCGAGCGCGCAGGCAACACGGTTGATTCCGTCCGTCGTGCTCTGCTGTCTCAGGGCGATTTCGCTGGGATCGGCACCGAGAAATTCAGCGACAGTTGCTCGGACGTCGCCATCGGTATCGGATGCGGCCGTGTACATGCCTTCGGCAGCGGGTGCTTCGAATTCGTGGTGTTCGAGGAACGTCTCCGCGGCCGTGACGACTCGACGTGGACTCGGCCACTCGCTCCGGTATTGAGATAGATGACCTCTTCGAGGGCGGGGATGTCAGCGCGGAGATCGAGTGGTGTCACGCTGCGTCCTCCAGCGAGCCCGCGAGAACCTTCGAAGCAGTCGCAATCGGATCCCAGACGGGGCTGAACGGTGGCGCGTACGCCAGATCGAGGTTCTCTACCTCGCTGACGGTCAGGCCCGCGTGGAGTGCAGTCACGATTGTGTCGATTCGTTTCACGCCTTCGGGTCCGACGACGCTCGCTCCGAGCACACGCTCCGACTCGCGGTCGGCAACGAGCGTGACCGTCAGTTCTTCTGCGCCGGGATAGTAATGGGCTCGCGTCGGTGCCGTGATCTCGACGGAAATCGGATCGAATCCCGCGTCCCGGGCACGCGTCTCGTCGAGGATACCCGTTCGTGCTGCTCCGAGGTCGAACGCTTTCACGATCGCCGTGCCGGCGATTTCACCGACTTCCGTCGGCGTCCCCGTGACCGTCTGGCCGATTGCCCGTCCCGCACGGTTTGCGGTCAGTGCTAACGGGACGTGGTCGGCCTCGCCGGTAACGACGTTCGTCGCCTCGGCACAGTCTCCTGCTGCGAAGATGGTCTCGTAGTTCGTCCGGCCGTACTCGTCAGTGGCGATAGCACCAGTCTCGTCGGTTTCGATGCCGGCGTCTTCGGCGAGTTCGACGTTCGGTTCGACGCCGACACCGACGATGACGATATCGGCCGGAACCGTCCCCGAATCGAGGTCGACCGAGGCGACGGTCTCTTCGCCATCGAATCCTGCCACGGGCGTATCTAGGTGAAGTTCGACGTCTCGTTCTCGAAGGTGGTCTTCGACGACCGTCGCGACGGACTCGCCGAACGGTTGGAGGACATGCGGAAGCATCTCGAACAGGTGGATGTCCAGCCCGCGGCCGGCGAGTGCCTCGGCCATCTCGATTCCCACGTAGCCGCCGCCGACGATGGCCGCCGTCTCGGGGTCGGTCTCTGTCACGTACGTGTGAATGGCATCGGCCTCGTCCATGTTGTGGATAGTGAACACCCCATCAAGGTCCATGCCGGCGAACGGCGGTTCGATTGCCCGAGCCCCCGTTGCGACGAGTAGCTGGTCGTACGGTTGCTCGAAGCGGTTATCGTCTGCCGATACTGTCACCGTCTGTCCTACTGGATCGATACCGACGACTTCGTGATTCGTCCGCAGATCGATGTCCCGTTCTGTTCGAAAAGCCTCGGGGGTGACCTGGACGAGTTCGTCTAGCGAGTCGACGTCGCCTTTCACGTAATAGGGCATCCCACACGCGGCGTACGACACCCAGTCTCCCTTCTCGAAGACGAGAATCTCACGGTCCCGGTCCTCGCGTCTGGCTTTGCTTGCGGCGCTCATTCCAGCGGCATCCCCGCCGATTACAACGAAGGTTTCCGTCATAGTTTCAACGACGTAACGGGTCCGCTAAGAGCCCGGATACTATTCCCACCAACGTAGAATGGCCGAAGGCATAGAGGCCAGCGACACCTATATCTAGATCATGATGGTTGACTGGAAGACTGCTATTCAAGAGGAGCGTGAGGCGAAAGATGACTACTTCGGAACGAACCCCCGTTCGCCACTCCCACCGGAGGACAGAGAATCGTTCGACGGCCTCGAGTACTATCCGCCTAAAGAGAAGTATCGGTTCGAACTGCCGCTACACGAGTACGAGAGCAAAACGACAGTAACAGTGGGAACGAGCGCCGACGGCGAGCAGGACTATCTTCAGTGGGGAGAGTTTCGATTCGAGATCGACGGCGAGACCGTTACGCTCCAGGCGTACAAGAGTGTTCCACAGGACGACCGACTGTGGGTTCCGTTTCGGGATGCGACCAGTGGTGAGGAAACCTACGGTGCGGGCCGGTATCTCGATCTCGAACCAGATACCCACCAGACAGCCGATGGCACGTGGATCCTCGATTTCAACCAGGCTTACAATCCGACCTGTGCGTATTCCGACGACTACGAATGCCCGCTTCCGCCGACGGAGAATTGGCTCGATGTAGCCATTAAAGCGGGCGAACAGGCTTACAAGTAGGGTCCGGCCGTCAGGATTCACTTCCGGGTGTTTCTGGGTCGCGACAGGATGAGATCGGCTCAAGAAACATCGATAACGGGGGATACGTCTTCTATGGACTGGAGTTCGTTCGTCGGATGGTGACCGAGGAGGTTTACTGAACCAATTCAGAGTGTTTCCTGACTAGGGGACGATGAGTCCGAGAGTCAGGACGACGATTCGAGGTACGCCATCGCCTCTTCATCAGAGACCTGGTCGAACCGCTCGTAGAACTGGCCGACCCCCCTGAAGCTACTCGGCGTCTTGAGACAGACCACCTCGTCAGCCAACTCCTCTAACTCGTTAATGGTGTCGGGCGGTCCGACCGGAACCGCCAGCACGATGCGTTCGGCGTCGGTTTCTCGGAGCATCTGGAGGGACGCTCTGACGGTCGAACCCGTGGCCACCCCATCATCGACGACGGCGACGGTCTTCCCGGTCAGGTCGGGCTCGGCTCGCTCGCCTCGGTAGCGCTCGGCCTTCTGACGTGCGTTCTCTGCTTCCTTCTCGCGCTCCTGTTCGAAATGTTCCTCGTCGGAGCCCGTCCCGCGGAAGGCCTCTTCGTTACGCCAGACGCTCCCGTTGCGGGCGACGGCACCGATGGCGTATTCGGGGTTACCCGGCGCGCCGATTTTCGATGCGACAACGATGTCGAGCGGGACGCCGAGCGTGTCGGCGACGGCCCGTCCGAGCGGGAGCCCGCCACGGGGGATTGCAAGCACGATGTCCACGTCTAGCTCCCGCTTTCGAAGCGCGTCTCCGAGTTGTTCTCCCGCCTCGGTGCGGTCTTTGAATCGGCGAGATTCAGACATTAGTGTATCTTCGGGAACGATGGCCCAGTAGCCTGCGGATATTCTCATGTCATAAGAACCATGGTAGCAGTAAAATCCGACGAAAATGTGAATTCACTTATGAGTCAGCCATCCGAACATCTCGTGTCGATCCCGGTCAACGATGTCGAACTCGAGGGAATGATCGAAATACCAGACGGTGCGACGGGGCTGGTCGTCTTCGCCCACGGGAGCGGCTCCAGTCGCAAGAGTCCCCGTAATAACTTCGTCGCAGAGGTCATTCGCGAGCGGGGGCTTGGAACGCTCCTGTTCGATTTGCTCACTGAAGCGGAAGATACAGATCGTGACAACCGGTTCGACATCCAGTTGTTGACAACTCGTCTCGTTGCCGTTACCGAGTGGCTACGCGACCGCGACGATACTGCCGACCTAAACGTAGGCTATTTCGGCTCCAGTACGGGTGCTGCCTCCGCGCTACGGGCAGCGGCGCGCAGAGGTGGTGATATCGATGCCGTCGTTTCACGCGGTGGACGTGTCGATCTGGCCGAGGAGCGGCTCGGCGAGGTCGGGGCACCGACGTTATTCATCGTCGGCGGAGACGACACGCAGGTACTCGAACTCAACCGCGAGGCGTACGATCAACTTTCGTGTGAGAAGGAACTACACGTCGTCGAGGGGGCGGGGCACCTCTTCGAGGGGGAGAGAGAACTGGAAGAAGTCGCCGACGTGGCGGCAGATTGGTTCGCGGAGACGCTTCGATGACATCCCCCAACGACATTATCGATACCGGTGATTCGCTCCCTCTATCGATGTGGAGAACCCCGCGCTCTGAACGGCAATTTTAGCGAGATGGGACGGACTGCTATCAGCATCGTTCAAAACGGTACCCCTCGGTCTCAACGAGCGAAGGCGGCAGACGGAGCGAAGCAGGGGGCAGTAACATGCGTACGATTTTATTGATTCATCACAATGATCGGTTGTATCATGACGAGTGTTTTACACGGTGTTTTCTTCGTTTCACTCGCGGGGATCGTCGTGACGGTGATTCTCGGACTGGTATCACAAAACGTCTCAGCGATCGTCAACGGCATTGTCTCGGTCGTCTTCGCACTCACACCGAGACTCGTCGAATACGCAAGTGCGCTCGGGAATGGGCCGTATCTCACGTTTGGCCCGGCGCTCCCGGCGTGGATCGCAGTTGCAGGATTGCTTCACATGATAGGTATGCTAGGATGGTACGACACCGTTTGGTGGTGGGATCATCTTACGCATTCCATCTCGGCGGCCTTCATCGCAGCACTCGTCTATGCGAGTCTTCAGATCCATATTCAACACCCGCTCGAACCGCAGTTCAGGGACCTCTACGTAACCCTCATCACGGTACTTTTTACGCTCGGGGTCGGCGTGTTCTGGGAATTTATCGAACTCGCTGCACGCGAAATCGGAGAGTATATCGACAGACCGCCGGTTCTCGAGTACTACGGCCTCCGCGATACGATCCTCGACATGATATTTAACGGAATCGGCGCTCTCGTGATCGTCGCGCTCGACGTTCGCGTATTCGTTTCGGTGATAGAGCAAGCTACGGGGAGTATCGGTCCGCTACTCTTCGGAAGTGCACTCGGTCTCTTTTTTGGAAGCGTCTGTCTCGGAGTCGTGATCGAAAAGCTCGACTCGATGTCCTGTGATTCGAGAGCGCACTGACCGACTCCGACGGAGTCTTTCGGGAGCGGTTCGCACACCATGGGACGAATCAAGGAGTACGACGGGACGAGAGTGAGAGGAACGCCTTTCGCCGACCCCTACGTAAGTGAGCGCACCGATCGAACTCGGCGGGACCGAGGGGGCGGACAGTTCCCGTAATCCGTGCTTTCGCACTCACCGACGAACCGTTCCGGATGCAAATCTCCGAATCGACCGTTCGAATCCCCGTCTGTATCCCCGACATCTCACCGCTGTCGAGGTGTTGGCGGACGTATGTAACGCCGAGGCGTGTCTGACACGACTGTCGGAACTGGCTCGCACACGTTCGGTCCGGGAGCTGTTTAACTGGGACGTACACCGACGATGTCGTGACCGCCGGCAGCCTCACGCCATTGTCACTGGCAGTGACGACGCCGCCTGATGATACACCGGGAGCGGCGTATGAGCGTTTCCGCCTCTGTTATTGGTTCGAGAATGGCTCCCTTTTGCACCTGGTTCGATATGTATCGCGTGATCCCGTGTAGTTTATTTCGAGACACAGTCGGTGCTCTCTTGGCGAGCAGATAACGGTTCCCCGGTACGTCGATAATATCAGATATTACAGTCACACGGGTCGACCTTTAATCAACGTCACGGGAACCGTCGATCGACGTGAAACAGTATCAGCGACACTTCCGAGTATGATTCGTGCCGGAAGAGAGCGCCCCTGACTCCCCATGATGATCTGGTCGACCTCGTTTTCGCTGGCGTAGTCGATGATAGACCGGGCCGGTTTTCCGTGCCCAAGATGCGTCTCGACTACGAGGTCGTCGTCCTCGATTGTTTGTACCGCCGAATCGAGGATCGTTTCTCCCCGTTTAGTCAGGTTTTCAATGAAATCTCCTAAGCCCTCGTCGATGGCCCCGCTCTCATAGCCGAGCGGTGGGGCGACAGCGTGGAAAATTGTGATTCGACCTTCTGGAAACCGATCGACAGTGTATTCGAGCGCAGCGAGAGATTGTTCTGACCCGTCGACTGGCACCAAAATGCGGCCCGGAAACTCCCGTCGAAGGAGTTCGGGTCGAGATTCGGGGATGATCGTCGTCGAGACCGGTGCTCGTCGAACGACTGCCTCGGTGACGTGGCCAAGAAACGGGTGAGCAACCGACGATTCGCCGTGACTCCCCATTACGACGTGATCGATATCGTGTTCGGAAATGTGCTCAAGTATCACGCGATGCGGTTCCCCACGCTTGAGTGCAGTCGTGACTTCGCAGTTGTACTCCGATGCAATCTCGGTCGCACGTTCGATGGTTCGGTCTCCGGTTTGCTGTAGTTGCTCGTCGTCCTGTTCCGGCGAATCGAATTCCGGCGGTAGATTCTGTCCCGGTCCGCGGACGTGTAAAGCAGTAATAGTTGCGTTTGGAAACGACACGAGCGTGTACACGAGGCCTGCAAACGAGTGCGACGAGCCGTCGACCGGGACGAGGATATTGACTGGCATAGTGCTGGACCGGACCACCACACCGTGACAGACGATGCGGGATAAATGAATCAACGACATCGTGACTTATAAAATAAGGGTGAGCGACAGTCGATACCTCCCGAGGGAATCAGTTGCACTGTTCCGAAGGGCCATGCGAGGGATACTCGGTGAGAGCGAAACGGAGAGATTCGAGACGAACTCAGCTTCGCGATACACGTCGGGTCCGGTTCGGCTCCCTTGACCACCGTGACGAGAATCTGCACTGGATCGCCGAGACGTGGTTCGCTGACCGCAAACCGGAACTTCTCGCCCTCGCCTATAGAACAATTGAGACGATTCACACACTGATCGTACCACTATCGTGCGATCAGGTGTGGATTGATTTTCAATGGCTACTACAGGTCATCGTGCTCATCGCATACTCGAACGGCTGGGTTGCGGACTCCATGCCGGTCTTCCCTAACCGTGTTCCTGTGCCGGTGTGTGCCGGCCGGTTATCGTATCGATATCGAGTTTGACGACCGTGATATCGATGTCCTCGATGGCTTCATCGAAGACTCGGATCGGCGAGAAGTGGCGATTGATCTCGGCCGTATCGAACCGTTCGCGTTCCGTTTCGGGGAGTTCGACGAGCTGGCCGGTGACGATGATGCTCCAGGAATCCAATCCACGCGGATCGTCGGTTGGCTCGGCACCATAGAGGACGTAACACGCCGTCTCGGTCGTCTCATAGAACTCCCGTTTCGTACTCCCCGCGGTCAAGCCGAGGCGGAAATACAGGCTGTCTCCGTCGTAGTAGTGGGAGAGGGGAATCCCATATGCATCGCCGTCGCCAGAGAGTGCGAGGACACCCGTCTCGGCTGTCTGTAGTCGCTCTTCGATCTCCGAATCGTCCATGCCGCTCGTGTATGCGTATTCGACGTGTTCCATGGGGGTCACCTCTGGAAAGCCCTTGAGACAGGGGGTGCAGAGTAGTGGTCTGGCGTCATTCTTCGGCCGCCTGTTCTTCATTGGCCACGTGGTCGTCTCGCGGGGCATCCCGTCCGATGGGCACGGGATAGCTTATGTGGCTGCTCTCCTCGATGCTAGCCGTCATGGAGGGCCACCGGGTGCCGAGCTTGACCTCGAGGTCGACGAGCGGACGCTCGTCGCTGGTTCTTCTGGGGTTGTGTGACCCGTATCGAAGCCCTCGCTCATATCTGGAAACTACGCTCTAAATCGGTTTAGGTCAAGCCGGTAGTTCCCATTCTTCGGGAATCGCATGCGTTCGCTGTTCCTGTTCGGAACCAACAGCGGATTGCCGGAATCGCGCGATCGGCCCGTAGCATTCTTCGAGGGATACACGACGACAAAAATCGCCCGATCTCAGAGATCCAATACCTGAGCGTGACGGTCAAGCACCGTACCCAGCGTGATATTTTTCTCCTCAAGTTCGTAGCGAACCCGTACGATAGGGCAATCTACGTCAATCAGCCGCGCCAGGTCGTGGGGCGTCCCCGAGACTACGATGTCGGGCGCTGCATTCCGGATCGTCGTTTCCAGATCCCGGACCTGCGCGTCGCTATAACCCATTGCAGGGAGAACCCTATCGAGATGCTTGTATTCCTCGAAGATTCGCTTGAGCGAGCCTACAGCCGCCGGTTCCGGATCGACGATTTCCGAAGCTCCGTATTTGCGGGCAGCGATCAAGCCGGCACCGGAGGGCGAGTCGCCGTGGGTGAGTGTCGGCCCGTCTTCGACGACGAGAACGCGTTTTCCAGCGATTGAGTCCCTATCCGCCGTAATCGTCGAGTTCGCGTGAATGATCTCCGCGTCCGGATTCGTTTGACGAATGTTCTCTTCGACCCCGCGAACCCCGTTCTCGTCGGCGGTGTTTTCCTTGTTGATGAGGACATAATCCGCGAGTCTGAAGTTGGTTTCGCCCGGATGGTACCGGAGTTCGGATCCGGCGCGATGCGGGTCGGCCACGACGACGTGGATATCGGGGACGTAAAACGGGAGTTCGTTGTTGCCGCCGTCCCAGACGATGATTTCGGCCTCCTCTTGAGCGCGGTCCAAAATGGCCTCGTAGTCGACACCCGCATAGACGACGTGACCACATTCGATGTGACCCTCGTATTCTTCCCGCTCCTCGATGGTGACATCACTCTCGTCGAGGTCTCCCATCGACTCGAACCGTTGTACCCGTTGGGCGACGAGGTCACCGTAGGGCATCGGTTCCCTGACGACGGCCACGTCTTTTGCCCGTTCGCGTAGCAGATCGGCGAACTTCCGCGCAGTCTGTGACTTTCCACATCCGGTTCGAACTGCGTCGACGGCGACGACCGGAATCTCCGCATGAAGCATCATCCGGTTCGGGCCGATCAGTCGGAAGTCAGCACCGGAAGCGAGTGCGCGCGATGCCTGATGCATCACGTGCTCGTGTGAGACATCGGAGTAGGAGAACACGACAGTATCCACGTCCTCCTCGTCGACAATTGTCTCGAGTTCTGCTTCGGAGCGGATCGGGATGCCATCGGGATAGCCATCGCCCGCCAACTCCGGAGGATAGCGTCGGTTGGGGAGCTCTTCGAGTTCGCCGATATTCTGTGTCCCGGTGTGCGTGAACGCGACGACCTCGAACCTTTCGTCGCCTCTGAAGACCGTATTAAAGTCGTGGAAGTCGCGGCCCGCTGCACCCATGATGACGATCCGCGTCTGACTCATAGTACTAACTATGCGCGGGGAGTTCAATTAGTATGGGCGGCAACTCTCACGAGACGGGAACGGCTCCGATCGTCGTGGCGCTGGGCGGAAACACGCTGCTCGGTGAGCACGGCCTGGAGACGATCGACGAACAGCGAGACGTGATAGCGCGGACCGCTCGACAGATTGCGGACGCGATCCAGACCGGCTACGATGTCGTGCTCACCCATGGAAACGGACCGCAGGTGGGAACCCTCCTCTTACAGCAAGAGCGCGTCGGCGAGACGCCCCACTTACCCCTCGATGTGTTGGTTGCCGAAACCCAGGCCCAGATCGGATATCTGCTCCAACAGGCACTCGACAACGAACTCACTGACACGCCCGACTTCATCACCGTCGTAACCCAAGTGGTCGTCGACGCCGACGACCCGCCTTCCAGGATCCGACGAAACCCATCGGACCGCTTTACACCGAAACAGAAGCCGCGGAGAAATCATTCGAGACACGACGCGTAGCGACCGGGAACCGGCCGTACCGTCGTGTCGTCCCGTCTCCAGAGCCGGTCGAGATCGTCGAAGCAGAGGAAATCGCCAGTCTCGTGGAGCGGGGAAACCTCGTGATCACCGCTGGCGGCGGTGGTGTTCCCGTCGTCCGAGATGACGCGCTTCGTGGTGTCGAAGCCGTCGTTGACAAGGACAAGACCTCACAACTGCTCGCCTCGGAACTCGGGGCCGATACGCTCGTCATTCTGACGGACGTCGAGTTCGCGTACGTGAACTACGATGCCTCCGACCAGCGACCGCTCCGTCGAATTTCCACCGAGGAGTTGCGCGCGCATCTCGACGCGGGTGAGTTCGGCGAGGGCAGTATGCGACCGAAGATGGAGGCCTGTCTCCGCTTTATCGAACAGGGCGGAGAGCGGGCCGTGGTTACCGCGTCCGAGCACCTGATGGACGCACTGGCCGGTGAGACCGGAACACAGGTCCGAGCCTGAGTCTACTCTATACTGGGGACTGAGGAGTTCCCGGCTACTCGTAATTGACAGTCACTCTCTGTCCCTCCGCCAACGAACATTTGACATGTGCGACCGGATAGTAGTCCCGACGGACGGAAGTAACGGAACACGAGGCGCCGTCGAACGTGCAATCAATCTCGCAGCTACGTACTGCCCTCCATACGATCTATGTGGTCGACACGAACGCCGGCGTTGATGCCTCCGTCGCAGGGGGCTCGATGCCCTCAAAAAGGCTGGTGAGAACGCAATCGATGAGGTATCCAGCAAGCAGAGGCGGCCGGTGTGGATACGATCGAGGGTATAGTCGCACAGGGAGCACCCCACCAGGCCATCCTTGATTACGTCGCTGAACACGACACCGATCCCGTCGTTCTCGGGACGCATGGCCGTACAGGTCTGGATCGATATCTTCTCGGCAGCGTCACCGAAAAAGCCGTCCCGCGCTCCGATGCTCCGGTGTTGACGGTTCGTCTGCCAGGTGAGTCCGCCGATGGGCCTTCGTAATCAGCTATAGCCTCATTCTCACGGAGTGGAAATTTGAAGCGCTGATAAAGCCGTGACGACCGATGGTAGACTCGGTGTCGAGAAATGGCTCCTAATTCATCGACGAGTTTCGAAAGGATGACCGAACTACGGGCCGAATCGCCAACGCTCATCGAAGGGCTTCCCGGATTGGGATTGGTCGCCTCTATCGCAGTCGATCAAATCACGAAGCAACTCGATCTGGAACAGCACGGAACCATCGTTTCCGACGATTTCCCACCAGTTGCAGCATTCAACGACGGCCGGGTTCGTGACGCAGTACGTGTCTACGGAGGGGAAGACCCAGCTGTGATGACCCTCCAAAGCGATGTTCCGATCCCGCCAACCGCCGTCGAATCGTTGAGTCAGTGTGTTTTGAGTGACGTAGCCGAAGAGTTCGAACGGGCCGTGTTTCTCGCTGGCACACCGGCAGAAACCGAGGACGACATCGGCGAGGTGATGGGCGTCGCCACAACCGATCAGCTAGAAGGGGCGCTTACCGATGCGGAGATCACCTTGGCAGACGGGGCGGGAGTCCTCGGCGGTGTCACTGGTGCATTATTAAATGCGTGTTATCACGATGATGTCCCGGCAGCAGTACTCATCGTTCGTTCGCATCCGTATATTCCCGATCCTGGGGCAGCGCGTGCTGTCATCGAAAACGCACTGGAGCCACTCGTCAAATTCGACATTGATACCCAGGAACTCCTTGAACAGGCGGAAGAGATCCAACAACAGAAACAACAAATCGCCGAGCAACTCCAACAGTATCAGCAGCAACAGGACCAGCCACCGGCAGGAATGTATCAGTAGGCGGTAAAAAATCCATCTTATCTGTCAATAAGGACAGACGGATGGATCGATCGGTGATTTTGCTGAATGGCTCTCGTACGCTGAGGTCGTTAAGCCCGAGTGATTGACCAGTTATTACGTTTCGCAAACAGCTATTCGATGGGATCGGATTCTCACTGGACTGGAATCACCGGAAACCCCTATTCCGCGGCGCTTCGATACGGAGGTAGAGATGAGTTTGGCTACAGAGGTGCAGCAGTTCATGACCGGTCAGAGTTCGTTCGACACAGCCCAGGAGGTAGACACATGACGAAGCGGATTCTCGTCCCGATCGATGGATCACCGCTGTCGCAAAGAGCGCTTCGTCATGCACTCGAAGAGTTTCCAGATGCGTCGATCACTGTGCTCCACGTGGTTGACCTCTTTGAGCCCGGCTACGGTGCCTATCCCGACTTCGAGACCACGTATGAACCCTTGATGGGATCTGAAGAGTGGTACGACCGGGCCGAAGAAGTCTCGGAGCGCCTCTTCGAAGACGCTCGAGAACTCGCTGCTGAGTACGACCGCCAGGTATCCACCACGTCCGAGATCGGTGATCCAAAGCGGATCATCGTGAATTTCGCCGCCGAGGAGGATATCGACCATATCGTGCTTGGAGCACACGGACGGACGGAGGAAGAACGACCCGTGTTCGGTAGCATCGCGGAAATCGTCGCACGTCGGGCGACAGTTCCCGTAACACTCATTCGGTGAGCGAAACATTGTTTGATTGATCGTACGATATGGAAGAGGTTGTCAGTCTCGGTAGCATCAACGTGGACAGAATACACCACGTGTCCGAATCGGAAATCGCAGAACTCGGAAACCGATATAGCTGGTTCCCCGACCGCGGCCAGACAGTCAAGATCGGTGATCTCCCAGCGGATCTCCCAGCCGATCCCGATAGCATTCGCCATGGCGGGAAAGGTGCGAACCAGGCCGTCGCTGCGGTGAAGGCAGGAGCGGAAACGCAGATGCTCGGGAAGGTCGGTCCCGATGCTGGGGAATTTGATGTCCGCAGTCATCTCATGGACGCCGGGGTCGGTGTCACTCGAATCGGAACCGCGTCAGAGCCAACTGGCACGGCTTACGTGTTCGTCGGGCCGGAGGGGGACAACTGGATCATCGTCCGACCGGGGGCTAACGGTACCATCGATAGTGCCTACATCCGAGAGCAGTACGACACGATTCGCTCGGCCGAGTGTCTCCTCCTGCAAAACGAAATTCCGATTGCGCCAGTTTCGGCACTGCTTTCGGACCTGGCTGCCGAACGGGAGCGACCGACTGTCATCCTTGACCCCGCGCCCGCAGACGGAATCGAAGAGTTCCTCGGTTGTGATGCGGTCGACTACCTCACCCCGAACGAAAGCGAATATCAGGCGCTACAGTCCTCTCTCGGAGAGTTCGATGGCGTCCTTGTCCGAAAACGAGGTGCCGACGATGTCATCGTCGAAGCGGAGCGACGGTTTACGGTAACGCCACCGACGGTCAAAGCGGTCGATACGACCGGTGCCGGCGACGTCCTGAACGGATTCCTGGCGGCGCAACTCGCAACAGGGGCGTCACTGCAGGAAGCCGTCGAAATTGGAACGATCGCCGGGTCACTGGCAACGCGCAAGGAGGGTGCTCGACGCGGCATCCCGACGCTCGAAGATGTTCGAGCCTATTGAAATTCCGAGAAGGTGAAAAGCGGGAGCCCGCAGAGAAATCAGAACAGTGGCGAAAATAGGACTTCAGTACGTGGATCGCTTTGCCTGAATAACTGGACCGTCATCGTTAGACCCCCCAAAAAACAGCGATCCCGAGGGTCGTGACGACGGCCAAGATCACCTGGAGGGGAGCGCCGATTCGGATGTAGTCACCGAAATCGTATCCACCGGGACCATAGACGAAGAGGTTGGTCTGATATCCAACTGGCGACATGAACGCCGTACTGGCGGCGAACGTGACTGCAAGAACGAAGGCAAATGCGTTGGCGTTCAACTGGGCGGCCGCGTCGACGGCGACAGGGATGAGCAACACGACACTGGCCTGGTTGCTGACGAGGTTGGTTATCACAGCGGTCAGCAGATAGAACAGTCCGAGAACGGCAATCGCAGGCAAGAAGTCAGCCGTCGAGACGACGAGCGTGCTGAGCAGATCGGCACCACCAGTCTCCGATAGTGCCCTGCCGAGCGGAATGACGCCGGCCAGCAGGAAGATCACGTCCCACTGGACAGCTTCGTAGGCCTCTGCAGGTTTGATGATACCGGTGACGATCATCACGAGGACGCCACCGAGCGCAGCCACCATGATCGGCAGGATGCCGAGTGCCGCCACGCCGATGACCGAGAGCACGACGCCGACTGCGATCGGGAGTTTCGACGACCGGAACTGCTGGAGGGCGAGTTCGCCAGCCACGATCACGTTCGGATCGTCCGCGAGTCGGTCGACGGTGTCGGGGTCGGAATCGATGAGGAGGAGGTCGCCCGGGCGGATCCGATACTCCGTGAGGCGTTCGTAGGCGGTCTCACTGCCACGACGGATGGCCAGAACAGCCGTCTGATACTGGTCTTGAAACCGTGACGACTCGACCGTTTCGCCGACGAGATCGGACCCGGCGGTGACGACGATTTCGATGAGCGTTTGCCCGGGGCCGAGCGTGTCGAGCCCACCGGGCGGCGTGACTTCCGGAACGAACTCGATCCCCTCGACTTCATGTAGCGTCCGTAACGCGTCTTCGGTGAGCCGGATCGTGAAGGTGTCACCCTCGCGTATCGTCATCGACAGTCTCGGCTCTCGATGATAGTCACCACCACGAATAAGTTGGGTGACGTTCGCTTCGAATTCGACCGCTTCGAGTGCTTCCCGGAGCGTCGAGCCTATGAACGGTGATTCGTCGCCGACAATCACCTCCGTGAGAAACTCCTCTTTTTGTGTCGTTTCGAGCTTACTGCGGGGCGTCACGTGAGACGGAGCCAGCCAGTACCCGACAGTAAGGAGGTACGCCCCGGTAACGAGAAACACCACGAGACCGAGGTGGGTAAACTCGAACATCGAGAACGCGTGCAAGGAGGGATAGTCGGTGGCGAGTCGACTCGCCACGTCGCTAGCCAGAAGATTCGTCGACGTGCCGATGAGCGTGAGCATCCCACCAGCCATCGATGCATAGGAAAGTGGAATGAGCAGCTTTGACGGCGACGTCCCGTTCTCGTGTGCAAGATCGCCTACCATCGGCAGCAAGACGGCGACGGCAGCGGTGTTGTTGATGATTCCCGAGAGCGGACCGACGAGCCCGATCGTCGCGCCGAGTTGCTTGTGTTCGCTCTCGCCCGTGTAGGACGCGACTGTCTTTTCGAGACGCTGAATCACACCCGTCCGACGGACGCCTTCGCTCAGGATCATCATCGCGAGAATCGTGATCGTTGCGGGGTTCGAGAAGCCGGAGACGCCCTCTCGCGGCGAAACGCCCGTCCATGGACCGAGTATCATCAGCGAGACCATGATCCCGATCGCTGTCACGTCGAGCGGGACGGGCTCGGTGACGAACAAAACGAGAGCGATGAAGATAATCAGAAAGACGAGAAACGTCCCGACAGTGGCTGCAGACATCGATATATGCTGATAATCATGATGGGAGCTGGATGTACTGGTCGGCGATTACCACCGAGTGGGAATAGCTGTGGGGGTATTTTGACGTCGTCCATGATAGAGTAAACGACGGATCAGCAACACCCATTACTATGACCTACACGCTCGAAATCAGCGACGAACTCAAAGACCGACTGGACGACCACCTCGAGGAGGGCGAATCATACGAGGAGTTCATCACGGAGTTAGTTGCCATCTACGAGACGGAAGGAGAATTCCTCCAGGAGGGCTATTCGGAGTGAGTCACCGCTCGAGGTGAACATCTGCTATGGCGGAACGCGTCTCCGGCGTTCGTGTCCGCGGATCGTGCGACGACTGGCGGCCGAAAGCACACGACGAACTCGGTGAGGAAGTGAGCGAGCCCACCGTCGCACAGGCTCGCATCGTAGAAGGTGTTGGCGAACAGGCTGGACAGGAGTCCCCATGACACTGCAGGAACGCACGTCCTGGACAGAACCGGATGACGCCGATGCAGCTATCGAGGAAATCCGCTCCACGTCACACGGACTGGATCATCCAGACGACCTCGATCGCCTCGTCGAGCAGTTCGGGGATCGAAAATACGTATTGCTCGGCGAGGCCTCTCACGGAACGTCTGAATACTACCGCTTGCGCTCGCGATTGACGGCCCGACTCCTTCAGGAGAAAGACTTCTCGTTCGTCGCCGTCGAGGGCGACTGGACGGATTGTTACGAGATCAATCGGTACGTCAAGGGACTCTCCGGGTCTCACGAGACGATCCGAGACGCGCTCAAGGCGTTCGAACGGTGGCCGACATGGATGTGGGCGAACTGGGAGGTCCTCGAGTTCCTCGACTGGCTAGAAGTCCACAACCAGACCCGCGCCGAAGCGGAACGGATCGGGTTCTACGGCCTCGACGTCTACAGTCTCTTCGAGTCCATGGAAGCGGTCGTGGACTATCTCGAGGACGTCGACCCGGACGCGGCAGCCGAGGCCAGAGCCGCCTATCGATGTTTCGAACCCTACGGTGACGACGCCCAGGAGTACGCGCGAGCGCTCCGTATGGTTCCCGAGACCTGTGAGGAGGAGGTGGTGGAGATGTTGGCTCGGCTCCGCGATCAGGTCACAGCGTACGATGACGGCCGGGACGACTACTTCAATGCCGAACAGAACGCGCTGGTCGCAAAAAACGCCGAACAGTACTACCGCGAGATGGTTCGAGGTGACGTCGACTCCTGGAACATCCGTGACCGGCACATGGTCGAGACACTGGAGCGCCTGCAGGCGCATCACGGGCCGGGAAGCAAGGGTATCATCTGGGCACACAACACCCACGTCGGTGACGCCAGAGCGACCGACATGGAGGCGCAGGGCCGACTTAACGTTGGCCAGCTCGTTCGCCAACGCGAGGGCAGGTCCGACGTGGCATTGGTTGGTATGGGCTCACATCGGGGCAGTGTGATTGCCGCGGACTCGTGGGGCGCTCGGCTGGAAGAGATGACGGTCCCACCTGCACAGAGGGGGAGCTACGAACACGTCTTCGAGCAGGCGGGTGGAGGCGACTGTCTCCTCGTGACCGAGGACCTCCCCGGCGACTCGCCGCTCGCCCGACCGCGGGGCCATCGCGCCATCGGCGTTGTGTACCACCCGTCTCACGAATCCGGGAATTACGTGCCGACGGTCCTCCCTGACCGGTACGACGCGTTCGTCTACCTCGTCGAGACGAACGCGCTCCACCCGCTCGACGTTCACGTGGACCGCGACGCGGTCCCGGACCTGTACCCCTCGGGGTTCTGAGTACAGTTCTCCAGCTGGACGCTCGACGGAGCCACTGTACTGGGCGTTGTCGGGCCGTCTTCGATTCACCCGTCTGATCTCTGGCCCCCTCTCTGACGCCGATACACTGCCGAATATATCGGTCGAGGGGATCGCACGGGATAGTGATGCTTCTGCGGTGGCTCATCGCGGGACGTGCCCTATACGTCGCTTTCCAGAGATCAGCCCCGGCCAGCGAGCACTTGTGAACCCATACCGAACCTCCTCTCAAACGCGAGCCGTCAGACGACCGAGAGGGGAAGGGAGTTCATCGCTGTCAGTAGTCCGCTCTAGAAATAGCATCGAGAGAAAATGATAGGCGACGGTTATTCTCACCGCATAGGAACAATAGTCACGTCTAATGGATCACCGCGAATACAAATAACCGCACCATGAGCGAATCCGACGACATCGATACTGCTGTCCAGCGAGTACGTGAAGCCTTTGCGGAGGCAGTAGACGAGGCCGAGGAACTGAGCGACCAGGCAAGCGAGAGCGTGGAGGACGCGATTGATGACCTCGAACAGCGGATCGAATCCCTTCGTAGCGAGGAGTAGTCGACTCTCCACTGGGTAAGGGATTTTTTTGCGGTTCTCCGACCGAGCGGGTATGAGAACTCTCGGTGGGAGTACCACACAAATACGCGGACGCCGACAGCCGATCGAATTCTACCCACATTGTGCCATATACGCGAGAGGACAGCCTACCAAGTCAGTAGCCAGGAATAACGCTAACTACTGAAACTCCGGAAAGGCCTGGTTCTCATAGTTCGAAAATGGGAAGCATCGTTTATCACGATACAATATATTAAAGATAACAATGAGTAGTGACGAAGGCGAGGAATTCACCTTTGTCTGTCCCGAGTGCGAAGAGCGTTTAGAGATAAACAGGACGATGAAAAACACACTCATCGAAAGAGGATGTGTCATCTGTGGAATTTCGGTAACGGAAGCGGCGTTCACGGAAGACTCGGCCGCTGATTCGTCTTAATCATTTGGATAGTGGACTCTATTGGACAGGACATTTTCTGCGATTTTCATCCGGTACGATAGCTTCCCGTCGGGTCTCAGTTGGTATCGAAAGTGATCGGCAGGGGAGAGCTGTTGGACTGACAGCCCGTTGCTCCTGTCGGGGATGGTGTAAATATCTGGGTAAATACTAAACGCTTCCCCCGTCAGGTCGTATACAACGCATAATGCTACCGGACAAAGAAACGGTACTCTCGGACAGTGAGATCGATTCTTTTCTCAGTCGGCACGAAACAGGGGTGATCTCTCTGGCTCGAGAGGGAAAATCGTACGCCGTCCCAATATCGTACGGATACGATAGCAGACTCCGTCGATTCTATCTGCGCCTGGTTTCGAATCCCGAGAGCAAGAAACGGGAGTTCTTGAAATCGACGCCACATACCCGTCTCGTCGTCTACGAAGAGGACGACCCTGTCTACACGAGTATTGTCGCGACCGGAATCCTGACTGAGATCAGTCGCGACGAGTTGACAACCGAACACATCGAACAATACGGCAAGGCCAAACGTCCGCTCTTCGAGATTTGGGGGGAGTCACTGCCTACTCTCGACGTTCGACTCTATCAACTCGATCCGGACGAACTGAGTGGACGGAGAGTCAAAATGGAACGGGACGGTGATTCCGCTTGAGCGAGGTGTCATGCGCCGAGAACGCGCTGGTGTCGTTTGTCTCGGAGAGGCATCTGTAAACTAAAGTTCCCCCACACGGTATCTCGTATACATTATGCCGCCAGGAATCAAAGCCGAAGTGGAGTTCGATGCCCCGGATATCTGTCCGATCGTCGAACTCTCAGCGGCGGCGGAGACGACGATTGATTCGGTGTCGACGAACGTCTGTCCAGCCGGTTGTACGGAGAGCGTGACCGAGTTTTCGATGGATTCGGATGGTGAGTTCGAAGTAGAACTGACTCCGGTTTTCTCACACGGGTCCTCAGATCGGTACCGGGTTACCCATGATGGCAGTCCGAGCTGTCCGTGCGAATATCTCGGTCAATTCGGGTGTCCCGTCGCCCGGTACGTCGCACAGGATGGCATACTGTCGATCGCGTTTCATGCGACCGATTATGACCAACTACAGGCGATTATTACCGAGCTGCGCGACCAGTTCCCCGAAGTAGATATCAAACGGTTCGTCCAATCTCCGGCAGGGGAGCAAGCCCACGATAGTGTGTTCGTAGATCGGAGTAATCTCACACAGCGACAACTCGAAATATTGGAAACCGCCTACGAGAAGGGATACTTCGATCGTCCACGACAGTCCAACGCGACGGAAATCGCGGCGGACCTCGATATCAATCCATCCACGTTCAGAGAACACCTCACGGCCGCGGAATCGAAAATTCTGGAAGATTTCCTCTAGAGGATGTGTGCCGCTGCTCTCGTTCCGTTTGCTCCGGCGTTGCGGGCTTCTCATGGTCCAAGCCGAAAGAAGCCGAATGTGTTCGCCCCAGTCTTATAAACCCACCCGGGTAGTGTGGCTGCACGTTACTCTTGCTGGCCGCTGTCACAACCGTATATGAGCAAGTCATCGATGGCTTCGGCGACTGTCCGCACATCCGAAAAGTCCGCGAATGACGTGCAGACCATCGTTGCTGAAAGTGCGGTGCAGCAGTTCCTCGATGCGCTCAACGATGCTGGCTGTCGTGCTATTCTCGATTCGACATGTGAAGAAGCATTAACCGCGACTGAGATCTCCGACACCTGTGACCTTCCCCTATCATCGACGTATCGAAAACTCAAGATCCTCACTGAGGCCGGCCTGCTCGAAGAACGGACCCGCATTCGCCAGTCCGGAAAGCACGCCAGCGAATATATCCAGTTGGTCGACGATATCGTCATTTCGCTGAACCCCGGAGGAGAGACGGAGGTGTGGCTGTCATAGCACAAGAGGCCTGAGCAGACCGACATCGGTGGGCGGGGTGGGTAGCTGATAGCAATACCTCGAAATGCGGTGCGTCTGTCTATTTGCTGGTGAGCGAAGGTGGCATAGAAGGACTCTCACACCGGAATGGGAGTTGCTCAATACAGTCGATAGACTGAGCGGAACACATCTCGAAAAATCTCGGGTATTCCCATCGGTATGCAATGGTCCCAGTGTTGAAGTGTACCGTTTTCGACATTCAAATGATGACAGAACTAACGTTCCACGGACTTGATATTGGGCGAGTCGGCCCAAACGACGATCTCGTCGACCGAGTCGTCGAAACGACTACTGAAGAGTATCCCCTGGCAGACGGTGACGTCGTCGTCGTCACCGCGAAGGTCGTCTCGTTCGCCGAGAATCAACTCATCGAAGCCGACGAGGTCGAAGTTACTGACCGCGACCACCGAGTGGCCGACATCACCGGCATCGATCCGCGGGAAGTGGCTGTCATCTACGATGAAAGCGAGGTCATCGGTGCGATCCCGATCGCAGACGTCGGGGAAGACGTGCTGTTGGAACACGCTGTCGACCCGGAGGCGGCACGGGACGCACTTGCTGAGGTCCCAGCGATGCTCGTGACCGAGCGTAACGGTCGACTCTGTACGAACGCGGGTGTCGATTGGTCAAACAGTCCGGAGGGGATGATGACGTTGCTGCCGGAAAATCCCGATGAGAGTGCCCGTCGCCTCCGTGAGGGAATCGAGGCACAAACGGGCGCAGATGTGGCTGTCGTCTTGGCCGACTCGGAAATCGCCGGCCCAGGTTCGATGGATCTGGCGATCGGGTGCTCAGGGATCGAAGCGATCGATAGCAACTTTGGACAAACAGACCTGTATGGAGAGCCGAAGGTAGGCGGCGTTGACCTCGTCGCGGACGAACTCACCGCCGGGTCAGCATTGCTGTTCGGACAGGCAGACGAACGGATCCCCGTCACGGTCGTCCGAGGACTGGAGTATGAGGATGGAGAGGGCGTGCCGAATTCGGGCGGTGTCGTCCGCCGCGGACTTCGCAAGAGCATCCAGTTGACGGCTCGCCTGAAGGCCCGCGAATGGTTCTGACAGCGGCTCTTGTGGTAGCAGTGGGAGCACTAGCCAAAATCGGATCTACTGAAATAAGAGACATAGTCGGCGTTTTCTGGCTCAAAAACAGATTCAATAGGTTATATTTAGGGAGTTGTAGAACCGGCCCCAGAGTCGTGATTTTGGGAGCTCGAAGGATGAACCGCCTGCTCAGCAGGTTGCGAGCGCACCGGGTAACTCGGGGGCTGAGTTGTTTTTGATGTCAACCTTACTCGTCCTGTTCGGCATCAAAACTATAGCTGAGTCACAGCAGTAGACCGGTATTGTAATTCGTGGCTGCACTGCATTGAGTGATCCAGAAGTACCACAGGCTAGAGTACGTGAATCGTTGTATGACTCCCGAACATCGATCTGGAGATTGTGTACGTCCACTGTACTGACTACTTTGAAGCTGAGTCACCATTGAGACGACGGCGAGTGCAACCGACGGGCTGGATCCCGCTGTCGGCCAGATAGAACTTGTGTTTATATCATAAACTATGTCTACATATAGTATGGTTAATTGAACTCCTGCAGCCAAAGCGCTAAGTGTTGGCATAGAATGGTCAAGTATAGTGTATTTGAATGCAAATCAGTGCAGTCTAATACTACTTCGGCCGAATCAAGTAGATGATATGTCACTTACTACTTCTATACTCTCTTTCATTATCTCCTAATCGACAATATGTGTCGACTTCTCATAAGCTAGGCATTCATTCCCATCAATTAGCGGTTCAATACTCCTCAGGGGCTAGACGTCACCCGGCATGACACCGTGGAGACGACTAACGGCTGACACGAGCATGTCTATCGGCAACCAATCCACTATCAGATTTAGCAGAACATTATTGGTATATGGAACAGTGGGGCGGTATATGGGCCATGATTTAAAGTACCAGTCAGTCCAGTGGTTACAAGAGGAGATTAATAATATCCTGAACTTCTACTATCCACAGTGTATCGATGAAGACGCAGGTGGGTACATTGCGCAGTTTGATGAGGAGACGGGCGAGGTATACGACCGCTCCTCAAAACATTTGGTTGCCACGTCGAGATTTATCGTCAATCATTGCGTTGCAGCAACCCTGAACGGACCAGACTGGTGTCGGTCCGCGGCCGAACATGGGCTCCGGTTCCTACAAACGTATCAGCGCGATAGCGCTCGTGGTGGGTATCACTGGCTCCTTGAGGGGAGAAACCCGCGCGACTCAAAACGAATCTGCTATGGCCATGCGTTCGCATTTCTGGCACTTTCCCGTGCTGTTGAGGCCGGTATTTCTGACGTTGCGGACGAGCTTAAGCAACTGTATCAGTTTCTGATCGACCGCTTCTGGGAGCCGGAGTATGGACTCTGTAAGAGCGAGTATGATCCGGAGTGGACGGAGGCCGCCGAGTATCGCGGTCAGAACGCTAATATGCACATGTGTGAGGCGATGATCGCTGCGTACGAGGCAACTGGTGAACAGCGGTATCTGGAGCGGGCGGTGACGATTGCTGAGTCACTCACACTGGAGTTAGCGGAGGAAACGGACGGACTCATCTGGGAACACTACACCAGTGACTGGGAGCACGATTTCGGCTATAATCGGGACAATCCGAGACACACGTTCCGCCCGTGGGGATACCAACCAGGTCACCAGATCGAGTGGGCGAAATTGTTGTCGGTCCTTGCCAGACACACTACTGAGGAGTGGCTCGTTCCCAGAGCAGAGGAACTGTTCGGGGCAGCCGTCTCCTACGGCTGGGATGACGCCGCCGGCGGCTTCTACTATTCTTTTGATTTAAATAAGGAGCCGCTAGTCAAAGACAAGTATTCCTGGGAAGTCGCAGAAGGAATCGGTGCCGCAGCAGTCCTCTACGATCTAACTGGAAAAACAGAGTATCAACGGTGGTATAATGAATTCTGGCAGTACGCCGACGACCATCTCATTAATCAGGAATCGAGAAACTGGTACACCAAAGTAACGGAGACAAACGATCCAGTTCCGACACGGTCGGGAGTCGCTGTGGAGCCTGGATACCATCCCATCGGTGCCTGTCTCGAAGGCATTCGTTCGTATTCCTGATTCGCCTCCCAATATTGGCCTCGTACAGAGCATGTCACGAACACCGCATCGCGGTTCGAACAACTCACGACCGGGATTGTCGTCTCGGTCCAGACCTTATTCAATGCCGTAGCCCGCCCAGACGGGAGCACCCTGGGACAAAAGCAAAGACGTGTGCTACCATGTCATTTGTATGGTCCGGGACCGTATCTGGGTCGCGCTCGCTGTCGTCGCCCTTTCTCTGGGTCTCGGCGGGTGTCAGGCCGTGTTCGGGCCCAGCGAGCCACTGCGGACGCAGACTGTGACGCCGGCACCCGTACCCGCAACTGAGACGCCAGCAAGCGTGAACGCGTCTGAGACACCGACACCACCGCCGAACGGCCGCGCACTCGCCGGGGCGTGGCCGGGCCAGTGGAGCGAGTTCAACCCCGAGCTGTCGGCGGCCGCGTATCGAGACGCACAGCCGACGTGTGACCGGCCGCCAGCGCAGGTGGTTCGCCTCCAGGTCGGTGCTGTCCTCACGGACAACGGGTCCAATCGCGGAATCGAAACGACGTGGCGGTTCCTCGCACCCGATTCCCGACGGAGCTACGGCTCTGTCGAGACGTACGTCGAGACGTTCCGAACCCGGTATCGGCCGCTCCTCGAGGCGGAGTCGGTGACCCGCAGGCCGTTACAGCGAAACGGCAGCGTCGCAGTCCAACCGCTCCGAGCCCACAGCAACGGGTCGACGACAACATACCGTTGGCGTGTCGAACGGCAGCCAACATCGTCTGAGGAAGGGTGCTGGCTAACGACGGGGATACTCGACGAGTCGGCCGGAGATGGGTGAATATCAATGAGGTCCTGCAGAGATGGCTCCGGAGACACACCTCGGATACCGTTAAGTCACTGGCTGTGAATCTCTAGCTATGCCTGGAGAGCGACACGTGGACCGGACAGTCGTCGTCACCGGCGCGGCGAGCGGCATCGGGCGTGGCATCGCACGGCGGTTCGGTACGGAGGGTGCAAACGTCGTCGTCGCGGACGTCCAGCGGGAGCCGAAACAGGGAGCCCGGTACGACAGCGACGTGACTACCCCGACAGATGTCGCCATCACCGAGGAGACGCTCGGCGAAGCCACGTACGTCGAGACCGACGTCGGCAACCCCGACAGCGTCGCCGCGATGGTCGAAGCGACAGTCGAGACGTACGGCGGTATCGACGTCCTCGTCAACAACGCCGGCATCCAGATCGTCGGGGACTCCCAGTCGACGACCATCGGGGAGTGGCAGCAGTCAATCGACGTCGACCTGAGCGGAGCGTTCTACTGCGCCAAGTTCGCCGTCCCACACCTCGTGGAACGCCAGGGACAGATCATCAACATCGGCTCCGTGCGTGGGTTCGAAGGGGGCGGTGGACCGCCGTACGCGGCGGCGAAAGGCGGCGTCGTCAATATGACCCGTGACCTCGCGATGGAACTGGGCGAGGACGGCGTCCGGGTCAACTGTATCAATCCCGGGTATATCGAGACGCCGCTGCAGGACATCAACACCGACGAGGACGTCGCCAAGGCGGAGGAGCACACGCTCTTGCCCCGCTTCGGGCAACCCGAGGACGTTGGCGACGCCGCTGTGTTCCTCGCCAGCGACGAGGCGTCGTTCATCACCGGCGCGAACCTCGCGGTCGACGGCGGCTGGCTCGCACACAGCGGGCTGTGAACCCCAAACAGTTATTCTCGTTCCGGTGCCAGTTGATCTATGCAGTTCGACTGGATGGTCCAGTGCTACGCGGGCGCTGGCGTTCACCGTGATACACCGATGCTCGACAGCCTCGACCGCGAGACCGTTCTCCGGGGCGTAGACACGGCCGTCGACACCGGGCTCGAGGGGTTGTGGGCGCCCGATCACTTCATGCTCGGTCCGAAAGCCGAGGAGTTCGAGGTCTGGACGCTGCTGAGCGCACTCGCCGAGCGAACGGATGACGTCGATCTCGGGCCGCTGGTCGGATCGATAACGTACCGGAACCCCGCCTTACTGGCGAAGATGGCGACGACGGTCGATATCCTTTCGTCGGGACGGCTCCGACTCGGGCTCGGGGCCGGCTGGCACGAGGAGGAACACCGTGCCTACGGCTTCGACTTCCCCGAGGTCAACACCCGGATCGAGATGCTCGAAGAGGGGATTCAGGTCGTCAAGTCGATGTTCACCGAGGAAGATCCGACCTTCGCGGGGGACCACTACACAATCGACGGTGCGCTGAACGAGCCGAAGCCGGTCAGCCAGCCCCATCCACCGATCGTCGTGGGCGGAGCGGGGCCGAAGATGCTCCGCCTCGCCGCCCGACACGCCGACGAGTGGAACGTCGAGATCAGCGGCCGGGCTCGCGGGCGCCCCATCGAGTTCAAGGCTCGGAAGTTCGACGAGTATCTCGAAAACGAGGGCCGAGACCCGGAGGACGTCGAGCGGTCGTGGCTCGCACACGTCCTCGTCCGAGAGGACGAGGCGGCGGTCGAGTCGGCCGTCGAGGACATCTTCCCGCTCCCGTGGGGTGAGGAATCGGATATGGACGACGAACTCAGCAACGCCGCCGAAGCTCGCGAGAAGGGCGACATGCTCATCGGGACGCCCGCACAGGTAGCCGAACAGATCGAGGGGATTCGCGACCTCGGGTTCGAGAAGCTCCAGTTGCTGTTTCTGGACTTCCCCGATCACCGGGGGATGGAACTGTTCGGCGACGAAGTTGGCCCGGAGTTCAGGTAGCAGTCCGGGAAATCCGTTAGCAGGATGGAAAACAGTTTTACAGAGCCGGCCGAATAGCCGGCGTGATGGACTACCGACAGCTCGGCAGCACAGGGACTCGTGTCTCTGAACTCTGCCTCGGCACGTGGCGCTTCGGCAAGGAAACGAACGGCGTGGTCGAGACCGGCCGGGAAGAGGCCCACGAACTGCTCGACGCGGCCTGGGACCGAGGTGTCAACTTCATCGACACCGCCAACGTCTACGGCTCCCCACACGGCACCAGCGAGCAGTACATCGGGGAATGGCTCGAGGACTACGACCGCGAGGACTTCGTCATCGCCTCGAAAGTGTACTTCCCCTTCGACGGCTGGGGCGAGCCCGGCCCCAACGACTCGGGCCTGGGACGCAAGCACATCCGCGCACAGATCGAGGGCACGCTGGATCGGCTCGGGACAGACTACCTGGACCTCTACTACATCCACCGCTGGGACGAGGACAGCGACATCGAGGAGACACTGCGGACGCTGAACGACCTCGTGCGGGAAGGCAAGGTCCACTACCTCGGGGCCTCGACGATGGCCGCCTGGCAGTTGACGAAAGCCCTCTGGAAGAGCGACGTCGAGGGGCTCGAACGGTTCGACGTCACGCAGCCGCTCCACCACGCCGGCTACTACGAGGACGTGCGCGACTACCTCGACGTGTGTGCCGACCAGGACATCGCGGTCTGCCCGTACTCGCCGCTGGCGGGGGGCTTCCTCACAGGGAAGTACGAGCGCGCCGACCCGGACGACCCGGAAGCCGTCGAGGCTCCCGATGGGTCCCGGGGGAGCTTCGACGACTTCTTCGACGAGTACTACCTCTCGGAACGGGGTTGGCACGTGCTCGACGAGATCCGGAGCATCGCCACAGACGTCGACGCGACGCCCGCGCAGGTCGCTCTGCGCTGGCTGATGGACTGGGACGAGTTTACCTGCGTCCCAATCGTCGGCGCCCGCACGGTCGACCAGCTCGACGAGAACGTCGCCGCGACGGAGGTCGATCTCTCGGACGCACAGTGGGACCGCATCATGGACGCACGGTACGACCCCGACGGGAACCTCTGGGGCCACTGATCCGGCAGCGTCGCGACCCCGTCTCTCACGCTGTGTCGGGCTCGAACCGCCAGACTCGCTGCATAAACGGGATACCTGCTTCCGGATCAGCGTCTGCATCGACGCCCGACTGCTTGAACTGGCCGGTGTAGCGCTCCCACTCGGCGACGGCCTCGTCGCCGTCGACAGCGTCGAGGTAGGCGTCCAGATCCGCACATTCCAGAATGCAGACCGCGACGTCGTCCCGGACGTACAGTTCGAACTCCTCGACGCCGCCCCGTTCCATCGCGTCGGTCACGCCCTCTGGAACGTCGTCGTGGGCCGCGACGTACGCCTCGCGCTGGTCGGGGTCGAGTCGCTGGACGTAGACGGCACGCTCGGTGTCTGCCATACCCGTATCCACTCGGGGCGAGCAAATCAGCGTTACGGGGGCGGCGGTGGGTATTAGTGGTCTCCCCGCGACTCGGGTGGTATGGTTTCGCCCGCACTCGTGTTGCCACACGAACCGGACGAACGCTGGCACCTCGCACGGCAACTGGGCGTCGAAGACGCCGTCATCCACCCGCTGGAGATCGGCGACGGTCGCACACAGTGGACCTACGACGACCTCCAGGGGCTCTCGAACTGGCTGTCCGAGGTCGGACTGAACTTCTCCGTCCTGGAGGGGTCAGTTCCGATCTCGGACCGCATCCGTCTCGGTCGTGCGGGCCGGGACGAGGACATCGAGATGTTCAAGCAGTTCCTCCGGAACTGCGGGGAAGTCGGGGTTCCGGTAGTCTGCTACGACTGGATGGCGGGCGTCCGCTGGGCTCGGACCGGGGCCCACGTCGAGGCTCGCGGTGGCTCGTACGTCACTGAGTTCGATGTCACCAAGACTCGTGGCGGACCCGAGACGCTCCCGGACGCGACCCACGAGGACCTCTGGGAGGGGCTGGAGCACTTCCTGCAGGAGGTCGTCCCCGTCGCGGAGGAGGCGGGTGTGAAACTCGGCCTTCACCCCGACGACCCGCCCCGGTCCTCGTTGCGGGACATCCCCCGCATCGCCACGAGCGTCGAGAACTACGACCGCGTACTGGACGCCTACGATAGCGAGTACAACGGCATCACGTTCTGTCAGGGCAACTTCGCCGCGATGGGTGCGGACATTCCCGAGACGATCGAACGCTTCGGCGACCGCATCAACTTCGTTCACTTTCGCGACGTCGAAGGTGACGCCGACCGGTTCGTCGAGACGTGGCACGACGACGGCCCCACAGACATGCTCGCCGCGATGCGGGCCTACGAGCGCCACGTCGACGACGACGTTGTGATGCGACCCGACCACGTCCCGACGATGGCCGGCGAGGACAACTCTAACCCCGGCTATCACACGAACGGGCGACTGTTCTCCATCGGCTACATGCGCGGGCTGCGGGAACAGGCCCGGTCCGATGGCTGAACGCGGTCACGGGTCGCTCCGCTCACCGGAGCCGAGGGGCGGACCGAAGGATCGGTCCCGCTAGTCGTCGAGGCGACCGCTCGACAGCGTCCCGGTCGTCATCAGTTCGTTCAGCTCCTCTATGTCCGTTTCAGCGGGCTGTTTGATGTCGACGAGTGCCCCCTGGAACAGGACGCCGATTCGGTCGGCGTGTTGCAGCACCGACTCGATGTTGTGACTGACGATGACGATGGTGATGCCCTGGTCGGCCAATGTATCGATAGTGTTCTGGACGAGCCGGGTCGCGTCGACTGACAGTGCGCTCGTGGGTTCATCTAGGATGATGACGTCCGGATCGAACGCGAGTGCCCGGCCGATGGCAACGAGCTGTCGTTGGCCGCCAGAGAGGAACTCGACCTCTGTCTTGATGTCAAGGTCCCGCCCGAGCTGGTCCATCATTATCTGTTCGGCCCGCTCGTAGGTCTCGCCCCAGTCGATGACCCGGAACGGGCCGAACCCGGTCTGCGGGAACTGGCCCATGAAGATGTTAGTCGCGATGTCGAGGTCGTCCATCAGCGCGAGGTCCTGATAGACCGTCTCGATGCCGTTGTTGCGTGCCTCAGATGGGTTATCGAAGCTTACCGGCTGGCCGTCCTTGTATATCTGCCCCTTCGTGGGTTTGTGGACGCCGCTGAGCATGTTCATCAGCGTCGACTTGCCGGCACCGTTGTCCCCGACGAGCGCGAACACCTCCGAGGGATGTATCTCGAGCGAGACGTCTTCGACGGCGACGATACGACCGAACTGCTTGGTGATGTTCTCCGTGCGGAGCTTCGGCGTCCCTGCCGTATCATCAGCAGTACTCTCGGTGTGGCGGTGTTCCGTCGCGCTCTCGTCTTCGACGCTCATACCGCACCACTCGCCAGGATGCGACCGCGGATCTTGCTCTGGGTGCTGTACAGCAGGATCGCTACTAGCAGGACAATACCGTTTATCATCTGAATCTGCGTCGCGTCGATGACCGGACTGTTGTTCAGCGCCGACTGGACGACCTGGATGAGAATGACGCCGCCGAGCGCGCCGGTGATCTTCCCGCGACCGCCGAAGAGACTGATGCCGCCGATGACCGCGCCGGCGAACGCCTGGAACACGAGTCCCTCGCCGATCAGCGGCGGGACGACGCCCACGAATCCAGTCAGCATCAGCCCGGCAATCGCCGATAGCACGCCGCTGATAGTGTAGATGAGGATGATGAGCCGCTCGGTATCGATGCCGACTTCGCGGGCGGAGTGTTCTGAACTCCCGAGCGCGTAGACGGCCTGTCCGAAGGAAGTGTACCGCAACACGAGGCCGGCGATCAGGAACGCCACCAGCATCAGCCCGATGGCGAACTCGGGCGTCCCGCCGACCCGCGTGTACATGAGCGGGAGGCCCGTGACCGGCTGGGTCTGCATCGCCGTCTTCGCGCCCTCGAAGATAATGAGAAACGCAAGCGTCTGCAGGAACGGGTTCAGCCCGACCTTCGCGATCATCACACCGTTGGCGAGGCCGATGACCGACCCGACGAGCAGGATGATTGCGAAGCCGATCCACGGGCTGGTTGTCAGCCCCCAGCAACTCGGGCAGGTCCCGAGGATCATTCCGGTGAACATCGCCGAGAAGCCGGCGATGGAGCCGATAGAGAGGTCGAAGTGCCCCGACAGGAGACAGAGGCTCTCCGCCAGGACGAGCAGCCCGATGGGGACGGCCCCCCACAGGATCAACCGGGCCGACCTGAACGTCTGGGGCACGAATACCAGCACCCCGAGCAGAACAATAGCCAGTATCGGCCAGATCATGTTATCTAACAGCGTCAGCATCACGTCGTCCCGGTCCCCGAAGGTCCGGCCGATGAATCCTTGATCCGTTGCCATCGGTAGCGTTAGCCCCAGACGTTACCCCAGAGGAACGGCTGGTCGTAGTTCTCCTGCGTGATGACGACGCTGTTGGTCCGGAACCACGGGTGGCCGTTCTGCTCGCGCATGATTCCTGGCTCCCAGATGGGCTCCGTCCACAGCTCGACGCCCTTGTGCTGGCCGGGCTCGATGCTCAGTTGGTCCGACGTGACCTCCGACCCGACCTCGGGAATGACGCTGTCGTCCATCCCGCTTTCGACGTACTCCCGCATGTAGTACATCGCGATGGGGTTGTAGAAGTAGTTCGGCTGGTCGACTGCCGCGTCAATCGTTCCATCGCCGACTAGCGGGTTCACCTCGGGACTCCCGTCCATCTGGGTCAGACAGATGTGTCCCTCCTCTCCTCGTGAGGCCAGCATATCGAGGTTGCGCAGCGCCCCGACGACGCCCAGTCCCATCGAGAGGTTCCCGGAGTAGATGCCATCGACGCGACCGTTGGCCTGAATCCACTCCTGGGTCGTGGACTGCGCCACGTCCCGGGCGTACTCGCCGTTGAGCGTCTGGACGACCTCGACACGGTCCTGCTCGGCCATCACGTCGAGGAACCCCTGCGAGCGCTGGTTGGCCGACTGGTTCCCCTGGACGCCGCGGACGTTCAGCACGCGCCACGTATCTTTGTCCGGGTATTGCTGTTCGAGGGCGTTGAGCATCTGCTCGGCCGAGCTCGCGCCGCCGTCGTAGTTACTGAACCCGACGTACAGCGGGATCTCCGAGCTGGAAGTGTCGGCGTTCGTCGCGAACACCGGTGTGCCGCCCTGGATGGCCTGGTTGATCGCCCCCTCTGCGGCGCCGGTCTGCCAGACGCCGACGAGGATGGCGTCGTGGTCGCCGTTGGCGAACTCACGGATGTCCGAGACCTGCTTCTGTGCGCTCTGTTGGTTCGGGCGGACGTCGAGTTCGATACCCTGGTCTTCTGCGTAGAACTCGGCCGCTTCGATGTAGGCTGTGATCCAGGAACCGCCACGGACGTACGCGGTCATCCCGATTTTATCGAGGGAGTTCCCGCCACCGTCACCGCTGCCATCCCCAGTGGAACCGCCGTCACCACCACTACCGTCCCCGGCAGTCTCGCCGTCGCCACTGCCTCCGTCGCCGCCTCCACTATCACCGCCGTCACCTCCGCCTCCGCCGTCTCCGCCACACCCCGCAAGTGAGACGGTTGTAATTGCTGCTCCAGTCGCTTTCAGGAACTTTCGCCTGTCACTACCTCGCATACCATACAGATTTAACCCGTTAGTACATAAAGATTATCGACAATAGAACATGTAGAACTGGACGGGAAACGGGCATTGCGTCGTCTGCGTGGCAGTCGATGTGACGGTGACCCAAGCCGGTGCTGTGACAGGGCTGACTGAATCCGCTGTGTTCCGACAGTCCTACGACGACATCCCCAGGCTATCGTAGCGCCAGTCCGGACGGCTGTTCCGCCCTGGTGAACAGAGCTATGTGGGTAGGGGGCTTGTTACGATCATGGCGCCAGAAGAGAACACCATCACCGCGACCAGAACGTCGCTACGGATCGTCGAGGCCCTGAAACGGTTGGACGGGGCGGGGACGACGGCGGTGGCCAACGACCTCGGCATCGCGAAGAGCACTGTCCACAACCACTTACAAACGCTGGAAGACGAGGGGTATATCACGAACGAAGGCAGCGCCTACCACGTCGGACTACGGTTCCTGGAACTGGGGGAGTACAAGCGAAACCGGATGGACATCTACGAGAAGGCCCGGCCGGAGGTCGCGTCGCTGGCCGAAAAGACGGGTGAGATGGCCAACGCAGCTGTCGAAGAACACGGTGAGGGGGTCTACATCACCCGCGCCGAGGGATCGGAGGCCGTCTCGGTCGACACGTACGCGGGCAAGCGGGTGAACCTTCACTGCACCGCGCTCGGGAAGACGATCCTCGCGATGCTTCCCGAAGGACGTGTCGACGAGATTATCGACACGCACGGTCTCCCCGCTCGAACGGAGAACACCATCACGGATCGGGCAGAGCTGAAAGCGGAACTCGCCGACATCCGGGAGCGAGGGCACGCGTACGACCGCGAGGAGCGTCTCCCGGGCCTACGCTGCGTGGCCGCCCCGGTCACCTCGGAAGACGGAGACCCCGTGGCGGCGCTCAGCGTCTCCGGGCCGACGAGCCGCATCAAAGGCGATCTTTTCCACGAGGAGATCCCCGAAATGCTCCAGTCGGCCGTCAACGTCGTTGAAATCAATCTGGTATACTCGTGAGCCCCCGGACCAGCGTTCGCTACACGCGCAGTAACGTTCCGCTCTACTGAACACACATGGTAACACATCTCACTGGCGTGATATCCGATCCGTATAACAAAAGTACGCCTGTTACGATTTTGCAGTCTTGCGTTCTCTCTTGACGTCGGTCAGTTCAGCTGTGCGGAACAGATATCCACCCGATACGTTCATCCTCACGTACTCATTCGCGTAATATCCACACAGACCTGTTCAAAAAGGCGTCTCAGAGCGGTGAGACCAGCGTCGGGACCTTCGTTTGCTTGAGTTCGACGTACGGTCAACTAGACCGATCAGACGGGCAAAATCCGTGACGCCTATGAGGTTACGCTGATGTTCGCCTACCGGATGCACACGAGCGGACTGCCCGTCAGGAGCGATGTCCCATCTGGGACCGAATAGGCGAACTCCACTGTCTCGGCCCTACCGTCCCGATGTGCTCGGTAGTGGCCACGATTACACCTCGTGAATCCGCTCGAACGTCCGATGGGCCAGATACGAGTAATCGCGCGCTGAGAGGAACGGCACTGCCTCGACCCACGAGAGGCAGTCCTCGTATCCCGCCCAATCGTCCATCCACGGGTGGTCGGACCCGAGCAGCAGACGGTCGGTGCCGAACCAGTCCGCGAGGTTACGGACGTACCCCCACAGGTCCTCGTAGGGCCACCCGTTCTCGCTGGAGCGGGGAAGTGAGCTGACCTTGACCGCAACGTTGTCGCGGTCGGCCAGCCCCTCGAAATCCGTCCAGGGAGCCGCGTCAGGGGCCGTCGTTTCGTCCGGGTAGGCCATGTGATCGACGACCAGCTGTACGTCCGGGTAGCGCTCGGCGAGTGTCGTGATCATCGAGAGCTGTTGGGCTTTCGGGAAGACAAACACGGCTGTATCCTGTTCGGCGGCCTCGGCCCAGACCGGTGCCAGTTCGTCGTCGAGGATCCAGTCGGCGGTCCGATTCAGTTCCGTCGAGTGTTCCTCGTATTCGAGACAGGCGTGCATTCGGACGCCGAGCATCCGGTCGTGGCCGACGACCCGGCGGAGTGCTGCCCGTACTTCGTCGGGGTCGCCGTAGAAGTCCATCAGGCCGACCCCCCACAGGCGCTCCGGGTACGCTTCGATTGACCGCATCGTGTACTCGTTTGCCCGGACGCCGCGGCCGTACATCGGCGTCGTCACCATCACCGCTTCCTCGACGCCAGCGGCGTCCATGTCCTCAACGAGGTCGTGGGCGGTGTAGGCCCCCTCCCAGCCCGGTGGGAGGACTGTTTCGGGCCAGGGCAGTTCCGCGGTGTTCGGTCCCCAGGTGTGGGTGTGGGTATCGACGAAGCGCATCGTCACTCCAGAGTGCCGAGTCCGCCGCGGACATCGTCTTGTATGTGTCTGACCATCCCGCGCCGGACTACTCACCGCGGTGAAATGAAACCTCGGGTAAGCCCCACGTTTATCTCCCGTGGCGTTCCATACTCCCGTATGGCGCCAGAGATAACCAGCATCGAGTCCGTCGAGTTCGCTTACCCGATCGAGGACGTCGGGACGGACCAACACGGCTTCAACCTGGTGTACGAACCGGGCTCGGTAACAGAGCGGAAACTGTTCGGCATCACGATCCACACTGACGAGGGAATCACTGGAGAGTACGTCGGCGGCAACTCACCGGGCGCCGCCCAGATCAACACCTTCGCCGACTACCTCGTCGGGAAGAACCCGCTCAAGCGGGAGCGCCACTGGAGCGAGGTGAAACGGGCGCTGCGGAAGTACGACCGGATGGGTATCGGCCCCATCGACATCGCGCTGTGGGATTACGCCGGTAAGAAGTACGACGCCCCCATTCACGAACTGCTCGGCACCTACCGGACGCGGTTCCCAGCCTACGCCTCCACGTATCACGGGGACGAAAACGGCGGGCTCGACACGCCTGAGGCCTTCGCTGACTTCGCCGAAGAATGCCGCTCGATGGGGTACGGAGGCTTCAAGATCCACGGCTGGGGCGGCAGCGAAGGGTCCCGCGACCTCGGCCGGGAACTCGAAGCCATCCATGCCGTCGGCCAGCGGGTCGGCGACGAGATGGACCTGATGCACGACCCGGCCTGCGAACTGGAGACCTACGCCGACGCGCTGAAACTCGGCCGCGCACTCGACGAGCAGGGCTTTTTCTGGTACGAGGACCCGTACCGGGACGGCGGCATCTCACAGCACGCACACCGCAAACTCCGCCAGGCCCTCGACACCCCTATCCTCCAGACCGAGCACGTCCGGGGGCTGGAGCCGGCAACGGACTTTGCGGCCAACGAGTCGACCGACTTCCTGCGTGCGGACCCGGAGTACGACGGTGGGATCACCGGTGCGATGAAACGGGCGAAGATGGCGGAAGGGTTCGGACTGGACGTGGAGTTCCACGCACCGGGGCCGGCACAGCGCCACTGCATCGCGGCGGCCCGCAACACGAACTACTACGAACTCGCGCTGGTCCACCCCGACTGCCCGAACACCCAGCCACCGGTGTACGAGGGCGGCTACTCGGACATGCTCGACACCGTCGACGACGATGGAACGGTCGGAGTGCCTGACGGGCCGGGCCTTGGCGTCGAGTACGACTGGGAGTACATCGAGGATAACGCCACCGGAAGCGTCCACACGTACGACTGATATGACGTACAGAGCCGGCATCATCGGGACTGGCGGCATCGCTGGGATGGGTATCCTCGGGATGCACGACGAGGAGGACATCGGGCAGAAGAAGGTTAGGGCAAGCCACGCCGGGGGGTACAGCGCGACCGAGGGCGTCGAACTGGTGGCCGTCGCCGATGTCGACGAGACGAAACTCGAACGGTTCGGGGAGGCCTGGGAGATACCACCCGACCGGCGGTACGTCGGCCACGAATCGATGCTCGCGACAGAGGAACTCGATATCGTCTCCGTCTGTACGCCTTCGTACCTCCATGCTGACCACGTCGTTGACGCCGCCGAATCGGCGGCGGACCCTGGGCTGATCTGGTGTGAGAAACCCATCGCCTCGTCTGTCAGCGACGCCGAGGAGATGGTCGTCATCTGCGACGAGACGGATACAGAACTACTGGTCAACCACTCTTTTCGGTTCACGACGAAACTCCAGCGGCTCAGGAGCCGCATCCAGAATGACGGCCTCCTCGGTGACGTTCACGCCGTCGCCACGCAGTTCAGGATGGAGCTATTACGCAACTCCACCCACCTGCTGGACACGCTGGTGTACTTGTTGGACGCCCGTGCAGAGCGGGTTTCGGGGTACGTGACCGGGGAGAACGAGGCCGTCGACTCGCTCGAAGCGAAGGAGCGCGTCGACGACGCCGGTGGTGGCGGGTTCGTGGTGATGGACGACGGGAGTTTCGTTACTATTGACTGCACCATTCCCCGAGAAGCCTCCTCGATGACGCTCCAGTTCATCGGCAGCGAGGGGAAACTATACCTCAACAACGACGATGGGGAATGGCGGTACTGGCGGCTCGATGACGGTACCCACGTCGAGGACGACCTGCCGGGAATCGAGGGTGCCTGGACGTGGGACGAGGATTACCGCGACGCCTTCGCCAACGCCGCCGCCGACGCGGTGGCTGTCCTGGACAACACCATCGAGAACCCCTCGACGGGTGCGGAGGCGACTCGCTCGCTGGAGATTATCGTCGGCTTCTACGTCTCCCACTACACCGGCGGCCAGGTGTCGGTCCCGCTGGCCCGTCCGCTCCGAGACGTGACCATCACGTCGTGGTGAACTGCATCGGACGGCCGCGGCATCAGGTAGTTACCACGTTGTTGTCGAGGGGACAGACACTGAACAGCCGATTCACATCGAAAATGGCTCGGCAAAATTGAGTTTTGATTTTAGCAGCCAGATAGTACTTGCAGCCATACTAATTCCAATAAGGCCAAGATAATCTGAAATCAATCTTTATAAATATACAATTTGGATCAATACCATCCTATTATGCGCATCTATTTGCTTATATCACAGATATAGTTCTCAATATGCAGATAAGACCTATTTCTAACTACACTGAATAGGAATATATCACAGTACGCAGGGTAACTGATGACCTACGTGGAATGGCGTTCCCAAATGTGGTTACGTCCTTCGTTATATTCTCATCTCGATGGATTTCTCGAACGCATAGCCGGCCTGCAGCAGAGTCGCGTCAACAAATTGTTCGACGACTAATATTACTCCGACGGGGCAGTGAAAACGTAGTACTCGTCGCTACGGCATCCGTAGGCTGCACCGGTACAGATTCAGCGACGGAGAGACTGGGACAGGTCCGATATATAGTTCTATCACTCTACACTCACTTCTCCGCCCAGTTCCTCGTTTAGCCGGACTCCAGACTGTTTCCAAGACTTGTGCCGTTCTCTCTTTCCAATCGTCTCTGGAAGTTGCCCGGATTCCTTGCCTACTCCTGTGTGGGAGCCGCTGGCTTTCGCACTTGCACTGCCGAATGCTTGTACTCGGGGATTTCGGCGACGGGATCGAGCGCATCGCCGGTCAGGGCGTTTGCGAGCGGGTCCAGATAGTGGAACGTGCAGAACACGACCCCGGGCCGAATGGCCGCCGTTACGGCCGCAGACACCGTCACGCTGCCGCGGTCGTTCTCAACGACGACCGTATCGCCGTCGTCGATACCACGGTCAGCGGCATCGTCCGGGTGGATCTCGAGGACATCTTCTCCGCGCATTCGCATGAGCGTCTCCGACCGGCGAGTGAGTACGCCGCTGTTGAAGTGCTGGATGACGCGTCCCGTCGTGAGCACGAGTTGGTCCTCGGGGACGGCATCGGCCGGCGGCGTCGGCGAGACTGGGACCAGCGGAGCGGTTTGCTCGCCCGAAGCAAACGTCTCCGTATGGAGCACGTCGGTGCCGGAATCGGCGTCCGCCGGGAACGGCCACCGCTGGTAGCTATCCCCGATGCCGTCGTAACTCATGCCGGCGTACAGTGGGTTGATCCGTGTCAGCTCCTCGAACACCGCTTCCGGGCCGTCGTAGTCGAACGCATCCGACTGGCTGACCAGCCGCCGGCCGAGGTCCGTGAGGATATCGAGGTCACGGCGGGCGTTCCCGGGCAGGTCAGCGTTCGGTCGCATCCGCATCACTCGCCGGTCCGTGTTGGTCACGGTCCCCGCCTTCTCCGCCCAACTGCTCCCCGGAAGCACGACATCGGCGTGTTCGACGGTCTCTGTCTCGAAGAGGTCGATGACGACGCAGAAATCGAGCTCGTCGAAGCCGGCCCTGACAGAACTGGCGTTCGGTTCCGTGACGGCTGGGTTCTCGCCGAACACGACCGCAGCCTTGACCGCGTCTCCGAACTGGTGTGTCGCAGTCGTCTCCGTCAGGCCGGGTTCGCTCGGCGGCTCGACGCCCCACACGTCGGCGACACGCTGTCGGGCATCCGGGTCCGTGACTGGCTCGTATCCGGGGAGTACGTTGGGAAGCGCGCCGACGTCACCGGCACCCTGGACGTTGTTCTGGCCACGGAGCGGATTCACGCCGGTGCCCGGCCGACCGACGTTCCCGGTCAGCAACGCGAGGTTCAACAGCGCGTGAACGTTGTCAGTCCCGGACGTGTGCTGGCTCATCCCCATCCCGGTGACAATCGCCGCCCTGTCGGCTTCGGCGTACGCTCTGGCGGCTTCCCGGACGGTTTCCGGGGCAACACCGGCTGCGTCGGCACCCGATTCGAACTCGGCGTCCTCAAGATGTGCTGTCAGATCTGTATAGCCAGTCGTTCGCTCCTCGATGAAGGACTCGTCGACGAGTCCCTCTTCGAGAACGACTTTCGCCATCGAATTGAGGAGTTGGATATCGTACCCGGGACGGACATCGAGGTGGATGTCGGCGGCATCGGTCGTGTCCGTCTCGCGCGGGTCGATATGGATGAGCGTGGCCCCGTTGCGGATCGCCGGCAGGAAGTACGACCGGAAGATGACGGGGTGCTGTTCGGCCGGATTCGCCCCGGTGACGAGCAGGCAGTCGGTTTCGGCGAGGTCATCGAGCGTGTTCGTCATCGCACCGGCGCCCAGGCGCTCGCTCATCGCAGCGACCGTCGACGAATGACAGAGGCGGGCGCAGTTATCGACGTTGTTAGTACCGAGCATCCGCGCGATCTTCTGAAAGACGTAGTTCTCCTCGTTCGTACAGTTCGACGAGGCGAAGAACTCGACGGCATCTGGCCCGTGCTGATCGATGATGCTCGTGAGTTCATCAGCGACACGACTCAGGGCAGTTTCCCAGGGTGCAGTGACGAAGCGACCGTCCTCACGGACGAGCGGTTCCGTCAGTCGATCCTCGTGCGCTACCACGTCGAATGCGGCCGCACCCTTTGGACAGACCTCACCCTTTGTATTCACTGGCCCCGCCGTGCCGGTTGCCTTTCCGTTGCCCGCGTACTCTATCGTACAGCCGACGCCACAGTACGGACAGACCGTCTGCTCGGCCCGGGGGTTTTGATCATGGTTGTCACTCATTTCTATCTTGATTGAAAGGAGTGCAGATACAAGTAGCCAATCGGTAACACGTAGGTGGGTTTATTAGTGTGTGAATAACTTCAGTTATAAAACGGTTCCAGACCTGTTTTCCGGCTGTCGCGGCCGACCCTGCTTGCGGGTGCGCCGTCAGTTTCGAGAGGCACACCACATACTGTAATGGGGTGTCGCTCGTAGCGTCAGTAGATGCGACCAGCCCTGACGACCGTGCAAGTCTTCGCCCTACTTGCGGTAGTTCTCAGCACACTGGTTTTCGCTGCGTCGTTTGCTGTCGATACAACCAGTGCCCGCCCGGAACCCGTACCGTTCGATAACACCGTGCAACGCGGGATTACGATGGCCGACGAGCAGATCGCTCGGAATCGGAGCATCAGCGTCCCGCACGCCGAAGTCTTTTACTCACAGTATCGCTACGTCATCGGCTACGTCGGTCTCGACCAGGCTGTGACAGCGCTCACGGAACCGGGGCACGAACAGCAGTTCGGCTATCCACTCGCGGTGTACGTTTCCGATTACAGTGACAGGCCGGTCAGGTGCGGTGACGACGGCTATCTCCGGACCGCCACACCGCCGGACTGGGTCGAAGCAAATCAGGCCCACTACGTCGTCGACGGGTCGACGAGAGTCCCGTCCGGGCCGGCGGTTGTGCCGTTCGCCGACCGGGACGACGCCGCGGCGTTCGCCGATACATGCGGCGGACGAATCATCGACTGGGAGACCCTCAAGACCCGCTCGTTCGATCTCGAACAGGCGGCAGCGGTCAGAAAACAGGTCGGCCCTCGGCGAAGTGATGCCGATGCCACCGTACAGGCGGCACGACAGCGTCGAAATAGACCTGTCTCGGTCGAAGTTGGAACCGATGCGCCGACGATCCAGGCAGCTGTCGATGCGGCACCGCCGAACACGACGGTCGTTGTCCCGGCTGGCACCTACGACGAACAGGTGACGATAGACAAGCCACTCACCCTCAGCGGTCCCGGAGCGACGCTTGACGGTGGCGGGAACGGAACTGTCGTGACAGTGACCGCCGACCGGGTCGGCGTCACCGGGTTCGACATCGTCGGCGTCGGAAACACGACGGTCGGCGACCCGACGAACGCCAGCGATAGCGCCTGGGACGCAACCGTGACGACCGCCTACGGCAACAGCGACGCTGCCGTTACCGGTCGGAACGCGTCCGGACTGTACGTCGCGAACCTCAGCGTCGAGACGCCCGCCAGCGGCGTCGTTCTGCGGCGGACACCCGGTGCGGTCGTCGAGAACGTCACGGTCAATGGGTCAGCATCCTGGCAAGACGGGTTCATGGGCGTCATCGGGATGCACGGGCCGATCGTCGTACAGGAGTCGGTCTTCAACGGCGGGCGCGACGGCGTGTACCTCCACCGGGCAGACGGGACCGCTATCCGGAACAATACGTTCAGGAACAACCGCTTCGGCGTCCACCTGATGTACACCTCCCGGTCGCTTGTTGCGGACAATATCGCTCGGGGACAGGAGTACGCCGGTGTCGTCGTCATGACGAACCCCGTGGCAAACGCCATCGTCGGGAACGACGTGCGCCACTCCGGCAGTGGCGTCATGTTAGCCGGGTCCCGGAGCTATATTGCGCACAACGTGGTAGTCGACACTACGCAAGCGATGTCGACAAATGCCGACCGGTCCCTGTACGAGCACAACGTACTCTACGGGAATGACATCGGTGTGCGAGCGTCGACAGTCGTCCCGTCGAACATCGTCACCGAGAACGATTTCATCGCGAACGACCGCCACGCTGTCTCGGGACCGGGGCCGCTACGCGTGTATACTCACGAAGGCAGGGGGAACTACTGGAGCGGTGCGTACGACCTCACAGGGGGAGGTGGCCCCGTGTTGGCCCAGCCATACTCGCCCACCGATTCCGTCGACCGCCGGCTCCACCAGACCGACGCTGCGGTCGTTCTCAGATCGGCACCGAGTGTCCGGGGTCTCCGGGCGCTCCGCGGAACCACGCCCGGCTTTCGCCGGGGAAGCATTGTCGACAGGGCCCCCCTAACCGACCCTGCTAATCCCGAGACTGTCGAGCGCCTTCGAAACGAGACATCTATTGAGGGGGCAGCATGACTGGCGAGACGTACCTCACGGCGGACGAGGTCACGAAGAAGTACGGCGATGTGACAGCCGTCTCGGAGGTGTCCCTCGACGTGCCGTCCGACGCGGTGACCGGGTTCATCGGCCCGAACGGGTCCGGGAAAACGACGCTCCTGCGCGTGCTTCTTGGGGTCGAGCGGCCCACCAGCGGCACCGTCTCGTACGACGGGCCTGAGGCCGAACGCCAACTGGGCTACCTGCCACAGCGGCCGACTTTCCGGCCCGGGTTTAGCGTCCGGGAGACTGCCGCGTTCTACGCGGACCTCGTCGACGACGACCCGGACCGACTCCTGGAACGCGTCGGCCTCGAAGAAGTAGCCGACCGTCCCGTATCAGGGCTCTCCGGGGGAATGACACGTCTCCTGGGAATCGCACAGGCACTGGCCGGTGACCCGCCGATAGTGATGCTCGACGAACCGGCAAGCGGTCTCGATCCGGCAATGAGCCGACTGATATTCGACATCATTGAATCGATTGCCGACGCCGGTCGCGCCGTGGTTCTCTGCTCGCACGAACTGCCGTTAGTCGAGGAAACGGCCGACCGACTGGCAGTGCTCGAATCCGGCCGCCTCGTGCGGACCGGGTCGGTCGACTCTCTTCGGGAACAGACCGGCGGGCCGCTCCACGAGACGTTCACAGCACTTCTGGAACAAGAAAAAGCCGCTATCGCCGCTCCGGGGGGCGAACAGTCATGACCGACGTAAACCGGTTCTGGACGGTCTTCGTGCGAGAGGTCCGGAGCGCAGTCAGGACACGTACCTATCTCGCGCTCGGGTTGGTCACGGGGATTGTCCTGTTCGGCCTCGCCCATGCCGGGGGCGGTCCGGCTGGCGGCTACGTCCCCACCGTCGTCGATACGCTCGTCGCCGTCGAAGTACTCGTGCCGACGCTCGCCTTCGCAGTCGGCTACCGTGCGATTGCCGATCCCGCCGTCCGGGGTGAACTCGACATCCTTGACACCTACCCGCTTTCGACGTGGTCGTACGTCGGTGGGGTGTACGCGGGCCGCGCGCTACTGTTGCTCATCATCATCGCCGTCCCGCTGCTAGCTCTGGGTATCAACGTGGCGACGACCGTGGGACCGGAGACAACGGTGTTTGCGAGCCATCGCGGCGTCGACTCGCCGTTCCTGTTCATCCGGTTTATCGCGCTGACAGTCCTGTACGCGCTCTCGTCGCTGACTATCGCATTCCTGTTATCAGCGCTTGCCGGCAGCCGGGGCCGAGCGCTCGTGCTCGCACTCGCCGGGCTGCTTGTCCTCACCGTCGGAAGCGACCTTGCGGTGTTTGCAGCGCTGGACACCGGTATCACAACGAGAACACTCGGCGGCGCGCTCGCCCTGACTCCGGCGGGGGCGTACCGCGGTCTCGTGTTCGATCAGGTGTTGTACGTCGCTGTTCCGGGCCGGTCGGCGTTCGTCCCGACGTGGGTTGCCGCCCTCTCGCTCCTGTTCTGGTGGGTCCTGACGTTCGTGGGGGCGATGCTTGCGACAGATGCGGCCTGATACTGCCGGCTGTCCGTGTGTAACGAATTTCGCCACCGCGAATATCTTGCAATAGTTACAGCCAACAGTAAGGTTTCAGTCGCCGTCCGCCGCGGCCGCGAGCCCTTCGTCGATCAACCGCGTGAACCGGTCGACGAGGCGGTCGGTGAGCGATGGACGGACCGCCGCGAGCAGCCGCCGTGTCTCGTCCGGGTCGGTCAGAGCCACGATGACACGCCCCCGCTCGCCGTACGTTTTCTCGAGTATCTCTGCCTCGACCAGCGCTGAAACGTGCCAGGAGACGGTACTCCGGGCGACTCCCAGTCGGTCGGCCAGTTCGTCTGCCGACAGAGACTCCGCCTCCAGCAGATGGAGGAGTATCGTCCGCGCAGTCTCTCGCCGGGCAAACGCGAGCACACGACGCTCCCAGGGGCTGTACTCCTGGCTGTAATAGTGCGTTTTGCCCTGGATTTCCTCGGCAACCACGTCGCCGGCACGACGCAGTTTCCGCAGGTGATACTGTGCCTGACCGGTTGCAATATCGAGATCCGCCGCAAGCGCGTTGAAATGGACCCCCGGTTTGGCCTCGACATGGGAACGCACTTGCTGGGTCACCGTGGACATAGTCTTCACTGCAGTTTTCGACCCACCGAGACAACAGGGTATCGGACGTTCTCACTGCGCGGGAACTCGCCTACATCCCGCCAACCAGTTCCCGCGATATATCCTCCGCGGGGAAGGTCTGCCCGCCGTACTCCTCGGCAAACGACTCGGCGTCCGCGCTGTCGCTGAACGGGACGATAGCGGTCCCCATTGCCCCCTCTACGTCCGAGTTCGCGACGACGGTGAGTTGCCCCGCCGAAGCGAACGCTTCGGCCTCTAGATGCCGAGAGATGATGGTCTTGCCCCCGTCGGTCCGAATCTCGTAGTCGGTTGCACTGTAGTCCGTAAGGAACGTCGCCGCAGGAGTCCACCCGGACTGTTCTTTGGCGAATCGGTGCCGGTACGTACAGACCGTACTGCAGAACCGTGCCGGCGGGTCGTGACCCTCGGGCGTGTTGTCCTGATAGTACGTTTGCCCAACTGGACCCGGGTGCTGGTCGATGACCATCCCGCACTGGTCACAGTTCTGTCCGCTCTCGATGGTGACCGGTTCCATCTCCTCACTGGTTCCCAGACAACCCGAGAGTGATACGACTGCCACAGTCCCAGTCCCGGCCAGGAAGCACCGTCGTGTGAGGCCTGTTGCGTGTTCAGACATACTAGATGCTACGCTGAGCGACACCAAATGGTTCATGGTGCGACCGTCGAAACACGGGTCAGTCGGGGACACTCGGTGGCGCAACAGAGTAGATCGCACTCAGCACCAGCAGCGCGATGAGGAAGTCGAATCCGTGTTCGATGAGATGGTGCGCCACCATCGGGACGGCACCGAGTACGGTCCCAAGGCCGACCACGGACCGAAGAACTAACAGCCCGATAGCGACCGTCAATAGAACGTACGGACGTGACCGGCGTCGAGATGTACTGACTGCTGCGACGAAAAACAACGCCAGGGTTCCAAGCGTAGAGAGACCCAGCACGGCGATCAACATTACCGTTTGACCAGGTCCGATCCAATCAGCCGTGGGTTGGAACATCTCTCAGGTCACGTTACGGGCGGTGGCACTGGAATCGGTTTCGGTAGCAGTCGCTTTCGCGCCTGAATTCGGATCAAGGTTCGAGCCCGGCACGGTTCTGTCGGTGACCAGCCGTCCGACCGGGTATCTGTGTACCCAGCTTAGGTAGCCACGAGAACCGGCCGTCCCGCGTTCTGCACGACCCGGTCGGTCACACTTCCGATCTGGTCGGTCTCGGTGTGGGAGTGGCCGTGGTACCCGAGCACGATCAGATCGGCGTCGACTTCGTCGGCGTAGCTGATGATCTCGACATACGGCTTCCCATGGCAGCATCGAGTGGTGACCTCGACGCCGAGTCCGTCACCTCTCTCAGCGATTTCCGTGAGTTCGTCGTTCCCCCATTCTTCGACTTCGATGGTTTCCAGTTCCATACTGCTCAAGGCAGGCTCGGCGTGTCGATCCGTATCGACAACAAAGACGGCGTGAAGCTCGGCATCGTGTTGCTCAGCCTGTTCAAGCGCGTGTGTCGCTGCGCGGTTTGCATCGGCACTACCGTCGGTCGCAACCACGATTGTGTCGTACATACTAGCGGAAAGGCTCGGTACCTATTTCAACCCGCCTACCATTCTCAAGCAGTAATAATCTATTGTCATATGCCGGACGAACGAGCATCTACAGATCCGCAGACAGATTGATAAGTGGCGTCTATCTGCTCTTCAAGGACACGAGCGTCTTTTTCCGTCACAAGCCGGCGGCAGTCACGGCTCGATGTTCTCCCGAAAGTCGGGTGCCAATCCGGTTTGCCGGATCCCGGCCAGGTCCGTTATCTCGAACTCGTAGAGTGCGACCCCGCCGGAGGTGGTGGCCGTCTGGAGCGTGTTGGGTCGCCAGGCGTTCTGAGTCATCGCCGTGATATCCGACCATTCGTCCTCCGGCACACTGCTGATATCGCCAGCAAGCATCACGCTCTGCCACTCAAACGCAGTGTCTATCTCGTAAACGAGGAACCGGCCGCGGCCGGCCCGCTCAGTCAGCTCCGCTTTCTGACTCGATTCGCCGAGGAGATATGTGAAATAGAGGCAGGCTCCGTCATCAAAGCCGTACGATAGCGGCAGCAGATAGGGGACATCCGTCGTCGGAAGCCCCAGGACCCCGGTCGAGTGTGCGGAGAGGAATTCCCGAATCTCTTCGTCGTCCATCTGTTCAAGTCCATACTCTTCTAATTGGTCGATTGTCATAGGTCGCGTCTGATCATCCAGTTACGTATCACGAATGCACCCCCAAGCTAAAAAAAGTAGAGCGGGGTTTTCACGGGGAGTCCTGATACTGTCTCATCTCCGAAATCGCTCGTTACTCGTCGGCCAGTAGTAGGTCTGCCGGCTGATTTTCAGCAGATGAGAAGTCTCACGGGGCTCTATACTGTTACACTGCCAACACAAATACATGGACTTCGATGAGTTCACCGGCGAGATACAGCACAGGCTTGAACTACCCGGTACCGGTGAGGCCGTCCGTACGATTCGTGCGACACTGCTCCCCCTGGGACAGCGCATCCCGGAAGAGAACGCCGAGGACTTCGCTGCCTCTCTCCCGATGGAGATCAAGTGGTACATGACCGGTGCGGTCGACGACCATGGCCAGCGGTTCGACTGGACGGAGTTCGTCGACCGTGTCGCCGAAATAGAGGGTACCGAGCCATCGGACGCAGCGTACCACGCACGCGTCGTTGTAGACCTGATGCGTACGGTGGTTCCAGACGCCGATTTTCAGGATTTTCGGGGCCAACTCCCCGAAAGCGAGGACGACGAAAACTGGCGTGAACTGTTCGGAATAGTTGACGCCGGCGGCTGGGGCGAGGCGGAAGAGGCTCAAACCGGCGGTGGGCCACAGTAGTCTGCTGAAGGCCCGAAGGGGTTCCCAGTAGCGGTTCCCACGACTTGTTTTCAATTGGGCATCTTCCCAACATAGACTGGTAATGCCTGTACGATTGTTACGCTCCCCCCTCATACTCGGGGTCGCAGACTGATGAGGACCGGTGGCGACGCAGTCGAGATGGTCGGTGCCGCCGTCGGAGTTCTAATATCGCGAGAATCGTGACTGTGGTTTATTTACTGACAGCAACGAGTCGAAAACACAACAATGTTCGATTCAATCCTGGTCCCGACCGACGGCAGCGAACACGCGACCCGGGCCGCTGAACACGGAGCGGCCCTGGCCCGCGCATTCGGCGCGAGCCTGCACGTCTTGGCTGTCATAGACACCCGGACGGCAGGCGGCCCGTTTAGCGGCGACGATCTCGAAGACGAGACACTCGACCGCATGACGGCCGACGCCGAAGAAACAATCACCGCCATCACGGACGCTATCGACGTCTCTGGAGAGATACAGACGACCATCCGCGAGGGAGCCCCCGCCGACGAGATACGCACATACCGCGACGACCACGATGTGGACCTGATTGCAATGGGAACGCACGGCCGCACAGGTGTCGGACGGTATCTCGCCGGGAGCGTGACAGAGAGCGTCGTCCGGCAGGCTGATGTCCCTGTTCTCACCGTCCGTGCAACCGACCGCAGTCGCGACACCGCTCCCTACGACGATATCCTCGTCCCGACAGACGGAAGCGCACCGGCAGCGGCCGCAGTCGAGCCCGCCTGCGAGATTGCGGCGCAGTTCGACGCCCGCGTTCACGCGCTGAACGTCGTCAATCTCGGCGATGTCGCAGCCGGCTCCGAATACACGCTGCCGAAAAACCTGATCGACTCACTGGAATCGCAAGGTGAGAAAGAGACCGAACGGATAGCAATGCGAGCACGCGAGTCCGGAGTAGAAGCCGTTACACAGGTCGTAACCGGGTCCCCGGCGACAGATATTCTCGATTACGCTGCGGAGAACGATATCGATATGATCGCGATGGGGACGACCGGTCGGACCGGACTCAATCGGTTCCTCATGGGAAGCACGACAGAACGGATCATTAGACACGCTGATATGCCTGTCCTGGCAGTCAACGCCCGGGACCAGCGTATTGACGAATCTTGAAGGCACGGAAGGCTTTCAATACCTGTCTGCGTTTGAGTGTGTTCCAGTTCGCTGTGTCTCCAGCGAGGCAGCAGTCAAGGGCGACCATGCACTTATTGCTATTCCTGTCGTGACAGTAACTATGACTGCGGACAACCCTGTCACGATGACGGACGAGGAACGGGACGCGTTTCTGGACAACGGCGGGACTGGCGTCCTCTCGCTCGCTGCTGGCGACGCTCCGCCGCACTCAGTTCCTGTTTCATACGGGTACGACGCGCCGACCAGTACCTTCTACTTCCGGTTGGCTGTCGGTGCAGAGCGGTCGAAGGGTGAACTCGATGACCGCCCGGCCACGTTCGTGACCTATGACGAGACGGATTCGGGATGGCAAAGCGCGGTCGCGAACGGTCGGCTCGAAGATGTCGAACAGAAGGGGATCGAGACGGACACGCTGGAAGGGCTCGAACACGTTGACATGCCTATTGTTGACATCTTCGAACACCCTCTCCGTGAAGTGAGTTTCGAGTTCTATCGCCTCGTACCGGATGAACTAACTGGGCGGACTGAAGCCTAACTCGATACGGTTCCTCGCAGCATCCGGTCATCAGTGAGACCCGAACTAGACGAGTTGTTGTTTTCGAGGACGTTCCAAATAGCGACGTGATCCGATCATTCTCGCGGACTTAGTTCCCAACTACCAGATCGAAGGCTGGTGTGACATGCCCGCCGCCGACGCGTCAGGACCGAGTCCCACACGCAACTCTACCGGTAAAATCGGCGTCGCAAACAAGAACCGTTTTGATGACGAGGCGAACTCATATCAACATAGCGGTAAATCACCACTCCATGTCCGAACCGGCCCACACACAACCGACTGCCGACGTTCTTTCGGCGCTTGACAGTGAGCCTGATGGGCTATCGGCAGCAGAAGCCCGAACTCGTCGCGACAGACATGGCGAGAACGAAATCACGCAGGGAAGCAAACGAACACCATTCGACATCGTTGTCGCCCAGTTCGATAGTGCCCTTATCTGGGTGCTCGTTGCGGCGGCGGCACTGTCCGTGTGGGCGGGACACGCTGTCGACGCAGTACTGATAGCCGTGATTGTCGTCGGCAACGGCCTGTTCGGCTTCGTTCAGGACTACCGTGCAGAAGGAACACTCGAATCCTTGCGGGAACTGACCGCACCAACTGCGACAGTCCGACGCGACGGACAGCCCGTCGAGGTCGACGCGACCGAACTCGTCCCGGGTGACGTCATCGAACTGGAGAGCGGCGACGTCGTTCCAGCCGACGGTCGGCTGATTGACTGTGGGGCCCTGGAGATCGACGAAGCAGCGCTCACTGGGGAGAGTACGCCGGTCTCGAAGGGAACCGACCCAGTCGGCGCCGACGCGCCGCTTGCGGAGCGAGAACCGATGGTGTACAAGGGCACGAACGTCACGCGCGGGTCGGGCGTTGCCGTTCTCACGGCGACCGGGATGGATACCGAGGTCGGGGCCATCGCCCGCCAGCTCGCAGGAACGGAGGAAACCGACACACCACTGCAGACCGAACTCGACACGTTAGGCCGGACGCTCGGCGTCGGCGTGGTGGTGCTCGCTGGACTCGTGGTTCCACTCTTAGTCATCCGGGGGACCGAACTGGTCCAGGCGGCACTCACCGCTATTTCGCTCGCTGTGGCCGCGGTTCCCGAGGGACTCCCAGCGGTGGTGACGCTAACGCTGGCCCTCGGTGTCCGGAAAATGGCTGACGAGAACGCTCTCGTGCGGCGCTTGCCCGCAGTCGAGGCACTGGGCTCCGTCGATGTCATCTGCACAGACAAGACCGGGACGCTGACCGAGGGACGAATGTCAGTCAGTCGGATCTGGGTCAACGACGCTGTTGTCGACAGTGACGAGATGGACGGGGAAGCCCTGTCTGATCGCGTTACTACGGTGCTCCGCGCAGGGACACTGTGTAGCGATGCGACCCTCGAAGAGGGCGACCCGACGGAGCAGGCTATCGTCATGGCGGCTGACGAGTGCGGAATCGATGTGGAACGCCTCCGCGAAGAGCATCCCAGAACGGACGAGATCCCGTTCTCGTCGGAGCGCAAGTGGATGGGTACTGTTCACGATGACGGGGTCTACGTAAAAGGCGCGCCTGAAGTAATCCTCTCGAAGTGCTCTCGCGTCCTCACCGATGCCGGACCAACGGACCTGACGCCAGACAGAGCCGAGCAGATCAGGGAGCAGGTCGGCGCGTTCGCTGACGACGCGCTCAGGGTGCTCGCAGTGGCGTACACGGAAGATACCACTGTCGTAGAACGTGACGCCACCACTGGCGATGCCGACGATGTCAGTGACGACCTGGTCTTCGCCGGGCTGGTCGGCATGATCGACCCGGCCCGAGAGGAGGTCGCCGAAGCGGTTGCGGCGACTGAGCGTGCAGGCGTTGCCGTGAAGATGGTGACCGGCGACAACGTCCGGACCGCCGCGGCCATCGCCGGAGAACTCGGCCTGGGGCAGCGCGTGATGGAAGGCCGCGACGTCGAGGAATGCTCCGAAGAAGCGCTCCGCGACCGCGTCGAGACAGTCGACGTGTTCGCACGCACGTCTCCGGAGCACAAGGTCCGGATCTTGCAGGCGCTGCAGGCGAACGGTCACACCGTCGCCATGACAGGCGACGGGGTCAACGACGCACCAGCGCTGAAGAACGCCGACATCGGTGTCGCGATGGGCGTCCGCGGGACTGACGTGGCCAAACAGGCCAGCGATGTTATTTTGTTGGACGATAACTACGCGACAATCGAACGGGCAATCGAGCGCGGGCGGGCGATCTTTGACAACGTCTGGAAGTTCGTCGGCTACCTGTTGAGTGCCAACGTGGCCGAAGTTGCCATCGTCTTTATCGCCTCGCTCTTTGGCTACCTCGTCCTGCCGGCAGTCCAGTTGCTGTGGATCAATCTACTGACCGACGGTCTGCCAGCACTTGCGCTCGGGACCGACCCCAAAAGTGGTGACGTGATGCAGCGACCGCCCAGAGACCCGAATCGCGGTATCGTTGACCGCGATATGCTCGCACTCATCGGGGGAACAGGGGTCATATCGACAGTTGTAATGCTCGGATTGTTGCTGGTCACGCTTGCCGGTGCACCCGCAGTCACTCCGTACGCGATGACGATGGTATTCACCGGGTTCGTGTTCCTCGAATTCGAGAAGCTGTACGTGATCCGCTGGCTCCGAGAGACACCGACACTGTCGAATCGTTGGCTTGCGTTCGCAGTGGGTGGGTCGATACTCCTGCAGCTCGCTGTGCTGTACACCCCCCTCAACGGCTACTTCGGAACGGTCCCGCTCGGACTCACTGATTGGGGGTTGATCGGCATGGTTCTCTTACTCGCCTTGCCACTGTACCTCGCTGTTGCCAGTGGTGTGAAGCGACTGTGACGCTCCGAACTGTGTAATCCCGGCCGTTCAGTCCGCACTCCCCGTTTCCTCGCTCCCGATTACGTCACCATGTGGCTCTGAAGAACCGGAACCGGGTGAGTGGAGGGTTACTAGCAATTTATCACACGCGTAGTGGTACCAATAGGCATGCCACGCTGTGAGAATTGTGACAGGTTTTTCGAAACCGTAGACGAGGTTGAGCACGAGGAAGTCCCCGAGATGGAGGTCGAAGAGACTGACGAGGGTCCGCCGCAGATTCGGATCGGAACGGGGCTCCGCGACGTCTGGCGGTGCAAGGGCTGCGGGGCAGTCCTCGGCGTTCGCTGAGGCCCCTCGCGAACAGAGCGTCCGAAGCCGAGGGAGACTGCACGGAGGAAGACAGCTACGACCGGCGTCCCGGAAGGCATAGCCGACGACCCTGTTCAGCGTCAGATGGGCGGGCATCATATCGGTACTGATGGCACGACCGCTACGTTTGGGACACAGTCACACCAGTCCGTATCAGTCAAGCTGTCCGTTGAGCACTTTGGCGGCGACCAGCACCGGGTCCCAGACGGGGCTGAACGGCGGTGCGTACGCCAGGTCCAGCCGTTCGAGTTCGTCGATGGTCATGTCTGCCTCGATGGCTGTCGCGAGCGTGTCGATACGTATCGCCGCCCGGTCTGCCCCGACGATTGCGCCGCCCAGCAGGCGACCGCTCTTTCGGTCGGCGACGAGCGTCACGTCGGTGTCGTCGCCGCCGGGGTAGTACCCCGACCGGGAGCCGGCCGTGACTGTCTCCGACACCGGGTCGAAGCCGGCGGTGCTGGCCTGCTCGTGGTCAAGGAGGCCGACGCGACCGCATTCGAGATCGAACGCTTTGACGACGGCTGTCCCGGCGATCTTTCCGACGAGCGAAGGATCGCCGGCGACGGTCTGGCCGATTGCGCGACCGGCCCGGTTCGCGGTCAGTCCCAGCGGTACCCAGTCAGGGTTGCCGGTCACGGTGTGGCTGTCCTCGGCGCAGTCCCCGGCGGCGTAGACGCTATCGACGCTCGTCGCCCCGTACTCGTCGACCGCTATCGCGCCGGAGGCCCCGAGTTCCACCGACGTATCCGTGACGAGGCTCGTGTTCGGACTGATTCCGATACCGACCAGCGCGAGGTCTACGTCGTTCCTCCCGCCGTCGTGGGCAACCGACGCGACGCGCCCGTCTTCGTCGCCGACGAGTTCCTCGACGGCGGTATCCAGATGCAGTGTCACGCCCTGACTCCGGAGGTGGTCGGCGACGCGCTCGCCGACCGCCTCGCCGAACGGCGGCAAGAGGTGGCCCGACCGCTGGAAGAGGTGCGTCTCGACGTCGTGGGCCCGGAACGCCTCGGCCATTTCCACGCCGACGTAGCCGCCGCCGATGATAGCGACTCGTTCCGGGGGCTCCCAGTCGGTGTACTTCTCGACGAGCGCCGTATCGACGTATTCGATACTCGTGTCGACGGCGGAGTCGCCCTCCTCGGACAGAGCAGCACGGACTGCGGCGGCCGAATCGAGCCCGTGCATCGTGAACGCGCCGTCGAGTTCCGCCCCCGGTATCGGCCCAGTCACCGCGTGTGCACCCGTCGCGATCAGCAGGTCGCCGTATGGCTGGCTGAACGTCTCGCCGTGATGAGCGACGGTGACCGTTTCTGCGTCGGTGTCCACGCCGACGACCTCGTGGTTCCGGCGGAGGTCGATCCCCCGCTCGGCCGCCTGCTCGGGCGACAGCGAGAGGAGGTCCGTCAACCGCTCGACAGTCCCCTTCACGTAGTAGGGCGTCCCGCAGTGGGCATATGACACCCACTCGCCTTTTTCGAAGACGATCACGTCGCGGCCCGGTGCCTCGCGGGCGAACTTGCTCGCGGCGCTCAGTCCGGCTGCGTCGCCGCCGATGACTACGAACGGGTCAGTCATACAGGCCTTCGTGTCGCTGCGGTACTAATGGTTGAGTGAGGTAGGGGTAACTGCGTGGGCTACTGGCTATCGATGATCTGCCGTTCCCAGTACTTCGCTCACGATTGAATGAGGTCGAGGATGCGCTCGTAGTAGTCTCCGAACGCAGTGTCGGACCGGGACCGCGGCCGGTCCATGTCGACGTCGACGACCTCTCGGATGTGGCCCGGCTCCGTCCCCATGACGATGACTCTGTCCGCGAGTTTGACCGCTTCCTCCACGTCGTGGGTGACAAAGAGGATCGTCTTCTCCGTCTCCGACCAGATTTCGAGCAGTTCGTCCTGTAGCATTCGCTTGGTCTGGGCGTCCACAGCCCCGAACGGTTCGTCCATCAGGAGGAGGTCGGGGTCCATAGCCAGTGCACGGGCGAGTGCGACCCGCTGTTTCATTCCGCCGGAGAGGTCGCGGGGATAGCTGTCCGCGAACCCGTCCAGACCGACCAGTTCGAGCAACTCACGGACCCGCCGCTGTCGCCGCTCGCTGTCGACGCCCTGTTTCTCCAGCCCGAACCCGACGTTGCCAGAGACGGTGCGCCAGGGGAACAGGTGGTACTCCTGAAACACGAGCCCGAGCTCCGGCCCGGGGCCCTCCACCGGATCGCCGGCGAGATACACTGTCCCTGCCGTTGCGGGTTCGAGCCCCGCGATGATGCGAAACAGCGTCGTCTTCCCGCTTCCGGAGGGGCCGACGATGCAGACGAACTCACCGGCAGCGACGTCGAACGTGACGTCCTGTAGCGCCTGGACGCCGCCCTGTGGCGTGTCGTACCGCCGGCCGATACCGTCGACGCGGACCCGCGGTTGCGTCGTTTCGTCGGTCATCGCCACGCGAGCGCCCTCCGTTGGACAGCCCTAAAGGCGGTGTCGACGAGCAGGAACATCGCACTCAACACGAGGATGTAAGTGATGACGACATCGACCCGGAGGTTGTTCGAGGCCCGGAGGATCTCGCGGCCGATGCCGGCGACGCCGAAGATCTCGGAGGCGACGACGAGCATCCAGCAGCGACCGATGCCCGTCCGGATGCCGGTCATGATCTCCGGGAGCGACGCAGGAATGACGACCGACCTGATGAGTTCCACGTCGCCCTGGACGCCGAGGCTCCGGGCGACGTCCAGCAGGTCGTCCGAGACGCCCTCGACACCGCCGTAGGCGCCGTAGAAGTTGATCCAGAACGCGCCGATGGCGATGATGAACGCGGCCCCGGCGTGGTTGATCCCCAGCCAGGCAATCGCGAAGCCAATAAGCGCAAGCGGCGGCACCGGTCGGAGGAGGCGCACGACGGGGGCGGAGATGTCGTCGAGATACGGGCTCCAGCCGAGCGCGATCCCCGCAGCGACACCGAGTCCGGTCCCGACGACCGCGCCGGGAAGCCAGTGGATGATACTGCTGAGGAGTGCAACCGCCATGTCGCCGGACGCAGCCTCGGCCACGAACGTCTCCGCGACAGCCGCTGGCGTCGGGAGGATGTAGCTCGGCTGGGTCAGGGCCACGAGCCACCAGAGCACGAGGAACCCGAGGATACCGGCGCTCCCGCGGAGCGCCCGCTGTGTGTCGATTTCGAACATCGTCGAATCGACCTCGCTGGCGTACTCGCCGTCCTCACCGAAGTCAACTGCCATCGTCTTGCCCTCCGTGTCGCCCGATCATAGGTTGTCGTAGACGCTGTAGTCGAAGATCTGGTCGAGCGAGAGCCGTTCATCGATCTGGCCGTTCTCGTTGGCGAACTCTGAGAAGACCTCCGTCCCGTTCTCGATTTCGCGCGGGTCGGTGACGAAATTCGAGAGAGGGCCTTCGAGCGCCGACTGTGCCTGGTCGGCGGCCATCCCGATGCCGGATTCGACGATATCGGCCGTCGCTTCGGTGTTGTTCCGGATGAACTCCGTCGCACGGACGTGCTGTTCGAGGAACTGTGATGAAACGTCCGAGTCGCGGACTTCGTCGCTCATCAGTGTCACTGCGGCCGGTTGGCCGGGCATCACCTCGGCGGCAGTTCTGAACGTCCGAACGGGCACGTCTTCCTGTGCGGCGCGGGTCGGGACCGGTTCCATGATAGAGGAGCCGTCGACTTCGCCGTTGGCGATGGCCTGCCACACCGCGTTTGCGCCGCTGATTTCGATAATCTCAACGGTCGACTCGTCAACGCCCTCTTGCTGGAGCCAGTACCGAAGCAGCACATCCGGCACGGACCCCTGCGGGAAGGTTCCGAATCGGAACTTCTGGCCCCGCTCTTCTTCCCAGACTGCGAACGCATCGCTGCCGTGCTCGTCCCAGAGCGACTGGAGGTCGTCATGGACCATAATCGCCATCGGCTCCTTGATGTTTGCCGCCGTCACCTTCGCCGGGAGCCCCCTGTCGATGACGATCATCGACGGGACGATGCCGAACATCGCCACGTCCAGTTCGCCGCTGCCGTAGGCCTGGACGATGGCCGGTCCGTCAGTGAACTCCCGACCGTCGATGGTCGCGTCAATCTCGTCCAGATACCCCTGTTCTTCCATCACGAACCACTGGAGATCCGGGAAGATCGGCATATACGCGACGGTTATCTCATCGCTGCCACCGAGGCCGAGACAGCCACCGAGACCGAGCGTCGCAACCGTCCCGGCTCCCGCCAAGTACTGCCGTCGAGAAAGCGTCGTAGACGCATTTTTCATTGGCCCGGCTACGTTCTTTAGCCTAATATAAGATGCAACCCTGGCAAATCCACTGCGTTTCGGTGATACGCTACTTTCGACAAAGCAGCCGATAGACGGCTGGATACTGCGTAATACTGACTCTCACGCGTTCGGTATGTGTCAGAGATGGAGGCAACAATTTCCCACTCTTACGCGATACCAAGGCCACCGCCGATCAGTCTAAGACCGATAATCGATAGTAATGTCAAAACGGCGGCGCGACGAGCACGGTCACTGACAGCGGTCCTGAGTTGCTTCCCGACTGCGACACCGGCAACGGCCGGCACGGTCGCAAGGACGGACGCTCCGGCGACAGCCGCGCTGGGGTACAGCCCGAAAACGGCGGCAAAGGCGACCCGCGTGATGCTGAGCCCCAGAAACACCAGCGCGACGACACCGACGAACAGGCTGTGCGAGAGGTCGAAGCTCCGGAGATACGCGACGAGCTGGACGCCGACGTTCGTTCCGCCGAACAGCGCCCCCGAAACGCCACCGATGCCGACCATCGCCAGTGGTGTCTTCCCGAAGTCACTGCTGCCCACCGACACCCATCCGGGAAGCGGCATCCGCTGCTGTGCAGTCGCCACAAACCCCAGGGTCAGCAGACCGAGTCCGACACGGAGTGGCGCTTCCGGGAGCCTGTCGAGTACAGCCATCCCGACAACAGTCCCGACCAGCGCCGCAACGATCAGGGGTCCGAACCGCTGGCTACAGGTGCGAAGCTCACGCTGTGAGAGGTCCCGAACCAGTGAAACGTTGACTGCGAGGATGGGGAGAATCATGAACACGACGGCAGTCGCTGGGTCGATAATTGTCGCAAGCGCCATCGTCCCGACAACAGCGAAGCCGAAGCCAGCAAGCCCGTTTGTCGCCCCGGCGACGATGACGATACCCGTCACTATCGCGACAATCGTCCACGAGACTGGCAAAATCATATGGTATCTGGTCCTGTGGGAAGCCCACAGCGGCCCGAGATCAAACCCGGGCTGGGCAGTGGTTCTTGTGAAGTACTTACACGGCCCTGGATAAAGCCGCGTCGTGTTTTGCCACAGTAGGGTCGAGCGTGACCGGCCTGCTGTCGGGGTTAGAACGTGATGACTTCGTAGTCGTCGTCGACGAGCGAGCGGATGCTCGGGTGGCCGTCGTGCTCGTCCAGAGTGACGAGTCCGGAGTCGGCGACAGCGTCTTCGACGCCGAACGCGCCGGAACAGTAGTCACAGACGGCCGTGTCGTCCTTGACGGTCTGGTACAGTTCGTGGTAGTCGCTGTCCTCGTCTTCGAGTTCCGGAATCCACTGCGTTCCGGCCCCGTCGAAGATGAGTTCGAGGTCGTCCTCGTCGTTCTCCGCGAACTCCTTTGCGGCTTCGAGGCCGTTTGCGAGTCGGCCGAGATTCTCGTGTCCCTCTGTCCCTGCGAGGATGATGATGGCTGCTTTCGTCATTACGTAGCGTAATAGTACCCCCGCTAATATATTATGATCGGGTGCGTGCGGCGGCGCTGAACTCGCACCAAGTGTTTATAAACCAGGTCGGGGCGGGCCGTGAGTGTGCTGGACTGAGTACCCCCGTGTTCCATCTCTATCTAGGCTATCGACTACAGTTCGACGTCAGTCGTTGCGCTAACGTCAAATCGTGTGACCTCGGGCTCACCAGCGAGCAGGTCCGGCAGGGCAGCCTCGAATGTCCCGAAGTGGTCGGTTTCGGCGTGGGCACCCAACGCCGCCTCGTCCTCGTACTGTTCGGTGAACCGGAACAGGCTCGGGTCGTCGATATCTGTTGCGACCTGATAATCGACGACGCCGTCTTCCGCCCGCGAGTGTTCGGCTAGCTCTCGAACCAGTTCGAGTGCTTCCTCGCGCTTTGCCGGGTCGATGGGAAACTCCGCGTGAACGACGAGCAATACACCGTCTCACACGGACCTACCGGATAAATAGGCACCGTGGACGTGTACCGAGCGTGCGAAGGGGCACTCTCGGAAGCAGACCGGATTAGTGTGAGTGACCGCTGTCTCCCCGGCTGAACTGTCCCGAGAATCCCCGCTGCACGACTTCCGAGAGTGCGGGGTGGATGTGGACGGACTCGCGGATGTCCTGTACCGTGCCCGACCCGGCTTTCATCGCCACGACGACTTCCTGGATGAGGTCCGACGCTTCCGGCCCCATGATGTGACAGCCCAGTATCTCCCCGTCGAGGTCGATAATCGCCTTCAGGAAGCCGTCGGCGTTCATGGCATTCCCGCGGGCGGTCTTGTCGAACTGGTACGTTCGTGTCGCGTACTCCCGCCCGGCGGCACGGAGTTCCTCTTCGCGCGCGCCGACGCCCGCCACCTCGGGGGAGGCGAAGGCGGCAAACGGCATCGCGGTGTAATCCACGGGTTCGAGGCCGTCGCCGAAGAGGTTGCGGGCGACGGCCTGTGCCTCGTGGTTCGCGCTGTGTTTCAGCAGGTACTCCCCGACGATATCGCCCAGCGCCCAGACGCCGTCGGCGGTCGTCCGCAGGTACTCGTCAGTGTCGACGAAGCCGCGGTCGTCTGTCTCGACGCCCGTTGCATCGAGGTTCAGAAGATCCGTGTTGGGTCTGCGCCCCGCAGCGACGAGCAGTTCGTCCCCGGGGACGGTCACGCCACCCTCATTCTTTACCCCGCTATCGTCACCGTACTTGTAGGGCTTCGCTTCGACGGTGATCGTGCCGTCATCCTCTGAGACGGCGGTGGCTGCGTGGCCGGTGTGGACGGTGAAGCGGTCGGCGTACCGTTCGGTGAACGCCTGGGCTATCTCCTCGTCGGCTTCGGGCAAAAGGTTCGGTCGCCGCCCGATGATGGTCACGTCGCTGCCGAAGGTTCCGAAGAAGTGACCGAGCTCGGCCGCGATGTAGCCGCCGCCGACGATGACGAGGTGGTCCGGCGGCGTCTCAAGCTGGAGTGCCTCGGTGCTCGTCAGGAAATCCACGTCGTCGATGCCGTCGATGTCCGGAACGGAGGGGCGCGTGCCGGCGGCGATGAGTACCGTCTCGGCCCGGATCTGTTCGCCCTCGTCCGCGCCACTGACGACTTCGATGGTCCGGTCGTCGACGAACTGGCCTTCGCCTTCGTAGAGGTCGTGTCGCGACGAGGACCGAAGCCCGTCCCGGATCGATTCCGAATCCGATTCCACGTCCTCGTTGACCTTGCGGACGATATCGGCGAACTCGACGCCGTTGACCTCCACGTCGATGTCGAACTCGCCAGCGCGCTCCACGGTCTCCAGCACGTCGGCGTGATACAACAGCCGCTTCGAAGGGATGCAGCCACGGTTGAGACACGTCCCGCCGAGGGGGCCTTTCTCAACGACGGCGACTGATTGCCCCCGGTTCGCGGCGGCGTTTGCCACGTCTAACCCGGAGCCGGAGCCGATGACCAGAAAGTCGACCTCGTTCATACGCTCCCTGTCACTGCCCAGCAATATGAATGGTCCGCGGAAATGTACCCATTGAACCATCCACCGCAGGCCGTCACTGGTGGCTGTGGCGAGTGTCAGTCATGCCCGGAGCCCGTGGAGTTCGCTCCTATAAGTTGTAGTTGAACGCATTAGCAGTTACCTGAACGAAACCGACTGTTTGCACTGTTACAGCCCGTTTATTACTCACTATCGGAAATAAGGTTACTAGACATAACTTCAAAAGCAGTTTCGCAACAATCTCATGGTAAGCATACTCATTGGTTTGGTCGGCGGATTGCTCGCAACGATTGTCATGACGGTTTTCATGATGGGGCTCGGAGACGACTCGCCACCGCCAACGGCGGCGCTGTGGGCGAAGTACGTCGGCGACGAGGGGCCGGAGTCGTACATGAAGCAAGGGATGGCGTTACACATGCTGTACGGCATCGGCGCTGGCGGGGCCTTCGCCATCGGTGTAACGGCGCTGGGACTCGCTGCCGGGAGTGTCGGACTGGCCACCAGTCTGCTGTGGGCCGTCCTCTTCGGACTGGCGCTGACCGTCGTTGGCGCGATATTCTGGATGCGCATCGTCCTCGCGATGGAGCCCGAACCGAAGATGGTCGGACTGTTCGCGTTCTTCCATCTCGTCTACGGCGTCGTGCTGGGTACGAGTGTGGCGTCCGTCTCGCTGTAAGCGGCGGTATCCTTTCAGCAGATTGCAGTTGTGACTCAGCCAGCGATTAGTCGGAAACGCACGGGGTCATTTTCCACGGTGCGTTGCCCGCCCGTTTCAAACATATACTTCTGCCAAGCGTGTGTCGAGATCACCTAATTCGAGGCGGAGGCCCCACCCTCAAGGAGTGCCGGGCTTCCGGCCCCGGCGGAAGCACAAGCGAGTAGGGTGGGGAGGAAGCCGACCCGGTATCGAGCAACCGCCAGTCTGTTGCCTACCAACCCCAAATCATTAAGTGACCACAACCAGAAATGTGAAAATATCGTGGAATACCGCCGTACCGTCGTTATCAAGCTCGACGCGCCCGAAGGCGCGGATGTACACCTGCGGGAGACTGTCGAGCAATTCAAATACTGCGCCAACACCGCGAGCGAGTGGTGCTGGCACGGTGACGACGGCTACCACGTTACATCGAAAGCGAAGGCCGAAGATGCGCTGTACGACCAGCTACGCGAGGACACGGAGTTGACCGCGAATCTCGTCCAAAAGGGGATTCGACAAGCGGTCGAATCCATCAAAAGCGGCGTCGAACGACTCAAAAACGACCAAGATACGTCTCGTCCGACGTTCACGGCTGATACCGCTATCTACGACAAGCGGAGTGCCACGTTCCACCGTGACCACGTTTCGCTATCGACACCGGACGGGCGTATCGAGTGTGATTACATTCTCCCTGAGAATCCCGATACACCGCCGATGAAGTACGTTGCCAGCGAGGACTACGAGTTTCGGCGGGCAACACTGCATCGGCGCGACGGCGACTGGTACCTTCATGCGTCGATGCTCAAAGAGGATGACACCGACACCACGACCGGGCACAGAACAGTCCTCGGTGTGGACCTCGGTGTAAATCAACTCGCGGTCGCTTCGACCGGACGGTTCTGGTCGGCAGACGAGTTTAACCACTGGAAGCGAGAGTACAAAAAGCGGCGTGGCGACCTGCAACAGTGCGGAACACGGGCGGCACACGACGCGATAGCAGGCGTCGAGCGCAAAGAAGACGGGCGCTTCGAGGTGTTCCTGCACCGAGTCGCCAATGAAATCGTAGCCGAAGCAGTTGAACACGACTGTTCGTATATCGTGTTCGAGGACCTGACAGGCATTCGTGAGCGGCTTCCAGAAGCATCGTGGCACCATCTGTGGGCGTTCCGTCGCCTCTACGAGTACGTCGAATACAAAGGCAAAGAGCAGGGTGTCGAAGCCGTCCAAGTAGACCCACGGAACACCTCGAAGCGGTGTTCCACTTGTGGATTTACCCACGACGATAATCGCTGTGGCGAGGAATTCGAGTGTCAGGATTGCGGCTACCAGAACCACGCCGATTACAACGCTTCCAAGAACATCGGCTTGCAGTATCTCCGGCGTCGGCAAAATGCAGATGCCGGAGGCGCACCCGTAGACGTGCGCTTGAATCGCGGGACGTTGAACGTGAGTGGAGAGTACGACCTTCCCGCCTCATCTGAGGCGTAGAACGGGAGTCCACGCGAAAGCCCTACCCTCAACGAGCGAGCGGGGCCATTGCCCCCGAGCGAAGTAGGGTAGGGTAGTTTACCCAGTACAGCCAGTAACTACCGCTCCTTCGAGGCGACGCGGAGGCTTGTTATCGGATCCCGGGCGTCTTTCACAAATGTGTGCTTGCCCGTGATCCGGGCGCTCCCAGCTATTGTCGGGGTTATGACTGTTATATTGTCCCGCTGTTTCGTCTCGGTGATTCGCCCCTCGAACTGGGTTCCAATGATACTCTCGTGAATGTAGGGTTCATCGATCGAGAGTTTGCCGGTGTCGTGTAAGAGCGCCATCTTCGCACACGTACCGGTCCCACACGGCGAGCGGTCTACCTGCCCGTCACCAAAGACGACAATACTGCGGTCGGCATCATTGGCGGATTCGTAGATTTCAGTGATAGACACCGTACCGGGGTCACCGGTAAATGGATGAACGATATCGAGTTTGTCGTTGACGGCGTCCCGAATCTCGAGGCCCCAGTCGATGAAATCGTCTGTCCGAGTGGTGTCGATCCCGACACCGAGTTGGTCGCTATCGACCAGTGCGAAGAAGTTCCCAGCGTAGACGACGTCCACGCGAAGCGGCGAGTCCAGAAACGAGACAGGGACGGTCGTCGTTCCGTAGACGAACGACTCGACGTTCTGTATCGTGACTCGTTCGACACCGCCTTCGGAATACTCCGGTCTCGCTTCGACGATGCCCGCCGGCGTCTCCACTCGGATGAGGGGTTCGGGAGACAGGTATCCCAGGTCGAGGAACGCGGAGACGACGCCGATCGTCCCGTGCCCACACATATCCAGATACCCCTCGCTGTCCATGAAGAACACGCCGAGATCAGCGTCCTCTTCGTGCGGTTCGAACACGACTGCGCCGAACATGTCGTCATGACCCCGTGGCTCTCGCATCAGCAATTCGCGGACCCAGTCGTACTCGTCGGCGAACGATTCGCGTTTCGCCCGGATGCTCTCGCCCGCAAGTGGCGACTCATCCAGCCAGTCAAGAAGGATGCGTGTCGGTTCGCCTTCGGTATGCGTATCGACTGTGGTAAACGAGGCGTCCGTCGGTAGATCGTCGAACTCTTCAACAGATCTCATTCTTCGATCGTCTCCAGTGTCTCGATTTGGTCGGCGGACCAGTCGTAGTACGGTTCGTCGCTCTCACGGAGTGTCTGGACGCACTCATTGTATCGCTCCCGTGCCTCGGAGGCGTACGGGTCATTCGGGTTCGCATGGATCCACTCACGGAGTTCTTCCAATGCTCGTGGGGAGTAGCTGTCGATGCTTCCCTGCTCTCTGATCAGGGTGAGTTTCCGCTCCTCGGTGCGGAGCGACCGAACGAGAACGACGGTCGCAACGCCGGGTAACACGACTATCGCGAAGAGCATCGTCGCCCAGGCGACGGCCGAGAGCGCCATCTCACTCACCCCCCTCCGACGTGGGAGTCCTCGCTGCGTTTTCGACGACACCCATCGCGACCGTGCTCCCGACGACGAGCGCTGCCATGAGTGCGACACCGAGTATCATCAGCGTCTGGTTTTCGGTGCCGATACTCGAGACGACCCCGTAACCGATGATAAACACCACAACGACGGGAATGACATACTTGACGACTGGGTTCCACCACTGACCGACATAGATGCCAGCACACCGATTGAGTTCGATGACGCGGGCGCGTTCAGGACCGAGCTTCCACGCGACGAGCGCGATGATCGAGAGTGTCGCCAGTGGGAGCCCGAAGGTTCCGAACATAAAGTCCATCTGACCGAGGAAGGACGAGGAGTAGGCGCTTGGGAGCCCGAACAGCCAGATAGCGCCACAGATAGCCAGCACTGAGCCCGTTCGTGAGAGGCGCGTCTCCTCGGAGACCGTCGTCACGCCGACTTCGGTGATGCCCAGCCCAGAGGTGAACGTGGCGAAGAAGAACGAGACGAAAAACACGATGGCCCACATCCATCCACCGGGTAGCTGCGGGAACACTTCGGCCAGAGAAATGAACAGCAAATTAGAGCCCGCGCTCGGTTCGAGGCCGAACGCGAAGACGACTGGGAAGGTCGCGAATACCGCCAGCAGACCGATGCTCGTGTTCCCGACCGCGGTGAACAGGCCGCCCCCGAGCGGGACGTCGTCGTATCGACCGAGATAGCTGCCATAGGTGAGTGCGATCCCCCATCCTAACCCCGTCGAAAATAGCGCTTGGCCGAGTGCGGCGACCCAGGTGCTTCCGCGAGTGAGATACGTCCAGTCGGGAGTGAAAATAAACGCCAGTCCGTCCATCCCACCTGGAAGGGTGATACCACGCACCCCGACCGCGATGAGCGCGACGACGAGCAGCGGTATCATCCACTTCACGACGCGCTCGATACCACGCCGGATGCCGAAAATGAGGACACCGGCGAGTCCGGCCATCGTCAGCGTGTGCATCCCGATAACGAGCATCGGGCTGGAAATAAATCCGTCCCAGAACGCTTGCGGCTGGAATCCGGCCTGTGTGAACGTCAGAAGCAGCGAGTGGCCGGCGTAATAGAGTGCCCACCCGATTATCGGAGCGTAGTACGACATCAGTGCGACGTTGACGATAAGCACAACGAGTCCAAGCCCGCGGCCCTTCCCGCCCCCGAGCAGTTCTCTGAACGTGCCGATAACGCCGTTGTTCGTGTATCGCCCGATCATCGTTTCGGCCATGAGACCGGGAATCGCGATGAGGTACAACAGGAGAACATATATCACAAGGAACGCCCCGCCGCCGTTTTGGCCCGTTGTAAACGGCATTCGCCAGATGTTTCCTGCGCCGACCATCGCCCCCAGCATCGCCATGAGGAAGCCGAACCGGCTTCCCCACTCTTCTCTCGCCGTTCTCGCTTCTGACTCCTCCATCCTAATTCTACTGAGTAATTGCGGAGATAATTGTTATAGTAGTCACCTACCATGTTTGGGCTGCTCACTACGATGGATTCTTTGTCAAGATCGCCGCAATAATTGTGATTCGACACCGCACCGATAAGTGTATAGCGCAACCTATCTCCCTACTCGGGCAATTCTGTTGTACGTCACCTTTTCTGCAGTCAAACAATGGACAGTTAGGCATTTCTGGGCAGTCATCATCCGAAATGGGGCTATAGTACAGCTATATAGTTCCCGATACCAATAAAATATCAAATACAGCTATATCTGATTAGATTGGGACACAAGCTACAGTCGAGCCTTCATTCTCGGACGGCACTCGGGATTTGATGCAGTCCATCGTCGCCTCGTAAAGACCGTTCCGCCGCCATTGCCACGTATGACTTGTACTCCTCGGTAACGATGTCGGTGATCCGCTGCCGGTCGAACAACTCGCCGACGTCCGTCACCTCACCGAATACGTCCGGAGACAGTTCAAGAATACCTGCTCCACCACCATGCCGACCGCAGACGTCGTCAGTTCACACCTGTTGATACCGCTCTGACCACTTCAGTAGCGACCGCCGGTAGAGGCCGACGCCGACGACGCCCAGGATGCCACCGAACCCACCGAGTGCGGTAAGCAGGGGCCCAGAAAGCGGGGAGATGGCGAACCCGGCGGTGAGTACCGGAACCAGCGGGAGGACCATTGCCGCGCCGAAAACAGCGAACAGGGGCGTATCGAAGAGGAACTCGTTCGGCGAGAGGCCGGTGAGGTAGACGGTTGTGCCGAAGATGTAGCAGGCGACGCCGACGAGCAGGACGGCTCCGACAAACGCCTCGGCGACCGGCCCGCCACGCCAGGCCAGCGCGGGTCCGTAGAACGCGAGTCCGACCAGCGGGCCGAGCAGGAGGAACGCCCGGAACTTCCCCGCGAAAACAGCTCTGACTGAGAGTGGATGGGAGAGATATAGATCAACGTCGTCGGATTGCGTGAGCCAGTTATAGGTCGTGAACCCCGAGAGACCGAGAATCGCACCGAACGAGATACCGGTCGACGGTGACACACCCGTGATCTGGCCGGCGAAATCGACCAGCGCGGCGGTGACACCGAACAGCACCGCCGCCGAGAAGAGGACCTTTCCGAACCCGCCAGCGCTCCGGTGGATGTCGAGCAGGCTCTTCGTTGCGACTGGGTCACCGATCCGCCGCCACCAGCGGCGGAAGGTCGGTTTGACCGTCCGAGCGGGACGAGGCGCGGTCGCATCGAAGGTGACGGCCCCGAGCAGAAAGACGGCGAAGATACTGACAACCGTCGTTCCGGCTCGCAGAGGAGTCTGGGCCAGAAACAGACCGTAGGGAGTGTACGACACGACATCGATACTGCTGGCCAGCGCTGCACCCACTGCGACGAGCGGGACCGCGAGTAACGCTAGCCCGGGAACGCCTCGACCGGCGAGACCGAGGGCCGCAATCGTCGTTCCCATCCCGAGGACGAACAGCAGTGCCAGGGTCGTCCACAAAAGGAGGACTGTCTCGGCTACGGAGAACGGGCCACCGACTCCACGGACTGCCAGCACCGTTCCGAGAGACATCGGCAGCAGAAACAGCACTGCGTAGTAGACACTGTCCTTGATAACGAACAGACCCAGCAACGTATTCTGCGATAACGGGAGCGTGCGGGCAGAGAATACAAGCAGCGTCACGTCGCCGAGGAGGTTTCGGAGGGCATCCTGTCCGACAAAGCCGATAGATCCGGTGTGTAGGCCGAAGACGAACACCAGTGCGTGAAGGCCAGCAAACACGGTTTCTGGTCCGGTCCCAGTAACGACGAGAAGCTTGGCCGCGCCCCCGATGAGGAGACAGATGAACACCGGAAACAGAGAGAAGTGACTGCCGCGGAAGAGCCGACTGTGGAGTCGCCACTCCTCGCGGAGCATCTCGACGAACACCCTGCGCGCCCGTGCGTCACTCATGGGTCAGCGGTTCGTCGATCTGATTCACTGTTGCATCGACGTTGTCCAAAAACACGTCGAGGAGCGTCACATCGGTATCGAGTTCCGCCGGCCGGACATCGGCGACGAGGCCGCCTTCGTACATGATGCCGACCCGCGAACAGAGTTCGGCGGCCACGTCTACGTCGTGTGTGGTGACGACGATTGTATTGCCGGCGTCCCGATACGAACGCAGGAAGCGCTTGACTCTTTCTTGTACGATTGGGTCGAGGTTCGCCAGCGGTTCGTCGATGAACACGACGTCCGGCTCGTGGAAGAACGCGCCGGCGATCATCACCTTCTGCTGTTGGCCACGTGACAGGTCCGATGACAGCGTATCGAGTTTCGCGGTCAAGCCGAGGCGTTCGGCCCACACCCCCGTCCGCTCGGTCACCGTTTCCTCGGGCATCTCCCGGATTGCACCGACGAAGTCGAAGTACTCGCGCGGCGTCATGAAACTCGGCGGTGACTCCTTTTCGGGGAGAATCCCCGCCCGTTCGCGGACCACTGTTGGTTGCGTCGCCGGGTCGACACCGAGTACCGCTGCCCGCCCGCTATCCGGACTGAGCTGCCCGGTGAGTATCTCCATCGTCGTGGTCTTGCCAGCCCCGTTCGGCCCGAGCAATCCGAAGAACTCACCATCGTTGATACTGAGCGAGAGGTCCGCTATCGCGGTCACGTCGCCGTACGACTTCCGGAGCGACTCGATCTCGATTGCTGTCACGGCGTTCTGCCTATTTTCGTGGTTCTGTCGGTATAAGTTGTTATACTAGATAAGAACATCCCAGATAGTCCGACAGCGGTTTCGCGGATACGTACATCTAACGGATGGTACAATTGTCAGGGCCGTATCGGTCGAAGTGTCACCCGCCGTCCGTGTTGGTATAACTGTTGTTTGAGTAATCGAAGGCTCTTAACACATGACAGGATAGATATGTTATATGGCCCCGCATCGACTCCGCCATCTCGCCCTCCTCTGTCTGGTCTGTGCGCCGCTCCTCGGCACCGCCATGCCCGCTGGTGCAGCGCCGCCGCCGCGGCCGTTGTGTGACGCCTGCGGTGACTCGTTCGAATCGACGGCCCAGTCCCACGGCGTTTCGGTCACGGTCACCCACAGCAACGCAACTGTCGCCGTCCACAAGAACGGCAGCGCAACGTGGGTCGTCCACAACCGTCTGTCTGACTCAGCGGGGGCTGCACGGCTTCGGACGAACGAGAGCCTCCGGACTGCTATCGCCGACAGGGCGATGTGGGACACCGAACTGCTACGCGCGAACGTTTCTGGCGACGGCGTCATAACACTGCGCTACCGTGAGGCCGACTTCGCCCAGCAGTCAGTCGGCGGCACGGTCCGCACTGGCGAGTTTACCGAAGCCTATGGCTATCGAAACCTCGATGGCCTGGGGGCTGATCGGCTCGCCGTCGTCGCTCCCGAAGGGACGAGAGTCGGGTGGGCCATCGACGGCGCGACCGTCTCGGACGACGGACGGCGGATGACGCTGACCGAGCTCAACGACGGTCGTGTCGTGACGTTTGTTCCCCGGGATACAGCGTTCGGGCCGCTGTTGAGTCTCCTCGCGGTTGGAGCGCTTCTCGGCCCCGTGCTGGCGGTGAAGGCGCTTGCATACATTACGCTCCCGGCAACGGTGTTTACTCTCTTGATCGGCGCTGCCGCCGGCGGCGTTGCCTGGCTTGACTGGGATTTCCGACGGGTACAGGGTTCTGCCGGCAGAGTACTCGCTGGTTTCGGTGCACTGGCGACAACCCTTTTGCTTCTCGCAGCTACGGGCGTTTTGCGGGTTAGCGGCGTAGCGGCGCCGCTGTTCGGTGGTGGCACTGCGCTGTTCTTGTGTGGAGTCGCCCTTTCACAGCAAAGTATCCGCGAGCGCGCGAGCTATCGTACGGTCGTCGGCGGTGCGGTGATCGGAGCGGGCATCGCCCTCGGAGTGACGATAACGGCGACGCCGCTGTTCGCCCGGCACGGATTCACGCTCCCGGTGCTGTCCACTCTGTTGGTTCTTGGACCCGCGTTCGTCCTTTTTCCGGTCGGCTACGCAGTCGGCCACGGGAACCGCCGGCTGGCAATGAAAACTGCCGCTATCGGGTTCGTGCTGTCGGTGGTGCCGGTACTCCCAGTACTGCCTGCGCCCTTCGGCCTGGGCGTGCTTTTCATCCCTGTTGCCACAGCGGTAGCCGCCATCGTTGCTATCGCCGGCATGCCGATCTTCCTCGCCGGAGTCTCGCTCGGTGTTCCATCATCTGGCCGTTGACCGGTTCTCTAGCCGTGGCCGTAGTTCATATCCACGGTTTAAGTCCGAATAGACTGGCGTAGACGTATCAAGTTGGGTATGAGACTGCGGCCATACCCGGATCTGATCGGCTGTATATGCCTTTGCCACACTATATCCTAGTCTTTGAAACTTAGCCAACGATAGCATCTGTGTCACCCGATTGTAGTTGTGTTACCAGTAGCACATAAGCACGCGTACCGAACAGCTGTATACAGTATCACAAACGTATTCTGACCGTAGTCTCGATGACGAGATCACTGAGTACCGTGACCCCGTCCACAACGTCGACCCACTCTTTGTTAATCGCTGGTCACCGCGTGCGATGGCTGGTAATTCGCTTCCTGAGGATGACCTGCTGGCGCTGTTTGAGGCCGCGCGCTGGGCACCTTCCGCATTCAATAATCAGCACTGGCGATTCGTCTACGCCACCCGTGAGGACGACGAATGGGAGTCGTTCCTCGGATTGCTGAACGAAGCCAACCGCTCTTGGGCACGCGATGCTGGCGCGCTCATCGCCGTTTTCTCGAAGGTTTCCCTCGAGCACAACGGCGAACCCGCTGCGACGCGCTCTTTCGATACCGGCGCTGCGTGGCAGAATCTCGCTCTCGAAGGCACTCGGCGCAACTTGGCTGTTCACCCAATGGCGGGCTTCGACTGGGACCGGATCCACGAAACCCTGGGCGTCCCGGAAGACGAGTTCGACGCCGAGGCGATGATCGCTGTCGGTGAACGCGCCGATCCCGAGACGCTGCCTGAAGACCTCAGAGAGCGCGAAGAGCCAAGCGGTCGGAAGCCACTTGACGAAATAGTCTTCAGCGGTCGGTTTGAGTGAGCGACAGACTGCGGTCTGTATAACACCCCGGATTTTCACGCTGGCCGCAGCGAGACCAATTATCTCTCCGATACCACTGGCTGCGCTGGCGACCCCCAGCAGTGGCTCAGCGGGGCGAAACGCGATTTCGGACCGAATCTGGCGGTATCGTGCTCCGTTCGGATCTGCTCCATTGCGCTGCTGAACTCTGGTCCGACCGCTCCTGTCTGCAAGTAGCTACTCTTATAAGCGTGGCTGCCAGAAACACTGTATAGGCGGCCACAGCGGTGGGGTTGCCTCCCGTACCCATCCCGAACACGGAAGATAAGCCCACCAGCGTTCCGGGGAGTACTGGAGTGCGCGAGCCTCTGGGAAACGCGGTTCGCCGCCACCATTCATACCTGACTTGATTCCCGATGAGCTACGCGGCTTTGCCGTTGGGTATCGAAGTGTTCACAGCCACACTGTGGCCTGTCGGCGTCGATGCTGCGAAACAACGAACGGTCAGTCGTCCGCAGGGCAGTGTGGGCAGGTACAGTGGCCGTATCGTTCACAGATTGAGGGGGGATCTGTGGTCCCCCGTAACACACAAGTTCTGTTTTGAGTCTTGGGCACTTACTTACGGCGGTGTTTAGTTAAGGATGAAAAGTGAGGCGAGTGTGATTTCTGCTGTCCATGGCCGAAATCACACGCCTCAACGGTAGTAGCGAGTGGATTGATTTGGATTTTGTGGAGCGTGAGCGGACACCCGAGCGAGCGATGAAGCTCGGTATTCAGATGCACGTTGCGGGACTATCACTTTCGAATACAATATCTGTTCTTGATAAGTTGGGTGTCCAGCGCTCTCGAAAGGCCGTCCACGATTGGGTACAGAAAGCTGATTTACAGCCAGATAGCGGTGAAGCTCCGAATCAGGTTGCGCTTGACGAGAGCGTGATTCGCATCAACGATCAGCAGTACTGGCTGTACGCCGCCGTCGATCCTGACACGAACAGATTTCTCCATATCCGGCTCTTTACCACGTACACTACAGCGCTGACCGAAATCTTTCTCGGAGAACTCCGCGAGAAACACAGCGTCGACGACGCCGTGTTTCTCGTCGATGATGCGGACTGGCTCAAAACAGCACTGCAACGACACGGCCTCGATTTCAGATACGAACTCCACGGAAATCGGAATAGTATCGAACGTGTGTTTCGAGAGGTAAAACGACGAACGTCTTCTTTTTCAAACTGTTTTAGCCACGTCGAACCAGAAACAGCTGAAACATGGTTACGAACCTTTGCCGTCTGGCACAATGCTGCTAACTAAACACGACCTTACTTACTGGGGCTGTGATTTGACTGGGTATGGACCGTCGCTACGTCATTGGCCTCGTCGTGCTCGTAGCAGCCGGTATCGGACTGGTCGCTTTCACAGCCATCTGGTCTCCGCAAACAACCTCTCCCGGGTCTGACCAGACATATCCTGCAGGGGCAGGACCGGATCACATCAACTTCTCGGCGCTTGAGGAAGACGATATGAACGTTTCGCACACTCCGCGGGCACACTGGGACTCCTACGCCATCGTCTACACCGCACCGCCCGAACGCCGGCTCGTGGAGGGCGATTACTACATCAACTCCGTCACGGGCGAGATACTCGCCAAACGGTGGCACAACGCCTCTGTCTATCGGAACGGGACGACGTATGCGTTTGTCCAGCCTGCTGACGGTCTCTCGAGCGAGCACCAGCGAGAGCAACTGGAGTCCGACGACGCGTACGTCTACGACAACGCTACCGACGCGTATTACCGGTACGACCCACACTACGGACAGATCGCACCCACGAACATCGGTCGACATCCCGATATCCTCGGCGGGTACACGTGGACGGCGACCAACAGGACGACCCGCCATGGGGTCCCCGTCATCACGTACCGTGTCTCGGACGTACGCGCCACCGCCGCCGATATCCCACCGCCTCTCAGCGGCACGCTACAGCTCGGGGCCGAGGACGGGATCGTCTACGCGTTCGATATCACGCTCGACGGAGACGAGCGTGATTATCGGTATACGTACGATGTGCGTCCCGCTCCCTTCCCGGACCACAGTTGGGTTGACACAGCCCGGGAAGTCGCTCATGAGAACGCTAGCGAAAGAGCCGACCGCCGACAACTGTCCCAGTTTCCGTAATTTCACGCCCCGTATGCACAATAACAGGAGCGCTCTCTGCGCTTCACCCGCCGAATACGTCATTTTCGACGTGAGAGCGCACAGAGCAACAGCGGTCTCAGCAGTGGGATCACTGGGGCAGGTGACATCCTCCGCGCGGTAAACGGCGCGGCTTCCCTCCACAGAGATAGCGCCGTTTATTATATCACGGCGGACTCGGTGAAACCGCGCGAACACAGGTCGGACTACAACACGCCGAGTTCGAACACTGCGAGGTAAATCTGCCCGCCGCCGGCTAGTATCATCACGACGGCTGCGATCTGGTGCATTCGTTGCAGGTACTTGCCCAAAGTGCGCCAGAGACCGACACCAACGCCCGCAAGGAGTGTCACGCCGACAAGCGGAAGGGCTACCCCGAGTGCGTACACCGTCAGGACGAGAACGCTCGCCTGGACTGGCAATGCGAGTGCCTGGGTGACCACGCCGAAGAACAGCGGCACGACACAGCCCGCTGCGGCGACCGCGTACACAGCACCGAACACACCGAATCCGGTTACCGACGCCGGTCGCTGTGGCAGCGGGACGCGGAGTTCGGGCTCCCTGTTCAGGAGCATCACGACGCCGAACACGATCAGGCCGAGTCCGACGACCGGTTCGAGCATTGGGAGTGCGTTTTTCAGTGGCTGCCCGAGTGCGAGAACGAGCAGGGCGACGAGGGTAAGCGCGACAAGCGCCCCGAAAGCAGCGGCGGTGGCAGGTGGCAGCATACCCACGTCCCCGTCACTCTCGTTCATGTAGTACCCGATGTAGCCCGGGAGAAGCGGGAACGCGCACGGAGCGAAGAACGTCGCGATGCCGGCGCTCGCGGCGAACGCGAGTGTCCCGATTACGGCAGCCCCGGCCATCTTACACCAGTGCGTCGAGTTCGTCTCGGAGCGTCTCTTTCCCGGCGAGTCCGCTGTGGCCGAACTGGACGGTTCCGCTCTCGTCGGCAATCGCGATGTACGGGAGTCCCTCCGCCCCGAGCGCCGCCAACAACTCGCTGCCGGGGTCCAGCCCGACAGTCCAGGCCCCGCCGTTCCGGTTCCACCACTCGCTGATGTCAGCTCTGGTTAGTGTCTCGCTTGGCCGCTCGTTCGTCACGGAGACGAACGAAACGTCGGTGTACTCGGGCTGCATCGCGTTTAATATCTCGAGCTGGTCGTCACAGGGCGCACACCACGTAGCGAAGAGGTCGATCACCGTGACAGTTCCCGGGGTCGGCACGCGCGTCTCGCCTGCCGACGAGCCGTGAGCATCCAGCGTCTCAACGCGAACCGGGAGCTGTTCTGTCTCCCGAGGCCGGATACCCGATAGTCCGTTTTTCGCAACCCACAGACTCCCCCCGGTGAGACCGAGCCCTGTCATCGCCGCAACGACCTGCCGGCGGTTCACGCGTTTCTCACCGTTTTCAGATCAGCAATGATGGTCTCTTCGTCCGGTGACTTCGAGCGGTATGCACGCTCAACGAACCCATCAGCGTTGACGAGTAGCGTCAGTGCTGTGTGCGTGAACATGTACATGTCCATATCCTCTGGTTCGGTGCGCTGGAACACAACCCCGAACTGGTCCTGTATGACATCCTTGGCTCGCTGCTTCGATGCCGGCCGAAGGAACTGCCAGTTGTCGCTATCGGCGTCGACGTTCATTTCGTCGGCATACTCCCCAAGGCGTTCTGCAGTGTCACGAGCGGGATCGAAGGTCATCGGAAGGAACGTGACCGCATCAGCATAGCCGTTGTTCTGGGCGTGACTCTGAACGTTTCGTAGTGTTGCGATGAGCACGGGACACACGGTCTGGCAGTGGCTGTAAAAAAACGTCAGGAGAGTTGGGGTTTCGATATCGCCCAGCCGGATCTCCCGTGATTCGGTCGGCACAGAGAGACTCACGTCCGGAATCTGTTCGCCCCATGCGGGATACGGAACGTCGCTGCTCTCGAACTCCCGGTCGGGCTCTTCGAGGATAACGTTGGGATTCGAATCGCCGAAGCCACCACTCCCAAGACACCCGGCGACGCCAACAATTGCTCCAACTGCACCGGTCGATTTGAGAACCGTCCGTCGGCGCATACTCGGTACTTATGCCCTCGAATATTTGGGGAATCTGGTGTGACTCTCGTAAACTGTCTCTCGCCTGCTTTCACATGGTCTCGGGCTGTGAGTGTGTACCAACACTGCGGTGTTCCCAGTATGAGACGGCTTCGGCGAGCCGGCTGGGTTCCACTGGCCCTGCGTGCCGCACAACCTTGGACACCAGCCCTGTAGTGTGTGGTAGATTCTGACAGGGATGTCTATACTTACGGGCATACATTTTATCATAAATAAAAACTAATCGGCTCAAAGTACAGATGTTTCAGAAAGCTCCGTGTACACTTATATTGGTAATCTATATTGATATGTGGTCTTCTCTCGAAGATACTCTTTTGAGTACTGTAGGCTCTTGGCTGAAACTGTAATTTCTAAACGTCAACTGGCCGAACACTTTAGTGTAATCTATCCGATAATGTGGTCGTAATGCCAGAAACGAAGTTCGAGGTTGATGTCGATAGTGCGCCAGACGAACAGCCGGGAGCGAACCCGTTCAATCGGTGGCACCCGGACATTCCGGCCGTCGTCGAAGCGGACCCCGGCGAGAGCATGCGGCTGGAAGCTCTCGACTGGACCGGCGGACAGATAACCGATAACGACAACGCCAACGAGGTCCGCGACGTGGACCTCTCGCAAGTACACTATCTCGCGGGCCCAGTACACGTCAACGGTGCCGAACCGGGTGACCTACTGAAAGTCGATTTCCACGACATGGGGCCACTCAACGACCGCTCTGAGTTCGGTTTCACCGGGACGTTCTCCCAGCAAAACGGCGGCGGCTTCCTGACCGACCACTTCCCCAAGGCGGCGAAATCCATCTGGGACATCGACGGCTACACAGTCTCGTCCCGCCATATCCCCGACGTGGAGTACGAGGGGAAGATTCATCCCGGCCTCGCGGGGTGTGCCCCCAGCGAAGAACTGCTGGAGGCGTGGAACGAACGCGAACAGGAACTTATCGATAAACACGCCGAGGACCCCGAGTCGATACCGAACCATCCGACCGGCGAGGAAGAGCCCGGCGTGGCGAACCCGCCGACCCCCGACGGGGCGCTCATGGGCGAGATGGACCCCGACGAAGCCGAAGAGGCTGCGGAGGTCGCGGCCCGAACCGTTCCGCCCCGGGAACACGGCGGGAACCACGACATCAAGGACCTCTCAATCGGCTCGACGGTGTATTTCCCGGTCTACGTCGAGGGAGCGAAGTTCGGTATCGGGGACTTCCACGCTTCGCAGGGCGACGGCGAGATCTCGTTCTGTGGCGCAATCGAGATGGCCGCCTACGTCGACCTCGAGTTCGATCTCGTGAAAGACGGGATGGAGAAGTTCGGCGTCGACCACCCCATCTTCGAACCTGGTCACCGCGGGCCGAACTTCGAGGACTACGTTACCTTCTGTGGCTACTCGGTGACCGAGGACGGTGAGCAGAAGTATATCGACTCTCACACCGCCTACCGACGGGCCTGTCTCCAGGCTATCGACTACCTCAAGCAGTTCGGCTACACCGGCCAGCAGGCATTGCACATTCTCGGGACCGTCCCGGTCGAGGGGCGACAGAGTGGCGTCGTAGACGTGCCAAACGCCTGTTCGACGCTGGCGCTCCCGACGGGCGCGTTCGACTTTGATGCATCCCCGTCTGGCATTGAGCACAACAGCGCTGACCGCGGTGACCTCTGTGTCACCGACGACCCGCTGTAATGAGGGCTAGAGACAACGCCGACTGCCACCACTAATGCTGGGAGAGACGACCGATGACGACGACGGCGATGACGAGCAGAAAGCCCCGCAGACCGCTGCAGGGGAACTCGCCGACGCAATTCGGACGACGCTCGGGCCCAACGGGCTGGACAAGATGGTCGTCGGCGAGAACGGAACGGTCATCGTCACGAACGACGGGTCGAGCATCGTCGAATGGATGGATATCACGCATCCGGTCGGCCGCCTGGTCGAACAGGCCGCGGCTGCACAGGACAGTGCCGTCGGGGATGGGACGACGACGGCGGTGGTACTGGTCGGCGCACTCCTCGAGGGAGCCGCGAGGCTCCGTTCGGACGGGCTTCACCCGACGACAATCGTCGAAGGCTACGGCAGGGCTGTCGAGACCGCCGTTGACCGGCTTGAGCAGTGCGAGCGTGACCTGCGCAGTCGGCACGACGACCGGCTCGCGGATATCGCGAAAACCGCCGTCACGGGGCGGTGGGACGACGCTTCGACTGACCGGTTCGCCGAACTGACCCTCAGTGCACTGCAGGCTGTCGAGTTCGACACGTCGAAGCTCACACTCAAGTCATACCCCGGCGGTGAACTCCGCGAGTCGGCATGTCTCGACGGCGTGGTGGTCGATCTGGAAACCTCTTCGACATCTCTCGAAACCCTCCGTGACCCAACCACTCGGAGTCACGACAATCCGACTATCGCCATGGTCGACGCCGAAATCGGTATTGAGGAACCGAACCGCATCGAGTCGGTGGAGCTCCAGAATGCGACACAGCGGAGCGCGTTTCAGGACCACGAACAGGACCGCAGAACTGAGCTCGTGACACAGGTGACGCGGTCGGGAGCGACCGTACTCCTCTGCCAGAAATCAATCGACGAGGCGGTCAGAACTGCCCTTGCCCAACGTGACGTGCTCCCCGTCGAGCGGACCCGGCGGGACGAGTTCGACGTCATCGCCCGGGCGACAGGGAGTACGCCGGTCATGTCTGTCGACGAACTTACCGAAGACGACACCGGCTCCGTCGAGTCGGTCACGCAGCGTACGGTGGGGACGACTCAGACACTCGTGCTGCAGGGCTGCCCCGAGGAGCAACGGGCATCACTACTGCTCCGTGGCGGCACGCCACACGTCGCGGATGAAGTCCGCCGTATCATCGCTGACTGTATCGACGTCACCCGTGTCGCACTAGACGACGCGACGTACGTTCCGGGCGGCGGTGCGGTGCCGACCGCACTGGCAATGGATCTCTCCGCGCTGTCCCGTGGGATACCGGACCGGACGCAGCTTGTCTTCGATGGGTTTAGCGCCGCGTTGGAAGCGATTCCGCGCACACTGGCCACAAACGCGGGCACGGACCCGCTGGGTACGCTGACGAGCACAAAACAGCGACACGACAACGGGACGGAGACAGTCGGTGTCGGACCCGATGGTCATCCCTGTGACATGACTGACGCGGGTATTCTGGAACCAACGATCGTGTTCAAAACTGCACTGCAACGGGCAGTCGCCGTTGTGACACAGATCCTTCGGATCGATGACGTCATGCAGACCAGCGCTGACGACCGCACAACGGACGCCGGGCACGACCACGCCCATACGGCGGCCGGTGGGTATCCGTGGGCGGTGGGGCACTGAACCCAGGACTGCGGGGTCACGTCCGAGACTGCCAGTATCGGTATCAGCCATCCGTTGGCCGAGACCGATTCTATCGAGCGGTGCAACCGTAGCGGCGAGCAGGTATGTCATCGTCGCCACGTGTTGCTACCTGACTGCAGGACGTCGGTTGTAATATCGACCCAGCTAGTGTCAATGCCAAGCCCCTCTGGTAGGACAGTTCCATCGTCTCGATGAGGGACGGAGACCGGCCACGGTCCATTGGTTGCCGCCCAATCAGTTCGTTCATACGCTATCGGCTATCATCACGCAGTAATGCCCCTGGTCAGACGGGTTCTCACTACGGAGAACAGCCGTCGGACAGAACTACTCAGTATTCTCGTCACGAACGCGCTCCCGATTGTTGGTGTCGGTCTACTTGACTGGAGTGCGGCCGCGTTGTTGCTCCTCTACTGGCTTGAACTCGGTGTCGACTCGGTGTGGGCACTTGTTCGGGCACTATTCGCCGGTCGGCCGCCGGATATTGCGACTGAGGGCTTGCTCGTGGGTCCGCTAGCGGCACGACAAGTGTCCCTCTCAGTACCACGGACCGATCTTCGGGTCTACCTCACAACAGTACTCACACTCCCGGTTACTGTGCTGATCGTCGCGGGCGCCTGGCTTCTTACCGGCGCACTTCTCATCGGCCCACTGCCAGAACCCAGTTCGGACACGCTGGTCGGTGTGGTGGTGGCAAGTGGGGGGATTTTTATTTCAACAGGAGTGACGACGGTGCGGAACTATTTCTATAACGGGGAGTATCGTAACCACAACTCCCAGACGGCGTTTCGTGGACTGCTGCCCAGGATGGTCACTGTCTTCTTCGGCGGAATACTCACCTTGACGTTGATAACTGCGGCCACAGAAGGACCAGAGGCGGAACTCGGCAGCCTCGATCCCAGTGCAGTTGGCCTGCCACTGCTGCTCATGATCGTCTGCTTCAAATTCACATCCGACTTTTTGGGAGTGTACAGTGACCGTCTGGCTGTCTATTTCAAGTCGTACGATCAGAAGTACGGATGGCAAGAAGCCCCGCCGCAGTCGAAAGCTGTTGAAGACGCGCTCACTGATGCGCCCGAGCGGGTCCGTCCGGTTCGTTGGGGGCGCGTAATCGGCGGTCCACTCCGGCTCCCGCAGCACCCGGGAAGCGCATATCTCGGCGGCTTGGGGCTGCTCGTTGCAGGGTTGTTCGCAATTGGCGGGTCGTGGGCCATTGTCGCCGCAATCCTTGTCGCAAGCCTTTGCATCCCGCTTCTCCTGCTGTGTTTCGATCAGTTACTGCGCTACGGGACGCTCGAATACCGAATTGAGCCTGACGCTGGTGCGCTCGTCGCATATGACCGCCTGTTCGGGACGGCACTCTGGCGCATTGAGTCGTGGGATGAAAGTGGCCTCCGCGTCGAGCGGACACCCGTTGATTCCCTGCTCGGAACCGAGACGGTTACTATTGAACACGCTGACGGCGAATATGTGCTGCCACACGTGCCCGATTCGGACCCGGTGATAGCGGTGTTCGACCGACAGCCAGAGCGCCAAAAACAGACCCCTTCTGACGGAGACGGTGTATTCGAGTAACCAACTCTGCTGAAGTGATTCGCGAGCCAGCTGTGAGGTGACCGCGATTGGGCAGGACCCTTCCGGAACTGAAGACTGGCGAAGATCGACACAAACGTACAAATCGCTTCTCGAACTCAGTAGCTAGACTCCCAATGGAGAACCCTCCGCGTCTTTAGACGGGGACGGTGTCACTCGTCCGCATCGTCCGGGGCCGGTTCGCGCTGGACCACGAACACCGGCCCGAGGAACCGCTCGGCGACCTGGTCGGCCGGCATCCCGAAGACGAACGTCGTCAGAGAGGGGTCGGATTCACCCATGACGACCGTATCGAACGAGTCAGCCATATCCACAATCGCGCCAAGGGGACCCTGATCGCGGTCGATCCGTGTCTCGATAGTCGACGGGTCCATTCCCAACTCCACCAATCGGTCCGTCATCCCACCGAGGAGGGTCTGGATATCGTCGTCCGTTGTGTCTTCGTCTGCGACGTGATATAACGTCACGTCGGCATCCATCGGTCCGAAAACGCTGGCAACGACACGGGCGAGGCGGTCAACCCCGACGGCCCCACGGACTGGAACCAGTACGTCTTCGACCGGGCCTGTCGCGTTCGGAACGAGGACAGCCAGGCAGTCGTGCTCAGCAATCATGCGGTCGATCGTTTTTTGGCCGTTGTGAGTGAACACGAGCCGCCGCTCGACGGTCGCCCCGGCCTCTTCGAACATCTCCTCGTACTCGTCGAGCCGTTCCATGGCCCGGTCCTCGAACTGCATCCGTGCCTGTCCGGGAGCGGTCTGTTCCGGGATGACGTGATACCCCAGCAGGATGACGTGAGCGTCGGCGAGAAGTTCTGGGACACCTTCGGGGACCGATTCCCCTTCGAGCACGCGAAGCGGGACGAGTATCGATGGTCGGTCCGTCATGATCAGATGTCTCCTTTGAGTGTCACGTCCCCAGCGTAATAACGGTACCAGAGGTACGAGGCGAGCATGACCACGATGCCGATACCGATTGAGGCAGGCTGCATGAACACGATCAGTCCGAAGCTCGCGAGCCCACCCAGGGCCGGTACCACCGGATAGCCCGGCACCTGATAGCTGGGTGCGTACCACTCGGGATCCCGCCGGCGCAACACGATCAGGGCGACACACATCAGCCCGTACATGATCAGATGGAGAAAGGAGGCGACTTCGGCCAGGAGTTCGACCCGGCCAGTCGCGACGAGGACGAGGATCGGACCACCAGCAGCGAGCAGCGCGACGTGAGGGGTGCCGTATCGAAGGTTGACCTCGCTCGCTTTTCTGGGGAGCAAGGCATCCCGGCTCAGTGCGTACACCGCCCGCGAGGCACTGAGAATCGACGCGTTCGCGCTCGAAAACGTCGCCAGCAGCCCGGCGCCCAGAATAGCGACCGCGCCGGGCAATCCGAGGAAGTCACGGGCGACTTCGACCATCGCTGTCTCCCCGAACTCCCCCAGCCGTTCAGCGCCGAACGCGCTGGTCGCGACGAAAATCGTCACGACGTAAAAGACGGTCACAATCAGGACCGAGCCGACCATCGCCAGCGGGAGGTTCCGACCCGGCTGCTTGATTTCACCCGCGACAGTTGCGACCTGGGCGAATCCCAGATACGACGTGAACACGAGCGCCGCGGTCGTCAACACCGGGAAGTACCCTCTGGAGAAGAACTGCTCCGGCACGGTTCCGCCACCGAACACGCCCACGGCGTCGAGGACACCGTACGAGAGGAAGGCCGTGAGCACGACGAGGAGAATCCCGACCACCGCGTTCTGAATCTTCGCGGTGTTTTCCGTACCACCGATACTCAACGCCGTCAGTGCGACCCCGAACAGCAGCCCGACTCCGGTGACCGGACTGAACGGGAGCGCGACATTGAGTTCGGCGAACACGGCGCTCGCATAGTGACCAAGGCCGACCAGATAGAACGCTGAGGCAAACATCAGGCCCAGCCACAGCCCGAGGCCGACGATTGCGCCGTAGGCCGTCCCCATTCCCCGCGAGATGAAGTAGTACCCGCCACCGCTCCGGGGCATCGCCGTGGCGAGTTCGGAGGTCGGAAGCGCCACGAGCAACGCGATCAGGCCGCCGATTGCGAACGAGAGGGTGGCTGCGAGCCCAGCGTTGGCAGCCGCCAGCCCGGGAAACACGAAGATTCCGGCCCCGATCATCGTCCCGATCCCGATTGCCAGCCCGCCGACCAGCCCGATAGTCCGTTCGAGTTCCACGTCGTCGTCGTGGACGACCGCGTCGTCGGTGACGGCTTCCGGCTCCTCGGCGGGTGCCTCACCGGCGACGTTCTCGCCCCCGGATTCGACGTCGACAGGCTGGTCAGTCATATGACAGAGATAGTTTCACCTGTCGGATAAAACCGCCGACGAGATGTGTGGCGGACTCCACAGGCAGCGGTAGCCGGACCCCTCGGGGCAGAATAGACCTCAGACGCCAATGATAGATGAACAGTCCATTATGCCTGTATCCGAAATGGTACGTATAGGATTACCTTCATGGTCTCGCTGCTTCTCATCCTCGGCTTACTCGTCGCCGCGTTCGTGGGATTCAACATCGGCGGTTCGTCAACAGGCGTCGCGTTCGGGCCGGCTGTCGGGAGCAAGCTGGTCAGAAAGGTAACAGCGGCAGCATTGTTCAGCGTGTTCGCGTTCATCGGGGCGTGGACGGTCGGCCGCAACGTCATCGTCACGATGAGCGAGGGGATCGTACCGGCCGCACAGTTCACCCCAGTAGCCGGTGTCGGCGTCCTGTTTTTCACTGGCCTCTCGCTGCTGGTCTCGAACGTGTATGGCGTCCCCGCCTCGACCTCGATGACGGCTGTGGGGGCGATTGTGGGCCTCGGACTCGCGACGGGGTCGCTCAACGAGGCGTTGATGTTCACAATCGTCTCCGCGTGGATTGTTGCTCCGCTCATTGGACTCGTCATCGGTGCGGTCATCGGCCGGTACGTCTATCCGCAACTCGAGGTTCGTCTGTCCTTTACGCGCCTGGAACGGCAGTTGCTGCAGATCGACCGTTCGGGCCGGTTCCCCCGCATCCGACTCAACGGAAACGCGTCCCCCCGTGACCTCATCGGATCGGCGCTGGTGCTGGGCATCGCCTGTTACATGGGCTTCAGTGCGGGGGCCTCGAACGCCGCGAACGCAGTCGCCCCCCTGGTCGGCAACGGTGCCGTCAGTATCGATCAGGGCGTGCTCCTTGCAGTCGCAGCCATCAGCCTCGGCGGGTTCACGATCGCTCGACGCACTCTTGCGACGGTCGGCGACGGCATCACGGACCTCCCCATTCTGGCGGCCCTCATAGTTTCGTCCGTCGGAGCGACAATCATCACCATCCTCTCGTACTTCGGCATTCCGGCGAGCCTCGCAGTGAGCACGACCTGCTGTATCATCGGCCTGGGATGGGGCCGGGCAAGCCGCGCGGTCACGCTTACGGAACTCGCTACACCACCGTCCGAGTCCAAACCCGGGCCGAATCTCAGTACTGGCGCTCTCGCCGCCCCATCGACCGAGGAAGAGAAATCGGCGGGTCCGACTGTGGGCGAACTCGCATCCGGAGAGCCGACAAATCCGGAACAGCAGTACGAGGAGTCACCATCAGTCCCAGCCATTGGCGAGGAGGACATTGCGGAGCTAACTGCTGAGAACCTGTTCGACCCGGCAGCGACGAGCCAAATCGTCATTCTCTGGCTCCTCACGCCGTCGCTATCTGTCGTCGGGTCGTACCTCCTCTTCGCGCTCCTGCTGTGAGCCGGACACCACTGGCCGGCCAGTCGAAACAACTCTATGCCTACACCCTCTATATTCGGTACTGTGCGGCTCAGTCACCGGACCCGGGCGCTCACGATTCCCGACGACGTTCGGGACGCGATAGCGGCACATGTCGCGGCGAGTCATCCCCACGAGGCCGGAGGATATCTCGGGTGTGCGCGAGAAGGTAACCGGATATATGCGACCGACCACGTTCCGCTCGACAACGTTTCACCGAGGCCACGGCGCCGATTCGTCGCCACGGCAACCGATGGGGTCCCGCCGGAGCCACGCGTATTCTATCACTCCCACACGTCGGCGTCGACACCGTCTGGCCTGACGGGCACCGACCGACGAAACATCCGTGACCGGTTCGCGCTCGTCGTGTTCGCCCCTCACGGGGAGCCCTACAGTTACCGGCTGTTCCGACTAGGGTTGTTTAATTGGCGAGAGGTCCCTGTGACGACAAGCGAGTCTTCCGAGGAAGCCACCAGACTGCCGCGGCTCGTCTGAGACGGCGTCGAGCCCCGCTAGGTGGTCAAGAGCGGAATCGCCAAATGGGTCCTGCGACGTTGACCGGTCAGTCTTCCTCGCCGCCGGCCACGATGTTTGGGTTGTTTTGCTTTTCGACGCTGTATATCGGGTAGTCGTCCTTGGTGACGTAGGCGATTGCGAGAAATGCCACGAGCCCCACTGCGGCGGCGATGAACGTCGGCAGGCCGTCGAAGGCCGACGTGAAGATGTCGTTGGGGATGTACAGGAGCGTGTTCTCGTAGGCGTAAGTCGTCGGGACCAGGACGAACAGCACGAGCCGGGTCCCGGAGCCGGCCAGCATCGAGCCAAGCGCCGCCGGCGTGGTGGCGATGTCGGACCAGTACAGCCCCATCACCAGCGGGACGAACGCGCCGGCGAGCATGATGTCGAACGCCAGCACGAGCAACATCCCGGTCGCGGACACCCGTATCGCGAGGAACACGCCCAGCAGCGTAATCGGCACCGACATCAGGCGCGTGACGGTGAGTAGTTTGTCGCTCTCCGAGCCGAAAAAGCCCTCGTCGACGCCGCCGTCCGCGGCCGTCGCCGGACTGCCGGCGGTCTCTTCGTCGACGCGGATGTTCCCGATGTTTCGGGCGATGACCGCCGACGTGCCAAGTATCGCCCCGTCGCTCGTCGAGAAGGAGGCGGCGACGATACCGGCGAGGACGAGCGCGGCCAGCCACGGCGGCACGGCGCTCTGGAGGAGCGTGTACAGGACGGCCTGGTTCCCGGCCTCGACGCCGAGCGAGGACAGAATCGGGTTCGCCGACAGCGCGACGACGGAGAACGGGATGCCGATGACGAGCGTGCCGGCGGCCCCGATGAAGCAGGCCTTCTGTGCCGTCTCGGGGCTGTCGGCCGCGAACACACGCTCCATGAAGTCGATGGCGACGATGTCGCCGAGGCCGAGAGCGACGATGGTGGCGAGGTTTATGTACGCCCCCTGGCTCGGGTCAGTAAGTTGGCCGAGGTTCGTCGGACCCATGCCGGTGGGAATCGTCAGACCGTAGTTAGTCGTGACGTAGACGATGAGCGCGACGGAGCCGACGAAGGCGACCCCAGCCTGTATCACGTCGGTGTAGGCCACCGAGAACAGCCCGCCGGCGACGGTGTACGCGAGCACGAGCCCGGCGATGATGAACACGCCCAGTTGGAAGCTCGTGCCGACGAAAATCTGGAAGAGGTAGCCGCCGGCGACGAGGTTCCCGGCGAGCAGGAACGCGTAGGCGACGGACATGATGATACTCGCGACTATTTCGGCGGTGCGGCCGTACTTTCGACGGTAGAAGTCCGGCAGCGTCGTGAGGTTGAGCCGGTTCATCGGTTTCGCGAAGAACAGCCCGGTGAGGAACAGGCAGGTCGCCAGCCCGACGGGCAGGGCCGCGCCGGCCCAGAAGCCGAAGCCAGCCGCCAGGTCGGTGTTCCCGAGCGTCGCGTTCGAGTCCAGCGACTGCGCCATCAGCGTCGCCGCGGCCAGCGGGAGGATGAGCCCCCGACCGGCGACGATGTAGTTGATGCTGTCGCCGTTTACCTTCTTGGCGACGTAGAACCCGATGGTCATCATCGTCACGATGGTGGCGGCGAGCCCGTAGAGGATGACACTCACGTCGCACCACCGCCGTTGACGATTGCACAGCTATTTTCGGTTTCACCGCTCGCTTCGACAGTTTTAGTCCCGGTGTGGTTTCGAGTCGGACGGTAAACAGTCACATGAGTTTCGTTTTGGGCACTACATAAAGCGGTTATGACAGTATTGTTTACACAGTAGAGTTATCCCGCAACGAGCATGGACTGTAGGCACAGATAGATGGACACATGGACAGTACCCACGGTATGAAATTCCTAGTACTGTTTTAACATTCGGCCGGGTGGCAGGTTGCGTATCGTCCAGTCACACGCGCGTGCGGAGAATTTGTTCCAACCGGAAGTGGAAAATACGTCCTATTCGGACAGTACGTAGAGTAATCAATGGACGTACCGCAAAATCACAGGGAGGCTAGAAAGTGACGCCCGATCCGATTCGAATGAAACGGAAGGTCCAGCAGTTGGGCTCCTCCACGCTGGCGGTGACGGTGCCCGTCGACTGGGCGCGCCAGCACGACATCTCGAAGGGCGACGAGGTCATCGTCCAGCGCGACGAGAACGGCGGATCGCTGCTCGTTGTCCCCGAACAGCCGACCATCGAGGACGTGGAGGCGACCATCGACGCGGACGCGCTGACGGCCGACGCCCTGGAGCGGGCCATCATCACGCAGTACGTCCTGGGCCGACAGCTCATCCGCGTCGAGGCGACAGCGCCGCTTGGTATCGAACACCGCGACGCCATCATGAACGCCGAACGGCGGCTGATGGGACTAGGCATCGTCGAACAGGCCGAACGGACGGTGACGGTGCGGTGCTCGGTCGCCCCGGAGGACTTCGACCTCCCGACGCTGCTCGGTCGGCTCAGCCGCACCGAGGCGGTGATACGCGGGGACGCGATTTCCGCGCTCATCGAGGGCGATACGACCCTCGTCGAAACCGTCGAAAGCCGCCAGGAGCAGGTCGAGAAGCTCTTTTATTTGTTCCTGCGCCTGGTGTTTACCATCTACCGGAACCCGCGGCTGAACCAGGCTGTCGGGCTGGAGACGGGCTTTCCCCTCATCGGCTACCGCTCGGTCGCACAGGACGTGGTGCTGATGGCCGACACGGCCATCGAAATCGCAGGCCTGGCGACCGATTCGGCGACGCCCGACCCGACGACCGCCTCGAAGCTCACCGAACTCGGGGACGCGCTCGACGACGCGGCCAGCGCCACCCGGTCGGCGGTGACGACGCCCAACTACGACGCGACAGAGGACGCCCGCGCCGCGTTCGACCTCGTCGACGACCGCATCGCCGACCTGAACGCCCACCTCGAAGCCGAGCGGCCCGAACCGCTGCTCGCGCTCCAGCGCGCCGTCGTCCTGCTGGAGCGAAGCGCCAGACACGCCCGCGACAGCCTCTCGGTTGCGACGCATCTGGCCTTCCGGAACGACCCCTCGCTGGTCACCGGGGAGTCGTCGTCTGGGGCGGGCGGGTGACCGGTGGCATTAAATTCCTTAAGGAAACTCCAACGGTACATGTCCACTCGTGGTCATAGGAGTGGGTTTTACACATCCGAAGGAACGCTTATCCGTAGTTCGCAATCATCTACTTCTGTCGATAAACGCTCCGGGTTCGACCAGTTCGAGTCCGGAAAACTACCACATCATGACCGACCGAAACGGCGACGACATCTACGGCGACAAGCACAAGGAAGCGAACGAACCCATCTTCAGCGGCATCCCGACGTTCCTCAAGCTCCCCGAGGTCGAGCGCGACGCCCTCGACGAGGAGGACGTCGATATCGGCATCCTCGGTGCGCCCCTGGACACGGCGACGACTATCCGTCCGGGCACCCGGTACGGCCCGCGTGCGGTCCGGGCCGCCTCGACGGTCCCCTCGCCACCCTACGAGCACTTCAACATCGAGACCGGCGTCGACCCCTTCGATACGTTCAGCGTCGCCGACACCGGCGACGCGGCTGTCTCCCCCGGCGATACCCGTCAGAGCCAGCTCAACATCGAGGACGCCGTCTACGAGATCAGCGAGCAGGCCACGCCCATCGTCATCGGCGGCGACCACTCCATCTCCTACCCCGATATCAAGGGCTGGGCCGAAGCGAACGGCTACGAGGACATCGGCCTCATCCACTTCGACTGTCACGCCGATACCGGCGATGAGGGACTGACCGGTTTCGAGTACGACCACGGCGCGTGGGTCAAGCGCGTCTTCGACGACGACCTCATGGCCGGCGAGAACTACACCCTCATCGGCCCGCGCGGCTTCTGGCCCGGCCCGGACACCTACGAGGAGATGCGAGAGGCCGATATGAAGTGGTACACCTCGATGGAAGTCGGCAATATGGACCTCGACGACATCGTCGCCGACGCGGTCCAGCGGGCCACCGACGGCACCGACGCCGTGTGGGTCTCCTTCGACGTGGACGTGATGGAACCGGCCTACGCCCCCGGCACCGGCGAGCCCGAGCCCGGCGGTCTCATCCCGCGTGAGGCCATCTACATGGTCCGTGAGGTCGTCAAGGCACTCGACCCCGAAGACTTCGGCTTCGACGTGGTCGAGGTGTCGCCGGCCTACGACACCAGCGACAGTAGCTCTTACAACGGCGGTGTCACCAGCGGGCTGGCCAACCGACTCATCATCGAGGTCATGGGGAGTATGGCACTGGCCGAAAAGGGGCTCGAATCCGGTGACCCGATCAAGCCAAAGGAGCCGCTCGGTCCCACGGAAGAAGCCGAGACGCCCGCCGACGACTAACCTCGCATCGTTTTTGTACGGGTCATCGCCGTTCTCGGATACGTTATCCGGGACTCTTTGATCAGGTGAATCCTGGTCACGGGGCCGTGTGTGCCTTTTTACTCAGTGAATCACCCCATTCCGCAGGATTCTCCCTCGTATTTTTGACGGTCCCAGCCATACATTGAGAAGTGGTAGCAATTCAACCGGAGCTGGACGGGCGTACTGTTCTTGTGACGGGGTCGGCAAAGCGGGTCGGTCGGGAAGTGCTTCTCGAGTTAGCGGCTGCCGGTGCCGATGTCGCTGTGCATTACCGGACGAGCGAGACAGCGGCGGCGGAGACAGCAGCCGACGCACGGGACCTCGGCGTCGAGGCAATAACCGTGGAAGGCGACGTAACGGAGCCCGAAGCCGTCGATTCGCTGTTCTCGGACTGTGAATCAGAACTGGGCGCGGTCGATATCCTGGTTAATGCCGTCGGCCCGCTTCCACAGGGACGGTGGGACGAACTGTCCCTCGAAGAGTGGAATACCGCCGTCGCGGGGTGTCTGTACTCGACGTATCTCTGCTCGCAGCGCGCGCTCCCGTCAATGCGGTCGGCCGGCTGGGGGCGGATTATCAACTTTGGCGTGGCGGACGCGCGGGATGACAGGGCAGTGCCGATGAATTTCCCGTACTTCGCAGCAAAGAAGGCGGTCCTGCAGTTCACGCGAACCCTGGCGTACGATACACAGGACGACGGGATTACAGTCAACGCTGTGTCCCCGTTCGCAGTCGAGAACACTGTCGTGGACGTCTCGGAGTACCCGCGCGGGCGGCCAGCCACGTTCGAGGACGTTTCGGCCCCGATCCTGTTTTTTTGCGGTGACGCGGCTGACTACATTTCCGGCCAGAACGTGGCCGTCGACGGTGGCCGACTACAGGAAGCGTGATCGAGTAGCCGACAATCCATGCTAGTCGTGTCGGCCACATCGATAGCGCGAGACGGCCCGATAACTACTCTGCCCCGCCATAGCAGGTAAGCTGGTACGATTCTCGCTGTCAGACGCTATCCGCGGCTTCCGATCCGTCGCTGTCTCGCCGTGCAAGCAGTATACCGGCGAGGAAACACGCAGCCCCCAGTCCGTATAGACCATAACTCAGGAGTTGTCCCGAAACGACGAACCCTGCGACGATCAGTACTCCGAACGCGGCGTGCAGAATCGCAGTCTGATTCACAGCCAATGTAGCGGGTTCAGAAGCAAAAATGGCGCGGTACCGGGCTCGCTGGTCGGGTCTAATCGAGGAAAATTTCCGTGGGAGTGTGGGACCGGAACGACCACATTCACCGTCGGTGTATCGCTCCAACACCAATTCAGATCACGGACACAGCCAGTCCACGCGGTTGTCTCCGAATTACCCGATTCAGGCGGGACGGAGTCGCACGATGGGTGCGTCCGGCGAGTCGATGGCAACGAGGACGTATCCGCTATCGGGCTCGACGACGACGTCACGGATGCGCCACCCGCGGTCGTTGAGGAGCGGCGTCGCTTCTTTGACTGTTCGCCCATCGACAGTGAACCGGGCGAGATACTGCGAGGCCAGCCCCCCGACGAGCAAGTCGCCGGTCCACTCCGGGAAGGCATCACCGGTGTAGAAAGTCGTGCCGCTGGGCGGGAACCCGCCCGACCCGCAGTCCCACGAGTAGACCGGTGCCACCACGTCGTCGCGGTCCGCGTGGCTGACGCCGATGGGCTCGCCGCTCCCGTAGGTACAGCCCTCGTCGGCGACGGGCCAGCCGTAGTTAGCGCCCCGCTCGACGACGTTGATTTCGTCGCCGTCCTGCTCGCCGAACTCGGACTGCCAGATGGCTCCGGTATCGGGGTGGACGGTCATCCCCTGGGCGTTGCGGTGACCGTAGCTGAATATCGAGTCCATCGCGTCCGGGTCGTCGGTGAACGGGTTCGCATCGGGAATCTTACCTGAGGGCGTCAGTCGAAGCGTGGTTCCGAGCTCGTTCGTCCTGTCCTGAGCGACGTGGTCGGGTCCGAAGTCCTTGAACTGTCTGTCGCCGACGGTCATGTACACCAACCCGTCCGGACCGAATACAACGCGAGACCCGAAGTGCCCGTCGGAATCGACGAACGGCTCCGCGACGTGCAGTTGTTCAAACGTCTCGAACTGCGCGCCGGCCACGTCCAGGCGGCCACGGCCCAGGTGCGTGGCTGACTCGCCGCTGTCGTTAGCCTTCGAATACGTCAGATACACCCACGCGGGGTCCGGGAAGCCGGGGTGGAGCGCCACGTCGAGCATCCCACCCTGGCCCCTGGCGTACACCGACGGTGTGCCGCTGACGGGCGTGACGGTCCCGTCCGCGGGGTCGACCAGCACCACGCGACCGACGCGCTCTGTGGCCAGCAATTGTGAACTGTCAGGCAGCGGCGTGACGCTCCAGGGCGATTCGAGCCCACCGACGACGGTCTCGACAGCCACAGCCGTCTCTGACCCGCCGGTCTGTCCGGAATCCGCCGCTGTAGCACCATCCGCTTGCTGGTCGTCACTCGGGGCACTACAGCCCGAGAGTGGTCCAGCGAGCGTGAGCCCGCCCACAGCGAGAAACGTCCGTCTGTCCATCGTAGCCTCGTCTACGGTCTCGGTGCTGTTAACTACGGCCCTGATTAGCTCAGACGGAGAGGTGATGCGGTCAACAGCCGGTACTCACGGGACGCATCCTGCCTTCCCTGGCCCGTTGTGGCGAAGTGTCTTTACTCGCTCGCTGCTAGTAACCGGCATTGATGGACCGTCACGATCCGCCGGCAGGAGAGAGGGAGCGGTTGCCTGCAGAGACGCTCTCGCCGCTGGCGACACGGGTCGACGAACTGCTGGCCCTGTATCGATACGAACTCACCCCCGCTATCGATGCAATCAATGCGGCCATTGCTGGATACGGTGGGCTGTTCGACCCGGAGACCACCGATGATGAGATACGGACTGCTATCGGTGAACTGCTCGAAGCCGGCCCACCCCAGTCACAACAGGGCGCGACTGATTCCGCCGTATCAAGGGTAGTTCTCTATGTGGACGGCAGCGCGCACAGTAACGGACCGGCCGGTGCCGGTGCTGTGATTCAGGCAGATGAGACACCGATTGCCCGACTCGGGCGCCCAGTCGGCTCCCGGACGAACAACAACGTCGCCGAATATGCCGCCCTCCATCTCGGACTGCAGGCACTGACGGCGCGGTGTGACCCTGCGTCCGTTGAGATCCGTATCGATTCGATGACCGTCATCAACCACATCTGGGGTGACAGTGAGAGCACTGTGCAAGCGACGCCGTACAGCACAGCTATCACTGACCACCTGTCGACACTGCCCGCCCACGAATGGACGCACCTGGCCGACAGTGATCCGAATCCGGCTGATGCGCGGGCGACAGTCGGAGCCGATATCGCAGCCCTTGGCCCTGGATGAGACAGCGCTGCCAGTTGGCGGGCTCTATTGAGTGTGCCAGTATTCGAATCAGAAGCTCCGCCGGTGACTGAATGCGCCGGTCTCTCATCCGGAAACGCCGTTCCTGCCGGTCGTGTACCTCAGTCGGGGATTGACTCAACAGTATCAGCTAGCTGTGTAGCTGTCCGCTGTTCTGCTGTTTTTATTCCTTGAACACGTACACTACGTTAATGTACACCGATGGGCGGTACGATTATGATGTGGCCGTGGTCGGCGGCGGGCCGGCCGGGCTGACGAGTGCGCTGTACACCACCCGGCTCGGGATGGACACGATCGTCATCAACCGCGGCGGCGGCCGCGCTGCCATGATGACCGATACGCACAACGTGATCGGCGTCACCGAGGACGTTTCGGGTAACGAATTTCTAGAGACCGCGCGCGAACAGGTACAGGACTACGGCGGGACCTACGAGCGGGGCTTCGTCGAGTCGGTCGAGCCACTCGATGACGCAGACGAGGACGGATTCGCCGTAACGACGAGCGACGACGAACTGGCAGTCAAGCGAGTCGTCCTGGCAACCGGGTTCGCCGACGAGCGCCCGGACCCGCCGCTACCACGCACCGGCAAGGGGCTCCACTGGTGTCTCCACTGTGACGCGTTCATGTTCGTTGGCGAACCGGTCTTCGTCATGGGGACCGGCGAAGCCGCGGCCCACGTCGCGATGATCATGCTAAACTACACCGACGACGTGGATATCCTGACTCGCGGCGAAGAGCCGGAATGGAGCGACGAGACGCAGACGATGCTCGAGAATCACCCCGTCGAGATCGTCGATACGGAACTGTCTGGCAAGCGGACTGACGACGACGGCTGGCTATCAGCGTACGAGTTCGAGGACGGAAGCGTTCGGGAATACAAGGGCGGCTTCCCGATGCTCGGCTCGGACTACCACGCAGAACTCGCCGACGAACTGGGACTCGATAGAAACAGCGACGGGACAGTGGCCGTCGACGACCACGGCGAGACCAGTGTCTCCGGTGTCTACGCTGTGGGTGACCTCACCCCGGGCCACAACCAGATCCCGGTCGCGATGGGCGAGGGCGCGGACGCGGGCATCGCGATCCACAAGGACCTCAGGAAGTACCCGCGTTCAGTCGAAGACATCGAGTCCGACGGAGCGGTCGAGGACACAGAGGTGCCCGCTGTCTCGGAAGAACTGTTCGCGACAGCGCTGACGCACGAGGGACATGCCGCCGGGCCACGCTCGGCTGAGACGCCGGAAGCCCGCGCTGACGACGACTAACGCTCCGGGGGAGATTCCTACCAGATACGGGGAGGCAACCGAGTATCGGCCCCGAGAGGGGCCTATTCGTCGTCGGTTTCGCGCTGTCGATAGGGTTCAAGCAAGTCGTCGAGGAGCAGACACCGGGGATCGGTGACCGGGTACGCAGTGTCGATGTACTCTTCTGCCGTCTCGATGTCACCGCGAATAGCGAACTGTCGGACGCGCGCAGCGTTCTCGTAGAAATTCTCGTTGATCTCCGGCGACATTTCGGCCCCGTTTGTAGCGGGCTGGTGCTGAAACACCTCTTTCCGGAGCTCGTTGAAATCAACCATCTCGGGTTCGTAGTCCTCGATTTCGGAAAGGACGTACTCAACGGCGAAGCGCTGAAACTCTGACTTGTTCGAGAAGACACCCTCCTCTACCATCTCCTCGACGCAGTCCATCACCGCTTCGGGAAACCGGACCGTTGATTTGACCACGTGTTTATCATCAGACTGTCGACCTATATAAAATATTCTCACGAGGGGACCAACCACAGTGCGTCTCGACCGCCTGTATCGTTTCAGGAGCGGCAGACTGCCTCGCAGCGATGAAGTCGAGAGAGTGATTTGTAATGACAGTGAACAGTAGATGGTAAGATCAGAACCCGGATATCGCCGGTGACAAGGACAGAGACTCTCGTCCGGCACCGACCGCAAACAGGTGCAAATATCGATTACAGAACATACTTTTGCTGTGGACACCTTCCAAAGCCTGACAATGGGTCGGCCAAACGTGTTGCTCGTCGTTCTTGACTGTGTGCGTGCGGCGAACACCTCCCTGCTGGGACATCGGCGCACGACCACTCCCTTTCTCGAAGAGTTTAGCCGTGAGGCGACGGTGTACACACAGGCACGGACAACCGCGAGCTGGTCGCTGCCGGCCCATACGAGTTTGTTCACCGGTGTCCCGTCCGAAGGCCACAAGCTCCAGATCACCGAACGGCTGGTGCCCGGCCAGACCATCTTTGATTTCCTCCACGACGAGGGATACGAGACCGGCGTATTCACCGAGAACCCGTATCTCACGGTTCACGCGTCCGGACTCAGTGATAGTTTTGAGACCGTCGTCACGGAACGACCCGATTCAACAGACGTCGATGATCCGTCCGAAACCCGCAACGGTGTCGACGGGTTCTGGTACGCTGACAAGCTGACTGAGTGGATCGACGAGCAAACGGAGTCATGGGCTGCGTGCCTCAATTTGATGGACGCACACATGCCGTACGCAACGCGCGACGGCTACGACGAGTGGGGCGCGGACTTTTACTGGGCTATGCACGACGAGCTCCCCATCAAGTGGGAGTGGAGCGTCTACGGTGAACAACTGCCGCCGGGCGTCGGTCAGCTACTCGAACCGCTGTACGACGGAGCAATTCGACAGACTGACGCCATTCTGGAGCAGGTCATCGGTGACCTGGAAGCACGCGGCGTTTTAGACGATACGCTCGTTGTCATCACGTCGGACCACGGTGACGGGTTCGGAGAACCGCCCCAGGCCGCCACAGAGCCACCGGCCGTCATGCACGGCATGGGCACACAGGAAGAGCTGTTTCACGTCCCACTGGTCGTCCGAGCACCCGGGCAGTCTGATGGGCGCCGAATCACGTCCCTGGCGACGTTATCGCGGTTTCCCGACGCCGTCCTGGCTGCCTTTGACGGCGAAACGGGTGATTCTGGCTGGTTCGTCGCCCGCGACGGGCAGACGACTGCGTACCAGGCGCCGCCGACCGGGCAGACGGCGGAATACGCCGAACAGTACACTGACGAACCGGACCGATTCCGACAGCCTGCGTCGCTCGTGTACCAGGACGGCCCCGGCGACACTGTGTACAAGCGCGCAACGTGGGGGGACGATGAGTACGAAGCGGTCGCGCGGGGCCGGCGGTCCGAGCCCATCGATGGAACACCTATCGACCGCCCACCGTCAGAAATTGTCGCTGACTCCGCAGATCAAAGTGAGACGCTCGAAATCACGCAACTCGCTGCCGGGGAAGACGAAATGGCAGAATACGATATCGATGGGTTTGACGACGTAGATCTCAAGTCGCGGCTGGAGCGACTCGGCTATCTCTGAATCAGTCTCATCCGAGCCCCAGAAAAAGAGTTGTCGTGCCCAGTCGTAGGACTGTCGTCTTCGCCGCCGCGGGTCGCGAGTCACGACGGGCGATTCGCTGGAAACCGATCTTGATGGCGTCGAAATGCCCTGATGTGGTTGTTGGCTTAGTTGCTCAGTTCAGTCGCAATGACTGACCGGGAGTGTGACCGTGGCTGGACAGAATCGAAAGCGATGTTTGTCACAACTTGATTTATACGGACGATGTATAGCGATATTCTCGTTCCGACAGATGGGAGCGCGTCAATAAAGGAGGTACTGGAACACACGATCGATATTGCCGACGGGCGGGATGTCACAGTCCACGCACTGTATGTCGTCGACGACCGGGCGTTCCTGTCGATGGATGATGAAATGCAAGATGACGTGCTGGAAAACTTGCGGACCGAGGGCGAAGAGGCCACGTCAGTAGTCCAAGAGGCACTGGAACAGGAGGGAATCGAGGTCTCGACAGCCACCCTGCGAGGGAAACCAGCGGACCGCATTGTGTCGTACGTTGAAGACGCCGACATTGATCTGATTACGATGGGGACGCAGGCGGACAAATATGAACAGAACATGCTCGGGAGTACAGCACAGAAAGTCGTCACAAAATCGTCCGTGCCGGTGCTCACTGTGGACATTTCCGAGTCAGAGTAAGAGAGCGGTTAGTCAGTAGTCACGGGCGGTGTGGTAGTCGGTACAGGCGCAACCCAGAGATTCGAGTCCGTCTGAGCTATCTTGATTCAGCGAGAGAATCCCCGCCGTTCACGGCGGGCGTGAATCGCGTAAGCCCGGTACGACAGTCCACGCGGTTCTGCCCGACCGAATACCCAACGTCACAAGAGTTATTGAAATTGGGTGTCTTGTATTTGGTGAGGCCAAATAGAGTATAACCTGCAATCCGGGTCGCACACGGTCTACGCGCTCCAATATCACTTCGTGACCGTCACGAAGTACCGCGCCGACATCCTCACCGATGAGCGGCTGGAGCGCGTGGCTGAAGTTGCACACGAGATTGCAGAGGATTTCGAGGCCGACATCAAGAACGTGGACGGCGGCACCGACCACGTTCACATCCTGTTCACGACCAAACCCACCACCGACCTCACCAAGTTCATCAACTCGCTCAAGGGCGTCACATCCCGCCGGATTCGGCAGGAGTACCCCGAGGTGAAACAGACGCTCGAAGATGCGTTCTGGCAACCGGGGTACTTCCTCGCCACGACCGGCCAAGTGAGCATCGACGTGCTGATGGACTACGTGGAAAACCAGTAGCATGACCGCAACAACCACGAAAACGCTGGAGGCCACGCTCGCCCCGCCGACGGTTCACAAAGAGCGCAAACTGTGCGACCTGCTCGAAACCTACCGGGCAGGACTCCACGAGGCGTTCGAGGCCGGGTGCGAGACGATGACCACCACCAGCGACGTGGTGACGCCCTACGACCTGCCGTATCAGGCGAAAGCGGCCCTGTGTAACTACGTTCCGCAACTGCACGGAACCTACGATGCACAGGAGTTGGACGATGACCACCCGGTTCGACTCACCAACCAAGCCGCCGAGTTCGAACACTCACCGGAACGGGACTACGAGTTCACGTGGTGGGTACCACAGCCCGGTCGCGGAACGAACTTCTGGATACCACTCCGTATCAACCCCGCTCAAGAAGAACTGTGGCACGACCTCGTGGACGGTGAAGCGTCGGCAGGCCAACTCCGCCTGCAACACCACCGCACGTCGTGGACGCTTCACGTCACCGTCGAGTTCCCGGTCGAACAACCGAACTACGAACCGACAGACGACGATGTAACACCAGTCGGCTTCGACATTGGCGAAGCACACCTGCTCGCGGGCTGTGCCTGCGAGCAGGGCACTCCGACCGACCCACTACTCAGCAACGGTGGTCGCGCTCGTCACCTCCGCAAAGAGATGCACACGACGCTCAAGCGACTCCAAGAGCGTGACGCCGCCCAGTGGCGGATTGACGAACGGTTCGACCACTACCAGAACGCACTCACAGACATCATCGAGAAGGCGTCTTGGCAGGCAATCGAGTACGCCTGCCGATTCGAGAAGCCTGTGGTCGTTCTGGAAGACCTCTCGTACATCCGCGAAGACCTCGATTACGGCGAGTGGATGAATCGACGCCTCCATGCATGGGCGTTCGCTCGGCTTCAACAGCGTATCGAAGACAAAGCACGAGAGTCTGGCATCCCGGTCGAATACATCCGCCCGGAGTACACGAGCCAGACGTGCCACGAGTGCGGTCACATCGGGTATCGGAACGGCGATGAGTTTCGGTGTACGAACAACGAGTGTTGGGTGTCGGAGTACCACGCAGACATCAACGCGGCGGTCAATATTGCTGACCGCCACGACCCGTGGGGTGAGAGCCTGCCGCTGAAACCGGCGGGCGATGACATCTCACGGGATGGGAGCGCCTGTGACAGCGCCGCGACCCCCACGGAGAAGAGCCAACCACGGCAAATGACGCTCGGCGAGGTCGGGTCGGAACCCTCTGCCGGTAGTTAGCCGGTATTCCCATGCAGGGAAGCCGCGCCGTTCACGGCGCGGAGGATGTCACTACCGTGACTGTGCGCCACCGGTCCTGACGCTGAATGAACCGACCAGCGTTTCGAGCTGTTGTGCTTGGTCGGACAGCGAGTCCATTCTGTTACTCACTTCGTTGATCGAAGCAGTCTGCTCTTCGACAGTTGCGGACACAGATTCCGTTTCATCTGCCGATTCGATACTGATCTCTGCCACTTCGTCAATCATCGACACGACCCCTTCGCTGGTTGCCGCCTGACTGTCAGTCGTGTCGCTGATCTCTTGGACGCCAGTATCGGTTTGCTCCGCGTTTTCAGCAACCCGCTCAAACGCATCGACGGCCTTTTCGACGGCCTGAATCTCCTGTTCGACGAGCTCACTTGCCTGTTCGACCTGACCCACAACGGTGCCAGTCTGGTCCTGGATGTTCTCGATTCGGGTTCGAATATTACCTGCAGACTCCTGCGTTTCGTCGGCCAGTTGCTTGACCTCGTCAGCCACAACAGCAAAGCCGTCGCCCGCATCGCCAGTCCCTGAGTTCCCGGCACGGGCCGCTTCGATGTTCGCGTTCAGGGCCAGCATGTTCGTCTGTTCAGCAATGTCGGAAATAAAGTCCACAATCGTCGCGATCTCTCCCATCTGATCGTCAAGTTCAGTCACTGTTTCCACCGTTTCGTCAATTGACGCCTTGACTTCTCGGGCGTCAGTTAACGTGTCAGCAGCGAGCTCCTGCCCGTCGGTCGCGATTGTCGCGGTCTCAGCAGAGGTCTGTGCGACTTCATCAGCCGACGCCGCGATCTCTTCAACCGCTGCCGAAAAGTTCGAAACCTCGGCGCTCGCCTCTTGGACCATCCCGCGCTGCTCGTCCGCGCCGGCGGCGATTTGCTGGATGGAATCGCTCACACCGTTGCTTGCTGTCGCGACCTCCTGAAGTGCCGAATCCGACTCCGTGACCTGGCGATCGACAGCGGCGGCAAAGGACTGAATCTCGCCGAGCGTCTCTTCGAGTTCGTCCGCCATATCGTTGAACGCAACTCCGATTTCAGCCATCGAGTCGTTTTCACTGTCTGAATCTACGCGCACAGTGAAGTCGCCGTCCGACATTTCTTCCATCGCCTCTCTGTACGTTTCGGCTTTCAGTTCGAGGTGGGTGTTGAGCGCAGCTACCTCTTCACGCTCTTGTTCGGCTTCGTCCCTGAGGCGTTGGGCTTCCTCACGCTGCTGTTCGATTTCAGCGCGCTCTTCCTCGAGGTTATCGATTCGGTTTGCCCGTTCGCGAGCACGTTCAATCTCTGCCTGTGCCTTTTGTCGGGACTTCTCGATAGAACTCAGGTGAATCGTCAGCGAGATAGCCAACATTGCGACGAACCCACCGTGAATGGCGCCCCAGGCAATCGGGTTCAATTGCGCTGCCGTGTGGTTGTAGACCGCCGTAGGGTCGATAATTCCGAAGATAATGTGGCTCACTACGACATAGCCGATGCCGATTCCGAACGGGATCCAGTCTTCATAGATAGCAGCGATGCCGATTGCGATGAAAAAGTGAAAATGCGCCTCGATGTACCCGCCGCTGAAATGCACGAGCGTACCAGTACAGAACGCCAGTGCTGTGACCGCTAAGACGGTCCGCACTCGACGGCTGAGTTGTGGAATAGCCGCAGCAAATGCAAATCCGGCAATAAGCCCGATCTGAAGCAGTACCCGTCCGGTAGGGATCGAGGGGATCGTTGCGCCTATAACCGGACTCTGTGCTGTCTCAACTAGTCCTAGGGCGAGCAAAAATGGAATATGCGAAAGGACTGTAATTATGAAATATTTGTGGCGCCGTTGCCAGGTCTCGTCAGGAATTGAACTCCCGTCAGGAATTGTCGACAGCAGACCACCACTGTCGACGATATTGTCCCGCTGTCTACCATTCCCCGCATTTGTCACGTCGCTGTGAGCCATACGCTCAAGAGCCCTTCAAACAATATATCAGTGTCCCCAGTATTATCAAATTTGATTGTTTTGTACAGATGTAGTGAAAGGTTGGTGTCCCATTCTTAATCAGACGCCGGCAAGCAGGCCCACTGTAGAAGTATACTACCCCATATATATCCTATTATTCTAAACTATTATTGCATAGGTTTCAACAATCATCGAGTAAACCGTGGTTCTAATTATAGAATATAAATTATATTTTGCTTTGCACTCAGATACTTCTGGAATAATCCAAGCTAATACTGGTCTCAGTCACGAGTCTAGAATCGAAAAAGATGTTTGACGAGTACTATCAAATTTATTAGATAGTAAGGAAACAATAGATTTATTCATAATTCGGAGAGCGGAATCTGATACTTGGAACTGGACGCCTACGAAGCCTCTGTCGTACCATCACACTACTTACCAATGACGTGAGCCACTCTGTTCAGTCAGGCTACATCGAGTACGCTGAGAGTGAACGTGACTACCGCTTGCACTATCGTAACCAGCCAGTCCCATCTGGCCGTACTGCTGGCCAGTGTTGTAGTTTTAAAGTCGTAATCCCGAAGTTCTACGCGTCGCTAGGCAAACCTGCTATGTCAACGACGTTGACCGTCGAAGGGATGAGTTGCGGTCATTGTGAACAGACCGTCGAAGAGGCCATAGAAGCTCTCACTGGTGTCCAGAACGCTGAAGCCGACCGGGACACCGAACAGGTGACTGTCGTCGGCGACGCCAGCCCAGAGCAACTCATCGCCGCTGTGGAGGATGCGGGTTATGATGCGGGGCCCTGATACAGTCGCTCCACGGTCAGTATACTAGCTGTTGTCGGTGCGGTTTTAGACACTGCCGGTCACCAGATCGTCGGTGAGGGTCTCAGCTGTCTCGTATGGGTACCTGCGCTGTTGAAAACCGCTTCAAATCCGTCTCTGCGTTGCTCAGCAGTAACTGCTGTCATAATGAAAGCTCGTGAAGCCGTCCGAATCGCCACCCAGTCCTGCCGCGAGCGTTATTCCAACTCCTGTGGGGAGGCACAGCAGAAATCGAGCCCGACTGATTCGAAGACGCGAGCGAACGGCGAATTCTCCCTAACGAGTGCGTCAAGCGGTCAGCCCGGCTCGGTGGATTCGGCCATTAATAGCCGTTGCTGGGACCGCTCTATTCCCCTACTCTCGGATTTGAGTGCCGTCGACTACGGTCAGAACGGGGCTTCCGTCTCGTCGTCGGCCGAGCCGTCGATGGGCGGCTCGGCCTTTCCAATCAGGACTCTGAACTCGCCGGGGTCCCGGCGGCGGTAGGTCCAGTGGAATTCCGGTCCCGCTTCGGCCTCGAACTGGTGGTACAGCGGCTTGGGGTCGTGGTCGTTGACGAGAATGAACCCCGTCCCGATGTCCAGTTCTGCGTACGCTTCGAAGATCTGCTCGTGTCGCTGTGCCGGCGGGAGCTCTCTGACATCGAGTTCCTCTGTGATCTCGATGGACTCGTCGTCAGATGGTGTGGCCGACACAGTATCGTCAGCGGTATCCGAATCAGCGGCCTCCTCTGTATGCGATGTTTTCGTGATCTGGACGCGACAGCGGCCGGGCTCTGACTCGACGACTTCCCAGGTGAACGTGTCGCCGTACTGCTGTCGGAACTCCCGGTGCAGCGGCCGCGGTTCGTGGGGGGCGACGAGTTCCATCGTCCCACCCCGGGGTATCATTCCGTATCGGTGATGGATCGTCGGATGCCGTTCCTGTTTGGGTATCTCGCGGACGTCATACCGGGTGACGATATCCTCGTCGGCAGGCTCAGAATCGCCAGTCTTGACGACCTCGACCCGCCATTCGCCGCCTTGACTCGCGTAATCCCATTCGATTACGTCCCCGTGCAGCGATTTGAGCTCGTGGTACAGCGGCTTGGGATCGTGATCGTTGACGAGGATGAATCCTTCACCCGCCGCCAGATCGTCGAAAATCTCCAGGAGCGCCTTGTGTCGCCGTTGTGGCTTCAGGTCACGGACATCAATCGTGGCGAGTGACTCGTCCTCAAGCGGTTCGCCGACGGTCACCGCAAGCTCCCGCGGCTCCGCGTCGGGATGTGCGTATTCCCACTCCAGCGACCGGGCGTGTTCGAGCTGGTAGCGAACCAACTGAGGGTCGATATCCCTGTCGGCCACGACTTCGATGGTGTCACCGACCTCCGCACCCGCCAACCCGTCGAAGAGCTGTTCACAGCGTTCTCCTTCCGACTGGTCTCACACCTGAATCTTCGTTGGCATCTCTATACTGGATGGTACACAAGCGGACTGATGTCACCTGTCCCGAAGGGGTTCGGCAGCGCTCCGATCACCAGTAACGGTCCAGAGCATGCTCTGAATCGATTTGCCCAGAAAGTACCCGATAAGGCCCCACAGAACGCTACTTTCGATGCCCTGCAACGTGACCCCGACACCCGCACAAAGGATACCAAGGACAACGCCGGGATAGGTCTCCGCAGGCGATAGTGCCTCCATAGGCTCTTTCAGCCGTTTGTGAAAATGAGTATTCGTCCGAACCTGTTCGTGTCGGGGTGAGACCCGATACCGGAGAGGCTGTAGCTGCCAGGAGACAACGTGTCGCTGAGGATCCGGGTCCGGCCAGTTGGGGCCGGGTCGTCGTTTTGCCAAACGTATCACTCGAGAGCAGACCAGGGACGTATCAGTACCCACCAACCGGTGTTTTTCTCCCCATCTCAGCCGCTTTTCCGTATTCTACCACTTGGTAAAAACACAGATGTCGAATGACCTGTCGATAGACGCCGACTGGAGCACACAGTACATCAACGGCGAGTGGGTGCCCGCTGACGACGGGACAACCACCGCTGTCGAAGACCCCTCGACGCGTGAAGTCGTCGCCACTGTCCCCGCCGCGACCGAGAGCGACGTGGACGCCGCCTACGAGGCCGCGAGCGAGGCGCAGGACGAGTGGGCAGACGCCCCGCCAGCCCAGCGCGCCGCAGTCATTCAGCAATTCCTGCAGGTACTGCAAGAGCACGATGACGCAGTCGCCGACCTGCTGGCTCACGAGGTCGGCGGCTCCGCCATCATGGGCGAGACATCCATCCAGATCGCCTCCGACCACGCAGGTGAGGCGGCGACACTGCCTCGGCGGATGAAAGGCGAGCACGCAGAGTCGAACATCCCGGGGAAGGAAAACACCGTCGAGCGTGGACCGAAGGGGGTCGTAACGGTCATCTCCCCGTGGAACTTCCCGCTGAATCTGAGCGCGCGAGCGGTCCTCCCTGCCATCGCCGCCGGGAACAGCGTCGTCCTCAAACCCTCGACGAACTCGCCGATCACGGGCGGGCTGCTGTTCGCGAAGCTCTTCGAGCAAACCGACCTGCCCCCCGGCGTGCTGAACGTGGTGACCGGTCGCGGCTCGGAGATCGGTGACCGCGTCGCCAGCCACCCGGAAAGCGACGTCGTCTCGTTTACCGGCTCAACGGCGGTCGGACAGCACGTCGCGGGACTTGCGGGAGAGAACCTCGCAGTGCCTGCGATGGAGTTGGGCGGTAACAACCCGTTCGTCGTCACCGGCGACGCCGACATCGACCGCGCGGTGGACGCGGCGACGTTCGGCTCGTTCGTCCACCAGGGACAGGTGTGTATCTCGATCAATCGGCACATCGTTCACGAAGACGTCTACGACGAGTACGTCGAGAAGCTGACCGAGCGAGCCAGTTCGCTCACCGTCGGCAGCGCCCACGACGCCGCGACTGAAGTCGGTCCGATCATCGACGAATCCCAGCGCGACGAGATGCTCGACTACGTCAAGCGGACCGTCAGCGCCGGCGCGACGCTCGAAACTGGCGGTGAGACGGCAGCAATCGACGGCACTGACGATTCGCTGGTGGTGAAGCCGACGGTGCTCTCCGGCGTGACCAACGACATGCCGGCCGCCGCCAACGAGCACTTCGGGCCCATCGCGCCAGTGATCCCGTTCTCGGATGTCGACGAGGCCGTCGAAATCGCTAACGACACGGAGTACGGACTCTCCGGTGCCGTCCACGCCGGAGACCTCTCGGTCGCGAAGGACATCGCCGGTCGGATGGAGACCGGAAACGTCCACATCAATGACCAGCCGATAAACGACGAAGCCCACGTGCCGTTTAGCGGCATCGGCGCTTCCGGTGTGGGCGAGTACAACAGCGACGCGTTCCTCCGGGAGATCACTGAGACGAAGTGGATTTCCGTCCAGCACGAGCCCCGCGACTACCCGCTCTGATTACGGTCGACCGATAGAGCCTCAAGCTATAGTAACAATTGAAACGATTTACACACCGACCGCACTGCAGTCGTGCGGTCGGGTGTGCATTGATTTTCAATGGCTACTATAGAGCGGATTCCGCCGCGTGACCGCGCCGGCGGATCTTAGGCGAGTCCGGCGGACTCGCGGTATTGGTAATCGCCAAAGCCCAGCAGTGGGAAGAAGAGGATTCCCAGGAACGCGAGTCCGAGTCCGAAGCCGATGCCCCGTCCGAACGCCCTGGCTACGCCAGCGTGAATTTTGTATAACGCGTAAATGTTCACGATGGGGACCAGCAGCAGCACTAACCACCACCACGGGTTTTCACCGATCTGGAGCATGACATAGAGGTTGTATATCGGAATGATTGCCTTCCAGCCTGCGTGATCAGCCTTCTCGAATACCATCCACATCCCGGCGATCTGGATACCGGCAATCAACAGATTGAGCAGGAACAGTACGATATCACCTGCGCCGCTGTTCTGGAGGGGGGCAACGAACACCTCAAGCGGGACCATATCGGCAGTGGCTTTCGGGTGATGAAAAAAAATGGCGAATCCTCGTCACGTCGCCACCGTTCTCTGCCACTGGAGACGTTTTGCGTTATGTAATTGCTCTGATTACAGTCCGATAGGTTCGGCCACGGGCGTTATCTTGAACGAGGGAACAGAGAGGTTTGAACACTCAAAGCGCACGCGCAGTCACACAGTCGCCGGTAAACGTCATCGAACGATAATCGAATACGTTCAGCTAACAACCGCGTCCGTCTCAGACTGTGAAAGGGCCCTTCGAACAGCCGACGAACTGCTTACGAGTCTACAGTATCGCCGCTTGCAGCACTCTGTTCTGTAGGCGGCTGGATGGTCAGGTGGTCGCGCATCGACTCGATAAGGGTCGCCGGCAATCGAATGTAGCCGTCGGGATCTCGCTCAACGTTGAATATTTCCGGGAGATCGCTATCTATGACAATTGTTTGAAGTTCTCCGGTAGCTGTATCGAGCGTAATGTTTTGCAGTGTGCCGATTTCGCGGCCATCGGTACTCACTACTCGGACGTTGGAGAGCTGGTTTGCGAGGACCATTCGCATATCAGTAGATCGTCCCGAAATTACCATAAAAATACTGCATCTCTCCCAGTTCTGCACGCCTTATTACCGCTCATTGCACAAACCAGTAAGCACGTAGACGCCACGGACATCGCCGCCGAATCGGCGTGCCGTTTTCACCAGGGTTCAGCTATTGCGGTGCTTGTGGCCGTTATCGGTGATTGCACGATAGAGGTTCTGAACAGCCGCAACGATTCGATTGGCAGTGCCGAATTCAACGTGGTTTTAAGCTACCGCAGGCGGTTTTTCAATTCCACCGTAACTATCAGTCGCATGCCAGCGAATTGCCCTCCACCTGCGATACGGTACTGTCGGCAGCACCGAGCCCAAGTGTACACACATCTGCCCTCGCCCCGGGAGGTGATCCTGTGAGCGTTCGGTCGGTGGCGCTGGCCGCGGTACTCATCGCTGCAACGGCGACGGGTCCGGGGCTGGCCGCTGCGGAGCGGGCCACGCTCTCGGAGGACAGTTTTCCGTTGCACTCCGACGAACAACAGGTGGTCTCCGGAGAGACAACGCTGGAGCCCGGGGCGGAGATGACGGTCAGAATCAAGTCAGCTGATGCATCGAACCCGTTTATTCAGCAATCCCAGGTCAGAGTGCGACCCAATGGGACATTCGCCGCCCGGTTCGATCTGACCGGGGTGCCAGCGAACACGTCGTACGAACTGTACGGCCACGTCGACGGTGACACGCTGTTTGAACGTACCGGAACCGTAGCCCAGTGCGACGGCGACTGTACTGATCCGGTGCCAGAGACCCCGGCGCGGACTGACGACGGCGAAAACGTCGTCACAGTCTCCCAGGGTGAAACCGCCGAAATTCCGGTCTCGATGACTGACGGGGGGACGAAAACGCTCTCTGTCGGCAGCGAGGCAACCAACTACCGGATCAACGCGACCGTCAGTGACGAGGACGGCGACGGCGAGGTGTTGGTTCTCTTCGACACCGCGGCCGCCGGCACGGACGCGGAGACCCTTACCGTCGCGGACGACGGTGACTCACTGACCGTCACTGCGTCAGAGCCGGAACTCCCGTCGAGGCTTGACCCTGCCGCGTATCCCTACCGCGTTTTTGAGGATCAAGCAACCGACAGCACGCCGACTGTCGGCCGCCTCGTCGTCGAAGCAAACGAGACAGCGAACGAGCAGTTCGAGGTCGAGGAGACGACCGAATTCGGTTTCGAGGAGTCGGTGACCAGGATTCAACAGGGCAACACCGGTCGGATTACTATCGCCCTGGCAACCGCTGACGCGGCCACTGTCTCTATCGGAAGCCCGGCCATCAACTACGAGATCAATGCGACCGTCCGTGACGGAAACGGCGACAATCGCGTCGCTCTCCTGTTCGATACCACGGCGGCGGGTCGCGACGAACCGACTCTCCAAACCGCCGCGGATGCCGACGCCGTGGCAGTCGAATCCGGTTCGGAGGTCGCCCTCGATTCGCAACTCGCTGCGGGCAGCTACGACCTGTCGCTGTATCGCGGGACTGAGGCGGCCGGCCAGCCCGATGCAGTCGGAACACTGACTGTCACCGAGGGCACCGCCACGTCCGCGGACGCGTCTTCCGACGGCGTCGATTCGGTGAGCGGCGAAACGTCGGTCGCAAGGCAGTCTCAGGGCAGTAATCTCGGGATTGGGGGCGGCGCTCTCGCCATCGGCGGCGTACTCGCCGTCGCCGGCGTGGGGATCTGCTTGCGAGCGATTATGGACTGAAGCTGCTCCGGTCACCGAACACACGGTTTCTGAAGCACTATCGGGCTACAGCGAGGCAGCTTTTCTATTCGGACGCCTGCTCTCACTGACCCGGTTACAACGTCATCGCCGGGCGTTGGGTCGTTCTCTCCTGCGTTCAAACCGGCCAAAGCCGAAGAGTCCGCCTGGCAGTGTGACTCGGTCAGGCTCACTCGTCGGCTAGTAGCGCAGCTATACCGAGAACAGTGAGACAGAGACAGAAGAACAGAACGCCTGGCTCGACGACTTCGAAAACGAACCTCGCGAGTGTGTTGGCCCCGCTGACCGGCCCTGCGTTCGGGCTCGCCGGAGCTAGGACCCCACCCCCCCGCGGTTGAGTTCGCCAGCTTCTCCGCGCCCCACTGGACGAGGAGGCTCGCAAAGCCGATCAGCCCCACCCCAGCGACAACATTGGCCAGCGACTGCTGGATGCGTGGCTCCATGTCATGGTCACCGACCAGCACAATCGGGTCACTCGCGGGGCCGTACACGGTCATCTCGTTGCCTTTCGAGGAATAGACCGTTTCGACCGGTTCGATGAGCTCTGCGTCTTCGAGGTTCGAGACGTGGTAGTGGACGTTCTGGACCGACGTGTCACACCGGTCCGCTATCTCAGACGGCGTTCCAGGCTCGTCGTACAGCGTGCGGAACAGCGACCGACTGGTGTCCGAAGCGAGCGCATCGAGCACGTCATCGGTTTCGTTGTCCGCGACGCCGAGCACCCGCGGTGATTCGTCAGCGGTCCCGGTCCGCTCCTGTATCTTTTCGATGAGACTCGACATAGCGTCACTGTCGGATACGTGACACGGCAGTTTTCATAGGCCTGTGGCTGGCTTAAAGAGAGATTTAACCATCGGTGCGGTTCTGTGCAGCCCGGACAGCACGGACCGGATCAACTGCTCCGTGCCCGGTTCCGTTGTCGAGTCCCGGCCTTCCCACGTCGCTGGCGGTCTGTTCCAGCAGCCGTTCGGTATCGCGGGGAGACAGCGACTCGTTGGCCTCCAGCAGCAGGGCCGCAGTGCCACCGACGTACGGGACTGCGGCCGAAGAGCCGACGAAGCCGTCAGGTGCGGCGGCGGCGAACTGCCGGTCCGGTGCCACGACGTCGACACCAGTACGGCTATCGACAGTCGGGCCGCGCGAACTGAACGGTTCGAGTTGGTCGACGCGGCTGTTGTACGCCCCGACAGTGATAGTTCTGCGTGCGGTCCCCGGCGCGACGATACTGCTTCGGGCCGTCGCGTGTTGGAGGTCGTGCGTCGGTGATACGAGCCGTAGCCGAGTGCCAGTCGGCGATGCTGGCCCCCGAACGACGAGATAGTAGTCGCCGGGCCTGACATCGGCAACGATACGCTCGTTTGGTACGGCATCGCCGCGGTAGGGCTGTGAGCGGGCGACGAGACGGGAGTCGGTTCCGTTCGTTCGATACAGTTCGACCGTGTACTCCTCGTCTGCGTGGTCGGGCTCCCACGAGAGCCAGACCGTGATATCGGTCCCGCCTCGAACGTAGTTCCGCCGGCTCTCGTTCGTAAACGAGATCGTCCGATTGTCGGCGGTCTCGGCGGTGTATCGACCTGACCAATGCGACTGCGCGAGGTTGCCGGACGGGGCGATGAATACAGATCCACTCCACGTCGCTTGCGTCGCGCTCCGAGCGACCGGTCCGGTTCCGTCACCCGGTTGCCCGTAAAACGAGACCGGTGCGACGATTACGTCGACGTTCGCTCCAACGAGCCAGTCCACGGCCTGTTGATAACTATCGACGCTGTCGATCCGCGCGAGGTATAAGTCGGCGTCCGGTGCGGTCCGTGACACGACTGCCGCCGTCGCAGTTCCGTGTGCCTCACGAGTCTCGTGTGCAGACCCAACACCGAAACTCCGCGTTTCGACGACTTGGCCGGCGATCGCTTTCGACTCCGTGTCGAACCCCGTTGGGTCGACGATACCGACTGAAACGTCAGAGCCCGTGATGCCGGCCGCGTGGAGCCGATCGAACTTGCCGGCTGTTCCCTCCGACACTGACATCGGTTCGCTGTCGGCCCTATTCTGGCGGGAGTCCGCCGGAGTCGTCACCGCGAGCATCGCGATGCTACCAGTGAGACACACGATAGCGACGACAGCCAGTAGCCCCACGGTACGATCACGCACAGCCGACCACCCGCCGCGAAGCTGCCGACGGTGTGCGGAGCGACCGCCTCTCAGCGATCAGTCCCCGGATATCGAGTGTCATCTCGAAGTGTTCGGGTGCGCGGTGGCAATCAACGTACAGATCATCGGCAATGAAAATCAGTGCACACCCGGTCACACAGCAGCGGTACAATCGATGCCCGGGTCGTTTCATTGTTATTCTCGATTTCGGCCGTTGGTGTACTACCAGCCTTCTGTAAATCGAATGGTCGACAACGGGGAGGGCTGAGCCCGTTGACGTGCGGACAACCGGAGCGGAATGGATTCCGTCTCGTGGCAACTGGTGTGGCGCTCGGGGAGGGGGTGGTAGCCGGGCACCTCTCAGGCGGTTCCGGCGTTTGATCCGATGGGTGGAAGCATACTAAAGCTACCAGAGACTAAAAACTAGTTTTAAACCTCGGGGAACAAGCGTTGTGACCCTCTTCTCACGCATAAGTGATCGTCACCGATGGGGCCATACCGAAATGCTAAATGGAAGCTGATTTTGAGGGGCGCTATGGGATCTCGACTGGATGTTGCGCCCTGATACTGGCCTGCCGAGATTCAAAGGCGGGCCGTTGGTTCCCGTTGTAACGTACCTCCTGGTGCTTGTCGTCCTATCCGGACTGGTAACTATCTCTCCGAGGACGTCACCGCCGCCTATTCTGGGGACGCTCTGGGGTATTTTCCTCGTCGTACTCACAGTCGCTGCGGTCAGAATCGAGGCCGTAGCACCACGCTCTCTTCTTCCACCTGCTCGCACCTTGTTGCCCGTGGTTGGGGTTGTCGCCGCGTTCTGGGGACTGTACAACCTCGTCGCGCTCGCCCTCGCACTGGGTGGCGTCTCCGGGTTCGAAGCCACGCTATCGAGAACCGCCGCCCATCCGCTCTTGTATCTCGCGGCGCTTTTCAGTTCGCTTCTGTTCACTGCTGTTCCGGAAGAATTCCTCTTTCGCGCCTACCTGCAGCAGAAATGCACGGCGCTGGCCGGCGGGATTACACGACGCGCAGTGCTGTCCGGCATCGGACTCGTCGCAGTCCTGTTCGCACTCTTCCACCTCCCGCGGTGGTTTCTGGCGTTGGGGCACGGCGTCGGGTCTGCGCTTGCCGCCGAACTTCTCGGGTTGACGCTCATGGGGCTGGCCTACGGGAGCGTGTACGCATTGACGGGCAACCTCTGGCTCGTCGCCCTGTTTCATGCATCGATGAATCACCCGCCGTTCATCATCACGGTGAACATCCCATCCGGACTCCATCTGGTAGCCGGTGTGATCGAGTACGCCGCCATCGTCTCGTTAGTCTACCTCACTGTTCGTGTGACGGGTTCTGATGGGACACCGATTGTCTGGACTCGTCGAGATACATCGGCCCCAGTTAGGGAGTGACGACCGGAACAATAGCTCTCACGAGCCCCGTGCGGATTCCGATCTGTTCGTGGGTACGACCACCTCGTCCGACTGCACTGAGCGAAACTTACCGTCGCGCTATCGACAGTGGTTCTCAGCCGATAAGTCATAATAATTGACTAGTTATAAGTGACAGCTATACTAGCATGCACATGGTTGTGTTAACCAATGTCAATGAACGCTGTTGTGTACAAGGGACCGAAGGAAGTGGCCGTCGAAGAAGTAGATGAACCGGAAATAGAGCACCCGAACGACGTACTGATCGACATCACAACGACGTGTATCTGCGGGTCCGACCTCCACATGTACGAGGGGCGGACAGCGGCGGAGCCTGGTATCGTGTTCGGCCACGAGAACATGGGTATCGTCACCGAAGTCGGGGACGCCGTCTCCTCGCTGGAGGAGGGTGACCGCGTCGTCGCCCCGTTCAACGTCGCCTGTGGTTTCTGTGAGAACTGTGAGAACGGGTACACGGGCTTCTGTACGAACGTCAACCCCGGCTTCGCCGGCGGGGCCTACGGCTACGTCGCCATGGGTCCGTACAAGGGCGGGCAGGCCGAGAAGCTCCGAATCCCCTACGCGGACTTCAACGCGCTCAAGCTCCCGGAGGGCGACGAGCACGAGGACGCGTTCTCGCTGCTCGCGGACATCTTCCCGACAGGCTGGCACGGGACGGAACTCGCCAACCTCGAACCGGGCGACTCCGTCGCCATCTACGGGGCCGGTCCGGTCGGGCTGATGGCCGCGTATAGTGCGAAGATCAAGGGTGCGGCCGAAATATACTCTATCGACCGCGTCCCGAGTCGGCTCGAACTGGCCGAGGAACACTGTGACGCGACACCGATCAACTTCGAGGAGGGCGATCCGGTCGAGCAGATCAAAGAGCAACACGGCAGCGGTGTCGACAAGGGTGTCGACGCCGTCGGGTACCAGGCCATCGACCCTGACAAGGAAGCCGACGACGCGTACGACCCCGCGCGGGAGAACCCGGCCGTGGTCATCAACAACCTCATCCGGACGGTGAAACCGACCGGCGAACTCGGGATTCCGGGGCTCTACGTACCGGAGGACCCGGGAGCCCCCGACGACATGGCCGCGCAGGGCCGTCTCGGCATCGACTTCGGGCTGCTCTTCGAGAAGGGGCAGGCCCTCGGGACCGGCCAGTGTAACGTCAAGTCCTACAACCGAGAGCTTCGCGACCTGATCATCGAAGGCCGCGCCGACCCCAGTTGGGTGGTTTCCCACCGCGTCGATCTTGAAGAGGCCCCCGAGATGTACGAAGCCTTCGACAACCGGGAAGAAGGCGTCACCAAGGTGCTGCTGGAGCCCTGACACCGGTTCTCTCGATCCATTTTTTGCGATAGCTATACGTCCGACTGCCGAGTATGCACAGCTATGTGTCAGTACTGTAGCTATCGGTTCCACGACGGCTGGACGCAGCTACTGTCCTACGATGACGTCTATCAGACCGCGATGGGCGGCGAGTCCGAGTCGACGTACGGGTTCCACGAGTCGTGGGACGAACTCCGCGACGAGGTCGGCTACGGCACGACCTGATCGTGACTGCTGTAGGTCACCGCTCCCGCGGAAACGGATCGCTGTCGAAAGTCTGAGTTTGCTCCTCATCCGTGACCAGACAGTCGTCGAGTTCGGCAACGATGGCGTCCTCGTCCATCTCCTGCCCGATGAAGACGAGCCGAGTGGACGGATCGTCGTCGCCCCACTCGCCGATGGGCCCGGCTTGGACCGACGGGCCGGCTTGACTCACGCCGAGGACTGCCTCCGGCCTGCTGGCGACCCACGCGAACCCCTTGGCGCGGACGATAGCGCCGTGCCAGTCGTCGAGCCAGTCGTTGAGCCGAACGGGATGAAACGGCGTGTCTCGTCGATAGATGAACGATTCCACGCCATGGGCCGCTGCAGCCGGCATCTCGTCGTCGTGATCGTGACCGGTGTGGCCGTCCGGGCCGCCTGACTCGGCCAACGCCTGTTTCCAGCCCTGCTGTCGCTTGGCGGCCTCGAAATCGAACCGCCCGGTTCCGAGCACGTCGTCGGGGTCGACTTCGCTGTAGGTGGTTTGATGGATGGACGCCCGAGGCTGGAGCGTTCTGATCGCGGCCTCCACGGATTCGAGCGCGTCGTCGGGGACCATATCACACTTGTTCAGAAGGAGCACGTCGCAGAACTCTATCTGGTCGACCAGCACCTCGGTGAGCGGCCGCTCGGGGTCGGGTGCAGTGTCCGGAAGCGATTCCTCGGGGTCGAACGCTTTCCAGAACCCGTAGGCGTCGACGACCGAGACCGTCGTATCCAGATGGAACCCCTCCGGGGGGTCGCCCCCGTCCGGCCCGACGGTCAGCGTTCTGGCGATGGGGATCGGCTCGCTGATGCCGGAGGCCTCGACGACTAGGTAGTCGAACGACCGTTCTTCGGCGAGCCGCGTCACCTCGGTGACGAGGTCGTCCTGGAGCCGACAACAGATACACCCGTTCGAGAGGTCCACGACGCCCTCCTCGCCCGTATCCGCCTCGTCCGCGATGAGCTCCGCATCGACGTTTATCTCCCCCATGTCGTTGACGACGACGGCGATTCGCCTGTCGCCGGGCTCGCTCAGCAGCCTGTTGACCAGTGTCGTCTTCCCAGCGCCGAGGGGGCCGCTGATGACCGTCATCGGAATCGAATCCGAGGCTGTAGACATGCTACCACAACGCACGTATCAGTACGTAATAAATCCGGGTCCGGAACCGACTCGCAATTGTAAACTGTGGTTGCCAACAGCGTTTCTTTGTCCCATGCCAGAGTTGGAACACCCGGTCAGTACAGGAGATATAGCTTTCACCAGTATCAGAACCATTATCTGTCGAGGTTCATGATTCATATCGGATGGATCGAGTCAGTAGAACACAACTTCTGAAAGTGGGCGGCTTCTCCGTGTTGTTGATTCTGGTACTCGCTGGCCTCCCGTTCCTCAAACGAAATGTCAGCGGGTCAGCTATGGTGGTCACGTTTGGCACGCTGAGCATCCTTGCGGGTGGCTGGATGATCCGTTCGCCAGAGAAACACGATCTTGTCGTGGCGAACAAGGATGACTATTCGGAGTCGAAAGTTCGATGGCGACGAGTTGAGGAGCGCCTCGGAGGAGTCGTCGCAGTCGGTGTTGGCCTCGCGTTCATTTACCTCGGGCTTACATAACTGCTTCACTCGTTCTGTCTCGGGTGGACTGCTGCCCTTCGTGACCGATACGCATATCTACTTACCAATTTGGGTGTTCGAGTTTCAGGCGCGCTCCTGAATAGCGAGAGCGCGCCAGCAACCACTGTAAAAGCCGCCGAGAGAACGGGCTTTATCTCGCCGCCTCCGGACATGTGACTATGAACCTACAGACGGAGACCTGGACCGACGTGGCGGACGTCGAGACGGACCTGGCGCTGCTTCCCGTCGGAAGCACGGAGCAACACGGGCCACACGCCCCGCTCGGGACGGACACGCTCGACGCCGAGGCGGTCGCCGAACGCGGTGCCGAGCGCTACGACGACCCCGTCGTCGTCGCGCCGGCAGTCCCCGTCGGCGTCGCCGAGGAGCACCGGGCCTTTTCAGGGACGCTGTGGACCTCCGAGTCGACGTTCCGGTCCTACGTCCGGGACATCGTCGGGAGCCTCGCCAGCCACGGTTGGGACCGCGTGGTGCTGGTCAACGGCCACGGCGGCAACGTCGACGCGCTGCGGGAAGTCTCGGGCACGATAACCCGCCACGACGAGGCCTTCGCCGTCCCGTTCACGTGGTTCGACGCGGTCGGTGACCACAGCGCCGACATGGGTCACGGCGGGCCGCTGGAGACCTCGCTGCTCCGGCATACGAATCCCGAAACAGTCCACGAGGACCGACTGGACGAGGCCGCGGACGGTGGCAGCGACGGCTGGGGGGAGTGGCAAAGCGGCGTCAACCTCGCGTTCGATTCCGACGAGTTCACCGAGAACGGCGTCGTCGGCGACCCGCGAGAGGGCAGCGCCGAACGCGGGGAGACGCTGCTGGAGCTGACGACGGAGTCGCTCGTCGAACTCCTCGATGCAGTCGCGGACCGGCCGGTCGGCCCGCGAGACTGAGCCGCAGCGGCCGAATTTACCGATATGGAACGCGCTTCTTCGGTCTATTTGCCCGGTTCTCTATTGGTAGACACGTAAAGTGGGTTTGGAAGGCACTATTAGAGAAACAAAAGGCAATATTATCAGAGTTTAACACCCGATTCCGCCATATTACGGCCGAATTTGTAGATAGTATGGCTGTCCCGAATCGGACTGCGGAACCGCGGCCGACTGGCCGCGCCGACTCAGTCGTCGCCGGCTCCTCGCTTTCGAACCTGTTTGCCGCCGGCATCCGGCGTCCGGAGCACCGTCTCGTCCGTCTCCGGTCCAAGAACTTCGACGCGAACACTGGACACTTTGTACTCGGGGATCCCAGCCGTGGGATCGAACGTCTCCCCAGTGAGTTTGTTGACCGCGCCCGCGGCGAAGTGCATCGGGATGAACAGCGTCCCCGGGCCGACGCGCTCGGTGACCTGCGCCTTGACCACGATGTCGCCTCGCCGGGACTCGACGCGTACGTACTCGCCGTCGGCGATGCCGAGTTTTTCGGCGGTCTCGGGGTGCACCTCGACGAAGCTCTCGCCGACGTGGCTCATCAGCCCCTCGACGCGGCGGGTAATCTGGCCCGTGTGCCAGTGATAAAGCACCCGCCCGGACGTGAGCGTTAGCGGATACTCTTCGTCGGGGATCTCGCCGGGATGGCCGCCGTCCGCGGGAACGAACCGGGCCTTTCCGTCCTCGAAGTTGAAGTTCCCCTCGTCGTAGTCGTAGAGGTACGGCGTGCCCTCGTGGTCCTCGTCCCAGCAGGGCCACTGCAGGCCGTGTTCCTCGCCGGATTCGAGGCGGTCGTAGGTCACCCCGCCGTAGATGGGCGCGAGCGAGTTGATCTCGTCCATGACCTCCCGCGGGTGGTCGTAGTCCCAGTCGTAGCCGAGCCGACGGGCTAAGGCCTGCGTGATTTCCCAGTCCTGGCGGGCTTCGCCCGGCGGCTCAGACGTGGGGCGGACCCGCTGGATGCGCCGCTCTGTGTTGGTGAACGTGCCGTGTTTCTCCGGCGAGGTGGCCGCCGGCAACACCACGTCGGCGTAGTCCGCTGTTTCGGTCATGAAGATGTCCTGGACGACGAGGAACTCCATGTCTTCTAGCGCCTCGGCGGCGTGCTGGATATCGGGTTCCGAGAGCGCCGGGTTCTCACCGACGACGTACATGCCGCGGAGGTTCCCCGCGTGGGCCTCGGCGAGCATCTCCGGTACTTTGAGCCCGGGTTCCTCGGGCGGTCGCTCGCCCCACGCGTCGGCGAACTTCTCGCCGACCTCGTCGTCGGCCGGGTTCTGATAGCCCGGCAGACTCCCCGGCAGGGTCCCCATGTCGCCGCCGCCGCCCTGGACGTTGTTTTGGCCGCGGAACGGCGAGAGGCCGGCACCCGGCTTGCCGACCTGGCCCAAGACGAGCGCGAGGTCAGCCATCGCGATGAGGTTCTCCGTGCCGTGGCTCTGCTGGGTCATCCCCATCGCCCAGCCGAAGACGACGCTGTCAGCGTCGGCGAGTGTCTCGGCCGCCGAGGCGAGTTCTTCCGGTGACACGCCCGCGAGTTCCTCGACCTTCTCCGGCGTGAACGCTTGGACTTTCTCTCTGACTTCCTCGAAGTTCTTCGTGTTACGCTCGATGAAATCTTCGTCGTGCAGGTCGTGTTCGATGATGTAGCGAATCAGGCCGTTGAGCCAGGCCACGTCGTAGCCGGGGTTCGTCCGGGTGTACTGGTCGGCGTGCTCGGCGATGCCGACCTTCCGCGGGTCGAACACGACGAGGTCGGCCCCGTCGCGGACGTTCTGCTTGATTCGCGTGGCGAGCACCGGATGGGATTCGGTGGTGTTGGAGCCGCTGATGAGGTACGCGTCGGCCTCGCCGATATCCTCGTTGATGCGGTTGGTCATCGCGCCGTAGCCGAGCGTCTGCTGGAGCGCGGCGACCGTCGAGGAGTGACACAGCCGGGCGCAGTTGTCGATGTTCTTCGTGCCAAGCACCTGGCGGGCGAACTTCTGGACGAGGTACGCCTCCTCGTTGCTCCCTTTTGAGGAGGCGAGACAGCCCAGCGAATCGATGCCGTGTTCGTCCTGAATCTCGGTGAAACGCTCGGCCACGTAATCCAGCGCCTCCTCCCAGCTCGTCGGTTCGAGGTCGCCGTCGTCATTGCGGATTAGCGGCTCAGTGACCCGTTGCTCGCTGTTGGCGAACTCGTGGCCGAACTTCCCTTTCACGCAGGTCGAGAAGTTGTTCGCGGGCGCGTCGTCGGGGTCATCGACCGGGACGACGCCGAGTGAGTCGCCGTCCTTGCCCCACATCTCGAACCGGCAGCCGACGGCGCAGAACCCGCAGGTCGTCTCCTGCTTGTCGATTTTCGAGAGGCGGTAGTCGCTGACCGCGCTGGCGATGTCGAACAGCCGGCCTTCGGGCATCGTGTTCGCCGCGATGCTCTCGGCGGTGTGTTCGCCAGCGAGGAACGCCTTCTTGCCGTAGTCCTTGGCGATGTCGCCGGCCCGGCGCTTGGCTTGCGAGGCGAACCTGGCGAGGCCGGTCTTCCCTTTCGCCGCTCTGGGGTCGCCGGGTTCGAACCCGCGGTTCGGGGCGGTGGTGTCGTCGATCGTCTCGACGTCCTCGTGTTCGATGACTTTCCCGATGGAGTTCCGTTGCGTGAAGCCCGGCAACGGGAGCGTCGCAGCGCCGCCGATACCCTTCTCGGTCAGCGAACCGGTGGGGCAGACAGTAGCACAGTGCCCACAGGAGACACACTCCGAGTCGTGCATGGTTTCGGCGTCGGACTGGAAGCCGATGCGGGTGTCCTCGCCGTGGCCCTCGATACGGAGGACGCCCTCGACCTGCACGTCGTTGCAGGCGTCGACACAGCGGTTACAGAGGATGCACTTGTTGCGGTCGATCTGAATGAACGAGGAGGTGTCGTCGATGGGTTCGTACTGGTCGCGCTCATCGAAGACGCCGTAGCGGGGGTGATCGACGCCCTCGCTGATGGCGGCGTCCTGCAGTTCACAGCGGCCGTTGCCGTTGCAGGTGGTACACCGGAGGTTGTGGTTCGACAACACGAGGTCGAGGTTGACGCTACGGGCTTCCTCGGCGTCTGGGGTGTCCGTCGAGACGGTGAGGCCGTCCTCGGCGGGGAACGAACACGACGGGACGAGGCCGTGTTCCTCTGTTTCGACCATGCAGGTCCGACACTCGCTACGCGGGCCAATCTCGTCGCTACAATCGCCGTCGCGGTCGTAGTAACACAGCGCCGGCACGTCGGCGTCGTCTTCGACGCCCTCGGCACCGGGGTCGACGCTGACAATATCGTCGTCGAGGTCCTGTAGCGCGTCGATGATAGTCGAACCCGGGGCGACGGTGACTGGCTCGCCGTCGACAGTGAGCGTCGTCGGGTCGTCCGTGTCGGTCCCCACGTCGGGGTCGTTGGCGGTTCCGGTCTCGAACTCTTGGGTGACTGGCGTCTCGGGTTGTGGGTCGTGTAGGTCTGGAACTCGTGGAATCGATTTGTCTGTGCTCATAGTTTCTCCGTACAGGTGCCGCTGGGACAGTGGCCGTCGGTGTGAGCGCGGAACTCGGGTTCGAACTCGTCGATGGCTGTGGTCACCGGCCGGGGCGCGTGCGCGCCGGTCTGGCAGTTGCTCGACTGGCGCATCACACGGCCAAGTTCGCGTATTTTGTCGCTCTCGAACGAGCCGTCATATATATCCCGAAGGAGTTCGGCGAGCTGTTTCGTCCCCTCGCGGCCGGGGACGCACCGACCGCTGTTCTCCATCGACGCGAACCGTGCCCGTTTTCCGACCGTCTCGACGGTGCATCGATCGCTGTCGAACAGTTCGACGACGCCGTTGGTGCCGAGGCCAGCGGCGCGGAGAGACTGGGCGGTCGGTGCCATGTCGAGGCTGCGAGTGACACCGCCCAGGACGCCGCCGACACAGGCCATCTTGAACGAACCGTCCATCTCGACCACCTCGCGAACCGCCGCGAGGTTAGCGCTCGACCCGAGTTCGACTGTCGCCCGGTCGGCAACGTCGCCGGTGACAGTCACGATTCGCGTTCCGGGGTCAGCGGCGTCAGCGTCGACGCTATCGGGCTCGGCGATGGCCCGCTGGACGTGCGCGAACGTCCGCGGCGTGTGGATGACTGTCGGGCGGCCGTACAGGCCGCGCTTGGCCGGCGCGGGCGGCTGGAGCCGCGGTTCGACGCGGTCGGCCCCCTCCAGCGCTTCGAGCGCCGCCGTGGGTTCGCCGGCGCGGAACTCGTCCGGGCCGGCCACGAGTTGGGGCACGACGGGGAGAGTATCGGCGGCCGCGTCGATTGCCTTCCGGAGGTCCACGTGCAGGTCCGACCGAGACTCGTTGACGTAGACGACAGCGTCCCCGGCGTCCACGTACTCGGCGACCGCCGCAACCCCATCAAGGACCGCCATCGGTGCTCCGGAGAGGAGTGTTTCGTCGCCCGTCGGGAGGGTGCTTGCATCGTTTGCGTTACAGACGACCACCGGGTCGCCGTCGGTCGCTCTGGTCGTTTCCCACACATCGCTGACCGGCTCGTTAGTAGCCGCGTCCCCGCGGCCCCGGCCCAGCAGCCCGCCCCCCGCTGCAATGTCAGCGGTTCGGTCAGTCGAGACGAACGACCAGTCGGCCGGGTCCAGCGGGGCGACCCAGCCACAGGGACCTAACACTGACCGCCGGCCGACCGAGAGCGGGCCGCGCTCCGGAACGGGAAGCGACGCCGTTTCGGGGTCGTGCTCGACGACTGCGTCCGCGTCGGCTGTCGGTACTGTACCCGCTTCCAATTCATCAACGAGGTCACGGACAGTCGCCGGTGACGGGTCACCGTAGAAGGCTGTCTGTCCGTTCCTTGTGACCATCACCAGCGGTGTGGCCGCTGTGATGCCCGTCGGACCCGTCCTGACGACCGGTACAGAGTCCGCCGCTGCCCGTGCCGCGGCCAGGGTCCGGTCCCCGCTCGCTGGTCGCTCGTCCGTCGACACCCGGACGACGGTCGAGCGAGCGAGGGTAGTGGGTTCCTGTGTCATACTCTGTGCGTGGTGCTGAATGATTAAAAACCCCGGCCGACCCAGCGGCCACCGGTTGCACTGGAATCCTCGAATCCCACAACATATCACTTGCTTATGCACTGATCGGACAGAGCTGGTCGGTTCGTTCCGTCGAAACAATGAGGCAGCGGGACGTTGATCCACTCGAAACGATGAACCCACGATTCGAGGAGGTCAAAACGGAGGCGTCAGCCGCGATAACCGAGGCCGACCTGCGCTCGGTGTATACCGGTATCATCCACGAGGACGGCCGTCACGAGTACTATTTCGGTAACGACACCGAGGAGGCGGCCGAGCTCCGCGAGGCAGCGGCGATACAGCTCGGGATGTTGCTTCGCGTCCTCGCGGACCGCTCGGACAGTAGCGTCGACGAACTCACAGACCTCGCCGCGGAGCGCGCCGAGGGGATGGAGCTACGGTAACATCCGGACCGGCAGCGCTCGTTAGTCGGTGGTCGCGATAGCTTCGATCTCGACCGCTGCACCTTTCGGGACCGCACCCACGCCGACGGCGCTCCGCGCCGGCGGTTCCGAGTCGAAGAACTCGCTGTAGGCCTCGTTGAACGCGTCGAAGTCGTCGATGTCGTCGAGATAGACGGTTGTCTTGAGCACGTCATCGAGGGAGAGCCCATCCGACTCCAGAATCGCCTCGACGTTGCGGAGACACTGCCGCGTCTGGTCGGCGACTGGCTCGTCGTCGAGCAGTTCGCCGTCTGTCGTTAGCGGGAGCTGTCCGGCGGTGATGAGGAGGTCGCCGTTCGTCGTTGCCTGACTGTACGCGCCGACCGCGGCCGGTGCCTCGTCGGTGCTGATTACGCGCTTCATACGCAGCCCTACCTGGCCTCGTTGCATAAATCCCGCCCGTGTCGGGTCGCACTCGCACAACGTTCTCGGGAGCTTACCAGTTGTGTCCAGTCACTGATTGATGACGACAATCGCGGTCAGCGCCAGCCCGATACCGGCGGCTTTCGTCACTGTCATCGACTCCCCGAAGGCGATGACGCCGATGACCGCAGCAGTGATGAAGTACATCCCGCCGATGGTGGAGACCACTGCTGTCGATCCGACGGTTACGCCGACGAACGTTGAAACCACGCCGACTGCTGCCGCGACACCGGCCGCGCCCGCGAACAGCAGGCCTCTGTTCGTGACAACGAGCGACGCGTCGGAGACAGCGACGTACATGCCGGTCACGACCGTCGCGGCCGCATACGACACGAACGCTGCGGTTTCTGGGTCCATCGTACTCGACGCGATGTTGCCGAACGCTATCCAGAACCCCCAGGCTATCATCGTCCCCAGTCCGAACAGGACGGCGGCGTTCATCTGCCTAGCCCCCGTATGAACCGGCTCCAGTTACCAATGAGTTCTCCGGGCGAACAGCGACATCTATGCTCGTGCAATCGACGCATCACGCAGAGTGTACGCGGCCCGCTCTCTTCAGTTCGGTGTCCACTCGCCGCGTGTTTTTTATGCCGACTCCGACAACAGTGTGGCAATGGCTAACGTCCCGGAAGACTCGTCAGACCGGACACTGGAGGACGTGTTCTATCCGGCCGACAGGATTCCGTTCGTCGAATGGGGCGAGTTCTCCGGGGCGAAGCCGACAGTTGTCCTGACCGGCGCGGTCGCGCTCCTGGCGTTCGTGACCGGACTTTCGAATCTCAGCCAGGCGTCGCTGGCTCTCGATGGTCCGCTGAGCGCCGTCGTCGGCCTTCCGTTACCCTTCGTCCGGTTCGGCGGTGTGTTGTTTGCGTTCGTCCTCGGCATCGTGACAGTCGGGCTCCAGCGGCGTAAACGACTGGCCTGGCGCGTGGCGGCTGTCGTGCTTCTGGGCCTGGTACTGCTGCCGCTTGCCACGTTTCAGCCCACGGACATCCCTCTGCTGGTGATGACGCTCGTCACGTACCCGCTGCTGGTCCGGAACCGCCACCGGTTCGACCAGTCTCTGGACCTCTCACCGATTCAGATTGCGTCGCTGTCGGCGATCTTCGGGGTCATTCTCTACGGGACCGTGGGTGCTTACGGACTGCGGGGCCAGTTCCTCGAACTCGACAGCTGGGGCGATGCCGTCTACTACGTCGTCGTCACCATCGCGACGGTTGGCTACGGCGATATCACACCTATGACGGCGGAAGCACGGTGGTTTTCGCTCTCGATCATCCTGTTCGGGACCGGTGCGTTCACCGTCGCCGTGGGCGCGCTCATCGGGCCGGCTATCGAATCCAGAATGGCGACAGCGTTCGGAGTCATGACAGCATCAGAACTCACACTTCTCGAGGACCACGTCGTGGTTCTGGGGTACGGAGACGTTACGGCATCGCTGCTCGAGGAACTGGGCGACGAGACGGAGGTCGTCGTCGTCACGCCCGACGAGGAAACCGTCGCGTCGCTGCAGAGCGAGGACGTGAACCTGCTCACCGGCGACCCAACCGACGAGGACGTTCTCCGGGATGCACGCGTCGGGACTGCGAGTGGCGTTGTGGTGGGGAGTAACGACGACGCACGCGACGTGCTCGCGGTCATCGCAACAAAAAACGTCAATCCGGACATCAGAACAGTCGCGGCGGCGACCGCCGAGAAACACGTCGAAAAGTTCCGCGCTGTCGGGGCGGACGAAGTTATCAATCCCCGCTCTATCGGCGGGCGACTCCTGGGCCAGTCGGTGCTGGGCCGCGGGTCGAGCGAAGCACTGCTGGACGGAATCGAGACGGACGGCGACGGACCCGAAGCCGACGCCCCCGAGTAAACGTCCGGAAGCCTGTCACCGACGGTATCGAGACCCTCTGTCCCCTGTTTGAAGCGCGCTCTGGGATAGTAATATATGTATTCGATACTGAACATCGAGGTATGGCCACCTCGGACGCCAGTGGCATTGCGGAGATCGTCGGCCAGCTACTGGTTCCACTGTTTGCCGCGTCCGGGGCGCTCGTACTCGCGGGGTTCTTTTTTCCCACACTCGTCGGCGAAGCCGTCACCGGCCCGGCGTGGCTGACTATCGCCCTCGTGTTTTTCAGTTCGGGACTGTGTTACATCGCGCTGCTTCCGTACTCCGAAGACAACACCGCGCCGGCTGCGGCCGATGTCTTCCTTCGCGTCCGCCGGACCGATGTCCGCAGGGCCGTCCGCGAGTTCCTCACACAGCACGAGCCAGCGATCCTCACGTTCCCGGTACTCGTGTTCGCCGGGTTCTTCGGGCTCCAGGCGGCATATCCGACACGGACGACCAATGCCGTTGACGCGGCAGCGGCCACGGTGCTGCGCGGTGGTGGGCCGCTGTTTCTCGCCGCCGTCTTCCTTTCCGTCTGTTACTGCCTGTTCTTGCTGGTGGGGCCCTGGGGCGACATCAAGCTGGGCGGTCCCGAGACGGAGCCCAGCTACACCTATCCGACGTATTTCACGCTCGTGTTCACCGCCGGCATCGCGGCCGGGCTGGTGTTCTGGGGGCCCACTGAGGCTCTGTTTCACTACGATCAGCCGCCGCCGTACATCGGGGCTGCTGCCGGATCGCCGGACGCTATCAACGGCGCGCTGGTGTACACCCTTTTCCACTGGGGCGTCTCGGCCTGGAGCGCCTACGCCGTCATCGGCGTCCCGATAGCGTACTTCGCGTTTACGCGAGGCGCTCCGCTCCGGGTCTCGACAGTGCTGGCACCGATTCTCGGCGTTGACGGGCTGGATTCGGTGTGGGCCAAACTAGTCGACACGCTGGCCGTCTTCGCCACTATCGGCGGTATCGCCACCTCGGTCGCACTGGTGAGCGAGCAGTTCCTCGCCGGTATCAATTACCAGTGGGACGTGGCGGCCGGTGAAGTCGGACCGGTCCTGTTCGTCGGCGGATTGACGCTGATATTCGTGGTCTCCAGCGCGACCGGGATTCACCGCGGCATCCGTCGCATCGCCGGTCTCAACGTCGTCCTGTTCGGACTGTTCGCACTCCTCATCGTTGCCGTCGGTCCGCGGTCGTTCATCCTCCAGCGCGGGACGCAGGCACTCGGGACCTACGTGGTGGAGTTCGTGCCGTTGAGCCTCCACACGGGCGGGCAGTGGGTCGCGGAGTGGACCGTCTGGAACTGGTCGTGGTGGTTCTCCTGGGCTCCCTTCGCGGGGCTGTTCATCGCCGCCCTCTCCCGCGGCCGGCGGGTCAGGACCGTCGTGTTCACGGGCGTCGTCGCGACCTCGGCGGCGACGATGGTCTGGTTCCTGCTACTCGGCGGCACGTCGCTGTTCATCCAGCAGACGGGGCGGGCCGATATCCTCGCCGCTATCGCACAACGCGGTGGTTCGGAGGCCGTCGCCGGGTTCCCGCTGTTCGCATCGTTGCCACTGGGACAACTCCTTATGTTCCTGTTCCTCGCGCTCATCATCGTGTTCATGGCCACGTCGGCGGACACCTCGACGCTCGTCGTTTCAGTGCTGGCGACGCGACGGGGGATGGCACCGTCGGCGACGCATATCGTCTTCTGGGGTGTTTTCCAGGGTGCAGTCGCCGTCTCGGTGTTGCTTCTCGGGGGCGCTGAGACGTTACAGGCCCTGGCAGTCCTGGCTGGCGGCCCGTTCGCCGTGATATCGCTCGTGGCGGTCGGTGGGCTGACCGTGACATGGTATCGGGACGAACAGGACCACACATCCCTCGTCAGACGTGCGGTCAGGAAACTGCCGGACATTCAGACGCATCACGACGTGGACCCACCAGAAAAGAAATAGACTGCGCGGTCGCTGTTTCAGGCCTCAGCGATTCCGGTACAGAAGTTCTCGACCAGTTGTTTCCCGGCGTCGGTGAGGATACTTTCCGGGTGGAACTGGACGCCGATGTGTGGTTTCTCGGCGTGCTGGACGCCCATCACGATGCCTTGCTCGTCGTTCGTGTGTGCCGTCTCTTCCAGCTCGTCCGGGAGCGCTGCCGCCTCGACGGCCAGCGAGTGATACCGCCCGACCTCGAACGGGTCGTCGATGCCATCGTACAGCTGTGTCCCGTCGTGGCGGACTTCCGAGGGTTTCCCATGGACCACGTCCGGTGCATGGCCGACGGGAGTTCCGTGGGCCGCACAGAGCGCCTGGTGGCCCAGACAGACGCCGAGCGCCGGGTACTCCGTCTCGGCGAAAACGTCGATGGACACGCCGGCGTCGGCCGGCGTCCCGGGGCCCGGTGAGACGACGATGCCGTCCGGGTCGAGTTCGCGGATGCCGTCCACGTCGATAGCGTCGTTTCGGCGGACAGTGACATCGTCGAACTCGCCGACGTACTGGACCAGGTTGTAGGCGAAGGAGTCGTAGTTGTCGATGATGAGTATCATCGCATCCCCTCCATCGGTTCGCTCCCGGATTCGACTGCGAACGACCCCTGTTCGCCAAGCGCCTCGTCAACGGCGGTGACGAGCGCCCGCGCCTTGTCTAGCGTCTCCTGATACTCCGCTTCCGGGACGGAGTCGTGCACGATGCCGCTCCCGACGCGGAGCCGGTACTCGCCGTCGTAGCGGACCAGCGTCCTGATGGTGATGTTCAGCGTCGCCCGGTCGTCGAAGCCGAACATCCCGATACTGCCGGTGTAGGGGCCCCGGCGCGTCGTCTCCACCTCGTCGATGATCTCCATCGTCCGCGGTTTCGGTGCGCCGGTGATGGTTCCGCCGGGGAACACCGCTGCGACCGCGTCAGCGATGCTCACATCGTCGCGCAGTTCCCCTTCGATGAGAGAGACGAGGTGCATCACCTCGGAATACCGGTCGACGCGGCGGTACTCGGCGACATCGACGGAGCCGTACTCGCTGACCTTGCCGAGGTCGTTGCGTTCGAGGTCGACCAACATCGCGTGTTCGGCCCGCTCCTTCTCGTCGTTGCAGAGGTCTTCTTCTAGATCTTCGTCCGCTGCCGGCGTCGCGCCTCGCGGGCGCGTCCCGGCAATCGGCTCCGTGAGCAACTGGTCGCCATCGACGTCCAGCAACAGCTCCGGGCTGGCGCTGACGAGGTCGACGCCGGGGAACTCAAGCAGGGCCGAATACGGGGCCGGGTTCACCCGGCGGACGGCGTCGAAGGTGTCGACCGGGTGGACCGCCGCCGGGGCGGTCAGCCGGTGTGACACGTTCGTCTGGAACGTGTCGCCGTCCCTGACGTACTGCTTTATCTGCTTGACGCGGTCGGCAAACGCCGCCTCGCCGCACTCGCTCTCGAACGTGGCCTGGCTCGTAGCAGTCGGCTGGGCCTGGACGTGTGTCTCACCGTGGACAGCGTCCTGTGCCAGTTCGCGGGCCTTCTCACGGCCGCGGTCGTATGCCGCTTCAGGTGATCCATCGATCACTGGACAGGCCGTCACGTGTAGTTCGACCGCCCCGTCGTGTGGCTCCTCCCACGCGGCGACGCAGTCGAACACGCCCAACTGGAGCCGTGGGAGGCCGTCCGAGACAGTCGTCTCCGGGATATCCTCCAGCTCCCGCGCCACGTCGTACGATAGCCAGCCGAACGCGCCACACGGGTACGGAACCGTACAGTCGCCGCGCTTTAGCTGTTCGCGGTCGAGGAGCTCGTCGATGGTCTCGATACTCGGACTCCCGCCGTCCTGTGCGGGCGTCGCGCTCGCAGAGACTTCGATTTGCTCGACCGGATCGACGCCGAAGTACCCCCAGCCGGACTGCCCGCCGGTCGTCTCGAGGTAGAAGCCGTCTGTGTTCCCGTCCCGGGCGCGGCGATACGCCTCAAACGGGTCAGGGACTGTGACGCGCGCTTCGACCGGCACGCGAGCGCCGTCCGCTGCCATCCTCGCAGTTTCGATGAACGATTCTCTGTCGGTGCTGAACCGGATATCAGTCATAGTGCAGTTGCTCCCGGATGAGAGGGCGATGCCTCCCGGTATGGTTGTGTAGACCAACCACGGGTTCGGACAAAAACCTTCGGTACCTCGCCCCTTTACCCGAAATACTGTCGAATTGTCGACCGCTTGTGGTTGCACGCTGGACGAATAGCCGATGTCACTTCAAAGGCTGGATTATTCCCCATCGCCGACTATTCCGGCGGGGGTTGAGACGAGTATCGAACGCTTGCCCAGCCCCGACAGCCGACCGTCCAGCAGCGGTTCCCACTCTGGACGCCTGACCGGGGACTCCCGGGCCGATAGCGAACACAGCAATAATGACTACAATAATCGACGGCAACGAAATCGGCGACCAGATCACAGAGGGCGTCGCGGCGTGTACGGACACACTCGTCAGCGAGGGTGTCACACCAGGGCTGGCGACAGTGTTGATGAGCGACGACGGCGCGAGTGAAACGTACGTTTCGATGAAACAGCAGGCCTGTGATGAAATCGGCATCGAGGGGTTCCATCACGAGATCAGCGCGGACGAACCGGCTGAGGCACTGTTTTCGACCATCGACGAGCTGAACGCGGACCCGGCCGTCCACGGAATCCTCGTCCAGATGCCGGTCCCCGACCACGTTCCCAAGCGCGACGTATTGGAGCGGATCGATCCGATGAAAGACGTCGACGGGTTCCATCCCGAAAACGTCGGCCGACTCGTCGCAGGGAACGCGCGATACAAGCCCTGCACGCCCCACGGAATACAGAAAATACTGGCCGAAACTGGTGTGGAAACGGAGGGGAAAGACGCTGTCGTCGTCGGTCGCTCGGACATCGTCGGCAAGCCGATGGCGAACCTGCTCATTCAGTACGGGCCGGGCGGAAACGCGACGACAACTGTGTGTCACTCCCGAACTGACGACCTGGCCGCCAAGACTCGCAACGCCGACATCGTGATCGCTGCCGCCGGGGTTCCGGAGATGATAGACGGATCAATGCTCTCGGACGGCACCACAGTCATCGACGTGGGTATCAACCGGGTCGATGCTGACACGGACAAGGGGTACGAACTCGTCGGGGACGTGGACTTCGAGAGCGCGAAAGCGAAGGCGGACGCCATCACGCCGGTCCCGGGCGGCGTCGGCCCGCTCACCATCGCGATGCTGATGTACAACACCGTGAAAGCCGCCAGCCTGCAGTCCGGCGTCGATATTTCGCTCCCGTAGGATAGGGGCGCTGGCAGTCCGCCGGGTACCTGCGTGGGCTGCTATACGGTTTCAACTTCGCCGCATTCCGGGCACGTGATCAGGAGTTCGCCGGCCGGGTCCTGCCCCCCTTCGATGACGTTGTGACCGCTGGCGCACTGTTCGTGCATGTACACCTCGTGGCTGTCGTGCTCACGCAGCCAGATATGGCCCTCTTCGGGTGCGGAGACGATGCCGTGACAGAAGTAGCACTCGCCGTTCATACAGACTCGATGACAAGCCAGTATCAAATAACTACCTCTCGGCGTTCGGTTCTGTCGGTTTCCCATTCTACTGCGCCAGCGAGAACACAACATATAGCGAAAAAGACAGCTGTTGTTTCAAAACTAAGGTGGTTCAGGCCAACCATCCGATATGGACTACTGTTACACGGGCGACACACACGAGAAACTGTTCGAGGCATACCAGGCCGACGAAGAGCCGTTTCCCACACAGACACAGATGGAGTTTCCGCGGCGGGAACACCGAAGGCCGGAAGTCGACATCCTCAAGCGACTGTTCTTCCCGACCTGCTGGAACGCCGCTGAACTGGTCCGGGACGAACTCGCCGTGCTGGACCGTCTCGACACCCTTGGTGGCCTCTTCTTTGCCGGTATCAGACCGTACTCCGGGTCTGACCCCGCCGAGACAGTCGACGCCGTCATCGATCAGCTCCCAGCGGTTCGCGCGCGACTCAAAAAAGACGTCGAGGCCGCGTTCAAAGGCGATCCGGCGGCAAAAACATACATGGAGATAATCCGGTCCTATCCGGGGTTCATGGCGATACTCGTACAGCGGGTCGCACACACACTCTACGAGGCTGGGGCCTCCGAGTACGCTCGCGAACTCACCGAATACGCCAAGACTGAGACCGGTATCGACATCCACCCCGGCGCTGAAATCGGCGACTACTTCTTCATCGACCACGGAACCGGTGTCGTCATCGGTGAAACCACGACCGTCGGGGAGTGGGTCCGTCTCTACCAGGACGTGACGCTCGGGGCGCTCCACTTTGAGGCCGACGAGAGCGACGAACACAGGTTGAAAAAGGGATACAAACGGCACCCGGATATCGGCGACCACGTCGTCATCGGCGCGGGCACGAAAGTTCTGGGCGCTATCACCGTCGGCGACCACGTCAGCATCGGGGCGAACTCCTGGGTCACCGACGACATTCCGGACGAGACGAAAGTGTACGTCACAGACCACCCGACTCAGGAGCGGAAACGAACCAAGTGAGATCGGGCCTGTTACCGCTCGATCTCTGGGACCTGGTCGATACTAACTATTGGTCTGAGAATGTTTTCCGGCTGGTGTCCCCGGACCGGAGAACGCCCATGCACCCGTCCACTTTGCCGTGCCACAGTGGTCTTGACACAGCGGGGTTGGCGGCTCCACTTTGTGCGGACTGGTCGCGGTCCAGCTACGAAACGTGTTGTCATACCTATACGTTAAAATAACAACTGTACCAGCATTAGCGTCTGCGGCTTGCGCGCCGTATTTCCCGACTTTGACGCGGTGTCGGGAATATTGAGGGGGCGCGCGACAATTGTCAGAGCTGACAACTCAGTTGTGTCAACAACGGCGGACACGTTCGGACAAGCGTTGGTATACTTGCCGTCTTCTGAGAGGGGCGGTCAATATCCCCTAATCGTCACCGGGAACGAACTCGGCGGCTCCGCTCAGGTTCCGCGACCAAACGCCCTCATCCAGGTCGAGCCCGTCGTTCCACTTCCCGACGACGGTTGAAACCGCGAGGTCGCCGGTGACGTTGTTCATCGTCGCAATCCGCCCGAGGATGGGGTCAACCCCAGCGACGAACCCGACGACCTCCAGCGGGAGGCCGACCTGTGTGAGAATTACAGTGAGCATGACGATACCCGCTCCCGGAACACCAGCGGTTCCGATACTGATGAGGACGGCCACAATCAAGACGAAGACCTGTTCAGTAAGCACCAGTGGCTGTCCGACGACGTTCGCGGCGAACATCACGGTGACCGCCTGCCGGATGGCGGCCCCATCCATGTTCGCCGTTGCACCGACTGGGAGCGTGAACGAATACACCCGTTCGGCGATTTGCAGGTCTTCGTCCGCATTGCGCATTGTGACAGGGAGCGTCCCGCTTGACGACCGAGTCGCGAACGCGGTCACCATCGCGTCCTTCGCCCCGCTGAGGAACGCAATCGGCGAGACGTCGGCAACCACGCCCATCAAGAGAACGAGATAGGTGAAGCCGATGTGGATAACGATTGCGACAGTGACTGCCAACACGAGCTCGCCCAGCGAGGAGAACAGGCCGATGCCTTCGGTGCCGATTCCGGACGCCATCAACGCGAACACGCCGAGCACACCGAATTCCAGAACTCCTCGAACGATGACGAACATCGCTTCAGCACCCACCTCGAAGGCCTCGAACACCGAATCGACGCTATCCGCGAGCGCGTCTTGCTGGGAGCGGACGTACGTCAGCGCGATTCCGAATACGATGACGAAGAAAACCGTCGCCAGCAGGTTCCCCTCTGCAAGCGCCGCAATGGGATTGTTCGGCACGATACCGAGAACGACATCCAGCAACGACGGCGGTGCTTTCGATTGTGCTTCACCGCCGCCGAATTCGAGCCCACTGCCCGGCTGAAGCACGTTCGCAACCGCGAGGCCGATGATACCTGCTATGGTCGTTGTCAGGGCGTAGAGACCGACTGTCGCACCGCCGATCTTCCCCAATTTCGCGGGCGAGAGCTGCCGAATGCCGGTCAACAGTGTGAAGACGATGATGGGGATGACCAGCATGTTGAGCAGTCGAAGAAAGAGGTCGCCTACCGGTTTGACGACAGCCATCTGTTCCCCGAACGCTATACCGGCACCTGCTCCCAGTATGAAGGCGACAAAGATACGCCAAATGAGTGGGATAGATCGATACCGGCTCCACAGAGTCCGAATGGGTTGTATCATATTACACGGCAACGGGTAGTCTTATAAAAATCCCTCAGCCCCGCCAGTATGTGCAAGCAGCTATGATGCGGCTGTCTTTTACAAGATTCCGGTTCCAGACGGGTTTGTCGGTGAACAGAAAGCGCTGCCGCGGATTCTCTGAAAAGGAGGCAAAATAGCGGCTACAATTTGCTTGTTTTTAGAAGGGCGAGGGCCCTGTCACTCCTGTGTGCCGGTCATTCTTGCCGTTTATACTTGACTGTCGGTTTTCGTAGACCGACAGGGTGGCACGAGATTCAGTGACGGCCTGTTCTCCCTGTTGGTGGTCAGTCGGCCGGTGGACTGGTTTTCGGCTCGACGACCCGACGCAGTTCTGCTCGCAACGTCGTCCACTTCGCTGCGATGAACCCCATGAGGATGCATGCGAACCCACCGATGGTGGCGAGCGTGACCGGTTGCCCGAGAACGAGCCAGCCGGCAAGTGCCGCGAACAAGGGGATGACGTACTCGATGAAACTCATCTCGATGGGACCTAACTCGTCAAGTAGCCGGAAGTACAGCAGGAAACCACCGATACCGGCGACAGCCGATAAGTACATCATCGCCGCAAGCGCGGACAGCGTCCACGATGCGTCCGCAAACGACTGTCCGGGGAGCGCGAGTACGGCGACGTGGAGGACGACGGCCCCGATAGCCATCAACCACGCCTGTGTGGCGAGAAACGACATCGACGGGCTGGTGTCGTGCGTGATGACGGCTGGGATGGCAAACGCCAGTGCCGCCGCGAACACGAGCGCGATGCCGATGGTACTGGCGAGCAGGTTCGCCGGGTCAGGGTCGGCGATAACGACGACGCCGGCAAAGCCGAGTACGACGCCGACAGCAGTGTTCGCGGTGAACCTGTCGTCGCTGGACGCCAGCCTCGTCAGCGCGGGTGTGACGACGGGAACGAGACCGAGTAGGACGGCGGCGACGGCCCCGGTAACGTACTGTTGTCCGGCGAACAGGAACGCGTGATGGGCCCCGATCATGAGCGCACCGCCCACGGTGACGTACACGTAGTCATCACGAGTCTGTGGCCGCTCCAGCGAATCTGTGACGGCCAACGCGGCGAACAGGAGAACGGTGGCGATATCGAAGCGCGCGGCGGCAAACGGTACTGGCGGCAGGTCGGCGAGGCCGACATCTGTCGCCATGAATGCGGTGCCCCAGATTGCAGCCAACAGGAGAAAGCAACCGGTCGTTCGATAGCGACTCATTCAGTTGCCGGTCACCACCCGACGGTAAAAGCGCCGTCGAAGCGCGTCGCACATTGCCGGCTGGTGTGCCACTGCTCCAGTATACTTGACGCAGTGTTGGCGGTGCGGACACCCACTGCTAATTCTTTCATAAGCCACCTCACTATGATCCTGGGATACGGGACGGTGCATAACTGAGTTACATCAGATTTCAGAGGGGGCAGTCTGCTCACTCCCGATAGAACTCGCGTATCCTGACAGGCCTGAATAGCTACTCGCAAGTGCAGTATTTAAATATTATATTTGGGTTTATGAATCCATATATCGGATACTTGCCAGACAATACCCAAATATGAAGTTAAATAATACAGTTATTTGTATAGGAATCCTAGAGCAGAGATATATACCAAATATCCCACTTCATATCTCCGCTCGAGTGCCGAGTGTTCGAGAACTATCGATTGATCAGTTTATAATCGGCATCTGGGGGATCGCTGGTCCTCTCAGTCAATACGCCGCAATCCACGACCGCTGGATAGCACTACCCGGCTCAGGTCCCATGGTTTCAATACGATCTACTATTACACTCCACAGTAGTGAGACACCGCTACCTCCCCCTTTCGCTCAACGGCCCTCTTCACGTTCAAACTGGACTGCTCACAAGTAACCGGGCTTTCGGACTGAGCGGGCCCGGGATTCCCGGCTACCGATGGCAGAGATCGCGATCCACACACGAACAGTCCGCTCTCACCGAATGACGCCTCAGGCTACCGATCCGGATGTATCAGATGCGGCCGCCGAGTCGGTCGTCCGAAAAGCCGATTCGACGTGGTGGCTTGTAGCGGGTGCAAGCCTCATCTCGTTGGGACTGGCTGCCTACGAGATCGTCCCTGCAAGCGTGACACCACTCATTCAGGAGTCACTACAGGTCGGGCCTACAGCCGCCGGCCTCCTGGTCGGGGTCATGTTCGGCACCGCTGTCGTCGTCAGTCTCCCTGTCGGTGCTGTGCTGGACCGGACCGATTCGAGGACCGCGATGGCACTTGCGGTGGGCACGTTAGTCATCGCCGGGACGTGGGGCTGGCTAGCCGGTCGGCGTGGCCAGTACCAATCAATCCTCGCGTCGCGTGCACTGGGCGGAGCTGCGTATGTCATCGTCTGGAACGCCGGTATCGATATGGTGAGCCGGGCCGTCGACGGCTCTCACCGCGCGACAGCAGTCGGCATCTTCACCGCCAGCGGGCCGGTCGGCTTCGCACTCGGACAGGGAACGGGGCCGCTCATCGCCCAGCGGTTCGGCTGGCCGGCTGTCTTTCTGGCATTCATTGGCCCCGCCCTCGCGGGATTGGTCGTCTTCTGGCCGGCGAGTCGCGGGCACGGCGGGAGCCGCGGCGATGCCCCGTCCCTGCAGGAATTCGGGGCAGTGCTCCGGAGCCGGAACGTCTGGCTCGTCGGTGTCCTCGGCTTCCTCGGCTACGCGCTGTACCTGTTCGTGAATAGCTGGGGCTCGTCGTACCTCACGCAAGGACTGGACTTCTCCCTGGCCGTGAGCGGACTCGTCGTTGCCGTGTTCCCCGCCGTTGGTGTGGTCTCTCGAATCAGCGGCGGGCTCATCTCGGACCGGGTCTTCAACGGCAGACGGCGACCGGTCGTGTTGTCGTCCTTCGGCCTTGCTGCGCCGCTTCTCCTCGGGTTTACGCAGTTTCGCTCGCTGCCACTGCTTGTTGCCGTCCTCTTGCTGACCGGGTTTGCCGTCCAACTAACACTTGGTCTCTCGTTCACGTACGTTCGGGAAGTCGTTGACCCGCACGTCGCTGCAACGGCGGTCGCGTTCCAGACCAGTATCGGATTAGCGGGGGCGTTTCTTGCGCCGATTGCCGGCGGAGTTGTGGTGAACAGGGCCGGATTCGAGCCGGCGTTTGTATTGGCTGGCACGGTTGCTGTCGCCGGTATCATCGTCGCCTGGCAGGCCCCAGAACCGGGACGCCAGTAGGGTAGTACGGACGCAGTTCAGACTATGGCGACGGAATGCTGAGCCCAGATTCGCACCGTCTTCGGACAAACTGATTTGATGATGGTCTGTATATTGCGAACGAATGCCAGCCGAATCGTTCACACTCGCGGCCGCGCAGGTCGAGCCCGTCTACCACGACAAGGAGGAAACCCTGGACAAGACATGCCGGTATATCGAGCGGGCCGGCCGGGACGGTGCAGATATCGTCGTGTTCCCCGAGACGTACTTTCCGGGGTACCCATACTGGCGTGGCAGCGTCTCTATCTCCAGATGGACTGACCTGATGGTGGACCTCCAGAAGAACAGTCTCCACGTCGACGACGAGGCTATCGAGATACTGGGTGAGACTGTCGCGGAAGCGGATCTCACGCTCGTGCTGGGCACGAACGAAATCAGTGATCGTCAGGGGAGCGAGACGCTCTACAATTCGTTGTTTTACTTCGACAGTACCGGGGAACTGATGGGGCGCCACCGGAAGCTGATGCCGACCCACGAGGAGCGGGCCATCTGGGGTCGGGGTGACCCGTCGAGCCTGGCCACGTACGAGACGGATGTCGGTCGGCTCGGCGGTCTCATCTGCTACGAGAACCACATGACGCTCTCGAAAGCGGCGCTGACCGCAATGGGCGAGGAGATACACGCCGCCGTCTGGCCCGGCTTCTGGGAACAGCACGGTCATCCGGGGGACAAGACCCGAGCCGAGTCAAGCGAAGCCGTGGATACCTGTGATATCTATCCCGCCATGCGGGAGTACGCCTTCGAAACCCAGTCGTTCGTCGCTGCGTGCTCAGCGTACATGAGCGACGCTGTTCCAGACGGCTTCTCGGAGGACGAACTCGGGTTCAACGTCGCCGCGGGCGGAAGTATGCTCATCAACCCGGCGGGGATCGTCAAAGCCGGTCCGCTGGTCGGTGAGGAGGGGCTCCTGACCGCCGAGTTCCGGGACGACGAACGCCGGGCGACAAAGGCGTACTTCGATGCGATGGGTCACTACACCCGCTGGGACGCAGTGAACCTGTCCATCAGCGACGCGACGTTGGCGCCGTCACAGCCTCGAGAACACAGTGAGGAGACAGTCGCTGCAAACGGTTCACTCTCGGCAGCACATGCACAAGAGGTGGCCGACGAACATGACGTTCCCGTCGAGGCTGTCGAAGCGGTCGCCGACAAACTAACAGACTAACCGCGAATGGTTAGATAGATTTCAAAGTAACTATACAACGCCGCGCGGCTGAATTACTTGTTGTAGCTGTCCGGAATCAGCACGACACCGTGGAAGTCGAAGAGGTCGGAAACAGCCGCCTCGATGCGACCGAAGTTCGGTGGCAGCGCGACTGCCGGCAGATAGAAATCGTCGTTTGCGAACTTGTTGTCCTCGGTGGAGTGGTTTTGTGTTTTACTCATATCAATATAGTATACTGGGTATAGCCTTCTAAGCTCATTGGGGGATAATTACGGGTGTTTATTACGGACAATTATAAATGATTGTTAATACAGATTCCGATAGATACGTGTTCTACTCGCCGGATTGGATACATAGATGACACACTCTTTCTGAGTTGTTTCCCGTTTCTTGGGCGCTTTGACTGTATCCGTAGAACTGTTCTCATTGGTGAAAATATAGTCTCCCTGTAGCAATAGGGGCTATTTGGGACGGCAGTCAGTTTTTTATTTTTGCCCTCGTGTGTGCACCTGTGCATGTAAACATTCACGTGGTTACCCCGCGTATATACAGCAGTTCACATATCATGGCGCTCAGTTGTCGAACTGGTATTCGTCTTTGACGCTTCGATAGCGGCCTCTGTACCACAAAATGTCAATAACGACTAAGATACATATCGAACACGAACGCCTCGCTCTGGTTCCAACCTTACAGAACCTCGAAGACATAACAATCCGTGTCATCACGCAGGGGAACACCGATCCGGGGTCGACTGTGTTCCCGTTTCTCGTCGAGTATCACGACAGAGAGCGACTCGAAGAGATGCTCGATACCGACCCGACGGTCCAAAGCTACGAACTTGTCGACTGGACCGAACAGACTGGCATATACTACATCGAGCACACTCCCGAGACCAAACTGATCAGCTCTGTCGTTACCGATGTCAACGGGTTTCTCGTCCATACAGAGACGAAGGGCAACGGGTGGCTCGTCCGACTCCTGCTCCCCGACCGTGAGGCGCTCAACACGATCTGGGAGTATGCCAGCGAGAACGATATCTCGCTCGATATCATCGAAATATACGGAAACACGGACACCGGCGGTGAGTCATCATACGGGTTGACCGATGAACAGCGGACCGCGCTGATAACCGCGTACGAAAACGGCTATTTCGGAGAACCCAGGGACATCTCCTTGAACGAAGTCGCCGAAGAAATCGGACTGTCCTCGACAGCGATGAGCGGCCGACTCCGACGTGGGATGCGGAACCTCATTGCGGCGACAATAATTGACAGAGAGGAGTGATTTCGCAGATTCGACACCGGAGAGCACTCAGAGGCCTCCCATTCGATACATCCGCTTTCAGACCTACCTTTGTGGGAGTATGCTATCTTTGGGAGTGAGTTCTCTAATATGCGCACAAATCCTCCAAAAGTATCTGTAGCGATCCTATATGACCTACACTCAACCGTAATCGGCTACTCAAACCGCCCGCTCGAATCCTTTTTGCGGTAGACCGGACGCAATGACGTCGCGTCTTTATTGTATCCCAGCCAGACGCTCAACGCTGTCGCGGCGAAGACCAGATACACGGGAAACAGGAGGATAAGTACGTATCCAGCAAACAGCGGTGTCAAGACGCCTAGCCAGTATAACGTCGCAATTCCACCGAGTCCACCGACCGCACTCGCGACAATGCCCAGGCGAAACGCCTGAGCAGCGGCGGGACCGGGCGACAGGTGAATCGTGTCCATACGACAGTTAATATGGCTGAACCCCATAAGTCGCGCGCGAGACGTGCTATCGCGTTCCTGGTTAGCATTGGTGTGGCCCCGTCTCACTGGTTTGGTCACAAATGGCGGGATTACAGCACCCGAGAGCGACCTTGTGCCCCTTGCAACCGTGTCCCCCCGACTCGGCCAACGGGATTGATACGTCGTTTCGAGCGGCGGCCTCGTTCATGGGCTGGGACGGATTTATTATTAGCAGCCCGACAAAGGAGTGTGTATGAAGCTCTCGCTGATCGCCGCCGTCGCGGCAAACGGAGTGATCGGTGTTGACGGCGACGTGCCGTGGCAGTATCCCGAGGATCTAACACATTTCAAACAGACGACTATCGGCCATCCAGTAGTTATCGGACGGCGGACCTTCGAGAGCATCCGGCGTGATCTCGGCGGCCCACTTCCGGAGCGCCTGAACATCGTTTTGACCTCGACACCGCAACAGCTTCCTGACACTGTTACGGCCGTTACCTCGACGAAGGCGGCGTTAGCCGAAGCAAACGACAGTGGGGCATCGACGACATACATTATCGGTGGCGCCACCGTGTACGAACAGTTTCTGCCGCGGGCCGACGAACTGCTCCTGACCGAACTAACTGCGGCTTTCGACGGCGACACTGTCTTCCCGACCGTCGACTGGTCCTGCTGGACCGAGACTGAGAGAACGGCACACAGCGACTTCGAGATCGTCAAATACACTCGTACCGGTGGTGGGACGGCATGACCTATCAGCAAGCAGTCACAGCTGTGACTTCGTCGTGTTCCCTGCGGTCTGTTCTGTGGATACGGCTGCCAGTGTCGATAGAGTAGTACCAATATTCTGGTGGAATATTCATGCACAGGGGTCGTTAGGCTACAGTTTCGAAATTCGCGCTGACCACACAGACCCACACCCGTATATAAACCCCAGAAGCAAGTAACAATATCTTTTATTAGTATTTCTCATCTTCTTTCATAGGCATGACCGGTAACGAGGAACATCCTAACCATCCCAGTGTCGACCAGTCAGACCGGACAGTACCCCGTAACCTCCGCCAGACTGGTGACCCCAACATCGAGATGTTGGTGTCGACGCGCGTTCGAAAGTCCCCGTTCTTCCACAAATCCTTCAACGAGGAGGGTGCCTGGCGAGCGACCGTCTACAACCGTCTCTATCACCCGCGCGGCCTCATCGAGCCCGAGGACGGCGGCGTGATGAAGGAGTACGACGCACTGACCAACACCGTCACCCTCTGGGACGTCGCCGTCGAGCGCCAGATTCGTGTCAAAGGGCCAGACGCCGAGGCGCTGACGAACTACGTCGTCACCCGCGACGTGACGGGCATGGACGCCATGGACGGGAAGTACGTCATCCTCTGTAACGAGGACGGCGGCGTCCTCAACGACCCCGTCCTCCTTCGCCCCGAAGAAGACGAGTTCTGGTTCTCCATCTCGGACTCGACGCTGATGCAGTGGCTGCAGGGCGTCAACGTCGACAACGAATTCGATGTCGAGATCGACGAAATCGACGTGGCCCCGATGCAGATCCAGGGCCCGAGGGCGCTCGACGTGATGGTTGACGTCGTTGGCGACAAGGTCAAAGACGTCCCGTACTACGGCTTGATGGACGCCGAAATCAACGGTGCCGACGTGCTCATCAGCCAGACCGGCTTCTCCGGCGAGAAAGGGTTCGAGATTTACGTCCGAAACGCTCACGAGGACGCCGAGAAGGTGTGGGACCCCGTCATGGAGTCCGTCAAGGACCATGACGGCCGCCAGATCGCACCGGGACACCACCGCCGGATTGCGGCCGGTATCATGTCCTGGGGCCAGGACCTCGACCACGAGACCTCCCCGTTCCAGGTCAACCTGGGCTATCACGTCCCGGACGACAAGGAGGCCGACTACATCGGCAAAGAGGTTCTCGAAGAACAGAAAGAACAGATCGAGAACGGCAACTACCCGTTCGAGCACAAGCTCATCGGCCTGAAGATCGCCGGCGAGCCGATCCGTGACTACGCCCCCGACTTCTGGCTCATCTCCGACCCGGACACGGGTGAAGAGTGTGGCTACCTCACCTCGCCGTGGTGGAACCCGGATCTCGAAACCAACATCGGGATGGGATTCGTCCCGGCCGAGAAGATTCAGGAAGTTACCGACACGCCGCTCAACGACGAGATCTACGACGAGGAACTTGATCTGGAGTTCCAGGTCCATCTCCCCGACGAGTACGCCGACGAGCCCGGTGAGCCGGTGTTTGCCACCGCTGCGAAAGTGCCGTTCAAGGAGTCCGTCAATCCGAGCGCCCGAGAGCAGGCGAAGCTCAACGCGCGGAAAGAGGCCGAAAGCGACGACTAATCCCCACTCAGTCTGTCCCACTTTCGATTCGTAGCCCTGCGACGTGGGGATATCGCGACGCCCGTTTTCGTGAAACCTAGCGATCAAGAGTCGAATATTTCTCGCTTGAGCTTCGCCGAGATGCTGTCCTCGGTCTCCGTTTCCCACGCCGTTTCCACGGTCACTTCTAGCTCCGCACACACCTGTTCGATATCGCTGAGGACGGTCGCGAACCGACCCGCCTGTCCGACCGCCTCCTCGCCCTGTTGTAACCTCCGGACGGTTATCTCCTCCATCTTGAACGGCCCCTCGCCGCCACCGCCGACGAAGACCACGACGGTTCGCGTCCGGTCGTCAACTGTTTCGACGAGCACGGAAACCATGAGCCATGAATCATCGTAGGTGGACCCGCGTTCGTAGGCGATCTGCGTGAACCCGGGACCCGCGTATCGATGGAGGTTGCGGACACCACGCTTGTTGAGCGAACGCTTGGCTTCCATCGCCTTGGTTTCCAGAAACGAGTCCGCGAACGCGTCGGCCTCTGGGCCGCGAAGCGTCAGGTTGCAGGCCTCCATACCCCGGGATGGACGGCCGTGACACAAAACGCTTCTACCGATCCAGCGCCCATAGCCCGCCCCGCTCTATTCGTACAGCGTGTACTCGTCGGTCAGTTCGTCCACGCGGTCGCTCACCCTCGCAATCACGGCGTCGTCGTGGGGGGCGTCGACGACCTCACAGATGAGGTCCGCGACCTCACGGCAGGCGTCTTCGCCGAACCCGCGCGTCGTCAGGGCCGGCGTCCCCGCACGGATACCCGAGGGGTTGAACGCCGAGCGAGTCTCGCCGGGGACGGTGTTGGCATTGAGGACGATGCCGGCCTCTTCCAGCGCTTCCTCGACCTCCTTCCCGGTCGTATCCGGGTGGGACGGCCGGAGGTCGATAAGCACCAGATGGTTGTCCGTCCCGCCGGAGACCAGCGAGAGGCCATGCTCCCGTAATTGCTCGCCGAGAGCGACGGCGTTGTCGACGGTCTGCTGGGCGTACTGCTCAAACTCCGGTGACAGCGCTTCGCCGAAGCCGACAGCCTTGCCGGCGATACAGTGCATCGCTGGGCCGCCCTGGGAGCCGGGGAAGACGGCAGAATCGATGTCGTCGGCGTGTTCCTCGCCGCACATGATGATGCCGCCGCGGCCGGCGCGGATGGTCTTGTGTGTCGAGCCAGTGACGAAGTCGGCGACGCCAACGGGAGACTCGTGAACACCCGCCGCCACCAGCCCCGTGATGTGGGCGATGTCCGCGAGGTGGTAGGCGTCGACCGCGTCGGCGGCTTCCTGAATCCGTTCGAAATCGACTTCCCTTGGATACGCCGAGTATCCCGAGACGATGATGTCCGGGTCGAAGGATTCGGCTGTCTCACGGAGCCCCTCGTAGTCGATGTAACCGGTCTCCGTATCGACCTTGTACTGTTCGACATCGTACACCTGGCCGGCGAAGTTCGCCGGGTGGCCGTGCGAGAGGTGGCCGCCGTGAGTCAGGTCCAGCGAGAGGATTTTGTCACCGGGTTCGAGTGCGGCGAGATACACGCCCATGTTGGCCTGCGAGCCCGAATGCGGCTGGACGTTGACGTGGTCCGCGCCCCACAGGTCCTTCGCGCGGTCAATCGCCAGTTGCTCGACCTCGTCGGCGTAGGTACAGCCGCCGTAGTAGCGCTCGCCGGGATACCCTTCCGCGTAGTTGTTCGTCAGCTCGGAGCTCTGTGCCTCCATCACAGCCTCGCTGACGTGGTTCTCGCTGGCGATCATCGCCAGCGTATCGTTCTGCCGCTGGCGCTCGCCATCGAGCGCGTCAGCTACCGCTGGATCCGCTTCGCGAACAGTATCGTACGTCATACGCCACTCGAGGGGCTGGTGACGTAATAATCTGCGTCCCGACGCAACCTGACAGACCGATGGTTGGTTGTGCGGGGCGGCCGTCGCCGCGACGCACGCTGTCCCGACGGCGGTTGAGGCTGGCGTACAGTACGCCTGGCTCCGTCGAGCGGACAATATTGCATCTCAACACAGATTCATAAGTGATTTGTTCATACATACCAATGTACATGTCTGAACAGACAAGACGTGACCTTCTGAAACGACTCGGGGTCGGAAGCACAGCCGGTGTCGTGTCGCTGGCTGGATGCGCTCAACAGTCAGACGACGGCGGCGGTGACGGCGACAGTGGCGGAGAGACGGCGGCCACGGGAGCCGGTGACGAGTCGACGAGCACGGAAAGCGGCGATGGTGAAAGCGGTGGCGGTGAATCGATTACAATCGGGACGCTGTTCCCGGTCACGGGCACCAACAGCGCATACGGCGGCGGCCATCAGAAGGCCGCTAACCTCGCGGCCGAAGAGATCAACGAGGCAGGTGGGCCACTGGACCGTGAGATCGAAACGATCAACCGCGACACGGAGGGGAACCCCTCTCGGGCGGCCCAGAAGTTCCGGACGATGATAAACGAAGAAGGCATCGTCGGACTCGTGGGCCCGTACTCAAGTGGTATCGGGACCACACTCGCGCCGGTCGCTCGGGACAACCGGGTGATGGAAGTGAGCAACGGAAACACGTCTCCAGCACTCGCGACCGCGGGCGTCAACGAGGACAACGACGTGAAATACTACGGTCGGACCGCACCCAACGACGTCCAGCAAGCGCTCGTCATGGGTCGGATACTGAACCAGCGCATCGAGGCCGAGACGGCATCGTTCCTCTACGTCGACAACCCCTATGGTCAGGGGCTCGCCGAGCAGGCCAGCGAGAACTTCGAGGGTGAGACGCTGAGCATGGTCGGCTACTCCCAACAGACGAACGACTACACGTCGACGCTGGACTCAGTATTTGAAGACGACCCAGACGCAGTGGGGGCGGTGATGTATCCGGGGAACGGTCGGACGATACTGAACCAGTGGAACCAGGGCGGTTACGGCGGACAGTGGGTCGCCGCCGAGGCTATCCTCGCACCCCAGCTCCTGTCGGACCTCTCTGACATTGTCGAGGGCATGTTGATCACGTCCCCACAGACCGCCAACAGCGAGACGTTCATCAGCAACATGGGCGGTGAGAGCGCGGTTACGCAGTTCGCGCCCCACGCCTACGACGCGACTTACCTGGAGGCGTTGGCGATACAGCAGGCCGGGGAAGCCAGCGGGACGGGTATCGCGGAAAATATCCGTAGCGTCTCCCGAGGCGAGGGGACAACAGTCGGTGTCGGGGAGTTCCAGGCCGGTAAGGAGGCGCTCGCAAACGGTGAGAGTGTGAACTACGACGGGGCCTCCGGCTCGGTCGACCTCAACGAAAACCTCGAGCCGGTCGTCCCCTACCGTATCCTCGAAGTGACCGACGGCGAGGCCGAGGTCATCCAGGAAGTCCCCCTGAGCTACTTCGAGGGCAAAATGTAGCGGGCATCAGTCTTACGAGTCGGTCCCGTCGAACGCCATGGATGTCCGCTCGACGCCACTGACGCATATGGTGTGTGGCTTTATTTCGCCGACAGGTATACTACAGGTATGAGCGTCGATATCGAGCCGGAGTGGCAGCCGGCGACGAAGCTGAACGTCATCGGCGGCGCGCTAGATTTCACGGCGCTGGATCCGCTCCCAGAGGGGGTTACCCGCGACCAGATCGAGGAAATCTGCTACACGGTCCGCGAACTCTACGGCGACTACGTGGACGAAATCGTCGCCGAGACGACCCTCTCGCAGCGGGAGGCCCAGACGTGGGTGCTCCGGACCCTCGCTCACGACGGCACCGAACCGCTCTCGTACGAAGCTATCGGACTGTACATCTGGGCCATCGGACGGGCGACTGAGGGCGATCCACTGTCGCGGACCATCGTGACGGAGTATTACGACCGAGCCGAGTCAAAGATCGAGCGAGCCGAGGCGACAGTCAAGCGAACCGGGCCACCGCCGTACCCGGATGACGTGTACGACGACCCCGCAATGCTCTGGGTCGATACACCGGTGGCCGCGCGGCTCCAGCGACACCGGCGGCCCGATGAGACGTTCAGTGACTGCCTGGCCCGACTGCTGGACGAGTCCGTCTCGGCGGTCCCGCTGGAAGCGTTCATCGAGGCCTATCGGACTGAGCGGGATGCCGACTACGTGGCAGTCGATACCGTCTATCCTGACTGGGACGCCGAACTGCGTGTGGTCGTCGGGGTGCCGGCGGGCGGCGCGGAACCAGGCGTGGTCGGGGACGCCACGGCGCTGCGAGTGGACGACCGAACCTACGATTTCACCGTCAGCGAGGAGTCGGACCCCATCCACGCGGACTCCCACCTCGTCGTGTACGCTGAGACAGGCGACGCGTCGGTTGCGATAGCGGACGGAACTGAGCGTCTCGGGGCGGCACTAGCGGGCGTCGAGCGTTCGCTCCCGGACCTGGTCTCGCGGCTCCGCTCCGTGGGCGCGACAGCGCTCGCCATCGGGACCGAACCCGCCGGCGCCGGGGCACACCTGTTCCCGGTTTTCGAGGCGGAACCCAACGACGAACCGCTAGCCGCTATCGAACGGATCCCGCTAGACGAGCGGACGCTGAACGTGGGTCGTGTCTCGCCGGTGACGGTGGCTGCGTATCGGGAGCGAAGCGAGACGACGAGACTGCTGTGGGCGCGCGGTAACGGGACCTTCGAAGCAAAAGCGCTGCCCGATGACCCGCCCGACCGTCGGGAACTGATTCCGGACGCGGTGCTCAGAACGAGCACCTAGCCGCCGAGATACAGCTCACCGACCTCGTCGCTGTCGAGCAGATCCTGCCCGCTTCCCGCGAACTCGTTTTCCCCCATGTCCAGTACGTAACCTCTGTCCGAGACTGACAGCGCCTGCCGGGCGTTCTGTTCGACCATGAGAATCGCCGTGTCGGTCTCGTCGCGGATTCGGACGAGGCGGTCGAACATGTCGTCCACGAGGTCCGGAGCCAGGCCTGCCGAAGGCTCGTCGACGAGGATGAGTTCCGGGTCGAGCATCAGCGCCGATGACAGCGCGAGCATCTGCTGTTGCCCGCCAGACATGGTCCCGGCCTTCTGGTTCTGTCGCTCACCGAGCACCGGGAACCGGTCGAAGGCCGCCTGGAAGTCCGCCTCGCTCACGTCAGCGTCGATATAGGCCCCCATTTCGAGGTTCTCCCGGACGGTGAGGTTCGGGAAGACGTTCTCCCGCTGGGGAACGTAGCACAGCCCCTGTTCGGTCACCTCGTCGGCCCGGAGGTCGGTGATGTCGGTCCCGTCGAACGTGACTCGCCCCGCCCAGCAGTCGATGAGGCCGTAGATAGCCTTCATCAGCGTCGACTTCCCGGCCCCGTTCGGACCGATGATAGTGACGATCTCCTCCTCACCGACGTCTATGTCGACGCCGTGGAGAATCTCGGCGTCACCGTACCCGGAGACAACGCCCCGTGCTTCGAGCAGTGCCATCTCAGTCCACCCCCAGGTAGGCGTCGATGACACGCTGGTCGTCCCTAATCGTGGCCGGTTCACCCTCGACCAGTTTCTTGCCCTCGTTCATGACGATGATTGTATCACAGAGGTCCATGATGACTTCCATGTCGTGTTCGACGATACAGAAGGTGTAGCCCTCGTCCCGCAGGGCCCTGATACGGTCGGTCAGCTTCTCGGTCAGCGCCGGATTGACGCCCGCGACCGGCTCGTCGAGGAGGACGAGCTTCGGGTCCAGCATCAGCACCCGCCCCAGTTCCAACAGTTTCCGCTGGCCGCCCGAGAGGTTGCCAGCCAGTTCTTCAGCGACGTGGTCGATTTCGAGCAGTTCCAGCATCTCCGTCGCCCGCTCGTACAGTGCATTCTCTTCCTCGGCGACGGCGTCACGGCGGAACCACGCGTTGACAAGCTTCTCGCCGGTCTGTTGCTGGGGGGCGAGCATCAGGTTCTCACGGGCGGTCATATCGCTCAGCTCCCGCGTAATCTGGAACGTCCGGGCCAGCCCTTCCCGAGCCAGCATGAACGGCCGACTGAACTTGTGGCCGTCAGACGCGGTCTTGAGTCGCTCCTGCCCGAGGTACACACCGGCCCCGAGTCCCGCGCCCAGCGCGCCAACGCCCAGACTGGTCGCGGTGCCGAGACCGGCGGCCCCGACGGCCGCGACGGCACCGATACTCCCGAAGGTGAGTCCGGATGCACTCCCCCAGATGAGCCGCTCGTCGCTGCTTGCCGTCATCAGGTCCTGTAACGGCTGTCCGTCGTAGCGGACGGTCCCGCTGTCGGGCTTGTAGAACCCGCTGATGAGGTTGAACGTCGTGGTCTTGCCGGCGCCGTTCGGCCCGATGAGTCCCGTTATCGACCCCTCTTCGATGTCGAAGGTAGCGCCGTCAACGGCGACGATGCCGCCGAAGGTCTTTCGGAGGTCCTCTACTTCGAGAATCGCGCTCATTCGTCGTCACCCCCGTCGGCACGGGCGGCCACGCCGCCCTCTCGCTGTGGGGTGTGGGTTTTGTCGCCCTCTCTGGGCGTGCTGTAGTTCGCTTTCCCCAGCAATCCGTCCGGCAGGTAATACAGGACGATGAGGAACAGAATCCCCATGACGACGAGACGGAACGCGACCACGTTGACGCGCAGTGCTGGCGGGAAAAACGAGGCTATCTGGGTCGTCGCCTGCTGGAAGGCCCAGAAGACGGCGGCACCGAGGATTGTCCCTTTGTTGTTGTTGGGCCCGCCGATGAAGACGATGAGCAGGGCGATGAACGTCACCCGCGGCGCGAACGTGACGAACGTGAGACCCTGGGTGTACACGGCCCAGAGCGCGCCCGCAAAGCCGGCCAGCGCCGAGCCGATGACCATGCTCTGAATCTTGTACACGAAGGGGTCCTTACCCAGTGAGCGCACCACGTCTTCGTCGTTCCGGACCGCGCGAAGCACGCGGCCGAACGGCGACCGGGCGGTCAGTTCCAGTAAGTAGTAGGCTCCGATCATAAACAGGACAAAACCGGCCAGCAGGAAGCGCTGATAGTCAACCTGCACAGTCAGATTCCCGACGACAGCCGCGATGTAGTCCACGCCGACATCCCCGCCGAAGGCCAGTATCCACACGAGGTTCTGCAGCAACGCTTTGAGCGCCGGCCCGAGTTGCCCGCTACCGAGGGGCCCGACTATCGGAATGACGAAGTACCAGATAGCGACGAACCACAGCGCCGCTGCGCCGACAATCTGTACTTTCGCCTCGGCGAACCAGTCCAGCGACTGAACGGCACGGTAGAATCCGCCGACGACGGCTCCGAGCAGGAGCAGACTGCCGGCGATCTTGACTGCGACGGCATCGGCGAAGGGAATCGGTAGCAAGGCGACGAGGAACCCCGTACCGAGGGCGATACCGCTCAGCCACTCACGACGGGAGAGTCGTCCGAACTGTCGAGCCAGGACCGCAATCAGTACGAGCCAGGTGAACGCGGAGACCAGCACGCCGACCAGCAAGATGCGGTCCGCGACGGCCAGCAACACCGCCATGAGCACGGCAGCGACGATGCCCCCGGCGGCGGCGATCTGGACCTTGTTCGCGAGCGGGCCGTCGGGACGACCCAGCGTCGAGAGCCCGAACGAGCCCGCGAGGTACAGCGTCGACACCGGCAGCGGGGAGCCGCGGTCGCGCTCTCCGGCGAGCACTGCGAGGGCGACGCCCCAGACGACAGCTGTGATGACGCCGAACAGCACCGGTGTGGCCGGGAGTGACATGCCGAGAAACGGCACGCTGACCTGCCCCTCCAACAAGAGGGGGAAGCTGCTTTTTAACGGCGGGCTGTAGCCGCGCAGCGCGTCGGGGCCGTTCGCGAACCACGACTCGGCCTGGATGAACCGCTGGAAGATGACCGACACGCCCAACACCGTGATCGCTAGGTAGTCCTCCCGCAGGCGGATGGTCGGCAGCGCGACTAGCCCACCGATTATACCCGACAGCACGGTCGCGACCGCGATGCCGACGACCCAGGTTCCGACGACTGGGACGTCGCCGAGCCCGAAGACGTAGGCCGTGAAGTCCCCGGGGTCGTCCGGCGGGAGGACGAACAGGACCGACGTGTACGCGCCGACGAGGAAGAACCCCACGTGGCCGAAGTCCAACAGCCCGGTGTGGCCGTACTTCAGGGTCAGCCCGTACGAGAGGATGCCGTAGATGGCGACCAGCACGATAAACGAGATGACGACGTCTGATACTGCCATCTGTTAGTCCCCCACTATTCCTTCCGGCTTGATGAGCAAGACGAGCAGTAACACGACGAACGCGACGGGCACCCGGTATGTGGCGCTCAGACCCGGGATGGCGAAGATGCCGACTTCCATCGCAAGGCCGACGACGTAACTCCCGAGGATAGCCCCGTACACCGAGATGCCACCGAGGATGACGCCAGCGAACATCGGGAGCAACAGGAAGAACCCGAGATTGATGGTGATGTTGCTGAACAGGAAGCCGAGCAACACGCCGGCGACCGCGGCGAACATCCCCGCGAGTATCCAGACGACCATCATCACACGGCGCGTGTTGATACCGCGAATCATCGCCAGCTCCCGGTTGTCGCTGGTCGCCCGCATCGCCTTCCCGAGTGTTGTCGCCTGTAACAGGTAGTGGAGGAATCCCATGAGGCCAAGTGCGATGAGGATGATACCGAGCCTGAGCGGCGACGTTCGCAGGCGCGTCTCGTACAGTGTCTCCGACGGGACTGTCCCGCCACTGGCGAACAGTGCGCCACCGACCAGCAGGACGGTTACGCCGCCGAGTCCGGCGGCCAGGCGCGGGCCGACAACGCCCGCGGTGTCACGCCGGCGTCGGTATCCCACACCTGCGACGAGGGCCGCCACGGCCAGGATGCCGACCACCTCCAGCCACCCGTAGCCCAGGGTGAACAGCTGGAGATTCTCTGTGCCGCGGGTGTCGAGGACGTTGACTACCACTCCGTTGCTCGACACCAGGAGGTCGATCAACTTCGCGAACGTGAAGTTGACGCTTGACCCGGCCGCCTGAATCGACGTGTCGACCTCGTAGAACCGGATGTCGCCCCCGAAGACGGTCTGGATACTGAACCGGATAATAAACGCCATCGCGAGGGAGACGATGAGCATCATCGCCAGTTCGACGTCCTTCTCCCGGAACTTGCGGAACACGACTGATTCAGTCAGCGGTACCACGGCGCCGAGAACGACGACGGCGAACAGGAGCGCGGCGGGATAGGACGGGAGGCCGGCGACGATGAGCGCGCCGACGAACACTGCGAGTCCGACGTGCGTTGCGGTCCCCACTGTCGGTGACACGTCAACTGCCCACCAGCCCCCGCGTATCGCGTTGACGCCGCCGAGATGGTACACCGAGCCGAGGACTCCCGCGGCCGAGGCGGCGAACAGCAGTCCGGCGCCCGTGGGACCGACCGCACGCGGGCCCGTGGCGAACAGATCGAACAGCGGGACGGACTGTGGCTTGTTCACCAGCAGCGCGGCGTAAGCGCCCAGTGTCAACAGGTCTCCGTGTGCGAAGTTCGGGACCTCGGCGATGTCGTAGACCAGCGACAGACCGATCGCACCCAGCGCGATAATACTACCCGTGACCAACCCAGTCAGAATTGCGTTCAACAGTCCGGCAGACGGGGCCATACGCAGGACGTGTATCTGCCAAATAAATATTGTTTTTCCATCAGGTAATTGTACCACTGATCGGTGACCGGTACCAGTCCAACGCTAGCGAGCGTCGCTGACTCGCCGCCGACTAGCTCTCGAGACGCTTGTGCCGCCACTTCTCCGTGTCGGGCGTCTGATTGAATGTGTAGATGTGGACGCCCCGGATATTGTACTCGTCGTCCCCGACGTAGGGCGCGAGGCCGTCGATGAGTTCGTCGGGTTCGTACGTCCCGCGGGAGCCGACCAGTTGCTTGACGAACCCGAGAATGCCCGTCGTTTTCCTGAGGAATTTAATCGAATCACCGACGCCGACCTTTTGAGAGATCTGCATCAGACGCTGGTAGTTCATCACGCCCGGGATACCGACTTCGACTGGGAGTTCGATACCGCGAGCTCGGATGCCCTCGACCCACTCTAGCACTGTATCTGGATCGTAACAGAGTTGGGTGACGATGTACGTCGCGTGCGGCGCTTTCTGTGCCATCGACTCCGCTAGCGTCTCGTCATCGATGAAGTCGTGGCCCTCGGGGTAGCCTGTGATTCCGATTTCCTCGAAGGAGTACTCGGTCTCTGCGAGCGCTTCGAGCAGGTCGTGCGCCGACTCGTACTCACCGGCCGGTTCCTCGCGGTCACCTCCTGGGACGAAGATGTCCGTGATGCCTGCCTGCTCAAGTCGCTCTGCAATCGCTTCGAGTTGCTCCCGGTCTTCCACATACCGGGCCGCAATGTGCGGCACGACATCGAACCCCATTTCGGCGGCTTCCTCCGTCTTTTCAACGGTCTTCTCGATGCCGAGTTGTGGCGAGGTCGTGATTGCGATAGTCGCGTCGTCGGGGAGATGGGTGATCTCCTCGTCGAAGCTCTCGAACGGCATCAGTTCGAACCGGGCGCTCGTCAGCAGCGTCCGGACACCCTGACTATCTGAGACAGCGCGTGTTCCGAGGGCCATGAGTTGCGATAAATACGGCGTTACCGTACTTTTCTCTATGGGTTGGGCATCGAACCCTTTTATAAGCAATGCTGTCCATCACGCGCTATGAGGCGTGCACTGCCGGATTCGACTAGCTACAGTCCCATAGGAGACAGCATGGTCCGGTTCATCCGCGATCCGGCACAGAACGAGGTCTAACAGATTGAGTTCCGCCAGCAGGTCCCGGGTCTGGCCCCGGTCGAGACTCAGGCGTCGCTGGACCTCGTACACCGTGTCAGAATCGACGACCGCGTCCGCAACGTCGCGCAGTTGGACATCAGCCGGGAGTCCGATCCCGTCAGTGACCAGTTGCTCGTCGGGGAGTTCCTTGACCGAACCTTCGGCACCAGCTGACTCGGCTGAGACGGGTTCGACCACACTGACCTGTCCGCCCTCGTCGTCAACTTTACCCTGGCTCGCGGCGCTGTCAGACTGCCCTGATTTGGCCGCTTCTTCTTCATCGTCACTGGACGTATTGTACGTGTTCGGGACGTGGATATCCGCTTCTATCATGTACCGGCGGACAGTCTCAGAGGAGACGTCCATCTGTATCTGCTCGGCGATCTCTCTGAAGTTGTCGCACCCGTCGTACAGTGCTTGCAGATAGTCGGTGTCTTCGTACGGTGGCACGGAATCGTCGCGGACGGCGGCGTACGGGTCCGATTCCGGGTCGGACTCGCAGTCAGACTGGGTTTCTTCCGTAGCCGTGCCGTCCGACTGCGAGGGGGCTTGCGAATCGTCGCCTCCAGCAGGCGGAGCCTCCGAATCCGAGACACCCGAAATATTGAGTGCCCCTCCCCCGCCGGTATCGGCCGAAGTCACTTCACTGACTGTCGCTGATTCGTCGGTGCCAGCCCCCGGTCCGCAGTCGATGCGTGTCGACTCATCCGGTGCCGCTGTGGCATCGATTGTCAACTGTACCGTCAGGACCAAGCCGTCGTCGGTGACGGTAGCTGAGGCGTCGCTCACCGATAGTGAGGCACCGGCAGTCGACGGGAGTTCAGTGGCCGACGGCGAGAAGGTTACTTCGAGGTCGCCGCCGTCGGTTAGCCTCGCCGTTTTCGGCGTGAGGCCCTCGTCACCGCCGCCAGAACGTAGCGAGACCGGCATCGTCACCGTCGCGTCGAGGACTGCACCACCGGTGTCGGCCGGCGATGCTTCGACGGTCTGGATGGACCGGCCACGCGATTCGTACGCGTCGATGACCTCGGCGAGCGCCGTGAAGGCGGTGTGGAGTCCCATGTTATTGAGTGACTATGACACGTTATGGTGTAGAGATAGGTGCGGAATACCCAACCCATTTATAAACTACCCCAAAACTGCGGCCCCACCTCGACGTTGAAACAGTGCTCGCGGACGAGTCATCGGACACGCGCCGGTTATCGCGGTATCGCGATACCTGCGAGGCGCTCTCCTTTCACGACGACGGACTCCCTGGCAAGCGAGAATAGCACTCCCCGTTCTGTCGCTGAAACGACCTGTTGTTGTTCGAACGAGGAAGGTTCGTAGATGGTTCCAAGTCGCTCCTCGGCGTCGACGGTGTCGCCGACGGCGATATCCGGCCGGCTTTCGAAAAGCCCCGATCCCGACGCGGTGACCGCCTCCGCGTCGTTTCGGAGCACCGTCTGCGCAGCCTGTGGCTCCGGCTCTGTCGGGAGGACAGCCCGCTCGCGCAAGAGATTCAGTATCCCGTCGACACCCGCCGCAACTGCGTCCTGTGCGACCCGCCGACTGTTCGATAGCTCCGCAGTGATAACCGGAATCCCGGCTGCCGAAGCCGCAGCGCGGAACGTCCCGCCGGACCCGTTGTCGTCAGTGTCCCCGTGACCGTCGGTAAGCCTGTAGGAAGTGCCGAACGCTTCGGCGAGGCGTTCGGCGGCCGAGTCACCTGCACGACACCGCACGTGTTCCAGCATATCTGCCGTGCCGGTGTGGAGGTCAACCGCCGCGTCGGCGTCTTTCACGAGCTCCCACAGCCGAGCGGCAAACTGTTCCTGTAGGCTTCCGGACGAATCGCCCGGCCACACACGGTTCAGGTTCGGGTTCATCACGTCGTACTCACCGGGGGTCATGTACGACCGGTGGTCGAACGCGAGCTGGTTCACTACCGGAACGACGATAACTGTCCCGGCGATGGCTGCGTCGGCGAGGTGGTCGTGGAGTCGCCGTAACGCGGCCGGGCCGTTGAGTTCGATGCCGTGCTGTGCCGCCTGGATGTATACTGTCGGTCCGGGGCCGCCGACGTATCGGTGGACAGTCACGGACACGTCTCGCCCCGACGGCAACCGTCCGAGCCGTCGATCAGTCGTCGTGTGCGTGACGGACGTGTAGGCCATACCGAAGTCCGGCGGCGAGCAAATAAAAAACACCGGGCGTATGCGCGCTACTTGATCCGCGGTGACGAGGGCTTCTTGGGAGGCGAGACAAACTGCCAGAGTCGTCGATGCGACTCTCTACCGTACTTAGCAGCACTCAGCGGACCGGGAGGGGCAGGCTCAGTTCCGAATCCGACGACCCGTCACTTGAGCCGGTGCTAGCCTAGTCACTGTGTGATAATCGGGAACTGTTCGACCGGATGCTGAGGCGATACGAGCCGTACTCTAGTGAAGTGATAACATATAACTTGACACGACAGATATCGGAGTGTGAGCGGCGACTCCGCCGCGCTGGGAAGCAACAACCGCCGTAGGGGACCCAAATCTATTAACAGTGGTACTCCTGTTATTCTGAAACACTAAATGATATGTAAACGTCACTTTGAAAAGGAACCAGGCCAGGCGGTAACTATATTGCCACGCCGTCGTACGGTTTACCCAGAGTTATGGAGCCTACCGATAGCCTGCCGACCCAGGCCGACACCGTCATCGTCGGTGCTGGAATCGTCGGTTGCAACATCGCCTACCAGCTGACAGAGCTCGGCCGCGAGGACGTGGTCGTGGTCGACCAGGGACCGATGCCTACCACGGGTGGGTCATCGACGCACGCCCCCGGAATCATGTTCCAGACCGCGGAGCCGAAAGTCCTCAGCCAGTTTGCGGACTACAGCCGGCGGCTGTACTCGGACCTCGAGGGCGCGGATGGGCAGCAGGCCTACAACGAAACAGGCGGCATCGAAGTCGCGCGCAGCGAGGAGCGCATGGACTTCCTCCAGCGCCGCGTCGAATATGCAAAGGCCTGGGGCATCGAGGACCCGCAGTTGCTCTCGCCCGAAGAAGTCACCGAGCACCTCCCACTGGTCGACGCCGACCAGATCAAGGGCGGCTACTACTCCCCGACGGACGGGCAGGTCTCGGGCGTCGTCGCGTGTGACGCGCTGGCCCGTGAAGCGATGGACCGGGGCGCGAAGTTCGTCCCACACACGCGCACAGAGGACGTCGAGACCGAGAACGGCTCGGTAGAGGCTGTCGTCACGGAGAACGGTACTATCGAGTGCAACGAGGTCGTCGTCGCGACGAACATCTGGGCCCGCCAACTCGGCGAGAAGCTCGACGTTCACCTGCCCGTGACGCCGGTCGAGCACCAGTACACGATGACGGAGTCCCTCGACGAATTGGCCGACAGCGCGGTAGACATCACGGACCACCCGCTGTTCGAGAACTACGAGAACGTCTCCGGGGAGAAGGCAAAACGGCTCCTCGTGGGTCCGGACCGGCCGATTCTCCGCGACCAGGACAACGCGATGTACTACCGGAACCACGGGGATTCCTACGGCATCGGCTCGTACAACCACGAGCCAATCGTGCCCGATCCACAGGACCTCGGCGGCAACGACCCCGACGGCGAACAGGGGTCTGTCCACGAGTTCACAGACTACCACATGGACAACGCGACACATCCGGACCGGCCGGACAAGGCCCCGCGTCAGGCCAGTGACGAACTGTTGCCCGCCACGGCCGGGAAGGAACTCGAACACAAGTACAACGGCATGTTCGCGGAGTCGCCCAACGGCCTCCCCGTGATGGGGCCCGTCCAGGAGTACGACGGCCTCTGGACGGCGGCGGCCATCTGGGTCACCCACGCCGGCGGTGCCGGCAAAGCGCTCGCCGAGTGGATGGAACACGGCGTCCCGCGCCTCCCTGACGGCCCGATTGACCTCGCCCACTGCGACGTGAACCGCTTCGACGAGCACGAGGGCAGTTGGGACTTCGCCCGGGACATCGGCGGCGAGGAGTACCGCATCGTCTACAACATCATGCACCCCAAGTGGGTCTGGACCGACAAACAGCGGGACATCCGTCGGACCCCGATGTACCACACCCACAAGAAGTACGACGCCGAACTGTGGGCCGAGGCCGGCTGGGAGGAACCCCACTGGTTCGACTCAAATGCCGACCTGCTGGCGGAGTACGGTGACCAGATCCCCGACCGCGAGGGCTGGGAAGCGAAGTACTGGTCACCCATCGAAGGCGCCGAGGCGCTGAACGTCCGGGAGAACGTCGGGCTCCACGACATGACATCGTTCAACAAGATGGAGGTCATCGGGAGCGACGCCGGCGAGTTCGTCCAGTACCTCTGTACGAACGACATGGACATCGACGTGGGCGACGTGAAGTACACGCTGATGTGTAACGAGGGCGGCGGCGTCCGGGCGGACATCACGGTCACGCGAACCGACGAGGACCGCTACCTCCTCCTGACGACGGGTCGCGAAGTCGGGAACAACCACGTGGCGTGGGTGCGCGAGCAGTCCCCTGAGGACGTGGTCGTCAACGATGTCACGTCGAGCCTGGCGGCGATGGTCTGTACCGGCCCGAACGCCCGGAAGGTCCTGTCGAAGGTCACCGACGTCGACCTCTCCGACGACGCCTTCCCGTTCTTCACGAGCCAGCAGTTCTTCGTCAAGAACATTCCCGTGACTGCGCTCCGCGTCTCGTACGCGGGCGAGCTCGGCTGGGAGTTCTACACGCCCTCGGAGTACGGCGAACGCCTCTGGGAGCACATCATGGAGGCCGGCGAGGAGTACGGCATCCGACCGTACGGCAACGGCGCGCTGAATTCGCTGCGAATCGAGAAAGGCTTCCGCCTCTGGGGGAAGGACCTCCACACGGAGCACAACCCGTACGAGGCCGGCCTCGGGTGGGCCGTCGACCTCGAAACCGACTTCATCGGCAAGGAGGCCGTCGCCGCGGCCGCCGACGGCGACAACATCGACCACAAGGTCGCGTGCCTGACGCTCGACGACGAGGATGCCGTCGTGCTGGACAACAAGCCAGTCCTCGACGGCGACGAGACTATCGGCTACCTACACAGCGCCGAGTACGGCTACACCGAAGGCGCTTGCGTCGCCTACACGTACCTGCCGCCCGAGTACGCCGAACCCGGAACTAGCGTCGAAATCCTCTACGAGGGCGAGCGGTACGACGCAACCGTCCGCGAGGAACCGCTCGTCTGAGAGCGGTCTGTGACCAGCCGCTGGTTCTATCGCAATTGTAACACGCTGTGGTTCAGTCCCGCACTGCGGTTTCTTCTCGCTATCCACTGATACCCGACAGCTCGACAGCGGCCGAAATACCTCTCTGTGACTTCTCTACCCGACGTTCTCTTTTTGCGTGGGTTCCGGCCACCGGTGTATTTAAGATTGTGACAGAAACAGTCCCAAACGAGATACATGAGCACAGAGACTCCCCCGTCTCGGGCGGATACAGTCGTTATCGGTGCCGGGGCCGTTGGGTGTAGCGTCGCGTATCACCTGACGGAACTCGGCGCAGAGGACGTTGTCGTCATCGACCAGGGACCGCTCCCGGTCACTGGCGGCTCATCGGTACACGCCCCTGGGATTATGTTCCAGACGTCGCCGTCGAAGATACAGACGAAGACAGCCTACTACACCAGTCGGCTCCTTTCTGATGCCGGCGTCTACGACGAGGTCGGTGGCATCGAAGTGGCCCGGAGCGAGGAGCGCATGGACTTCCTCCGTCGGCGCGTCGAGTGGGCGACTTCCTATGGGCTGCCGGAACCGCAGTTGCTCTCGCCCGAGGAAGTCACCGAGCACCTTCCGATGGTCGATGAGGACGAAATCCTCGGTGGCTACTACTCGCCGACTGATGGACGCGTCGACGGCATCAGCGCGCTCCAGTGGTATATGGAGAACTCTTCGGCGTCGTTCTACGGGAACACGGAGGTCACGGATCTGGATGTTTCGGGGGGTGAAATCAACGCTGTCGAGACCGATCAGGGACGAATCGACTGCGAGCGAGCGGTCATCGCGACGAACAACTGGGGCTACCAGACCGGCCAACTGGCCGGGCTGGACCTGCCAATCGCGCCGGTCGAACACCAGTACGTCGTCACCGAACCGATGGACGAACTCGCCGACGCCGAATCCTCGGTCGGCGACAACACGACCGGGCTGGACGTGCCGGGCGACCGCTCCATCGCGGAGTACATGAGCGAGGGGCCACACCAGCCGGTCGGCCGCGACCAGGACCACTCGCTGTACTTCCGGACCCACGGCGACGCGCTCGGGATGGGGTCGTACAACCACGAGACGCTTTCGGTCGACCCCGAGGCGATGGGAAAGAACACCGAGGAGCACCAAGCGTCAGTTAGAGGGTTCACGAAGGAGCACTGGGAGACGCCGACCCACCGCGGTCGGGACAAATCCGCCAAGCAGGCCTTCGACGAACTGCTGCCGGCGACACAGGACGTGGAATACGAGGCCACCGAGAACGGTATCTTCGTCTTCACGCCCGACGGGATGCCGGCCGTCGGCGAGACGGCGCAGGTCGACGGCCTCTGGACCGGACTGGCTATCTGGTGGACCCACTCCGGCGGCTACGGCCGCATCCTCGCCGAGTGGATGGAAAACGGCGTTCCGCGGCTGCCGTCCGGCCCGGTCGACACCGGCGGTATCCACGTTAGACGGTTCGAACCCCACGCCGGCGAGAAAGACTACTTCGTCGACCGCGGGGCCAAGCGCTACGAGCAGGTGTACAGCATCGTCGAGCCGCGGTGGCAGCCCGACGACCACCGGGGACTTCGGACGAGTCCGTTCTACCACCAGCAGAAGGAACTCGGCGCGGAGTTCTATCAGAGCGGCGGCTGGGAGACGCCACAGTGGTACGAGTCGAACGCCGACTTGGTCGAGAAGTACGACGACCGGATTCCCGACCAGGACGGCTGGCAGGGCATCAACCGTTCGAAAATCGAGGCCGCCGAGCATCTCCACACCCGCGACAAGGTGTCGATGTTCGACATGACGACGTTCAGTTCGATAATGGTCGAAGGCGAGGGGAGCCAGGCGTTCCTCCAGCGGGTCTGTAGCAACGACATGGATCTCGACGTCGGGCAGGTCCGCTACTCGCTGCTGTTGAACGAGGGCGGTGGCATTCTCGCGGACATCACGGTCGTCAAACTCGACGACGAGGAGTTCATGGTAACGACCGGCGGCGGGAACTCCCCCGGCATCCACGGCGGTCACCTGGAAGACGAGGCCCCCGAGACAGTGTCGGTCCACGTCGAGGAAGGCGCGAAATCCACAATCGGCCTCTGGGGGCCGAATTCGCGGCTCCTCCTCCAGCGGTGTACCGATGCAGACGTGACTAACGAGGGATTCCCGTACTTCCGGGCCAAGCAGATGTACGTCGGCGACGTGCCGGTCATCGCGCTCCGTGTCTCGTACGTGGGCGAACTCGGCTGGGAGCTGTGGACGCCGACGGAGTACGGCCAGCGGCTCTGGGAGACGCTGGCGGAGGCCGGAGACGACCTGGGCGTCCGACCGATGGGCGGCGGCGCGCTCAGTTCCATGCGACTGGAGAAAGGCTACCGGCTCTGGGGGACGGACATCGACACGGACTCGAACCCCTTCGAGGCCGGGCTGCCCTTCGCCGTCGACATGGACACCGAGTTCATCGGCAAGGAAGCCCTGGAGGCCGCACGGAGCGAGGGTATCGACAACAAAATCACGCCGCTCACGCTTGAGGACTCGACGGACATCATGCTGAGCGGCCGGCCGGTGACGAAAGACGGCGAGGCAATCGGCTACGTGCAGGCCGGGAACTACGGCTACAGTATCGACGAGTCCATCGCGTACACGTACGTCCCGACCGAATACGCCGAAGCCGGCACGTCGGTCCAGATACAGTGTGAGGGGGAAACCTACGAGGCGACAGTGCAGGACGAGCCGCTGTTCGACCCGGCCCGGGAGCGCATCACCAAATGAGACAGAGCGATGACCCGACGACTTCGGGATAAGACCCGACACGACACGAACCCATGACACAAACTGAATCGGACACGCTGCCCGTCACGTACGCAGATATCGAACGAGCGCGCGAACGCCTTGACGACGAGACAGTCGTCAAGAAGACGCCGGTCGAACGGAGCACGTCCCTCGGCGGGTTCGTCGACGCCGAGGTGTACCTGAAGATGGAACATCTCCAGTGGACAGGGTCGTTCAAAACCAGAGGCGCGTACAACAAAATCTCGCAGGACGTCGCTGATGGCGTGGATTCGTTCGTCGCTGCTAGCGCCGGGAACCACGCGCAGGGTGTCGCCCTCGCCGCGACGAAATGCGGGGCAGAGTCGACGATTTTCATGCCGGAGAACGCGCCACAGGCCAAGATCGACGCCACCAGAGGCTACGGCGGGAGCGTCGAGTTGGTCGGTAGTGACTTCCAGGAGACGATGTCCCACGCCAAGGCCGTCGTCGAAGAGACCGACGCCGAGTTCGTGCACGCTTACGACGACCTGGACATAATCGCCGGACAGGGGACCCTCGGCACGGAGATGTACCACGACTGCCCCGATGTCGACACAGTCGTCGTCCCTATCGGGGGCGGGGGGCTCATCAGCGGCGTCTCGACGGCGATCAAACACCTCTCGCCCGAGACGCGCGTCGTCGGTGTCCAGGCGACCGGCGCGGAGACGGTCCACGAAAGCCTCGACAAGGGGATTCCGGTCGTGCTCGACGAAGTCGACACCATCGCCGACGGCATCGCCACTGGCGGTATCTCGGAGACGACACTCGACATCATCGAGGCGAACGTCGACGAGGTCGTAACGGTTTCAGACACCGACATCGCACAGGCGATTCTCCTGTTGATGGAGCGAGCCAAACAGGTCGTCGAAGGGGCGGGGGCCGCCTCCGTGGCCGCCGTGCTGAGCGACGGCCTCGACGTGTCGGGTGAAACGGTGATGCCGCTGCTCTGTGGCGGCAACCTCGACATGACACAGATGCGTGAGGTTCTCATCCACGCGCTGACGGAGCGCCAGCAGCTCCTCCAGCTCCGGGTTCGCATCGACGACCAGCCGGGTGTGATGGAAGAAATATCCGGTGTCATTGCCAAGCAGGGAGCCAACATCCACGACGTTCGCCACGAACGGTCCGTCGAGAATCTCGAAATCGGGGAGGCGTACCTCGTGTTCAACGTCGAGACGAGTGGCGCTGAGCACGCACAGACGATCATCACGGCGATACGCGACGCGGGCTACCCCGTCGACAACGTCGCACGGAAGGCCTGAACGCTACTACATTGGCCGCAGTCAGCGTTCAGACCGATGCGCTGACCATCCTAGGCGGGGAAACCTATAACAGGATTGTGGTGGAAGTGCAAGTGAGTCAGGTAGCATGTACGACAATATACTCGTCCCGTATGACGGCAGCGACGAGGCCCGGAGAGGGGCAGAACACGGCATCGAACTCGCCGCTGCACTCGACGCGACAGTCCATGCATTGTACGTAATCGACCTGCCGGGCACGCCGCGCGCACTCGCGCTCAGAGACGACGAGGAGGAGATGCGCGAGGAGTATCGGGACTACGGGGAGGAGGTTCTGGCGAATCTCGGGAATGTCGCCGAAGAGCACGGCGTCGGCTACGAGACGCATTTCAGAACCGGCGCGCCCAGCGAGGAGATCGTCGAGTTCGCCGAAAGCGAAGGCATGGACGCGATCGTCCTCGGTTCGGCGTTCCGGGGCAAGCTCGGGAACCTGCTCGGTGGGACGACCGACAAAGTGGTCCGGACGTCGAGCGTTCCGGTTATCAGTCAGCGGATGAGCGTCAACGACATCTGACCGCTCTCACGCGTCTATCAGTCGTGTCTCGCGGAGATAGATCACCAGACTCGCGCTGAGGAAACTGAATCCTGCGAGCCGGAAGTCGCCGACCGTCATCCCGACGAGACCGACGCCCATCAGCAGTGCCGCCACTGCGGCTGCCCCTGTCGCCAGTAGTCGTGCCATACGGGCCGTATGTGGGAATCCGAAATAAATGCGCACGTCCCACGTCGGGCGGACACCGAACAGGTAAACGGCAACCGGTAAACCACAATATATTACATTTCAGAAATGTTTGACGTGTCACAACAGTACAACGCTTCATTCGGTCATATATTGGGGTCTAAGGTGAAGTTTTATTAGAGTTGCATTACTGCATAAGTATGAGCCTGGGTAGCACATAAACCACGTCGACTGTGGGCACGCCGTGCCCGCCCGAGCGAGTACAGTGAGACAAACAGGATGCGAACGCTGCAGACGCGCTCCGCCGGGATGTCGCTGGCATGACGGTGGCGGCGGACCACGACAGAGCAAGACTGCGACCACGACAATGAGACACCACAGACCAGTACCGCGTTCGAGAGGGGTAACGTATGGCAGACAGTGACGATCCGACCGGCGAAATGTCGGACGGGCTTCAGGTCGAGTTGTTCCACCCGGAGTCCGACCGCGAGCCGGGTGATACGAACATCCAGGCGGCCGGCTTCGACATCCATCCAGTGGTCTTCCCGGTGGCGCTGGTGATAATTGCGCTGTTCATCGCAGTGACGATACTGCTGGGTGACACCGCAGCCTCGGCGTACACGTGGCTATTCAACACCATCGGGGACACCTTCGGCTGGTTCTACCTGCTGGCGGTGAACGTGTTCATCATCACACTGCTGTACTTCGCGTTCAGCAAGTACGGCAATATCAGAATCGGCGGCGTCGAGGCGGAAAAGGAGTTCAGCGACTTCTCCTGGATGGCGATGCTGTTCAGCGCCGGCATGGGTATCGGCCTCATGTTCTTCAGCGTCTCGGAACCGCTGTACTACTTCCAGAACCCCCCGAGCTTCTTCGGGGCCGAAGCGGGGACCGGCGCAGCGGCGTCCGCCGCGATGGCGCAGACGTTCTTCCACTGGGGCTTTCACCCGTGGGCGGTGTACGGCCTAGTGGGACTCGGCCTCGCGTTCTTCTCGTTTAACCGGGGACTCCCACTCACCTTCCGGTCGATATTCTGGCCCCTGCTGGGCGAGCGGATTTACGGCTGGCCGGGCCACATCATCGACCTCGTGACGGTGTTCGCGACGCTGTTCGGGCTGTCAACCTCACTGGGACTCGGTGTTGCACAGGTCAACACGGGGCTCTCCTACGTGGGCGGCGACATGCTCGGTGCGGTGAGCATCCCGACAGGGACCTGGCCGCAAGTGGCGCTCATCGCCGGGATCACGCTCATCGCGACCCTCTCGGTCGCGGCGGGGCTCGACGGCGGTGTCAAGCGGCTGAGTACGCTCAACCTCTACCTGATGTTCGCACTGCTCGGGTTCCTCGTTATCGTGGGTCCGACGGTGTACATCTTCGGGACGTGGACCGAGGGGCTCGGCGCGTACTTCGGAAACATTCTCGCGCTCGGGTTCTTTACCGGGACGCTCAACGAAGCGGCGAACGGGACCCCCACCGCATGGACAGTGTTCTACTGGGGCTGGTGGATCGCGTGGTCGCCGTTCGTCGGGATGTTCATCGCGCGCATTTCGAAGGGCCGGTCCGTCCGGGAGTTTGTACTGGGCGTGCTGTTCCTTCCATCGATGTTCTCAACGCTCTGGCTCTCGGTATTCGGTGGCAGCGCGATGTTCAACTCACTGATGGGGAACGGACAGGCGCTAGCGACCTACAACGAAGTCGGCCAGACCGTCGCGATGTTCGCCCTGCTGGAACAGTTCCCGCTGGGCGTGGTCAGTGGACTAATCGCGACGCTGCTGGTCATCACGTTCTTCGTCACGTCGTCGGACTCGGGGTCACTGGTCATCGACCACCTGACCTCGGGCGGTAAGCACGACGTTCCGCGGACGCAGCGGATCTTCTGGGCCCTTACCGAGGGCCTCGTCGCGTCCATACTGCTCATCGGTGGCGGGCTGACGGCGCTCCAGACGGCCGCAATCACCACAGGACTCCCGTTCGCGTTCATCCTGTGTCTGATGTGCTATACAGTGTATCTGGGGCTCGACAACGAGTACCAGATACTCGAGTCCGAGGAGTTCGCAGAGACCATCCAGGACCTCTCTGAACGGGAAGACGTGGATGTCGTGACCGCTGGCGACGAGATGGTGACAGATATCTCCGACCCAGGTGACGACACGGCGACGGGTACCGACTGAAGCCTCTCGTTTTGCGTTTTCCGACGCGACCGGTAGTATCAGGACGCTATCACCAACAGCGGTCGAAACCGTTCACGCTACCGGCCATCCAGTTCTGTTTCGACCGTCCGTTCAGAGTGTATCCAAATCCGGGCAGAGCCGCCGATTCCGAACGCGGCGATGGCGAGGCTGGACACGATACTGCCGGCGGGTGAAAGCAGAATCCACGAGACAGCGCTGAGAAACGCTCCGATGAGGAGCCCGTATGTTGGTCGGCGGCTGCCAAAGATATCAGTGAGGAGTGTGCCGACCACGAGAAAGCCGAAGCTTGTGAGTACCAAGACGAACGCACTACTGATGAGAATCGCGACACGGACGAATACCCCGCCAGCGACGCTGAGGCGGGCCAGCGTTGTTGCCCCGTAGAGGCCGACGATACCGACGATCACGTACCCAGCGATGCCGTAGAAAACGGCCATCGCCGGGCTGTCCGAGATCGCGTCAATCGATTCGTTGACGTAGTTCCGCCGCATCCGGAGTACCAATGCGCCGGCCACGAGCACGAGAACGAACGAGACGAGCCCGCGGAGCGGCCCGGATAGCTCGGTTGCAACGCCTGAGTCCAGTTGTCCCACAACTGGCGGCCCGACGTTCGTCATCAGTCCGGCCACGGTCGGCATGGCACTGACAACTGCATCAAAACCCATACGACCCATACTATCGGTCGCCGTGAAAACCTACCGGCGACATAGCACCGGTCAAAGCCGGATTTGCCCGGAATTTTAAGCCCACAGAACCATTACATCGTGATAGTGTCTGGATGGCTCGCAGTTCTGCTCTCGAAGCTTCTCTGGGTTGGCAAGCGGATCGCCGCGCCACTCCAGCGGAGCGATGGGCCGAACAAATTTAGACTGTCGAGCATGGACACAGCAACGACGACGTACGACGGTGACATCGGGTGGGCGAGACGGCCGCCAGCGACGGTGGAATGTCCGCGATGCGAGTCGGAAATCTTCCAGCACAACGCGCGTGACAGCATCGACTGTCCGCGGTGTGTCGGCGAGTATAGCCACGACGAGTTCGCTGACCTGAAACTCCTGTATCTCACGTGTCCGGTCTGTCGAAGCCGGATGGAACACGGCCAGCGACACCCCGAGCGGTTCGACATCCCCGAGTGGGCGACCTGTACGGACTGTCGGTACCACTGGGAGTTCGAACACTCCTACGACCATGGCACCGATTGAAATGGTAGATAAACCAGCCACGCTCCTGCCGTGCGACCTGCTGTGCATCGCTTCGAAAAGGTGAGGACACCAAGCGCGAGCGCTGGTCCGTCGGAGTACGCGAGTAAGGCGAGGTCGCGCCTTCAGTAGTATTTCCAGTCGTCCTCACGGCTTCCCTGCACGACGCTGTCGTCATCGTCACTGTCCGCTTCTTCTCGCTCATCGGGCCAGCGGATACCGTCTCCGGTGAGGCTCTTGTACGCGAAGGCACCCAGAGCGACGAGTATCAGCAGAAGGACGACGGTTCCAGCGACTGCTGCCACCTGCCCAACGGATTCAAGCAGGCCCGAACCGAGCTGCGCTAGGAACTGTAGCATACATACTGTTCGGGCTGCACAGGTATCATTGTTGCCGAAGCTGAGACGGTCTCGATGCCGTCGCTGAGACCGTCTTGAGCACGGCGTTGTTCTCGGAGACGTCGTGGACCCTGACTGCGTCAGCCCCACGTTCAGCGGCCAGCGCTGTCGTGGCCAGGGTCGGCGGCAGCCTGTCCGCACCTGCGTCGCTCATATCGGCAAACATCGACTTCCGAGAATGCCCGACCAGCACCGGACAGCCGAGCGCGTGGAACTCGTGGAGTCGGTCGACGAGTTCGAACGATTCGGCGGCGTTCTTTCCGAAACCACAGCCGGGGTCGACGATAATCTGCTCGCGGTCGATGCCGGCTTGCTCGGCGAGCAGGATCTGTTCTGTGAGGTCTCGAAGCACGTCATCGACGACATCGTCGTAGGTCACAGTTCGACCTGGGTCCACCGGAGCGGACAGGCTGTGCATCAGGATGACGGACGCGTCGTGGTCGGCAACCACGAACCGCATCTCGGGGTCCGACAGTCCCGACACGTCGTTGACGATGTCGGCACCGGCGTCCAGCGCCGCGTCAGCGACGGCGGCTTTTCGGGTATCTACGGAGACAGTCGTGTCGAGCGAGGAAACAGCCTCAATAACGGGCACGACGCGGTCGATCTCCGTTTCGACGGCCACCGGGTCTGCCCCGGGACGCGTACTCTCGCCGCCGATGTCGACGATATCCGCCCCGGACTCGATCATCTGTTCCGCGTGACTAACCGCGAGATCGCGACGGTTGTACTCACCGCCGTCGTAGAAACTGTCCGGCGTGACGTTGAGAATACCCATCACGGCCGCCTCTTTCCTGTCGAACGGCGGCGGGAACGATCTGTCAGACAGCGCACCGTCGAGTTGCGTGGCGAGCCGACCGAGCCCCAGCCCTGCCGAAGCCAGTCGGCCAATGAGCCGTTGAAACTGTCGCGGCGTTCCCGACAGCGTCGTGTCGACGAGTTTCTCCGGCATCCCGACAGTCGAACAGGTACAGGTGCCGCCGCAGTCCTCGAGCTCCTGTTTTACGACTCGCGCCTGGTCGCGCCGCAACGTGACCGAAAGCATCTGCTGGTGGATTTCTGGTTCACTTCCTGATCCAGCGGTCCCGCCCGCCGACGGCTGCTGGAGGGTCTCCCTGGGAACGACCAGCCGACTCCAGCGGTCCCGAGCCTCGGCAACTGCGTAGAGCGACCCGGCCACGAGTACGAAGTCGTCCGCGCCGGCCGTGGCTACCGCTCGTTCGGTGGCTTCCGGAACGGACTCGACCTGCTGTACCTCGGCAGCCTGACCCTCGAACGCGGCAGCGAGCGATCCAGTGCTCGCGGCTCGGTCGACCTCCGGTCGCGCGGCGAAGGCCGTCTCGACGGCCGGAAGCGTCGCAATCATCTGTTCGTACTCCTTGTCCTGCATCGCGGCGAAGACCACGTGGAGGTCGTCGTACTCGTACCGCTCTATGAGTGTTGTCAGCGTCTCCATCGCGCCGGGATTGTGTGAGCCATCGAGAACCACCATCGGGTCGGTCGACCGGATCTCGAACCGCCCCGGCAGCGTCGCGGCCCGCAGCCCCTCGGATACGGTTTCCGTGTCCACGTCGATGAGTTGTCGGGCCAGCGTCGCTGCGACGCCGGCGTTCTCCGCCTGATGCTGTCCGAGCAGTTTGAGGTTCGATTCGAGGGCCCAGTCCGGCCCGGTAAGTGCGATCCGGTTCTCGACAGCCGAGCGCATGCCGTTTTCGACGGCGGTGACGTCAGCCCCCTCACCACCGACAGTGATGGTGTCGGTAATCCCCTGGATCGCATCGAGGGCAGCGCCGGTCGTTCCCGTCACGAGCGGGGCGTCCCGCGGCGTGACCTGCGCTTTGTCGCGGGCGATCTCCTCGACTGTGTCGCCGAGCAGGTCGGTGTGTTCTAAACTGATGCTGGTGACGGCGCTTGCGACGGGATCGACCGCGCTTGTGGCGTCGTACCGGCCGCCGATACCGACTTCTAGGACTGCCACATCGACGTCTTCGACATCGAAATGATAGAGCGCAAGCGCGGTGAGTACCTCGAAATGCGTCGGCTTGTCGTCCTCGGCGGCCAGGCGTTCGATACAGGGCTTGATCTGCTCGACGAACTCCGTCACCCGCTCTTTGGGTATCCGGCCGCCGTTGACCGTGATTTGCTCGCGGAAGCCGTTCAACCCCGGCGAAGTGAACAGGCCGACGTCCAGCCCGGCGGCTCTGAGCACGCTCTCGGTCATGCGGGCGGTGCTTCCCTTCCCGTTCGACCCGGCGATCTGCACGCTGTCGAAACTGTCGTCCGGGTCACCGAGATGTGAGAGCATTCGCGCCGTCGTATCGGTCCCCAACTTGGGCCGACGACGCTGTAGCGACTGCAGGTAGTCCGCCGACTCGTGGTACTCCATACCATAATTGGTCGCCGGCGGCCTGATTAATTTATCGCCCCGAGTTCTGCGTCGATAGCACGTAACGAGGTCGAGCAGCCTCTTCAGGCCGAAACCCACGAGAAAATCCTCAATGGCGGCCCGGAGACAGTGATCGAGTCATCTCGTAGATCCCGACGTCGCTGCCGCTGCCGTCCGACCCGATGACGGGCCACGGAACCAATCTCGTAAGCCGAGATACATGATGTGGCTTACGCGGTCCGCAACGACGTCTCGAACACATCCTATCCCGATAGTATCAGGTTCACTAACATTATTACGACGGTGTAGGGAAGGGCTAGTCGAGATGTCTTCACAGGATGAGCAATCCGCGACCGAAGAGACACAGGAGCCGATTCCTACGGACTACGATATCGCCCAGTCGACCGAGATGGAACCGATCTGGGAACTGGTAGAGCCGTGGGGACTCGGCCTCGACGACCTCCAGTACTTCGGCGAATACACCGCGAAAGTCAAACAACACGCCATCGAGCGCCTCCGTGAACAGGCCGAAGACAAGGAGCAGAACCTCGTCCTGGTAACCGGGATGACGCCGACCCCGAAAGGCGAGGGGAAGACGGTAACGACTGTCGGCCTCGGGCAGACGCTCAACCACGTCGGCGAGGAAGCGATGATCGCCATCCGTGAACCGTCGCTTGGCCCGGTGTTCGGCGTCAAAGGCGGCGCAGCAGGCGGCGGCCGGTCGCAGGTCCTTCCGATGGAGGACATCAACCTCCACTTCACCGGCGACCTCCACGCGCTCACCTCCGCGCACAACCTCATCGCCGCGATGCTCGACGCGAAGATCTCGCAGGGCGACGACCTGGACATCGACATCAACAACGTCTCCTGGCCACGCGCTATCGACATGAACGACCGCGCGCTCCGGGAGACCGTCGTCGGCCTCGGCGGGAAAACCGGTGGGACGCCACGGGAGGACAGCTTCCTCCTTACCGCCGCCTCAGAACTGATGGCTGTGCTGTGCCTGGCGAGTGACCTGGGCGACCTCAAAGAGCGAGTCAGTCGCATCATCGTCGCCTACGACGAGGACGGCGACCCGGTCACGGTCGAAGATATCGAGGCGACCGGCCCATCAACCATGCTACTCCGGGACGCGATCAAACCGAACGTCGTCCAGACCATCGAGGGGACGCCGGCGCTGGTCCACGGCGGGCCGTTCGCGAACATCGCCCACGGGACGAACTCGCTCGTCGCCGACAAGACTGCCTTCGGCATGGGCGACTACCTCGTCACCGAGGCCGGCTTCGGCTCCGACCTCGGGGCCGAGAAGTTCATGGACGTGGTCTGTCGCAAGGGCGATATGACGCCGAACGCCGTCGTGCTGGTGGCGTCGGTCCGCGCGCTCAAATACCACGGACTGGACCAGTGGCCGGTCGACTACGACGAGATCGACGAGGCCGGCGTCGAAGCCGTCGAAGCGGGCTTCTCGAACCTCGACAAGCACGCGACGAACCTCCAGAAGTTCGGCGTCCCGGTCGTCGTCTCCGTCAACCGCTTCCCGGACGACACCGACGAGGAGATTCAGGCCGTGCTGGACCACTGCCGTGAGGACCTCGGCGTCCGTGCCGCGGAGTCGAACGTGTTCTCCGACGGCAGCGAGGGCGGCGTCGACCTCGCGGAGAACGTCATCGAGGCGACCGAGGAGAGCAACGAGGAGGACTTCCGGATGCTGTACGACGACGACGACAGCATCAAGGAGAAGATCCACACCGTCGCGACCGAGATATACGGCGCTGACGACGTGAAATACACCGGCGGCGCGCTCGACGACATCGAGCAGATGAACGAGCTCGATTTCGACGACTACCCGGTCGTCATGTCCAAGACGTTCCACTCGCTGAGCGACGACGCCAGCAAGAAGGGCGCGCCGGAGGGCTGGGAACTCGAAATCAGCGAAGTGTACCCGTCTGCCGGAGCTGGCTTCCTGGTCGCTCTCACAGCCGACGCGCTCACGATGCCCGGCCTGCCGGCCCGACCGGCTGCCGCCGACATGGACATCGACGAAGACGGTAACATTTCGGGGCTGTTCTGACGAACCGGCCTCGCGTCCCAGCTCCTGTGGCTCGTCCGCTCGATTTTTAACGGATGCCGCTCGGCGTTCGACGAGGTGACGACGCTCAGTTCTCCGCGTTTGCGACCGCTTCGTCAAGCGCCGCTTCGCCGGCCGCTTCTGCCTCGTCTGCCCGCTGTTTCATCGCTGCCACGAATGATTCGTCGTCTATCATGTCGAGATTTGCCCGGACAGTCGCGACGGACGCCTGTAGCGCCGCCGCCGCGAGCAGCGCCCCGACAGCCGCGTCCGGGACAGCGACCGGCGTCCCCTTCGCAGTCACCGTGCGGGCGTGCTCAACGACGTCGAGACAGACCTCGGCCGTCTCCAGTGGCACCTTCGTCGAGCGTTTCGCGGCCGCCTGAATCCGGTCGTCGTCCCCGGACTCGAACGCGGCCCCGACCGCGTCGACCGCTGCCGCGTCCTCGTCGGCGAGGGCAAGCAGCCGCTCACGGCGGTCGGCCAGCGTGTCACCGACCCCGCTCAGCTCAGTAGCCGCTTCCTCTGTGCCGGCGGTGTGGATACAGACCATCTCACAGAGCGCCGCGCCCATCGCGCCGCCGACGGCCGCGACCGCACCGCCGCTCGGAGTCACCTGGCCCGACGCGACACCGTCGAGGAACTCGCCGATAGGCTGGTCCGCGAACGTCATCTGTCGGGTTCAACGCCGGCCGTCTCTGCTGATCGACTGTCCATACCACGGCACTCTCGGTCCACTCGCCTAATGATTTCCCTGGAGGTATTCGGCTTCCGCGTGGGCCATCCTGACACAAAAGCTATGTCCGGACTGTGTCAAGACGGATTATGGCGTCCTCGTACGAAATCGTCCAGCCAGCGACGGTACCGACGGCACAGTTCAATACCTGCGATACGGAGGTCCGGAAACTCACGGACCCGCTGGGCTCTACGGAGATGCGGGTGAATCAGGTCATCCTCGAACCACACTCCGTGACGACACCGCATACACACGACGGCCAGGAGGAGGTGTTCGTCGCGACGACCGGCGGCCAGATAGCCATTGAGGGTGACGTCCACGATGTCCTGGAGGGCGGGATCGTCCGCGTCCACCCGGACACGGTCCGGAATCTCTGTAACCACACGGACGAGACACACGTGTGGCTCGCGTTCGGTGCGCCGCCGGTGGGAACCGTCGACAACTTCGGGGACTACGTCGTCAAAGAATGAGCCGAGGCGGCCAGCCCGTCAACCAAGTCCGCACACGGAACGGCCGACCGTCTCAGCCCCCGTCTCCCAGCGCGTCGTTCAGCTCCGGCACGACCTCGTGGAGGTCGCCGACGACGGCGTAGTCGGCCTTCTGCATGATGGCCGCCTCCGGGTCGGTGTTGATAGCCAGGACGTTGTCCGCACCCTTACAGCCCACCATGTGCTGCACCGCACCGCTGATACCGCAGGCGACATAGAGGTCCGGGCTGATCTTCGTGCCCGTCTGTCCGATCTGATCGTCGTGCGGTCGCCAGCCCTCGTTGACGGCGGCTCGCGACGCCCCGACGGTTCCGCCGAGGCTATCGGCCAGCGTCTCCAGTTTGTCGTAGTCCTCCGGACCGCCGACGCCGCGCCCGCCGCCGACGACGACGCGGGCCTCGCCGAGCGACACACCGGTCTCGTCGGACTCCTCGACGCGGTCGACACTGACCCGAAACGCGCTCTCGTCGAGCGTCGGCTCGAACGGCTGGACTGTCGTCTCAGCGGTCGCTATCGCCGTCTCCGGCGAAAACTCGTGTGCCGCTGCCGTCAGTAATTTCGGGTTACTGTCCAGGCGTGCGTGTTCGACAAGGCTACCGCCCCATCGCTGGCGCGATAGTTCGTACACCTCGCCGACCTCGACGTCGAGACAGTTGGCCGCCATCGGCAGATCGCACCTGGCACCGACGTGGGCCAGCACCTCCTGTCCACGGTCGGTCCCCGGGGCGACGACTGCTTCCGGGTCCGTGGCGTCGAGCAACTGCGCGACACTCTCCGCCCAGGCCACTGGTGCGTACGTGTCCAGTCGCTCGTCGGCGACGCGGTGGACCGTCTCGACGCCGTAGTCGACGAGTTCCTCCCCGAGCGCCGTCGCTTCCGTCCCGAACGCGACGGCTTCCAGCGCCGCGTCGGTCGCCGTCGCCAGTTCACGGGCCAGCGTGAGCGCCTCCAGCGAAGACTCCTCGGGACTTCCGCCTGCGTGTTCGACGAGGCTCAGTATCACGGTCAGATCACCTCCAGGTCGTCGCGGAGCAGGTCGAGGACTGCAGGCACGGCGTCCGGTCCCTCGCCGAGCACCTCGGCCGCGCCCTCCGTGCTCTCCGGCGCTTCCAACCGGACTTTTTCGATAGCCCCGTCGAACTCGCCGGCGACCGGGTTCTGCCGCCCGATAGACTGCTTGCGCGCCTGCATCTTGGCGCGCATCGAGGCGTAGCGGGGCGTGTTGAGCCCCTCTTTTACGCCAACGGCGGCCGGGAGGTCGAGTTCGTACACCTCGGTCCCGCCGGTCACGTCGCGCTCGGCGACGGCCGTCCCGTCCTCGATCGTCAGGTCTGACACGCCTGCGACGAACGGCACATCCATCCGCTCGGCGACGCGAACCCCGACCTGGTGGTTCGCCACGTCGGCCGACTCGTTGCCGAACAGGAGGAGGTCGAAGGCCGGGTCGGTGCCGGCGTCGCCGTTCAGGGCGTCTGCGAGGGCGGCCGCCGTTTCGCGGGGCCGCCACTCTTCCCCGTCAGTTTCCAGCAGCGTCGCCTCGTCGGCCGTCATCGCGAGCCCGGTCCGGAGCTGTTCCTCGGCGTCCGCCGGTCCGAGCGACACCACGGTGGCCGTCCCGTCGTGGTCGTCGGCCACCTGGATCGCTTCCTCGACAGCGCACTCCTCGTGAGGCGATATCGTGAACCCCAGATGGCTCGTGTCTATCTCCTGTTCATCGTCGGTCAGCGTGAGTTTCGCGCCGGTATCCGGCACGCGCTTGATGCAAGCTACGGTGTCCATGTCGTGTCTCCCTCGTTCGATTGCGTTCGGTTCACTGGCTGTGCTAGCTCCTGATGCGCTCGTTCTCCGGGTCGAACAGGGGCCGGCTCCCGACGACCTCGACGGTCACCGGATACTGCTGGCCCATGTACTCGACCTGGAGGCTCTGCCCTTCCTCGGCGTGGGACTGCGGGAGGTACGCCATGAGTAGGTGCTTGCCGACGCTCGGGCCGGTCCCGGCGCTGGTGACGTACGACCGACGACCCTCGTCGTCGACCAGAACGTCCCCGTTCTCATCGAGGACCGGTTCGTTCCCGAGCATGAATCGGCGCTCGCCGCCCTCTGGCGCGTGGTCGTCAACGGACAGCGTACATAGCGTGGCCGTATTCTCCTCATCGATGGCCTCAGCGTAGGCTTCCTTCCCGATGAAATCGGCGTCCTTGACCCCGTGGAAGGTGAGCCCCGCTTCCGCCGGGTTGTACTCCAGTTCGAGTTCGTGCCCGAACAGCCGGTACCCCTTCTCCAGGCGGCCGGTCGTCCCGTAGACGCCCATGCCGGCCGGCCGGACATTGTGGTCCTGGCCGGCCTCCCAGAGCACGTCCCAGAGGCGGCGGCCCTGACCCATCGGGGCGTAGATCTCCCAGCCCTGCTCGCCGATATAGGAGAGCCGCATCGCCCACGCGTCTACCTCGCCGACCGTGATTTCCTGTGCCGTGTACGGCTCGAACGCGTCGTGGGACATGTCCTCCTCGGTGACGCCCTCCACCATATCCCGGGCGTTCGGTCCCCAGACGCCCAGCGTGCACAGCGACTCGGAGCGGTCGATCATCGTCACGTCGGCGTCATCCGGGATGTGGCCGCCGAACCAGGCCCGGTCGGACCCGCCCGCCGCGCCGCCGGTGACGACTCGGTAGTGCTTGGGGCCGAGTCGCGCGATGGTCAGGTCCGAAACGAAGCCGCCGTTTTCGGCGAGAATCGGCGTGTACACGGTCTTGCCGACGTCGACGTCGATGCGGCCCACCGCCATCCGTTCGAGGTAGTCGACGACGTCCGACCCGCGGAAGTCGAAGATGCTGAAGCCCATGTCACCGATCATCGACACGTGCTCGCGGGTGTGGAGGTGTTCCGCGAGGATGTTTGGCGACCACCACCGCGAGTCCCACTCGTTCGGCCGTCGGAACTCGGCGAGTTCGTCCTCGTACCGGTCCAGCAGGTCGCTGTTCGACTCGTACCACTGGGGCCGTTCCCAGCCCGCGGCCTCGAAGAACTCCGCGTCGAGGTCGGCCTGCTTCTCGTAGAACGGGCTCGTCCGGAGTTCCCTCGCCGACTGATACTGCTCGGCCGGGTGGACGATGTCGTATATCTTCTGGAACCCTTCACTGGCCCGGTCTTTGACGAACGAGCGGGAGTTCCCGTACTCGTAAAAGCGGTTCACGTCGGCCCCGTGGAGGTCGATATCCGACCAGCCACGCGTCATCCACTGGGCGACCGCCTCGCCGATGGCCGGGGCCTCCTTGATCCAGATCGCGGCACACGACCAGAGCCCGTCGACGTCCTGCAGCGGGCCCAGCAGCGGCGCACCGTCGGGGGTCTGCGAGAGCAGACCGTCGATTTCGTGACGGATGCCGGCCTCGGGGTCGTCGAGGAGTTCCGGGACGATCTCCAGCGCGTCGGCCATCGACTGCTCGAACGCGTCGTCGGTCAGCGGCGGCTGTGTCGGGGACAGCGGCGCTTCGTCGATGGACGGTATGTCTTCGACGTCCCAGAGTATCGGCCGGTGTTGATACGACCCGACTTCGAGGTCGTTCCCGTGCTGGCGCTCGTACATCTGGGTGTCCATGTCGCGGACGACCGGGAACGATATTTCGCCCTCGTAGTCCTCGAAGAAGGAAATCGGGCCGACGCTAACCATCTGGTGAACCGCCGGTGTCAGCGGGATCTCGACGCCGGCCATCTCGGCTAACTTCGGGCTCCAGAGCCCGGCCGCGATGACCACCTCGTCGGCCGTGACGGTCCCGCGGTCGGTCTCGACGGCCGCTATCGACCCGTCTTCGACGTGAAGGTCGAGCACTTCGGTGTTGGGCGAGACGTGCAGGCCGCCATCAGTGTACTCGTCCGCCCGCGCTCGCATCACTTCACCGGCCCGAAGCGGGTCACACGTGCCCGCCCCGGTGCTGTAGAACCCCGCCTTGACGAGGTCAGTGTTGACGTACGGCACGAGCGCTTCGACTTCCTCGGGGGTCAACAGCTCCGCCGGTTCCCCCCAGGCCTTCGCCGACTGGAGGCGGCGTTTCAGTTCCTCGACCCGTTCCTCGGTGCGTGCCACCTCGATACCGCCGCTGTTGGTGAACGTGTCCATGTCCTTGTACTGCTCGATGCTCCGGCGGGTGAGGTGGGTCATCTCCTTCGAGTGTTCCACCGGCATCAGGAAGTTCGACGCGTGACCTGTCGACCCACCGGGGTCGGGTAAGGGCCCCTTATCCAGAATCGCGATGTCCTCTCGCCCCATCCGGGCGAGGTGATACGCGAGACTGTTCCCGACAATACCGCCACCGATGATTACTGTCTTCGCCTCTGACGGTAACGAGTTCGAACTCATCGCAGTCTCACCCGTATGCTGGCGGACCGAACTGTACTCTCGCCTCTCGTGGTGATAGCGCTCAACATCGTCCGTTTTGAGCGTGGCCCCTTTCAGGAAAGAAGCAGGGACCACAGTTCTGCGGTGATTTATGTGTCACCGGAGTGCTGACCCCCAGTGAGGGATCGCTGTCTGGGGCGTCAGCAGCCGCAAACCCCTGCTCCCGTTCGATAGACCCGTCGACGGGCCCACGCTCGCGTTCCAGTCCCGGAGGGAACGGGCAGAACGCTCATACTTTCAAAAATCTAATACGATGAGTTTTGTGCTGTACGCTGCCGACGAGCAGCCGCGTGGTGACTGAACCACTTGACTTCAGAACTCCGTCTCACGGGATGCGGACGCTGGCACTCAGCAGCCATTGGGGCCGGCGGCGTGTCGTCGAATCGACTCCCTGAACTGCGTGCGGTCCGCTTCGCTGATGGTTCCGACGTGCTCTCTGGTCGTCGTTTCAGTCTCCGTCTCGATGCCCCGCATGACTTCGCACATATGCGTTGCGGTCACCTCAACGACGACTCCGTGCGCGTCGAGCTCATCGGACAGACCGACTGCGATATCCCGCGTGAGCGTCTCCTGTGTCGTCAACTGGCGCGACTGCCACCGGACGTACCGGATGAGCTTTGACAGCCCCACCATCTCCTCCCCGGGCCTGTACGCCACGTGGGCAACGCCCTGGAAGGGGAGCATGTGATGTTCGCACATGCTGTGGAGCGGAATTCCGGTCTTGACGATGAGACCGTCGGTCTCCGCATCAAAAGTCCGCATTACCGGTCCGGACTCGGGCCGAGAGCCTTCCGTCAGCGTCTCGAACATTTCTGGGACACGTCGGCTCCAGGTGTCCGATAGCCCCGCCGAGTCGGGGTCACGGCCAGCGGCTTCAAGCAGGAGGCGAGCGCCACGCCGCGCCTTCTCTTCGTCGAAGCCGTCTGTCGGTTGGGTCGCAGTATCGTGCTGGTGTGCAGGCTCCTGTTCCCGGGAATCCATTACAGCCAAACAGCAGGACTCGACGTACAAAGCCTCTGTCCCCATTGCTTCATTATCCGGATAACAATGGTAACATTGTGATTTCTCACCACAACGTATCACCGACTGTGAATGTCGTGTACTGCAACCGCCGAGCAAAACCCAGGGAGCAGTCGGTGGCCTCCACCGAACGTATTGGAGCCGCTCTGTCACCGGTGTACGCATATCACTCACGATGACGGGGACGAGGAGTACTACGGACCCGACACCGATGAGGCGGTGAACTCAGGGGTAGCGACAGAACCGTTCGCTATCTCGGTATCGGCACGCAGTACCGAGAATAACAATCGTACCAACATTAGCTCCGCAGAACTTGTCAGGACCGGCGAATTACTGTGAGGAAGGAGCTACATAACAGTAGTGACGGCGCGTCGCCGCCAGTCAGAAGAGCGTGGACAGCCAGAGTCAGCGGTTCTCCCTGGGTACCTGTGTCGAGATGTACTCCGTCGCCGCTGGGACACCACGGGCGTGCATCGCTGCGTGTGTGAACCCTGCGTACGCTTTCACGTTGTCTCGGTATCCGTCTGCCATTTCCTCGATGACGCCGCGCTGTCTGAACACCGCTGGCCGCCTGAGTGCTTCGGCCAGTCCGGCATCGGCTGTGGTTTCGCGGTCGGTGAGGGCTGTCCGGGCTGCGGCTGCGGCTTCTCGGATGTCATCCGCCGACGGCTCATCAGGGTACTGCTCGTCACTGATACCGGTGACGACGGCCGAGAGCAACTCGGCCGAAACGAGCGCTACTCCGGTTTCGAGGATCGCGGTCGCGTACAGCCCATCATCGCGGGCTTCGCGTGCGTCGCGCCGCTGGTGCTCCAGGGTGTTGACTCCCTCTCGGAACAGCCAGTGGTCGGTGCCGGTCAGTTCGAAGCCGAAGGCATCCGTTCGCCGCTGGACGTACGGCTCCAGTCCATCAGTCGTCCTCGCGAGTGAGTGACGGAGTCGGCCGGCACTACGGGCGAGCGTCTCCCAGTTGGTCTCGCCGTCAGCGGGCACCAGTTCTCGCGCATCTGCGAGCGCCCCGCGAGCACGTTCGATACGGCCGATGACATCACCTGCCCGAACCGGGGCCGTGATAGGGTCGTTTGGGAACGCCCGGCGTGGCTGCACCGCGCTGTGGCTCTCTCGGAGCAAGTCCTCGATAGGCGCGTGGTTGACGACCGCCGCAACCGGGTCTGGCCCCAGATAGGATATGTCTGCCCGGACAGTACCGAGCTCCTGGCGCACGCTGTGGCGTCGCTCTGCAACGAGCGAGCTATCGTCGGTCCCCGTTGCCGCCCGGTAAATCCCCCACACTGTCGCGGCGCGGGACCGGTAGCCCCGCCACTCGTCGAGCCACCGCATCGCACTCTCGTCAGCCGGTGGCGTTGCCGCCGGTGTTGTCTCGGGCCGCTCTGCGCCGAACTGCTCGCTGACGGCCTCGTTCGGTATCGACGGGTCCGCCGGTACGTCCGCGAGAAGTTCGCTAGCTCGCTGCTCGTGTGCTCGGACCCGCTCTGTGAGTGCCGCTGTGGTGAACGGAGCTTCGGGCGGTGCGACCGGTTCGAACTCTGCCGCTAACGACCGCGTGTCCACGTCCGGCTCCTCGTTGGCACCAGGGCTCGATAGGCGATTACAGCCGGCAAGGCCGCCGATTCCGGCACCGCAAGCTGCCAGGAAGGCACGGCGTTTCACGAGCCATCACTCCGGTTCCGTGGCACGACCGTCGCCTCGAAGGCCGGCGGTCGGTCGGGGCCGCGACAGTCGCCACTCATCCCCGTTCCGTGGCCGGTCGATGAGGGCACAGTGTACGGGAGCCGAACAGCGAACCCGACCGTGTCCTCGTCGTCAGTATCACAGGCGACGTCGGCCGGTCGCACCGCGTGACAGAAGTCACCGCTGGGATCGTCATCAGGATCACGCCGCATCGACACGAGTCGGACCTCGTGACATGCGTCGACCACTGTCGACAGCAGGTACACCGACCGCTCCTCGAAGTCGGTGGTTTCGACGAACTCACGCAACTGCCCGGCTTCTGGTGTCTCCCCCCAGCGGTACTCCTCGAACTCGGTTCGGGACGCGATGTAGGCGCTCGCCCGTCGATGTCTGTTTGATGTCTCGTCGGGGGTCGGGAGGGTATCGGCGTGCGTGAACAGCACCGCGGCTCCGTCGATCTGTACCTGTCTGATCTCGGTCGGCTCGACTGCGTCGGGCTCCGGTTCGTCGGGCGGACCTGCCACTTCGTCACCGCTCTGACAGCCGGCGACCACGGTCGCAAACCCCGTCGCAAGGGCGGAGAGCGCGTTTCGGCGGGACCAACTCATACGCGATAGCTGCGACGCCTCATTCAAACGTCTTGTGGAGCGGTGAAGTACCCCCAGGCGTCAGTGAGGGCGTTTTTTCACCGCTGGTCCAACAGCGGCGTTGTTGTCCGCAATGGTCCTTTTAGTTGGACTGTAGCGCCGAAACGGTCTGTTCCGTTGTTGCCGACGCTGAACGGGCGAGTGCTGTCGCGTGCCAGTAGTCTGCAATGCTCCGATCGAGAGTTGACGCCGCAATCTCTCCCTGATGATGCGTTAACCCACGGTCAGCGGCCATGACCTTGTGGCCGGCGTCAACGAGAATCGTCCGGACCAGCTCCGGCTGCGAACTCGATTCGAGGGCCGCGGTGAGTGCATCGTACGCGGTCTGCCTGATGTCGCGAACCGCTGTCCCGTCCGTCGGCCGACCGAGTTCACCCGCCTCCCGACGTGTCTGAATGCGTTCGAGCGCTCGGAACCGGGCGAGCCGACCGTTCGCATCGACGACGGCACTCGCGGGCCCGATGGCATCTGTGAGGCGGCTGGCTCCGCTCTCGGCTTCCCAGCGGAGTTCGTCGATAACCATCTGCCCCGGTGAGCGCTCGTCGACGGCCGTTTCCGGCGGCAGGTCCGCCTGCCGGTCGCGGACATCCGCGAGCAGTGCTTCTGCTGCATCAGTCAGTGTCGGCTTGATCGTCCCAGCGTCGGCTGGGAGTGAAGCAGCGAACTGCGCCTGTACGTGGCGAGTGTCGCTGAGATACGCCTGGGCCGACTCGGCCGTCTCGCCCCATTCAGCGACCGACAGCAACTCTGACTCTTCCCTGGGCACGACATCCATGTCACTGGCCCGCTCAAGCCCCGTCTCGATGCGGGCGTGGACCATTGCCGCGCGGACCGGGTCCGTCCCGACGTAGTCGTGCTCCTGCCGGGTTTCACGGGCCGCAGACACAGTCCGGCTGTGTTCGTCTCGGAGCGGAGCAGCGGTGAGGCCCCGGTCGACAAACCCCCACCCCGCAGCGGTGTAGCGGGCGTGTTCGCGAGCCGAACGCAGCGACCGGAGCGCCATCAACCCGGTTCGGGCCGTCCGCGCATCGTCGAGGCCGTCTGAGGCGTCACTGGCGGCGTCAGTCAGGTGTTGGCGGATGTGGCCGTTCGGGATCTCTTCCGGTCCGAGCGGGGTGGGAAGCGTCGCCAGAAGCGAGCGAACCCGCTCCCGCGCGGCGTCGAAATGGCTCACTGCGATATCAACCGGGATCGACGGGGGGACTGGGGCTTCTCGCTCTTCATCGCGCTGGACATCGGGCAGGTTGTAGGCATCGATGGTTGCCTCGCCTCCCCCGCCCACACTGTCGATACTGCTACAGCCGGCGATGGCGCTGGCCCCAGCTAGGGCGAGCACACCACGCCGGGTCATCCGAGCGTAGTCCCCGCCCGTCTCGGACGTCTCGTCAGTCATGCCTGCCCACCACCAGTCTGGGTGCGGCGGTCATTACTTGATGCTGACCCGCCCCCGCTTTCCCCCTCAGCACTGACTCGCTGGCTGTCACAGCTATTGCCTCCGATTGAGGACGAATAACTGTTGATGTCGTCGGCGTTGATTGTATCGGGAATCCTGATGAACCATACCGCGTACACCTTGCTACCCGCTGTGCAGGGTTCGTCGTAGGGGCGGCTCACCCGACCGTAGTCGGTCGATATTTTATCCGCTGTCCAGCTGATCTGGCAGAGCGTTAGTCGAAAACACTCCTCGATCATCACATTCTGGAGATAGACGGTTTCTGTTTCGAAGTCAGTCTCGTCGAGGAAGATTTCGATCAGCGAACTGTCCACGTCTTCGGCGACGGCGAGCCGGTCCGCTTTGGATGCGGTATCGATAATCTTGGATTCCAATCGACGGGTGTGTCGGCTTTCAGTCGGCCGACTGTCTCCATCATCGAGCCAGACAGGCTGACGGTCGGCGTTAACGCGTGTGACAACCGCCTCCGGGTCGGATTCCGAGCCAGTTCCTGGAGCGGCAGAGCCATCGTTTTCGGAAGCGGTGCGTGTTGATTCGTCGCTGCCCTCGAACATCCCACTACAGCCGGCCAGCATCGTCGCTAGCCCGCATGTGCTGTGGAGGAGAGCACGTCGGGTGGAGGGGACCATCGTGTGATTTCGCGCTTATATTGTCAGGTATAAAACTCTCGTGGTAGATAGGCGGTACCGAGAGCGTCCCAGTTAGCCCGCACAAATAGATGTAGTAGCGGCAGTCTATATCAGACGGTGGTTATCCGTTTCTGAATACGAGGTTATAAATACAAAAACGGGATTATTTATCTATATGTTACGAGTGAGTTCGTCTATAATAGTGGAATCGACTTTCTTAATGGGCCTGGCAGCTGAATATACGACAGAACCGCGGATATCACAACGCAACGGATAAGCCAGACTGCGGCGTTCTGGGAACAATGGGGTCAGAGCAGTCGAAAGTCGCACAGTTGATCGAAACCTACGGACTGGCGTCGATGGGTGCAGAGCTGGAACGCGCTTGGCTCGGGGACAATCAGGAGCGACAGAGCCTCCGTGACCTCGCTGATCGGTTCAATCAAGCCGTGCTCATGGCTGCGATCCGCGACGCGGGTATGGACGTTATCGATGGCGAACCGGAGAACTTCTATCGACTCCTGACGGCTGACGACGTCAGCGCTGGTAAACGGATCGAAGCGCGGAACCGACTCGAACGGGCCGGCATCGACGTCGCTAAGCTGGAGGACCAGTTCGTCACGTATCAGGCGATTCGATACTATTTGAGGAACGTCCGCGATGTGAGCTACGACCCCGGAACCGGGACCGAGCAGGTCGAGCGGGAACGCGGGACTATCGACCGCCTCCGCAGTCGCGTCGAGACAATCGTTCGAGATACGGTTGACCGATTGAAAACCGCTGACAAACTCACTATCGGCGAGTACCGAGTGTTCGTGAGCATCGATATTCGCTGCCAGGACTGCGGGACGCGCCACAGCATCAGCGACCTTCTCGACCGGGGCAGCTGTAACTGTCAATGAGGCCGTATTGACTTGGTAAGTCCGGTTCTTGCGCGGAGGCCGTATCTGGTCAGATATCGGTAATCCGGTTGTAGCTATCCGGGAGCGCCTGCGCGTCCTCGGGAAGCAACGCGACGACGAGATAGGGGGGGTACTCCGCGAAGTACTCGACGAGCGAGGCGATGCGCTCCGCGTCGATGGCTTCGAGTGAGTCAAGCAGCATGAACGGGACCTCCTCGTACACGTCGTGGACGAGGTAGCCGGCGAGTGCGAACACGAGCCCGGTCACTTCCCGCTCACTCTCGCTCAGATGGCCGACCGTGTCCTCGTAGACAGTTCCGCCTTCGGTGCTTCTAATGACGTGGAGCGTAAATGTCGACCCTGTGACGCTGTCGTCGCTGTCGTGGACCGGGTCATCGGGCGTGTCGGTCCGTTCGAGCCAGATCCGTTCGATGTTGCCGTAGCCGAGAATATCGAGGAGGTCGTCCATCTTCTCGTTGAACTGGTCGGTCGCCTCGGCTTCGAGGCGGTCGATACGAGACCGGAGGTCGATCAGTTCCTCAACCACGTCTTCCCGTTGGGCAGCCAGTTCGTCGTTCCGGCGGATTTCCGACTCGATATCGGCAATTTCTCCGCTTACCTCGTCTCGCTCTGATTCGAGCCGATCCAGTTTCAGCTCCAGTTCGTTCGCTTTCGTGTGGAGGTCGAGCACTTCGTCGAACTCCTCGGTCCGGAGCGACGTGACCCGTTCCTCGAGTTCTCCGACGCGGGCAGAGAGGTTGTCGCGTCGCTCGCGAAGGTCGGTGACAGTCGTCTGCCGTCGCTCGATTTCGGCGTCGACCTCCTCAATCGTCGCCGTGAGTTCCTGCGCTCGCGTGCGTGTCTCCGCAATATCATCACGTTGGGCGGTCAGTTCGTCGAGCTCGTCTTCGATATCGTCGATCTCCGAGACCGTCTCCTGAAGGTGGTCACGCATGCTCTGGAGCGTCGACTCGATACGGTCCGGTTTCACTCGCGAGCCACAGGTCCAGCAGGTCGTCTTGGACCCCTGATAGAGTTGGTCCGTAATGTCTCCCACGCTCTCGGGCTTTGCATCGATAGCGTCGGTTATTTCACGGTGTTCGCCGGCTAACAGTTCCTCGTTGAACCCGATGACGTTTTGCAGTCGCGTGGTGTACTCTGAGTGCTCCCGTTTGCGCTCTCGAAGCCGCTCGATGTCCGATTCGAGCGCTTCGAGTCGTTCGTCCGGCGATTCGGGGAGGCCGGACCGTTCGACTGCGAGGCGCCCCCGCTCGTCGCGCAACGCCGCAATACTCTCCTGTTCTGACTGAATATCATCGCGAACGCGTTTCAGTTCGGACCGAGTCGCCTGGAGTTCGTCGAGAGCGGTTTCGAGTTCCTCCCTGTTTTCCTGGGTCGTCCGGAAATCTACGTTCCGCTCGTCGATCCGTTCCTCGACGCGCTGCAGTTCGTTTCTGGTCTCGGTAATCTCGTCGCGCAGATCTGCCTGCTGACGCTCGAGATCGGGGAGATCACGCTTTAGGGAGGCGATACGGTCGAGTTCCGCATCGATCTCTTCCTTGCGCTGTTCGGCCGCACGTATCTGTCGGTGAATCGACGCCACGTCGACGGGCCGCATAATGATCTCCCGAAGGTCGTCACCCTGCTCGACGGCTCGCCTGGCCTCGTTGTCTTCGAGCAGGAACGCGAACAGGTCCGCAACTGTCGAGTCAGTAAGAAGGCCGAGGCCCGACCCAGCAACTCCTTCGGCGGTTCTGGTCATCGTTCGGGTATACGTCTCCCCTCCCAGTGAAAGCTCGACGTGCCCCTGGTCGGCGTCACCTTTGACGCTGGCCCACTCGCTCCCGTGGGCGGCCATCACCGCTTGGAGAAACGATGTCCGATTGGTCGCGTTCCGGCCTCGAAGCACTGTCACCCCTGGTGGGACCTCGACTGTCGTCTCGTCGATCCCCCCGATCTTCTCGACGGTGAACGTGGCCACCTCCCCGGCTACCGAGAGTGAACCCATATTTCGGTGTGGGCGAGTGACGGGTATAAGCACTATGGCGCGCGTGTCACCGCCCATTCGAATTTTCACCCCAATAGTTGCCGGCGGCTAACAAACATATGTCTGTTATTCCATCGAGCTGGTAGTGCTAGTTCCATGCAGAAACAATCGCCCAAATCCAAATCCCGCTCAATATCGGTGAATAACACACTCAAACGTGTACCTTTATGTTACCCAATAGGCGTAGCTGACACCGTCGTTGACCATGGCAGATCAAAACCGGGCCGAGAGCGTCCTTCGCTCTCACGTGACCTCCGTCAAGGAGGACCTGATGACGGGCGTATCGTTCATGATCCCCTTCGTGACTATCGGGGGTATCTTCCTCGCCGTCGCGTACGCGATAGGGGATACACAGGCAGTGTTCGAGAGCACCGGGTCGGCCGGCTGGTTCCTCGCTCAGATCGGCGTGGCCGGGCTGACGATCATGGTGCCGATCCTCGGCGGGTACATCGCGTACGCCATCGCCGACCGTCCTGGACTCGCCCCGGGATTCCTGTTGGCATACATCCTCCAGCAAGGGAACGTCGTCGCCGAGGCGGCGACAGTAATCGGCATCTCTGGCGGTGAGGCCGGTGCCGGCTACCTCGGCGCTATCGTCGCTGGCCTACTGGCCGGGTACGTCGCGCGCTTCTTCAAGAACCTCGACGTCCCCGAGTTCATCCAGCCGATGATGCCGGTGTTGCTCATCCCCGTCGCGACGATGGCCGTCCTGACGCCAATCATGCTGTTCGTTCTGGGCGTCCCCGTCGCACTCGCCAACGAGGGCCTGACTGCCTTCCTGCAGTCGATGCAGGGCGGCCAGGCTATCGTCGTCGGGCTCATCCTCGGCGGGATGATGGCCTTCGACATGGGTGGTCCGGTCAACAAGGTCGCCTACGTGTTCGCGACCGGACTCATCACTGAAGAGATCTACGCGCCGATGGCCGCGGTGATGATCGGCGGGATGATTCCGCCGATCGGCCTCGCTCTCTCGAATTTCATCGCCCCGCACAAGTACGCGGCGGAGATGTACGAGAACGGGAAAAGCGGTATCGTGCTCGGCCTGTCGTTCATCACAGAGGGCGCGATTCCGTACGCGGCCGCGGACCCGCTCCGCGTCATTCCGGCTATCGTGGCCGGCAGCGCCGTCGGCGGTGCGACCTCGATGGCCCTTGGCGTAACGATGCCTGCGCCCCACGGTGGCATCTTCGTTGTCCTGCTGTCGAACCAGCCGCTCGCGTTCCTGGGGAGCATCCTGCTTGGCTCGCTCGTGACGGCCGTCGTCGCGACGGTTATCAAGCCGGACTTCGAAGACCGCGTTGATGCCGGGGCGGAGACGAACAGCGCGCAACCGACGGACGACTAACCACCGTGACTACAATGACAGACGCAATCTCAGCGGACGACATCGAAGAGCTGATTCCGGCGGACCACATCTCGCTGTCCGAACCGCCCGCCGAGAAGGAAGCGTGCATCGAGTCCCTGCTCGACCTACTAGTCGACGGCGGCAGGGTCGAGAACCGCGAGCGAGCACTCGAAGCGCTCCTGGAGCGTGAATCGGAGACTACGACGGGTGTCGGGATGGGAATCGGTATCCCACACGCGAAGACTGACGCTGTGAGCCGCCCGTCGCTCGCGTTCGTGCGCTCCCAAGAGGGCGTTGACTTCGGCTCGATGGACGGCGAGCCCGCGACGCTCATCTTCATGATTCTCGTCCCGGAAGCCGGCGGCGAGGAGCATCTCAATATCCTCAGCTCCCTCTCGCGGGCTTTGATGCACGACGACGTTCGGGACCGGCTCCACGAGGCAGAGGACGAGGCGACTGTTCAGGACGCGCTCCGGGAGGCAATCGCATGACGGTCGAACGCACTGTGACGATTGTTCCGGAAGCCGGCCTGCACGCACGGCCGGCGTCGGCGTTCGTCCAGGCCGTCAACGACCACGAGGCCGAGGTCTCAGCCGGTCGGCCGGACGGTGACTTGGTTCAGGCGGCGAGTATGATCGCCGTCACCAGCCTCGGTGTCGGACAGGGCGATGATATCAAGCTGGTCGCCGACGGCCCGGATGCGGAGGCAGTGCTTGACGAACTGGAACGAATACTGACGACGCCAGAGGAGGAACTGGACACTGACGATGGCTGAACGCACGCTCCAGGGAACCGGTGCAACGCCGCGCTCCGGCGTCGGATCAGTTGTCTGGTACGGTCACGAGATCTCGCTCCCGGATCCAGACGACGTGGAATTCGATCCCGAGACTGAGGTCGGGCGGTTCACCGACGCCGTCGACACTGCCCGCACCGAACTGGAGTCCGAGCGCGAGGCGACCGCCGAACGCGTCGGAGAAGACGAGGCCGCTGTGTTCGACGCGCACATCCAGTTTCTCGAAGACCCGACTATCGAGGACGCCGTCGAGACGATGGTCGGCGACGGGCTCCCCGCACCGAACGCCGTCGACGCCGCGTTCGGCGAACACATCGAGCAGTTCGAGGGGATGGACGGCCGAATGGCCGAGCGCGCGGACGATCTGCGGGACGTGCGCGACCGACTCCTCCGTCTGCTGACCGACGGCGAGCGAGTCGACCTCGGTGACCTACCTGAGGGAAGCGTCGTCCTCGCCGAGCGGCTGACACCCAGCGACACGGCGCAACTCGACCCCGAACGCGTCGCCGGGTTCGCCACGGTCACGGGCGGACGGACGTCCCACGCGGCGATTTTCGCCCGGTCACTTGCGCTGCCAGCGGTCGTCGGTGTCGGCGACGCTCTCGAATCTGTCGAGGGCGGAGCAGAGGTCGTGATCGACGGCGACAGCGGCGAGGTGTTAGTCAGTCCTGACGACACCGAGCGAGCGACCGCAGCAAGTGACTCGGGAGCAGCTATTGTGGACGAATCCGTCGAAACCACCGACGGGCGACACGTCGAAGTTGCAGCGAACGTTGGCCGACCAGCGGAATTGGAACCCGCGGCGGAGCGGGGTGCTGACGGCGTCGGCCTCTACCGGACCGAGTTTCTCTTTCTCGACCGGGAGACGCCGCCGTCGGAAAACGAACAGTACGAGGCCGTCCGCGAGGCGCTTGACACGTTCCCGGACGGGCGCGTCGTCGTCCGGACGCTGGATATCGGTGGCGACAAGCGGATTCCCTATCTCGACCTCCCGGAAGAAGAAAACCCATTCCTCGGAGAGCGGGGAATCCGGCGCTCGCTCGCCCCCGATTCGGACCTGTTCGCCACACAACTCCGGGCGCTTCTGCGCGCTGGGGCAGATGGGGCTGGAGACCTCGCCATCATGTTCCCGCTGGTCGCCACAGTCGAGGAACTCGACGCTGCGCTCGACGCGCTGGACGCAGCAGCGGCCGATCTTGAAGCTCGTGAAACCGAGGCTGCTGATCCCGAAGTCGGCGTTATGATAGAGACACCGAGTGCTACCTTCATGGCCGACGAACTCGCCGCACGGGTCGATTTCCTCTCTATCGGGACGAACGACCTCACGCAGTACGTCATGGCCGCTGACCGCGAGAACGAGCGTGTCAGCGACCTGCACGACCCCACGCATCCGGGCGTCCTCCGTGCAATTCACCGGACGGCCACGGCGGCGCACGCCGAAGACGCCTGGGTCGGCATGTGCGGCGAGATGGCCGGGAACCCGGACCTGACGGAACTGCTCGTCGGTCTCGGCCTCGACGAACTCAGTATGAGCGCCGTGACGATTCCGGAGGTCAAGACGGCCGTTAGCGAAACCGAGTACAGTTCCGCGAGCGAGCGCGCGGACAGCGCCCGACTCGCCGCAACCCGCAGCGAAGTCCACACTACACTAGACACATGAAACTCGTCGCAGTCACATCCTGCCCCACTGGAATAGCACACAGTCAGATGGCAGCCGAAAATCTCGAACAGACAGCGGAAGAACTAGGCCACGACATCAAGGTGGAAGTCCAAGGGGCGATGGGCGCGGAGAACGAACTCTCCGAAGCGGACATCGCAGCCGCCGACGCCGCCATCATCGCCTCAGATACATCGGTTAGCCAGGACCGATTCAGCGATATTCCGCTGATCAAAGGCACCGTCAAAGACGCCGTCAACGACGCTGAAGGAATGATCGCCGATGCCGTCGAGGCTGCCGACGGAGACGCCCCGAACACCGAAGTCGAATCCGAAGGGATCGATTCCACGGATACGGGGTCCGACCAGCAACGCCGTCGCGGCGGTGACCGCTCGAAGAGCCTCGTTGCTCGACTGAAGCGTCTGTTCGGTTGAGACGCTCTCATCGTCACTCTATTGCGGCTGATTTCGGTAGCACGGGCTGGGATCTAATCGGTGTCCGCTGTAGTCAGGCGTCTATTCGGCGGCCCGAATCTGCCAGTTCGTACGTCAGGTAGCCGTGGAGCGTTCCGACGTCGCTCACGATCCGTCCGATTACACTGATCACCGAGAGCGATACGGTGGACTCAGAATAATAGGCCGGGACCAGCATAAATTTCACAATCGGCTTCGGGACATTTTTGCCTCTGGTTTTGTAGTAGGGAATGGACTCTTTACCATGCCGGTATTGCTTTTCTAAGTAATCGGGAATCGATTCGGCGAACGGATGCTCGACCAGGAGGTCCGGCGAGTACCACACGCTATAAGCGTCGCGGATGCGGTCGGCGAGTTCGGCTTCTTCGTGACCGTACGGTAGACGCTCGTCAAACCAACCGATGTCTTCCAGCACTTCGCTGCGAATCGCCATGTTACAGCCCACGGCGGTGTCGGTAACGTGTCGATTATCGCCCTGGTCGGATTGACAGTAGATGAAATCTGTGTTGACCGTCATCCGGAACTGTAGGGCGTGACTAACAAATTCGGTCAATCGAGAGGGGACGGACAAGTGTTCACGTATCGTCCTTGACGCCTCAGGCCGTTTCGCTCCGCATTCACAATCTGATCAGATCTACGCCTGGGCCGGGGACGTACTTGGACCAACCCAATCAGTGCGGGTCCGGCGGCTCGTTCACAAAAACGCCGCGTTTCTTTCGAATAATGTCGAACACGACATCAGTGGTAACCACCTCATTGAGAACGGTACAGCGCTGATCACGGGAGGCCGTTTGTCTGAATCCGGTGACCAATAGGTCCAGCAGGGACGGGTGTAATCCGGTGAGTAAAAGGCAGATATATGGATTAATGCTGTCGGGATGATCAGCAGCACTAGCCAGAACTCGTGACCCCATTTATCCACAACTCGATAGAAGAAGCCCGAGTTATGGCTTCTTTACTCCACCGTTACTGGCCGCACGTTCCTTGGGTTTGCTCGTCCGACGTGATTCATCGAAGCCGAGATCATCGAGGATGTACTCGGATGCGTTCCCGTCGCCGAAGGGCGGGTCCCATTCGCCCGCCTTCGACCGCATCTGTCGAGCCCCGGCGACAATATCGTCTGGCCGGTGGCCGACGATGCAATTCGCACCGGCAAACACCGTCTCCGGTCGTTCGGTTCCGTTCCGAAGGGTGACACAGGGAGTCCCCAACACACACGTCTCCTCCTGGACGCCACCGGAGTCAGTAAAGACGAGCGAAGCCGTGCTCTCTAATCGCAGGAAATCGAAGAAATCAAGCGGTTCAACCGTCCGGATACAGTCTGGAACTGAGAGATCGAACTCCGCGAGCCGGTCTTTCGCACGCGGATGGACGGGATAGATCACGTCGTTCTCACAGCGTGTCGCGGCTGCCGCAACTCCGAAGAGAATATTCCCAAACCGGTCTCGATCGTCGACGTTCTCGGCGCGATGGGCTGTCAGCAGGTCGAATTCACCCGGACTAATGTCGAGATCGGTCAGAATCGTACTCACCGATGCTGCCGTCTTGTCATAGGCCATGACAGCATCAACGATTGTGTTGCCGGTGACGGTAATCCGATTAGCCGAAATCCCTTCGTCTTCGAGCAGGTTCGCAGCCTCCTCCGTCGGCGGATACAGGTGATCCACCGCGTGGTCAATGATGATCCGGTTTCGCTCCTCCGGCATATCGCGGTCGTAGCTCCGGAGTCCCGCCTCGATGTGGGCCACTTCGATATCGAGTTTACTCCCCGCGAGCGCGCCCGCTAGCGTGGAGTTCGTATCTCCCTGTACGAACAACACATCCGGGTCTGCGTCTTTCAGGTGCTGTTCGATACCGATTACCATCTCACCGGTTTGTTCTCCGTGGCTTCCGGACCCGACACCGAGGTTAACCGCAGGTGGGTCAAGGTCGAGTTGCCTGAAGAAGACCGTATCCAGGGACTCTGAGTAGTGTTGACCGGTATGGATAACAATTGTTGATATATCACGACGATCACATGCCTTGATGACTGGTGCGAGTTTGATGATTTCCGGCCGGGTTCCAAGGACGAACGCCGCCGTCGCGTTCGTCACCAGCTCTCACCCCCACTGTCATAACGGCCGTGGGATATATCAATGGATGTCATGTTTCCAAAACAGGACTTTGAGGGCTTTGTTATGGAGTGCTTTTCCCAGACCAACACAGCTTGAACGAGTTGGTATATAAGTGATAGGTAACGGACGGCGTGGGACACGCTGTTTACGACTGGTTCGTGGCTACAAGGACGGCTTGTTCTTCGTGGTCTGTTGTATCTGGTCACCGAGCAAGCTGACGATGAGATTGCGTTCCCACCGGAGCGCTGGGCGGCGACCTTCGGTCACGCGCCCAGCTCATCCTCCACAAACTCGACGAGTATCTCGGCTACTCGCCACCGCCGCTGTCGGAGCGGCTGATCGAAGGCGCACAGAAGATCCACCAACGACGGCCGATACTACAAGAAACGCTCGCTACCGCTACGCAACCGAGGTGTGAGTCGTAGCTGAAGACGAACGATTTCATATGGGGCGTGTGGGTGATCTCGGTATTGTCATTCTAACCCTATCGGGATGGTTTAATCTGGTCGTCTACCGAGACAGCTATGACGTGTATCTGTACATACTATGCTATCCTCACCTAGAAACTCGAAATATGGTTATAAGTTATCTATTTATAAATGTTCTTTAGTTAGTATGAGTTCGTAAACAGGCCATATCAATGTATAAAACCCATAGTAATATTATAATTCCCCATTCTATATCTTAATATATCTTTTTAAGTCCTTTACAGAGAATTTGAGATGCTAATCGCGTAGACATTCTGAGATTCGAAACACCATCTGTGTGGCCGTTCACCGCCGAATGCGTCCTCCGGACACATAGTTTTTTAATAGTACGGCTAGCAGTCTGATATAGCGATCAGATGTCGTCAGACAACGCCACACAGCCAGTGACACGTGCAGCCTCGCATCTAAGAACACTCGATCTCGATGGGAAGTCGTGGATCACCGGCGTCGCCATCAACGGCCTTCTTGCCGAGGGGAGCGATCAATCCGTCGAGACAGCGAAAGACCTCGTCGACAGAGCCGTCGCGACGCAGGACGACGACGGACAGTTGGGGTATGGCCCGAGCTATCCTATCGAGGTGTTCAGTCACGGTCGGGAGTACGATGCCAGCTGGGATCTCACGGTAAAAAAGTGCATGAACACCAACAACACGACCGCTATCGGTCACGGTGTGCTCGATTTGTACGAGCGGACCGGTGACGAGCGGTACCTTGACGCAGCGAAGGGAGAGTACGAATGGCTCCAGTCTGTCGACCGGACGGACACCGGAGGAATTCCCCACCACGACCCGGATGTCGCCGGGATCAAATCGCTGTGGATCGATTCGGTGTACATGATGTGTCCGTTTTTCAGCCGATATGCCGAGGCGGCCGACGAGCCGGGGGCCCACGATGAAGCCGTCACACAGTATCTGGTCCACGCTGAGCATCTCCGCGACCCCCGGACTGGACTGTTTCGACATATCTGGGTCGAGACGCCGGACCACTACCCGCAAGGGACCTTCTGGGCGCGCGGGAACGGTTGGGCCGCCGCGGCGGCCGTCGAAATCCTCGACCGGCTGCCGGACGACCACGACCAGCGCGGCGAACTGGTCGACCAGTTCAAACGCCACTGCGAGAGCTTGCTCCCGTTGCAGGATGGCAGCGGTTTCTGGCACAACCTCGTCGACGACACGGATACGCCGCTTGAATCCTCCGGGACGCTGATGTTCGCCTACGCATTCAACCGCGGTATCGAACTCGGACTCCTCGACGAGGCACAGTACCGGGATTCGGCAGACGACGCGCTCGAGGCGGTGACGCACGTCGTCGATGACGAGGGGGCAGTCAGCCGCGTCGCCGGTCCTCCGGGCGGACCCGAAGCGCCGCTGACAGTGACACCCTACGGACAGGGCTGGTATCTCATGGCGGCAGCCAGTGCTCGCTAACCCCTGCTACTGAGGCAGATTTTTTACTGGTCCGGATGGAAGCAGTTGTATGATTCGTAACCGATCTGCGCTCGCTGACAGCCCTGCACACGAGGTGGCACTCGACTGTCTTGAGGCCGCCGTGGACGCGGCCGCCCCAGCGGTCGCCACAAAATCGGCTATCGAACGCGGCAGCGAGACACTGACAATCGGTGAGACGGCGTACGACCTCGACAACTACAGCGATATCGTTATCGTCGGCGGCGGGAAAGCCACGGGCGGCGTGACCCGCGCGCTCGAATCCATCCTCGGCGACGCCCTCAGTGGGGGTCACGTCGTCGTCAAGCAGACTGTCGACACTGAAACTGTCCGGAGTTCCGTCGGAGATCACCCGTTACCGTCGGACCGGAACGTCGAGGCGACGGCCGATATGCTAGAAACAGTCGACGAAGCCGACGAAGACACGCTCGTTCTGTTCGTCCTGACCGGCGGAGCCAGTGCGCTTCTGTCGGCTCCGGCCGGGGAGCTGACGCTGAAAGACCTCCAGACAACGACCGACAGGCTCCTCAGTGGTGGCGTTCCAATCGAGGAAATCAACGCGGTCCGGAAGCACCTCTCGGACCTGAAAGGTGGGCAGATAGCACGGCGCGCGGCTCCCGCCACTGTCGCCGGGTTACTGATCAGCGACGTTGTCGGAAACGACCTCTCGACCATCGGTAGCGGTCCCTCAGCTCCGGACGAAACCACGTACGAGGACGCCCTTGGCGTGTTCGAGCGACACGACCTCACGCCACCGCCAGCCGTTCGAGCACACCTCGAAGCCGGTCGAGACGGCCGGATATCGGAGACGCCGTTTCCCGACGATTCAGCCTTTGACCGGGTCACGAACCACCTCATCGGGGACAACGCAACCGCACTTGACGCCGCCGCTGCTGTCGCAGAGGAGGCCGGGTACGAACCGCTCGTGCTCACGTCTCGCCTGCGCGGCGAAGCCCGCGAGGTGGCGAAATCACTCGTCGCTATCGCCGAAGAGGCTACAGCGACGGGAACACCGGTCAAACCGCCGGCCGTCCTCCTGGCCGGTGGCGAGACGACCGTCACCGTAACCGGGGATGGAGGACAGGGTGGCCCGAATCAGGAGTTCGTCCTCTCCGGCGCACTGGACCACGACGGCGACGCAGTCATCGCGGCCATCGACACTGACGGCGAAGACGGAAGCTCCGACGTGGCCGGTGCAATCGCCGATGGGACCGTCGTCGACGACCGCGAACGGGCCCGCGACGCGCTGCTCGCAAACGATGCCGGCTCGTACCTCTCGGAGATCGAGGCGACAGTCGAGACCGGACCGACAGGGACGAACGTCAACGACGTGGCCGTGATCGTTGTCCGAGACGGGAACGAGTGACGGCCGGTCCCGGTACGCGGTGGCTATTTTCGAGCGGGGCTACCGGACTATCGAGTCTCGATGGAACGGCTGGCACAGCCCGGGTTGTCCGTGGGTCACGTTTATAAACAGACGGGGTCATATGCCGCGTATGAACGCAAGCGATCAACAGGTCGCGGCGGACGCACTCTCCGTACCGGAAGAGACGATTATCGACGCCTGTGGCGACCCGCCGCTCCCCGAACTCGGCATCATCGAACAGGTCTGGGAGACGGACCCGATAGCGCCGGACGACGTCGCAACACACGCGGCCCGGGCGGTCGAATCCCTGTCCTTTGCCGACGTGCCTGAAGACGGCGAGGTCGCGCTCGGAGTCGGCAGCCGAGGTATCGCGAACCTGCCCACTATCGTCGCCGGAGTCGTCGACGCCGTTTCTGATGCCGGCTACGAGCCGTTCGTCTTCCCGGCGATGGGAAGCCACGGTGGCGCTACCGGCGAGGGCCAGCGAACGATGCTGAACGAACTCGGCGTGACCGAGTCGGCTATCGGCTGTGAAATCCGGTCGACCATGGATGTCGTCGAAGTCGGGCGAACGCCGGACCGGGACGTTCCTGTCGTCGCCGACGACAACGCCGTGGCGGCTGATGCTATCATCCCCATCAACCGCGTCAAGCCACACACGGACTTCGACGGGCCAGTCGAGAGCGGGCTCTCGAAGATGCTCGTCATCGGCATGGGCAAGCAACGCGGCGCACAGATCGCGCACAAGTGGGCCGTCGACTGGTCGTTCCGGCGGATGATTCCAGAGATCACCGGGCAGTTGCTCGAGGAGCTGCCCATCGTCGGCGGTGTCGCAATCGTCGAGGACCAACACGACGAGACGACGCTGATAGAGGGCGTGCCGCCGAGTGGCTTCCTCGACCGCGAGGAGGAACTGTTAGAGACCGCCTACGAACTGATGCCGAAGCTCCCGTTCGAGGAACTTGATCTCGTGGTGTTCGACCGCCAGGGGAAGGAGATCAGCGGCCAGGGACTTGACACCAACGTCATCGGCCGCCGACCGTTCTCGATAAACGAGCCGGCTCCCGAGACGCCGGACGTCAAGCGCATCTTCACACGCGGGCTGACAGAGAAGACCCACGGGAACGCGATGGGCGTCGGCTCGGCGGACGTTATCCACGAGGACATCGTCGCAGAGCTCGACGCGCAGACGTCGCTCATCAACGCTCTCACTGCAAGCACGATTCGCGGGGTGAAGTTACCGCCAGTGGTCGAAACCGACCGTGCCGGCATCGTCGCCGCGCTGTCGACGATTGGGGTCGTCGACACCGACACTGTTCGCGTGCTCCGTGCAGCCGACACGATGCACCTCCACCGACTCTACGCGTCGCCGGCGCTGGTGAGGGCCGCACGTGACCGTGACGACCTTCGTGTCGTCGAAGAGCCGTCGCCGATCGAGTTCGACAACGGCCAACTCGTCGCGCCGTCGCTCCGCGAGTAGCCGTTTCGCTTAATTTCTGCGGCGTTGCCTCGCCGCTGCCGTCGAACCCGGCTGGTACACTCAAAGATTTATAAGGTCCGCTATTGATGTGCTAACTACGGAGAGCGCCAGCCGCTGGTAGCGGACTGTCTCGTCAGCGCCGCAGACGGCGTGCGAGCCACGTCTGTGCCCAGCCACGGCACGACCACATATGACATATCGAGCAGGCATAATCGGAACGGGCGGTATCGCGGGAATGGGCATCCTCGGCATGCACGACGAGGACGAGATCGGTACGGAGAAGATCGAAGCGAGCCACGCCGGCGGGTACGCGAGTACATCGGAGATCGAACTCGTCGCCGTCGCAGACGTCGATGAAGAGAAACTGACGACGTTCGGTGACGCGTGGGACATCCCGGAGGACGGCCAGTACGTCGGCCACGAAGCGATGCTCGAAGCCGAAGACCTCGACGTCGTCTCGGTCTGTACGCCGTCGTTTCTCCACCACGAACACACGATAGACGTCGCGCACTCGGCGGCCGATCCGGCGGTTATCTGGTGTGAGAAACCCATCGCTTCCCAAGTCAACGCCGCCGAAGAGATGATCGACGTTTGCGAGGAGACGGACACCGAACTCGTCGTCAACCACTCGTTTCGCTTCACGGACAAACTCCAGCGACTCCACGACCTCATCAATGAACGGGACCTCCTCGGCGAGGTCAAGTCGGTGAGCACGCAGTACCGGATGGAGTTGATGCGAAACTCCACGCACGTGCTGGATACCCTCGTCTACCTCCTCGATACCAGAGCTTCAGAGGTCAGCGGGTACATTACGGGCGAGAACGAAGCCGTCGATTCGCTGGATGCAGCCCAAGAGGTCGTCGATGCCGGTGGCGGCGGGCACGTGGTGATGGACGACGAATCCTTCGTGACAGTCGACTGTACGATTCCGCGAGACATGTCCTCGATGACGCTGAATTTCATCGGGACCGAGGGGAAACTGTACATGAACAACGACGACGGCGAGTGGCGGTACTGGTCGCTCCAGGACGGCGAACACGTCGAGGAGTCGCTGCCTGGAATCGAAGGGGCGTGGACGTGGGAAGACGACTACCAGCGCTCGTTCGCGAACGCGGCGACCCACGTTCAGGACCTGCTGAACGGCGAATCGGAGAACTACTCGCCCGGAACCGAAGCCGTCAGGTCCCTCGAAATCATCGTCGGGTTCTACCTCTCACACTACACCGGGTCAACAGTGGATATCCCGCTGGCGCAACCGCTTCGGGACATCTCCATCACGTCCTGGTGAGCGACTGTTTTTCGGAATACGCCTCGCTCGTTTAGATCCGATCTGCCTCATCGCTGCCGAGTGGTTCGATAATAGAGCTCTGTCTTCGATACCTCAATAGCGCTCACAAAACCGTCTGCGCGTTTCCGGTACGCTGACTACACGAAACCAGCGTTCGAACCCGTCTCAGTCGTCGAGCCACGGCGCGCCGTCGCGTTCGACGTACCGCTCGGTTCGCTCGATGTTCTCGATCCGCTCGATGTCTTCGTCGTCGAGTTCGAGCTCCAGTGCGCCGAGATTGTCCCTGATGTGGGACTCACCCGTCGCCTTCGGCACTGCGCGGACCTTCTCGCGCGTGAGTAGCCACGCGAGGCTGACCTGTGGTGCACTCACGTCGTGTTTCTCGGCGATGGCCTCGATCTCGGGACTGTCGAAGACGTTCCCGCGGGCCAGCGGCGAGTACGCGACGTGGTAGTAGTCGTTCTCCTGGGCGTGAGCGACGAGTTCGTCCTGCTGTAACAGCGGGTGCGTTTCCGCCTGGTGGGCGAACAGCGGCGATTCGAGGTGGTCCATCGCTTCGTCGAGCAGTTCCGTACTGAAGTTACAGACGCCGACGTAGTCTATGAGCCCGCGGTCGACGAGTTCGTCGAACGCCGGGAGTGTCTCGGACGCTTCGTAGTTCCCGACCGGCCAGTGAACGTACAGTAGATCGAGCGAGTCGAGACCCAGCCGGTCGAGCGTGACCTCGAGTCCCTCGATGACCTCGTCGTGGGCCAGCCCGAACTTCTCCGCGTGGACCTTCGACGCGACGAACACGTCGTCCCGCGGGACGTCGGCCCTGGCGATCCCCTCACCGACGGCTTCCTCGTTGCCGTAGTACTGTGCCGTATCGATGTGCTGGTAGCCCATCTCCAGGGCTGTCCGAACGCTTTCTGCGCAGACGTCCGGATCGGTGTTCTGCCACGTCCCGAGACCAATGGCTGGTAATTCGCTCATGTACGAGCGGACACCAGCAACGCACATATTTCTTGTGATTAATCCTGATACGTCGACGAGAGAGGCTGCTGCCGTCGGGCAGTGAAAACCGGACACTGTTTTGAAACGAATGGGAGCGAAAACTGGGACGAGGGGGCAACCGGCCGATGCTACGCCAGTTGGCGTCGCTCGGACCGCCGCTCTTGGAGCCAACTGAGAAGCTTGGGCAGGAAGCGGTACCGGAGATCGAAGTACAGCGACACCGCGCCGTATATCCAGAGTGCGAACAGGAGCGTCATCGCGACGATGTAGGCGATGCCGGCGGTCGTCGGCATCTCAGGCCTCCCCCTCGACAGCCGCTTTGTCGACGACTGCGGCGGCATCGACGAGACTGTGCGTGATCGCGTCACCGGTCCTGCCGTCGAACACGTGTACGTCGTCACGGGAGAACACGACTTCGATGGAATCGCCTTCGTTGATATCTTTGTCGGGGTCGGCACTCATCAGCAGTTCCGTGGTTTCGCCGTCGGTCTCGGACAGCAGGTAGGCGTAGGTCTGGTCGCCGACCGGTTCCAGCACGTCCACGGTCACCGTGACGGGACGGCTCGGGTGCGCGATGCTGTCGGCATCGTCCGCGAGGTAGATGTCTTCCGGCCGGATGCCCACCGTGACCGGATCGCCCTGCTGGAGCGGTGTGGTAGTCGTATCGAACTCGGCGCTGAAATCGCTGACATCGATTTCGTCACCGGCGACCTGCCCGTTGAAGAGATTCATCGACGGGCTCCCGATGAACTGCGCGACGAAGGTGTTCACCGGCCGGTTGTAACACTCGAGCGGCGGCGAACACTGCTGGAGTTCCCCGTCGTTGATGATCGCGATGCGGTCGGACATCGTCATCGCCTCCTCCTGGTCGTGGGTGACGTACACCGACGTGATCCCCAGTTCTTTCTGAAGGCGCTGAATCTCCGTCCGCATCGCCACCCGAAGCTTGGCGTCGAGGTTCGCCAGTGGCTCGTCCATCAGGAACACGTCCGGCTGTCGGACGATGGCGCGGGCAATGCCGACCCGCTGTTGCTGGCCGCCGGAGAGTTCGTCGGGACTGCGGTCGAGCATCCCTTCCAGTTGGACGATCTCGACGGCGTCTTCGACCCGGCGGTCGATCTCTTCCTGGTCGAAATCCCGGAGCCGGAGGCCGAAGCTGATGTTTTCGTACACCGTCATATGCGGGAACAGCGCGATGTTCTGGAACACCATCGCAATGTTCCGATCCTTCGGTGGCTTGTTCGTCACCTCCTTTCCGGCGATTTCGATTGTGCCACTCGTCGGTGTCGTCAGGCCGGAGATAGTCTCCAGGGTGGTCGATTTGCCACAGCCGGATGGCCCGACCAGCGTGACGAACTCGCCGTCCTCGATGGTCAGGTTCATGCCTTCGACAGCGATGACATCTTCGTACTCTTTGCGAACGTCGGTGAGGTTGACTTCTCCCATGTGTTTACTCCTTGAGTCCGCCCGCGGTCAGGCCGCGGACGATGTGTTCTTGTGCAATGATGACTAGCACCGCGATAGGGATGATCCCGATGAGGCTCGCGGCCGCCATCATGTTGTACATCTGTGTGTGTTGCTGCTGGAAGTTCAGTATCCCGTACACCAGAACCGCCCAGTTCTCCGGCGAGCCGTCGGTCATGATGAACGAGAAGAAGAACTCCCGGTAGACGCCGATGAACACGATAATCGCGGCGGTCACGACGCCGGGTGCCGACAGCGGCATGATGACCCGGAACAGCGCTCCGAGTCGGGTCGTCCCCTCAACCCTGGCGGCGTCCTCAAGCCCATCGGGAATCTGGCTGTAGAACGTCGTCAGGATGAAGATCGTGATCGGTAGGCTGAGCATCGTGAAGGGGAACACCATCCCCCACGGCGTGTTGTAGAGGTCCGGCGTCGGCGTTCCGAGGATGCTCAGCGACCCGGTGAGCAGCTCGAACAGCGGGATCAGGAAAGCGATGCCCGGGAAGTACGAGATGACAAGTAGCAACACCAGTAGCGGTCCCTTCCCCGGGAAATCGACCCGCCCGAACGCATAGCCCGCGAGGCTCCCCAACGTGATGCAGACGATCACCGTGATCGTGGCGATGAGGATGCTGTTGAAGATGTAGTGATGCAGCGGGTATTCCTGTACAACAGTCGCGAACACGCCGATGTTGAAGTTCTCGGGCACGAACCCCATCTGGTAGAGCTGATTGTCCGGCGTCACCGCCAGGACCAGCAGCCAGTAGAACGGGAACAGCGTGATCATGATGAACGATACGAGCCCGACCCAGAAGCCCAGCCGATAGACGTCGGCCGAGTTGTGGATCGTGTACTTGACGATACGGCCGGTCAGGCCGCTGTATTCCTGGTCACTCATTTGTCGACTCCCTGTATCGGACGACGTACACCATGATTATCACGGCGATGACGAGCGCGGTGATGAAGGCGATCGCCGACGCAGTTGCCCAGCGCTGCTGTCGGAAGGTCTGGACGACCAGACAGGTCAGCGTCGGAACCGTACTACACCCCGCCGACGCCTCAACGATGCCGTATATCTTCATCGAACTGATCGTGTAGAAGATCATGCCGATGAACAACACCGGCTTGATCTGTGGCAGCGTGATCAGCCGGAACTGCTGCCACTTCGTCGCGCCCGCGACCTCGGCAACGTCGTAGAGATTGCGGTCGATGCTCGCGATCCCAGCCATGATGATGAGCGCGATGAAGGGGATCTTCCGCCAGATGTCGATGAGAATGACGATGATGGTCGAGTCCTGGCTGTTTATCAGCGGGTTGTCGCTGAACACGCCAAGATTCGCCAGCGGCTCGACGAACGGGCTCAGCGACGGCTGGAACAGCAGGAAGAACATCATTCCCTGAATGACGATCGGGATCGACCACGGGAGAATGACGATGGTCCGTGCGTACCGTCGCCCTCTGAACTCCTTGTTGAGGATGATCGCCATGCCGAGCCCCATGAGGGTTCCAATGGCAACGCTCACGCCCGTGATGAGGAGTGTAACGATGAGCGCGCTCGAAAAGGGCGCTTGCAGGTCAAAGAACGGCGAGGTCAGTATCGCGTTCGCGTCGCCGCTGAGTATCTGGACGTAGTTTTCGAGACCGACGAACTCACCGATCGGGTGCATTCCGGTCAGGTCATCGTCTTGCAGCGAGAAGTACAACGTCCTGACCAGCGGATAGAACGCCAGGACCGAGAGGACGAGGAACACCGGCGAGACGAGCAAAAACCCGTACTTGGCCTCGTCCAACTGCTCGATCCTGAGGAAGATCGGTGACACCGCCTGCTGGACTTTCTGTTTCATAGTGTGTGTACTAGCACAGCCCGTAACCCGGGGACTTGTAGATTACTGTGCGAGGTATCGACGCTCGGGGCACGCTTACGACTCCTGTTCCTCGATCTGTTCGACCTGTTCCTGTGCGGCGGCGACGGCTTCCTCCGGGGATTTCTGCTGATTGAGGCAGGCGTGGAACTCCTGACCGATAGCCGACTTCTGCGGGTCCCAGACGGCGTTGATCGGCGGGGCGAACTGGTTTTCCGACTGGAACTGGAGTGTGTCGAGATAGCGGTTCATCACGTCGACCTCCTGTGCCCGGTCGGAGGTGAACAGGCCGGGCTTGGGCGGCGTCGACCCGGTCGCTTCGAAGATGCTGAGGTAGAACTCGTCGGAGGTCATCGCCTTGATGACTTCGACGGTCGCAGCCAACTTCTCCGTATTGGGGTTGATCGAGAGGTGCCAGCCGCCGAGCTTGGCGTTCGTTCCGCCGGTGCCTTCGTATGCTGTCTCCGATTCGGAGACGCCGTAGGGATATGGCATGACGCCGAGGTTCTCGCCGAAGTTCTCTTCACTGCCGAAGTCGGCGATTGCGAACGACCAGTTCCGGTGCATGACCGCTTCGCCCGCGCTGAACGACTCCATCGAGGGGGACGTGTCCCAGCCGAGGGCGTCCGACGGGGTGATGCCGCCGTCGAGACCTTCGACAGCATACTCGTCGTCGCTGCCGTAGAGGAACGTCCGGAACTGTCGGAGCGTGTCGATGGTCTGTTGCTCATCGATAGTTACGGATCGGTCGCCGATCGGCCCGTTCTGGTTCGACATGTCGCCGAAGTAGTTGCCCCCGTTCGTGACGAGGTGTTCGTAGCCGCTGATGCTCCCGATGTTTCGCTGGTTCATCGCGGTCGTGTAGCCGTGGTCGGTCCCCGCCTCTTCTTTCGCTGCTTTCGTGACTTCCGCGAAGTAGTCCCAGGTGAGCGGCTCAGTCGCCCAGTTCTCCCCCTCGGGGTCGTAGCCGGCTGCTTCGACCAGGTCTTTCCGGTACTGGATGGTCGGGATATCGATGAACTGGGGAACGCCGTACAGGCCGCCATCCCAGCGCATCGAGTCGACCATCACCTGCGAGTAGTCGTTTTCCAGTTCGGTCATCTTCTCGTCGCCGAGGACCTGCGAGAGGTCGAGTAGCCACTCGCGGGGCGCGAAAAACGGCGTGTACGCGAAATTCGTCAGCATGAAGTCCGGCGTCGACCGGCCGGCGGAGAGGATCTGGTTGTACCGGTCTTGCAGGTCGTCGGCCCCCCAGACTGTCGTCGAGAAGTTGATGTCGATGCTCTCGGGCAGTCCCGCGTCGTAGGCCGCCTGCTGGAGCTGATCCGAGATATTGCCGAAGAGGGGGGCTGTACTGTACTCGACTGTTACGTCCTCGCCGCTGTACTCGATGTCATCCGCTGTCGGAGTCCCTCCCCCGCTGCTACCGTCACCGCCGTCTCCACTCCCGTTTCCGGTCCCCGAACAGCCGGCCAGCCCGAGGGCAACGCCGGTCGCGCCCATCGAAGCGACAAATTGCCGGCGGGAAAGTGCACTGGCGGCTTTTCGGCTGCTCGTGGTCTCACTGCTGGTGCGTACCATACTCCGCATATCATACTCTCCCTATATAAAATTATTGTTAACGTAGATTTCCACCCCGTCAGTCGCTACGAGATCACCCGCTGCTGCCACGGGGAGCCAGACGCTGAGAGGTACATCCAAAACTATAAGAGAAGTTAGTTTGACACTTGATTCGCTGTGGCAACATAGCACGAGGTACCATGAGTCACGACGATACATCATCAACCGACGGCGAATCGACGTCAGACTATACGCTCCCGCGGCGAGGCGCACTCGCCTTGCTCGGGGCCAGCATTGTTGGCCTCGGTACGGGGTCTGCAAGCGCGACACAGAACGGCGACAACGGAAGCCAGCCGTGGTACCACTGGGGATCGGAGGTGGACGCCCACGAGAACGCGTTGCAGAATCTCGGCTCGCTCTCGATGGCAGGTACCGACGCCGCCGTCTCCGATTTCACCGGCGACAACCTCTCCGTCACCGACGGGACACTCAATGCCAGCGGCGGCGTCCCAGGCTCGGTCCATATCGTAACGGAATATCCGGGCGAAACGCTCGATCAGAAGATCGGGAACGTGCTCGACGCGCTTCCCGGAGGCGATGACATCCCGAACCAACAGCCCGGTCACCGCATCGTCGTTCCCGCACCGGACCCTGACGACCCCGCCGCCGCTGACGGATTACCCGCGTGGCGTGTTGAGTCACCGATCGTCATCGACGATAACACCGGCAAGCTCGTTTTCGACATGGGCTGGACGCTCATCTACGCGACCGATACCGTCGAGAGCTTCTTCGTCATTGGTCCGGACGAGAAAACGGAAAACATCACACTCAACGGCGGGATGTTCTACGCAAAGGAGAACCTCGACCGGTCGTTCATCGACATTCAGGGCGTCGGGCACATGCACATCTCCCGGATGTACCTCCAGAACCTGGAGGGCCGCAACACCGTTGCGGCCGGAATCAGACTGGCCGACTACCACGGCTCCAGCGAACTGACGATCCACGACACCGAAGTGACTGGCTGCCGGGACGGGTTCCTCGCTGAACACGGGAGCGACGACGTTCCGTACGGCCCCGCTTTCGACCTCGACATCTACAACTGGCGCGGCGGCGGCGGCGAGCACAGTATCCGAATCGATGGCGGTGCGACTATCAACCTCGATTCGATACAGTGTGGCGGCCATCCGCTCCAGTCCGTCAGCGAGAGCATCGTCAAACTGGAGAACTCGGTCACGTCGACGCGGAAGGTGTCGGTCTCGAACGTCCAGGAGCGCCACAACGCGATGGAGTATCGTAGCGGCGTCACCGTCGCGGACGTGACTGACGGCGAGGGCGACAGGCACGACGGCGTCTACATCCAGAACGTGGATTGCTACAACGCCGAAGTCGGGACCGACATCGAATACGTCACCCACTTCGACCAGCAGAACATCCGACCAGCACCGGAAGTCGGTGACGACGCCGCCGGGTCGACGCGGTGGTTCGACGACGGAACCCAGCGACACGAGACCGCACAATCGCACGCGTTCCACGCCGGTTCCGGTGGCGGGCCGTCGCTCGTGGTCGGGGAGTCGGACGTGCAGGTTCCGGGAGCCGGTAACGGCGCGGTCCTCACGACGCCGGACGGATCGAGCGAGTATCGCGTTCGCGTCGATAACGACGGCTCGCTCGTAACCGAACAGGTGGAGGGCGGCGGAGACAGGCGCTCGGGTATCGTCGACAGTTTCGAGGGCGGTGACCTCTCCGCATACGACGGTGCGACCGACGCATACGTCGTGAACAGTGATCCACCAGTGGGCGACGGCGATCTCAGTCTGAAGAATACGGCCGGCGGCACTGCCATCATCACTTCGACGGGCGGGCTCCCGCGGTATCCACAAGCGGGCGATACGTTCGCAGCCGCGGCCGCGCGGACCGAAACGACCAGCAATTTCGGTATCGCGTTCGGTGTACAAGACGCGCAGAACTTCTATTTCGCCCGCGTTTATCCGGAGGCGGACAGCGACAGACTTCAACTCTACAAGCGCGAGGGCGGGGACTATACGCAGTTAGCCGAATCAAGCCTCTCGGTCGAGACAGGCGTCCTGTATGACTTCGTTATTAACTGGGCGTCGCTCGGTTCCATTGATGTCACGCTCCGCGGCCCTGACGGGTCCGAGCTGGGGTCCGTGACAGCGAGCGACGAGACGTTCAAAGACGGTGGAATCGGAGTCCGGAGTACTGGCGCGCTCGACAACGTGCGCATCCTCTGAAGAGATATCGGCACGTCGCTATTTTTCGTCGTGCCCTCGAATTTCCGTAGTCCAGTATTACTGGATCTGGGTTTGGCAAAGCTGGAGTAGATTTATGCACGTCGACGTGCTCCTGTCACCTATGGTTGACCAGCAGAACTCGAACGCTGTCAAGACTGCACAGACGACGTTCGACATCCTCGAAGAACTGAAAGACCGTAACGAGGCGACGCTAGCGGAATTAACGCAGTCGTTCGACCTGTCAAAAAGCAGTATCCACAACTATCTCACGACGCTCGAGGCGGACGGGTACGTCGTCAAAGAGGACGGACGGTACAAGGTCGGCCTCCGACTGCTTGATCTCGGCGGCCACGCGCGCCATCATGAACGGATATACGACATCGCGAAAGACGAAGTGGCAGCGTTAGCCGAAGAAACCGGTGAACTGGCGAACCTAATGGTCGAGCAGAAGGGGAAAGGGGTGTACCTCTACCGAACGCACGGTGCGGACGCGGTCAAGACGGATTCTTACACCGGACAGCGCGTCTATCTCCACAACACGGGACTCGGAAACGCCATTCTCGCGCATCTTCCCCGCGAGCGTGTCAATGAAATTCTGGACACTCACGGGATGCCTGCGACCACAGAAAACACGATCACCGACAGAGAGGAACTATTCTCTCATCTTGAACAGGTTCGAGAAGCCGGTATTGCCTTCGACGATGAAGCCCGTGTCGAGGGACTCCGGTGTGTGGCAGTCCCCATCGTCAACAACAACAATACCGTTGAGGGGGCAATTAGCGTCTCCGGCCCGACGAGCCGATTCCAGGACGAACGGTTCCGGGAGGAACTGCCCGCGAAGCTCAAAAGCGCTGCTAACGTAATTGAACTGAATATCACGTACACGTAAGCGGCCCTCTTAGCAGTATCTAGTATTACTGTATTATAATCCAGAAATGCTTGACAACGGTACAGTTTGAACCAGCCACCTGATCGATATCTGGAAACTTCCACTAATTATGCGATACTATCCTGAATATGATGCCACACATGCCTCCATTTGGAACAATATTCAGAATAGCTCTTACCCCATCGGTACATGCTGAAGAAGAGACGAAGGTGACGAACTGATGGCCAGAGAAATAACGGTTGTACACGCGTTAGAAAGGGTGCGGAACTTCCGAACCGATACTCGGCTGATTCAGATTGGCGATACCCTCTGGGTTCCCAGCCGAGAGCGGAATGACGAACCAGTGCCTACGAATTCAGCTGCCAAAATCACGGACGTACGCGTGTTAGTTTGACCGAGTACCGGCGATTCTCAGCGATCAATGACGTGCGCTGTGACTCGCTATCCGATATTACCGGACTATTTTGAACACACGACAGAGACAACACACAGGAACCAATCCACACTGTGCCATCGTCGTGTCCGCGATAGGTTTGATTTATCAGGCCATCTGTGTTCTCTGAACACGAAACCCGTCGGAGTCTCGCTTCGCATTGGGCTCGTAAAGTGCCGTTGTTTTCATCGGTTCGATTGCCGGTACCGTAGCGGTGTGAAGCGTGGTTTCCGTTACTACCGGAAGAAACACATGAAATCTGTGGTACTGAGAAAGATATATTGTAATTTTGTTGTATATCAAGAAATCGTAAGCTGAAATAATCTACGCACCTGCTGTTATTCGTGGTATCGGGACGGTAGGTCAGTAGCGATAGGCTGCTCGCAATTGATATTCCGGTAATCCCGGAAATGTGCGTGCCAAAGTAACACACCTGATTCAACAACAGAGACACGGTCTAGACAGACCGAAGCTGGGAGATTCCGTTGCCGCCCAGTGTTATCGAGTGGGAGAACTATCCCATCAGCTCTGCAGTCATGCCATCCGGTACACCTCGTCCATCCACTGGTCCTCCGAGTCGACGAGAATTGGGTCCATCACCTCCCCCCACTCTGCCTGTGCCTCGCTGTTAGCCATAACCTCCTTGATTTTCTCCGGCTCTTCGACCTCCATGAATCCGAACACGTGACCGCCTTTTTCGAACACGCTGTACGTCTCAATTCCGGCCCCCGAATCAAGATATGCTGATTCGAGCGCGTCTGGCACGTCTTCGTGTTCCTCACGGTACGCCTCACGCTGGCCCTCTTTGATTTGGAGGTGAAACGCTATTCGCTCCATACACCCAGGTTCGGCAGCCCTGGGTGATAATTCTTCCGCGGGTAAGACTTAGGTTCGTCACCGACGACAGAGCGAGTATGTTCGATACCCATACGCACGCGTGGGGGACGGCGAGCGAGGAGCATCCGTGGGTGAACGGCCCCATACTGGACCTCGTCGATTCGTTCGACGTACACACGGTGTACACGGCCGACCGGCTCCTGGCAGATATGGACCGGAACGGCATCGACGACGCCGTCGTCGTCGGGTACCCGATCTGCGAGTGGACGGACAACTGGTACACCCGACGAGTCGCGGCCGAACACGACCGCCTCCACGGGATCGTGATGCTCGACCCGTTCGCCGACGACGCGGTGACGCATCTGCGTGAGTGTATGCGGACCGACGGCGTTCTCGGGTTCCGGCTCGGTGCCGCCTGCCCGTACGACCAGATGTGGGAGACGTTCGATCCGAGCGTCTCCTGGCTTCGCGATGCTATCGGCGAGACCGAGTTTTGGGAAACAGCCGTCGAACTGGACGCAACAGTCCAGATACTCTGTGATCACAGCCAACTCGATCAGGCGCTCGAACTGGTAGCTGCGTATCCTGAACTGACGTATCTGTTCGATCACTTCTCGCATGCGGATCCGGAGACACCGACGGACAGCGGAACGTTCGAACAGTTTGCCGAGCTCGCCGACTACGAGACGGTCGCGGTGAAGGTGTCCGAGATTCCCCACATGTCAGACTCGGCGTTCCCCTACGCGGACATGCACGATCACGTTCGTTGGTATCTAGACACGTTCGGCCGGGAGCGCGTCATCTGGGGCTCGGATTATCCGAACGTCAGCGACGTGGCGAGCTACGCAGAGGCGCGGAACTGGCTCCGGGAAGTCGATTCGATCTCAAAACAGGACCGCCAGTGGATAACCGACCGGTCGTTCCGGCAGCACGTCGGTATCGAGTAAAACCGACGGCTTACGTTGCCAACAGCTCGATGGGATGCCGCGGCTGGCGTTCCAGTAAGGCGTCAATCTGTTCGAGACAGGAGGTCCCACTGGCGACCACGGGCCGCTCCTGGACGCCGTCGTCCTGCAACTGCGTGCGGAGCCGGTCGCCGACGTCCATGCTCAGCTCGTAGTAGTCCGATTTGTACCCGAAGCTCCCGGCCATGCCGCAACACTCCACGTCGGACGTGACCACGTCGTAGCCACAGTCTTCGAGGACGGCGACGGTGTGGGCTTCGAGCCCGAGCGTCCGCTGCTGGCAGTGGCTGTGGTACGCGATTTCGGCGCCCTCGACAGTCGACAGTGAATCGACGGAGGCCCCATTGTCGAGCAACCCGAAAACGTATTCGAACACTTCGTAGCTGTTCTCCGCGATGTCCGTGAACGCTGCTTCGTCAAGAAGGCGCTCGTACTCGCGCGTGAACATCGCGTGGTCGCTCGGTTCGATGACGACCACGTCGCGGCCGTCTTCGATGTGGGGACTGAGCGTCTCTGTGACCCGTTCTGCGTGGTCGGTCGCCGTCGCGACCATCCCCTGGGACAGCGGCGCGCGGCCGCTGGATGGGGCCGGTGGGACCACCACGTCGACGCCCAGCGATTCGAGCACCTTCACGGCGGCTTTGCCGCGGTCGACCTGTACGTGGTTCGTGTACAGATCCGGATAGAGCACCGCCCGGCGCTCGGGGTCGTCCACCCGTGAGTCGCGGGCAGCGGCCCAGTCGATGAGCGTCTCCCGCTCGAACGTCGGAAGGTCTCGCCGTGGGTCGATACCCAGGATTCGGTCCATCGACCTCCGAGCGAGTGTCGTCTCAGCCAGCCAGTTCGACACCGGTGCGGTGGCGCTGCCGAGCTTTGCGACGGTCTCGAAGTTGCCGAAGAAGCGCTTTTGCAGTGGCGCACCGTCGTCCTCTTCGTCGGGCGTGAGTCCGTCGACGAGCCACTCTCCGGGAGCGTCCTTGTCGCGGTTGATCCGGTCCCGGACGACGGTGTTGATCCATGGGATATCGATGCCGACCGGGCAGGCGTTCACGCAGCGGGTACACCCGGTACAGAGGTCGTTGAACTCCTCGGCCACGTCCAGCCCCTCGATGCCGGCTTCCCATCCGGTCGCGATGCCACCCGAATACGTCTCCCCGCCGAACGCGTGGCCACCCACGCTCTGGAAGTTCGCACAGGAGTTCGAACAGGCAGAACACCGAATGCAGTACAGCGTCTCCCGGAGGTGCTCGTCGTCCCGCATCTCTAGCCGGCCGTTGTCGATCAACACGAGGTGGAAATCGCGGTCGGCGTCGAACGCAGACAGCGGCGTTTCGTCGTCAGTGAAATCGACGACCGGGGTGTCGACCGGCGGGGTCAGCAGCGAGACGTACGACGTGATGTCCTGGCCGGTGCCCGAGCGACCGATGAGTTCGATGAACGGGTGGAGGTCCCCGACCGTCGGGATGACCTTCTCGACGCCGGCGACGGCGACGTGCGTGTCCGTCGCTGCCACCGTCTTGCGGGCGTTGCCCTCACTGGTGACCAGCGCCATCGTCCCGGTATCGGCCGTAACGAAGTTCGCACCGGTGATGCCGACTTCCGCGTCGATGATCTGCTCGCCCAGTTTCTCGCGGGCGAAGCGGGTCAGTTCCTCGGCCGTCTCCAGCGGCTCGTCGGGGTCGAACCGTTCGTTGAACAGGTCCGCGATGCTTTCGCGGGACTTGTGAATCGCCGGGGCGACGATGTGGGATGGGGCTTCGTCGGCGACCTGCAACACCCACTCGCCCAGGTCCGTCTCGACCACGTCCACGCCGTCCGCTTCGAGTGCCTCGTTGACCTCGATTTCCTCACTGGTCATCGACTTGCTCTTGACGACCCGGTCAGCCGCTCGCTCGTCGACCACGTCACGGATATATTCGTTCGCGTCAGCGGCGTCGTCGGCAATGTACACGGTCCCCCCGTTGGCTTCGACGGTGTCCGTTAGTTGGTCGAGGAGATCTGGAAGATCCGCGATGGCGTCCTCCTTGATACTGCGGGCCGCTTGCTTGAGATCCTCGTAGTCCGCTAAATCCGCGACAGAGTCGTAGCGCCCCGTATTGAACCCCTGCGTGTTCTCCGCGACTGCCGCGCCCTCGGTCCGCATCAGCTCGCGGAGTTCGTCGGCGGTCGCCATCGTCACGCTCCCCCCTCGACGACGATAACGTGGACCTCTCTGGGTCCGTGTGCGCCCTTGACGAGCGCGCCCATATCGGCTGTCGCGCTCGGTCCTGTAGCGATAATCGCACTCCCTCCAGTTTCGTTAAACCGCTCGTCCAGTTCTGCCACTGCCGCGTCCATATCGGGCTGGATGTCTTCTTCGTGAAGGACGGCGACATGGCGCTCGACGAACAGGCTCACGAGCTCGCTGGCCTCTTCGGTCATCGAGAGGACGAGTGAGCCGTAGTCGCCGACACCGAGTTCGGCGCCGGTTACGCCGGTAGTCGCTTCGCGAAGCGCGACCGGTGTCGGGTCGACCGTCACCGGCGTCTCTGTGAGCGAAAACGCCTCGTCCCCGACCGTCTCGCCGAGCGCGGTTCCGACTGCAGGCTCCGTAATCGCCTGGGTAACAGCGGCTTCGAGTTCAGACTCGGTAGTGCTGGAAACTGTCACACCTAACGCCTCGAGAGCGCCTTCGAACGACGTGCGTTTGCTTGCCATCTGTACTCGAACCGAAAACCCACACCGTCATTTAATTTTGGTCTGTGTTGGAGTCGGATACGACGACGACGCCGGGACGTACGAGTACAATCCACTGTTGCTGGGGCATCGACTCGCCGCTGGTTCAAAATTCCGGTACATTTATCATATAGGACTGCGCTTTCGATAATAGTGGATCATGGTTGACCGTAACTCAGCGAGCGGACTGGACAGGCGACAGTATCTGACCGGCCTCGGAACCGCACTGGCCGCAGGGCTTGCAGGGTGTAGCGGTGGTGACGGCGGTGACGGCGACGGCAGCAGCGACGGCGGAACCGGTAGTGATGGGGGCTCCGGTACACAGGACCTCGACTTCTGGCTGTTCGGTGGTATCCCGGCCGAACGGGAGTACATCAGTGGTCACTACGACAACTACGGCGAGCACAACGTGAGCTACCAGCACCAGGAGTGGGGGCAAAAATACCAGATCATCGCCTCCGCCGCGGCTAACAATAATCTACCGGACGTGATGGCCGGACAGTGTCAGCAGATCCCCGACTACGTCGGCGCACAGGCGATTCAGCCCCTCGACCAGGAGGGGTTCCAGGACCAACTCGAAGAGATAAACAGCCACTTCATCCAGGCCAACATCGATACGGTCGTCTACGAAGGACTGGGCGACACCGAGGGAGAACGCCAGTGGGGGCTTCCCGGCGGCTACGCCGACCTCGGGCCGTTTATCGATATCCGAACGGACTATCTCGAACAGACGAGCTTCGACCGGCCGCCGCGGAACTGGCCCGAACTGATACAGCTCGGCGAGGAGATGCAGGAAATCGACGATGTCTCTGCCGCAATCACCGCCCCCGGAACCGATTTCGGGCTGACGACGGGCTACTTCATCGGGTTCGTCTACGCGAACGGCGGTCGCTACTTCGACCCCGAGTCGATGGAGGCGACGGTCGATCAGCCAGGCTTCGTTGACGCGGTGAAGCTGTACCAGGACATCGCCGAGGCCGGCCTGTTTCCGGACTCGATGGCGGAGAACAACCACATCGACGCCGGTCGACTCCTCCGGGAAGGCGAGTCGGGAATCTTCATCACGTACTCGCACGCGAACGCGGTGTACCAGACGACCGGAGCCCCACAGGAGTGGCTCGACGGCGAGGGCCACACTGTCACCCGCGCCCCGCTCCCGGAGAACCCGTCGGGCGACTTCCAGCCACAGGACCTCCTGTTGCAGAACGCACAAGGGTTCATGCTTGGTAACGGCACCGAGAGCGACGCCGAGCGACAGGCCGCCTTCGACTACACGAGCTGGTGGAACCAGCCCGAGCAACTGGCTCCCTGGACGTACACCGCGGAGTCAGACGTGGGTATCCGCGGCCGTGTGCCGACGCTCAAGAGCGCCTTTGAGGAGCCGAGCGACCTGTTCATGAGCCAGTTCGGCGACCTCGTCACGCTGTACGAGAACGACGACCTGTTCACGCGGACCTCGCGGTTCCCCTCGTTCTCCGGCATCGCGTCCATCCAGAGCATCATCAACACGCAGGTCATCCAGCCGGTCGTCCTCGGGAACGCGACCGCCGAGGAAGCCTGTAGTAACGCCAACTCCGAGGTGCAGGAAGTCGTCGACGAACAGATCGCCTGAAAGAGAGTGCCCGATCCTACTACATTCGGAGGAAACGCCTCGCATCTATGAGTTACGTGGACCAAGCCCAGTCGTCGTACCGCAGCGCGACCAGATACATCCCCGAGAGTCTGCGGGTGTATCTCCCCATCCTGCCCGTGATGGCGCTGGTGGGACTGTTCATTCTCTACCCAATCGCACAGGCCATCTATTCGAGCTTCTTCACCAAGAGTCTCCTCGCGCCCAGCGAAGCCGAGTTCGTGGGGCTTGCGAACTACGTCGAAATCTGGACGGACCCGGACATCCACCAGGTGCTCTGGAACACGTTCGTCTGGGTGACCGTCGGCAGCCTGGCCGCTATCGTCCTCGGGTTCCTGATGGGGTGGCTCCTCGACGAGAAGCTCCCCTACACCAGCGTCGCCAGCGCCATCGTTCTGATTCCGTGGGTGCTCCCGCGGGTCGTCGGGGCGTCCATCTGGCAGTTCATGTTCGGCGGGTCACAGGGGATCGTCAACGAGCTCCTCGTGCAAATGGGAGTCATCGACGAATACATCGTCATGCTCGGGGCAAACGAGTACTCGCTGTGGCCGCCGATAATCGGGATGATCTGGCGGCTCGCACCGCTGTTTGCGCTGCTGACGCTCACCTCGTTGCAGGGGATCGACGAACACCTCTACGAGGCCGCACGCATGGACGGGGCGACGCCGTGGGAGCAGTTCCGATACATCACCATCCCGATGATGAAGTACAACCTCGCCATCGGCTTCCTCCTGATGCTCATCTACAACGTCAGGAACTTCTCGATGGTCTGGGTGATGACCAAGGGCGGCCCCGGCGTCTCGAGCAGCACGTTGCCGGTGATGATATACCGCGCGGCGTTCATCGACTTCGAGGTCGGATTCGCCTCAGCCCTGTCGGTGTTGCTGTTCGTTGTCTTGCTTGTGTTCTCGTACTACTACATCAAGTTCTACGACAAAGTCCGAGGTGAAATGTAATGGCGACAGACAACACAGATCCGACGGCGGAGTACCGAAAGAACCAGTCCTGGCTCTACGACTCGAAAGCGGGCGGCTACGTCAGGAAGACTGCCATCGGCCTGCTGACGCTCGTCATCGGCGTGTTCGTCCTGTTCCCGCTGTACTGGATGGTCGTCACGGCGTTCAAGACGACGTCAGAGATTCAGCAGATCCCGCCGACAGTGTTTCCGGTGAACCCGTCACTTGAGGGGTTCCGGCTCGTTATCGAGTCGTCGATTCAGGCCGGCGGCTACGCAGGGCTGGTGAACGACCTGTTCGGGATCACCGTCACCTCAGCCATCGACATCAATCTGCTCGGGCTTATCGTCAACAGCCTGAAAGTCGCCGTCGGTGCGGGGCTCATCGCTGTCGTCCTCGGTACCGGGGCGTCGTACGTGCTCTCGCGGCGCGAGTTCCGGGGCAAGAACCTGCTGATGTCGCTCCTGCTCGCCTCGCTGATGTTCCCCGGGACCGCCATCATGGTCCCCGAGTGGGAACTCATCTCGACGCTCGGCCTGTTCAACACGCACCTCGCGCTCATCCTCATCTACGGCGCGATGACCGCGCCGTTCGTCGTCTGGCTGATGAAGGGGTTTTTCGACGACTTCCCGGACTCGATCATCGAGGCCTCGCAAGTCGACCAGTGTACCCCCTTCGAGACGTTCTGGTACGTGCTGGTCCCGATGGCGCGGAACTCGCTCATCGCGTCGTTCATCTTCGCGTTCCTGCTGGCGTGGAACGAACTGGTGTTCGCGCTCACGCTGCTTGACAACTCGAAGTTCACCGTCCCCCCCGGCCTGCTCACGTTCGTCCAGGGGTTCAACACCCAGTGGAACGTCGTCGCCGCGGCGTCGATTATCGTCTCGATACCGGTGTTGGCCGGCCTTGCCTACATCCAGCGGTACTTCGTGCAGGGGCTCACCGGCGGCGCAATCAAGGGATAACCCGCCTTCGCTTTTTCCAGGGCGCTACCTTTATCATGGGTTAGCTGGTATCTGTTCCCAATGACACACCTCGAACTTGATAGTGTCAAAAAGGTGTTCGGAGATCCGGAGAAAGACGGGGTCGTCGCGGTCAACGATCTGGATATCGACGTGCCAGACGGCGACTTCCTCGTCCTGCTCGGCCCCAGCGGGTGTGGGAAGACGACAACGCTTCGGATGATCGGCGGGCTGGAAGACCCGACAGAAGGCGAAGTCCGGTTCGACGGGACCGTAGTCAACGACGTCAAGGCGCGGAACCGCGACGTAGCGATGGTATTCCAGGACTTCGCGCTGTACCCACACATGACCGTTCGAGAGAACCTCGGGTTCGGCCTCCGCCGGGAGAACAACGACATGACCAACGCGGAGATAAACGACCGCGTGACCGAGGTCGCGGAGATGCTCGAAATAGAAGAGCTGCTGAACAACAAGCCGGCACAGCTCTCGGGCGGCCAGAAGCAGCGTGTCGCACTCGGACGGGCAATCATCCGGGAACCGCGACTGTTCCTCTTCGATGAGCCGCTAGCGAACCTCGACGCGAAACTGCGAAAGACGATGCGGACCGAGATCGACGAACTCCAGTCGGAGGTCGGCATCACGTCGGCGTACGTCACGCACAACCAGGAGGAGGCGATGACCATCGCGGACAAGATCGCGATCCTCAACGACGGAGAGCTCCAGCAGCTCGGGACGCCCGACCAGGTGTTCAACGAGCCCGCGAACCTCTTCGTGGCGCAGTTCGTCGGGAGCCCGGACATGAACCTGTTCCAGGGGGCGCTCAGTGAACGGGGCGACTCGTACCGCATCGAGATGGACGCCACGTCCTTCGACATCCCGAAGCGACTCGTCGATACCGAAATAAACACTGAGGAGGTCCTCGTCGGCTTCCGCCCACAGGACCTCTATCAGGCACGGACCCGAGCGACAGACGGCCCCGAGTTCGACACCCGGGTTCGCGTGGTCGAACCGGTCGGGACTGAAGCAATCGTCCACGGCACGTCGGCTCTCGGCGACGTGACGGCGAAGGTCGGCCGCTTCCACGACCTCGAACCGGAAGATCAGATGGAACTGACCATCGCACCGGAACACGTCTACCTATTCGACCCGACCACGGAAGCGTTGCTGAAAGGGCGTCTCGTCACCGAGAGAGCAGACGGCGAGGCGTCGGCCGATAGCGTCGAAGCGTAACGAGCGGATCCAGCGATATCAATACTCCCAATCATGAAAGCAATCGTTCAAACCGGCCCGCGGGAAGTCGAGACACAAAACAGAGAGAAACCGACACTAGAAAGCGACGAAGTGCTCGTCAAAGTCCACACGGCGGGTCTGTGCGGAAGCGACGCCCACGCCTACAAATACGACGGCGGGTACGAGTGGATCCCGATTCCACGCATAATGGGCCACGAGTACTCCGGCGAAGTCGTCGAAGTCGGGGATAGCGTCGAGGGGTTCACGGCGGGCGATAAAGTCATTGAGGAACCGATACACGACTGTGGCAACTGTTTTCAGTGCAAGAACGGCCAGCCCAACGTCTGCCAGAACTTCTCCATTACGGGGATGCACCGCGACGGCGCGTACGCGGAGTACGTCACGGTCGCGCCGGAACACCTCCACGCGGTCCCCGAGGACGTTCCATTACGGCAGGCAGCCGTCACGGAGCCGATAAGTATCGCCACGCGGGCGGTGCTCGAACAGTCGGTGACGACGCCCGGCGACAACGTACTGGTCGAAGGCCCCGGCCCAATCGGGGTGCTAGTCGCCGCTGTCGCCGATTCCCTCGGCGCGAACGTCCTCGTCTCCGGACTCGACCAGGACGCGGTGTATCGGCTCCCACTCGTTGAGGACCTGGGAATCGCAACAGTAAACGCCCAGTCCGAGAATCTCGAAGCCCAGGCCGAAGCTCGCACGGACGGGATCGGGTTCGATGTCGTGTTCGACTCGACCGGACACCACACCGGTATCGGCACGGCGGTCGACCACGTCCGGAAGGGCGGACAGGTCGTCATGGTCGGTATCCCGAACGACACGAGCGAAGTCGCGTTCACGTCGACCGTTCGCGGCGAGGTCGATGTCAACACCTCCTATGGCTCGACATGGACGAACTTCGAACAGGCGCTTCGGCTGATGGAGCGGGGCGAAATCGCCGTCGACGAAATATTGGATACGTCTTACAACATGGACGACCCGACGGCGGCATTCGAGGCGTTCCTCGCGTCCGAAACTTGCAAACCGGTCTTCCAGTTCGCCGACTGAGCGCTTCGCCGACGCACGACCGCGGTCGACTACTGGCGAGACTCAGATACGCGCCAGAGACGGCATGAGACGGTGACAGAAAAGGTTTTACTACTTCCGAAACACGTCTACGTACGCGTCTGACCTATGGAAATCACAGACATTTCAGCGACGAAAGTCAGCAACGAGTCGTGGGGGGAGTTCATCGAGTTCCCTCTCGTCACGATCATGTCGAAGTACGACGAGTACCGCAACGTCGACGGCGAGAACCCGCAGGCCCGCCGGAAGTGGATGGGGCCGGTCGGCGACGTAGTCGTCGAAGTAGAGACGGATGCCGGCATCACCGGCGTCGGCGTCGGCAACTGGGGAACCGGCGCCATCGCCACCGTCGTCGAGGAGACGCTCTCCAAGATCGTCATCGGTGAGGACCCGATTCGACGCGAACACCTCTGGGAGCAGATGTACCGCGCGACGCTCCCCTTCGGGCGGAAAGGCGTCGCCGTCATGGCGATCAGCGCCGTCGACCAGGCGCTGTGGGACATCGCTGGCAAGGAGGCCGGGAAGCCCGTCTACGAACTGCTCGGCGGCCCCACGAAAGACGAGATCCCCGCCTACGCGTCGAACCTCCACCCAGTCGACATGGAGAAGCTAGAGCGCGAAGCGCTTCAGTACGCCGAGGCGGGCTTCGACGCGATGAAACTGCGCTTCCTCCACGGACCCGAGGACGGTCGCACGGGAATGGAAAAAAACGAGGAAATCGTCAAGACAGTCCGGGACGCCGTCGGCCACGAGATGGACATCGCGGGCGACGCGTACATGGGCTGGTCAGTCAAGTACGCGAAGAAGATGACCCAGCGCCTGGCGAAATACGACATGGCGTGGGTCGAGGAGCCGGTCATCGCCGACGACATAGACGGCTACGCCGAGGTCCGGGAGGCCGCGCCGATGCCGATTTCCGGCGGTGAACACGAATTCACGCGCTGGGGCCACGAGGACCTGCTCGAACGCGACGCCGTCGACATCCTCCAGCCCGACGTGGGCCGCGTCGGCGGTATCACGGAACTACAGAAGGTCGCAGACATGGCGGAAGTCCACGACGTACCGGTGATCCCACACGCCGGAACGAACCCCACGCTGCACGCCATCGCAGGGCACACGAACATGCCGATGGCGGAGTACTTCCCGACGCCCGAGTGGTTCCAGGAACAGCAGGAAGAGCAGGAGTCGACCTACGCCGACGCCATCTTCGAGAACCCGCCGTCGCCGGAGAACGGCTCGATTCCGCTCCCTGACGAACCCGGCATCAGCACCCAACTGAACCACGACGCGCTCGAACATTTCGCCGTGGAGTAACAATGACCGACATCAAATTCGAATACAACGTTCCCGTGTTCGCCGGCGCGCCCGATGCCGGTGACGACGAGCCCGTGCATCGCGACACGCCGGAGTACGAGGCGCTGGACTGGGAGACGACTCGCCACGGTATCGAGACGGCGGAAGAACTCGGGTTCGACGCCGCCTGGGCACCCGACCACCTGATGCTCGGCAGGGACCGCGCCGAGTACGAGTGCTGGACGCTGCTGTCGGCGATAGCCGGGTTCACGGACGACATCAACATCGGCTCGCTCGTGCTGTGTAACGACTACCGGAACCCGGCGCTGGTCGCCAAGATGGCCGCGACGCTGGATGTCATCTCCGACGGCCGTCTCGAACTCGGTCTCGGGGCCGGCTGGCACGAACCGGAGTACGAGGCCTACGACTGGGAGTACCGCGACGGGTTCGAGCGGCTGATGCGGCTCGACGAATCGATCCGCCTGATAAAGCGGATGTGGGACGACGGCAGCGACGGGGCGAGCTTCGACGGCGACCACTACCAGATCACGGACGCACCGTGTGCGCCCACTCCCGTTCAGGACCCCCATCCGGAGATTCTCGTCGGCGGGCAGGGCGAGCAGGTGACGCTCAAACTCGTCGCCAAACACGCCGACGTGTGGAACACGGACGTGTTCAACGGCGACGTCGAGACGCTCGAACACAAGACCGGCGTCATCGAAGACCACTGTGAGACCGTCAGTCGCGACCCTGACGAGATCGAATACTCCTGGGACGGTCACGTCATCTGTACGCGGGACGAGGAGAAGTTCGACCGGCTCGTCGATCTGATGACGCCGATTCAGTTCGAGGAGGAGTACCAGGATCAGGCACCGATTGAAACCGAAGCGGACGCCCGGGAGTACTTCATTATGGGAACGCCCGAAGAGTGTGCCGAGGCCATCGAACGCCGAATCGACGCCGGCGTCACCAAGTTCCAGTGCTGGTTCATCGACTTCCCCGACACGAGCGGGATGGAGCTGTTCGCCGACGAGGTCATGCCGCAGTTCCAGTAATACTGGACTAGGTTTTCAGATTTTCACAGCTTCGTTCAATCATTCTATACAGCATGGAGGCCCAGTAGCTATATTCCGGCTGTTCCGGGACTCTGTCCGATAATACCGGAAAGGCTTATTTCAGCGCACCCACATCGTACGTCATATGAGCACCACAGTGCCAGTCAAGGCGGCGAAGGTTTCCCTCGAAATCGTCGAAATACTGCGGGAGCGAAACGGCGCTGGCGTGTCCGAGATCGCCCGGGCAGTGGACAAGCCGACCAGTACCGTCCACGACCACCTTCAGACCCTCGAACAAGAGGAGTACCTCGTCAAGGAAGGGACCCAGTATCACGTCAGCACTCGGTTCCTCCAGTTGGGAAACCAGGCGCGGTCGCGCAAAAAAGTGTACGAAATCGCCCGGCCGGAGGTCGACGAGCTGGCGGAAAAGACCGGCGAACACTCGAACCTGATGATAGAGGAACACGGCCTCGGGGTGTTTCTGTACAAGGCCCGCGGCCCTGATGCCGTCCAGCTAGATACCCACGCCGGGATGCGTGTCCCGTTGCAGACGACCGCACTCGGGAAGACAATCATGGCGTTCCGTCCGCGTTCGGAAGTCGAGTCGTATCTCGACAGACACGGCCTGCCGGAGGTAACAGAGCGGACCATCACAGACAGGGAAGAACTGTTCGAGACGCTCGACCAGGTACGGGAACGCGGCTACGCGTACGACGACGAAGAGCGGGTCAAGGGGATGCGGTGTCTTGCAGCGCCGATTACCGATCAGGACGAACGCGCAATCGCCGCGGTCAGCGTCTCCGGGCCGAAGAGCCGAATGCAGGGGGACCGGTTCTCTGACGAGATCCCGGAACAGATCCTCCGCAGTGCGAACGTCATCGAGGTGAACCTCACGTACTCGTGACTGCCAAGCACAACAGTTAGGTACTCGGCCACTGCAGTGTCCGGTGATGCAGTTCGCCCGTTACACCACTGATGGGACTCCGCAGTGGGGAATCCGTCAAGACGACGAGATCGTACCGCTCAACGGCCTCAGAGAAGAGGTCACGTATCAGCAGTTGACCGATCCCGGCTTCCTTCGGGTGGTCGAAGACGCCGTCGACGCGGCTGCGGACCGAGCGATTCCCGTGGAAGACGCCAAACTGCTCGCGCCCGTTCCCCAGCCCGGGAAGATCGTCTGTGTCGGACTGAACTACCACGACCACGCCGAGGAACAGAACGAAGAGGTGCCGGAGCGGCCGCTGTTGTTCGGGAAGGCCGGTACCGCAGTCACGAACCCTGGCGATCCGATTGTCCATCCGGCGACAATCGACGAAGTCGACTACGAGGTCGAACTCGGCGTCGTCATCGGTCGGACTGCGAAAGACGTCTCAGCGGCGGATGCACGCGATTACGTCGCGGGCTACACCGCGATAAACGACGTCAGCGGCAGGGACGCACAGTTCGAGGACGAGCAGTTCTTCCGCGGGAAGAGCTACGACACGTTCGCCCCGATGGGGCCGACGCTAGTGCCCGACAGCGAACTGGACCCGTCGAGTTTGGACGTGGCCTGTCGCGTGAACGGCGAGACCAAGCAGTCCTCGAACACGGACGAATTCATCTTCGACGTGCCCGAAGTCGTCGAGTACATCAGCGGAATCACTACACTTCGTCCCGGCGATGTCATTTCGACAGGGACACCGGGCGGCGTCGGTATCTTCCGTGACCCACCGGAACTGCTCGAACCCGGCGACTCCGTCGACGTAGAAATCGAAGGAATCGGAACCCTCACCAACCCAGTCGATGAGGAGTGATTTGAGCTGTAGCTACGCTCAGTAACTCTAAAAACAGAGGATTTACATTTACAATCCTTCGAGACAAGGACAGATCTTGCCGAAATGCACCTAGCTCTATAAGGCGTTCTAAGCACGAACTGACGGCTCCTACGGCGAGCAATAACTTTCGAATCGAGCAATAACCGGGAAGCAAGAGGCTTTGTGGATTCTCCGAGAAACGCCAGCAACGGACCGATGGACGACCGAACCGGTACAACTCCTGACACGGATATCGTGACGCTGCTTGAGCACGGGCGGAAAGACGACGCTCTGACGGCACTGGAACAGCTCTCCACGGCCGACGCAGCCGACCAACAGGCGTGTTTGCGGTCGCTTAAATCGGCGGCCGACGACCAACCGCAGCTGTTTGACGGTGTACTGTCTCCCATTACTCGTTTTCTTGCGGACAGCGAGCGGCCGACACGGCTCACAGCGGCAAAATTGTTCGTCGCGGTCAGCGAGGGGGCGCCCGACAGCGTGGTTCCGGTTGTCCCGACGCTCGCCGAGCGACTGGCGGATGAATCGGAATTTTACTACGTTCGCGCCCGGTGTGCAGAGGCGCTGGGGTATGTCGCTGTCGACCATCCCGATGCCGTCGCCTCACCGGCGGTCGTAGCGGACCTGCGTATCGGCCTCGAATTCGATGAACCCGAAGTAAGAGAGAAGTTGGCGAAAGCGTTGGCCCACGTCGCCCTGGGAGATCCTGCCCGACTCCGATACCAGGTCGACTCACTTGCGGACCATCTTCAGGCTGATAGCGAACTGGTCCGCTATCATCTGAGTACCGCAATCGTGGTTACCGGCTGTGCATGTCCCGAACGGCTTACCGACGCCAGGGAGGCACTCGTCTCACGCCTCGAAGACGAAAACCGATACGTCCGTGGTCGGGCGGCCGAAGCACTGGGTCTGCTTGCCGGCGCTGATGCCGGGGAACCGTTCCCGAGAGCCCAGCTCGAAGAACTCACTGCAGACGACGAGTTCGTCGCAGAGCGAGCGCAGTTCGCGCTGACCCAGTATCACGGGACGGAGCCTGATGATGGTCCCACAGGTATAGCCGGGAAGGATGCGATCCGTACGCAGACAACCGATATTGTCGAGGAAATCCGGACTCCGGAAGACGATGGCGGGTGCCCACACTGCGGGCTTTCGCTCCCCAAATCTGGACCACCGCTGTGCCCGGGCTGTGGCACACCACTGTGAACAGGCAGCGTCGAGAACTGGCGCATTTATTTCTACGATGGACCGGAACTCTCTGTTATACCTCCATCGGTGGTAGGACATGTCTGCATATGGCGTATATATACTTAACTTCGGCCCATATGGTTAGGTATTCGTGTTTAAGCAGTCATTTCGAACAATAGCGGGTGGTTTTGGATACAGATAGAAATCATCAAGTCCAGCGCTGATGTCCCCAGATAACCACCTGGCCCGTTTGGCCCACTGGTTCTGCTCTGAAGAACGGAATGAAATTTACAGCAATAGCACTGCCCAGACAGTGCTTTACGTCCCGGTAGCGAAGGACGAGCAAAGTATCCTGCCACTACGTTGAGAGGGGACTTTCCGAAATAAACGCTACCTCCTGTTGTGAACACATGAGAGCTAAGTGACGATATTATTGGTGTACAATCGACGAACCTGAGGTCTATAGGCATGGGACATCTTTCTCGTCGGTGTGTATCCTCGTAGTCACTGTGGAATAACTAATCAGGATCAACAGATATCACATCAGTACCATAACAATTGGATGGGAAATTTCCCGTCATATTCAAATTGTCCTGAACAGAGTTGAAGGGTTGAACGGTACATTCGCCCCAGTGCCCGCTCGCACCAGCCGAACGGTCGTCGCTGAACAGATTGTCTAACAGTAGTACGTCCGTTATTCCGGATAGTCCTCAGTTCGATGTGAGGTTGACCTGGATGGATTTCGTCGTGCTGAGGACTTGCCCGGTGATATCTTCCCTGAGGTATCGGCCGTTTAGGCGTTCAACAGGGCCAGCGATCCCAAGAGCAGCGATCCGGTTGCCACCGACATCAGGGAGCGGGGCGGCAACACCGATGATCCCTTCATACTGTTCTCCCCTGCAGAACGCTATACCGTCGTCGCGGATTCGGCGCAGTTCCTCGGTGAGTTCGTCCGGATCCACGATGGTTGCGTCGGTCGGTGCAACGAGATCCGTTTCATCGAGAATCGATTCGACGCGATCACTCGGGAGCGACGCCAGCAATGCCTTTCCCATGGCGTTGACGTGAAGTGGCAACCGTTCGCCCGCGTGGAACGGGACTGACCAGCCGTCCGCGGGTTCGGAGATCGACACCGGGACACCGGCCGTTTCTTCGAGGACGAACAGCGTCGTTGTTTCCCCTGTTGCCGCCGCGAGATTGTCCAGTTGCTGTTTCGCGGCTTGATAGAAACTGAGTCCGTCACGCGTTCGCTCACCGAGAGCCAGCGGGCGGAGCGACGCCTCATACTTCTCTGCGCGCTTGACCACGTATCCGGCCGCACGCAACGTCGAGAGATGGTTGTGGGCGACGCTCTTGGAAACCCCGACGGTATCGGCAAGCTCTGTGACGCCGACGGGCCCAGTGGCGTCGACAAGCGCTTCGAGGATAGCCACGGATGTCTGGGTTGCTTCGACCGCATACTGTGGTTCGTCAGTCATTGAGTACCATTTCAACCCACGCTGTGAAAAGCCTGTTCACTAGAGCAGAACAATTTCAATCATGTGAGCTAGTAACGCAGGCGATTCTACATTATTTATTAGGCCTAATTAGATTGCTACGATGCCAAAGTGCCGAAATTTATGCGTTCTTCTCTACAGAACGGATATATCCAGATCGCAGCTACTTCACCAAGATGTAGAAAACACCCGCTTCAAGCCGGCCAGGCCACTTCAGGTGTGTCAGAGTCGTGGACGATTCGGCGAAGCACCCAGCGACCGATATCCTCGCTGGGCCGACTCGAGGGGGACACGAAATCCGCAGTCACGAGGCCCTCTGTCGACGAAGCGGCGAGCGTGTCGGCGAACTGCTCGGCGAAGTACAGCCCGACGAGCACGCCATCCGGTTCGCCTGCAAGCACCGCGTCAAGCGTGGCCTGAGGGTCGTCGAACCGTCGATCGCTCCCATACCGATACCGTGGTCAAGCGCCACGACGACCGCGTTTGCGGACGGGGTATCGAGGAGATCGTGCTCGCTCACTCGGAGTTCCCTGGAATGACTACTTTCTTCAGTCCTTCAGCGTTGCCCATCCGTTCAAACGCTGTCGGGAGGTCGTCGAGCCCGATACGTTCAGTGATGAGCGTCTCGGCGTCGATGCGTTCGTGTCTGAGCAGTGTTATCGCTCGCTCGAAGTCCTCGGTCGTCAGGGAGAACGAGCCGCGGTAGTCGACCTCGTCGAAGAAGACATCGAACGGGCTGACTTCCATTGTCGCCTCCTGGTCGGGAACGCCGAAGATGAGCGTCGAGCCGCCAGGTGCGGTCACAGCGTTGGCTTGCTTGATTGTCGGGACGAGCCCGATAGCCTCAGCGCCGACATCGACCGGTCCGCCGGCCGCCTCGGGGATCGCTTCCTCGGGATTTTCCTCGTTGGGATCGATGACGGTATCTGCGCCGAGGTCGGCAGCCAGTTCTCGCCGTTCGTCATCGAGTTCGGAAACCACGATTGGGGCAGCGCCCGCGTTGCGGAACGCCTGCAGGAGCAGCAAGCCAATCGGGCCAGCGCCGATAATACCGACACTGTCTCCCGGTTTGATGTCAGCCTGCTCGACGCCGTGGACACAGCAGGCGAGCGGTTCGGCGAGCGCGGCTCGTTCGAAGGACATCTCGCCGATGTCCTCGACGTTGATAGCCGGAACGCGGACGTACTCGGCGAAAGCACCGTCAAGGATGGTGTCACCGGCACCGCCGATACTCGTGTTGTTCTCACAGAGGTGCGTCTCCCCCTTCTTGCAGTACGAACAGGCGTTACAGGGGACGGTGGGGTTGATTGCGACACGGTCTCCGACCGCAAAGCGATCAACGTCGGCACCGACTTCGGCGACGGTCCCGGCACCTTCGTGGCCCAGGACCAGCGGTGTTTCGGCGGCGAAGGTGCCGTGATACATGTGATAGTCGGTCATGCAGACGCTACAGGCACCTACCTGAACGAGAACCTCGTCATCCGCAGGGTCCGGTCGGTCGCGGTCTTCCACAGTAATTTCGCCGACATCGGTCAACGTGCTGGCGCGCATCAGTCGTCCTCCGATGGTCGGGTCGCGGTCGTCACTACAGCGGTACCTCGGTCGTGAGTTGGTGTGGATCGGGTCATGAGTGGTCTGGGCCGTAGCCCGTTGTCACTGGTCCAGCTAAGCTGGACGCACAGCGGACTCAGCCTCATCCGTACTATCGTAGTTTTCGGACCGCGTATTAAAATCTTGCCACGGTCTCCCGTAATCCGGAGACAGGTGAATCCATATTTCGAGGCGTCTCCGCGCCGTATACTTCCAGTACTCGCGCAATGAGACGGGTATTGTACCTTACAGATGATTACCTTTATTATGCATCGGTAATTCGATAGTGACGAGGCAAACTGGCATGACCAACTCCAACAGGCGGAAGTTTCTGAAAGCGACAGGTGTCGGACTACTCGGCGGTCTCGCTGGCTGTACACGAGGCGGCGATGGCTCAGACGGAAGCGGGAGTGACGGCTCGAGTGATGGTAGCGGTGGTACCGATGGCGGAACCAGCACCGACGGAAACAACGGTGAACTCGCGATTCCGCTCAGCGAGTACGAGGACGCCGATATCGACTGGCGACAGTTCGAGGGGACCTCGATCAACATCGGAGCCGTCCAGCACCCCTGGGTTTCAGCCATCAAGCCGGCGGTTCCGGTCTTCGAGGAACTGACCGGAATCGACGTTGTCTGGAACGTCCTGCCCGAACAGCAGTTCCGGACCAAGCGCCAGACGGACGTCAGTACCGGCGCCGGGCAGTTCGACGTCTTCTACATGGACCAGGTCGTCAACCAGTTCCGTGAAGAAGGCTGGATCCAGCCGCTCGACCCGTTCTTTGACGACGACAGCCTCTTCGACGAGGAATGGTACGAGCCCGACGATCTCTTCGAGGCGTCGCGGTGGCAGGCCCACGGTGGTGGCTACAGCGACACGTGGACCGGGATGCCGATTACAGTCGAAGTCCAGGCGCAGTTCTACCGCAAAGACCTCTACGAGAAACACGACCTGGAGGTCGCGGAGACGCTCGAAGAATTCCGCCAGAACGCCAAGACCATCCACGAGAACGAGTCAGATGTCGTCGGCACCGTCGGCCGTGGCGACAAGGGCTACGGGATGAACATCTACATCCTGAACACGTTCCTTCGCGAGTTCGGCTCCTCGCTCTGGACCGAGTTCCCGACAGACTCCGGGCTGGATTCCGACGGCGTCATCGACGCCGCGGAGTGGTACGTCGGCCTGCTCCAGGACTACGGTCCCGAGGGCGCGTCGACCCAGACCTGGTCGGACGTGCTCTCAACGATGCAGGAGGGCCGGGCCGGACACATCGTCTCCGACGCGAACCTGTTCTGGCCCGGCCTGACCGGCCCCGATTCCTCAGTCGCCGACAACATCGGTATCGCGAAGGTTCCCAGCCCGGCCGATGGCCAGTTCTCGCCCAACGCGTTCAACTGGCAGATCTCCACGTCCAAGAACGCACAGAACTCCGAGCAGGCGTTCCTGTTCATGGTGTGGGCGTCCTCACAGCCGACCAACACCTGGATGCACGTCGAGGGCGACGCCGCGTTCTCCGTCCGACAGTCCGTCTGGGAGAACGACGAGTTCCGCTCGCGCGTGGGCGAGAACTTCGCGCAGGTCACGCTCGAATCCCTGCAGGAAGCCGCGCCGGACCCCTTCGACCGGAAGTACCCGCAGTGGGGCCAGCGCTACTCCGAGGAACTGCAGCGCGCAATCGCCGGGCAGAAGTCCGCTGAGGAAGCGATGACTCAGGCGGCGTCCATCGCGGAAGACATCTACAGCAATTAAGTCAGAGCCACACCTGCGCCACAATAAATCCCACAAATGAGTACACCAACGCAAACGGAAACGACACCCCAATCGACCTTCGCCAGGCTCCGGGACCTGTGGAACGACTACCTCCCGTACTGGTTCATGGCACCGATGGTGGCGGTGATGGTGATGATCACCTTCTTCCCCGGTGCCTACGACCTGTATCTCAGCCTGATCGCGGAGCCGACACTCGACGTGTTCGCAGCCGACTTCGTCGGGCTGCGCAACTTCGAGTCGGCCTTTACCCGCGGCGGCGCGATCCACTCGTTCGTCATCACGATTACCGTCGTCGCCAGCGCACTGCTCCTCGAAACTGTCCTCGGGTTCGTCCTGGCCGCGCTCGTGGCCGGCGTTGGCTCCGACCGGGCGAAGTCGTTCTACCGGGTGTTGTTCATCATTCCGATGGCCGTCGCCCCCGTCTCGCTCGCGACCATCGGCCGGATCATGCTGAACAGCGAAATCGGCATCATTCCGTACGTCATAAACACCGGAACGCCGTTCGCAGCGCCAAATTTCCTCTCTGAGGTCCCGCTGCTGACGGTGATCCTTCTTGACGCGTGGAACTGGACGCCGTTCATGTTCATCATCTTCTACGCCGGCCTCTCGTCGGTGCCGAAGACGCTTATCGAAGCGTCGCGCGTCGACGGTGCGCCGATGTGGCGGCGCTACGTCCACGTCATCATCCCTTATATGAAGCCGGTCGTGTTCGTTGCGACGCTCATCCGGTTGATCGACCTGTTCCGGACGTTCGGCGTGGTGTACGGACTCACGGGCGGCGGTCCAGGGACGGCGACCCAGCTCGTGAGCATCAACATCTACGAACAGATGTTCATCAACAACCAGATCACCGTGGCCGCAGCAATCGCCATCGTCTACCTCGTCCTCGTCGTTGCACTGTGTAACGTCATCATTGCGAAGGTCGGCTTCGAGGGGGTGTGGGACTGATGGCGACAACGGATAGCGACTCCGCGACCGCCTCACAGCGACTCGACAAGGATACGCGGGAGAAACTCATCACGGTGGTTCGACACACCATTCTCCTGACGTGGTCGTTCATCGTGCTGTTCCCACTGTACTGGCTCGCTTCGATGTCGCTGAAGCCACCCGGAACGGCGAACTCGCTGCCGCCGGACTGGATCTTCCTGCCGACGGTGTACAACTACATCCAACTGATCCAGGACTCCGGGTTCGTCGCGGCCTTCGCCAACAGCCTGATTATGGTGTCGGCGTCGGTCGTCCTCGTGCTGCTCATCGGCGTGCCCGCCGCGTACGTGCTCTCGCGGTACGACATCCCGATGGAGCGGGACGTGCTCGTGTGGATTCTCTCCTCACGGATGCTCCCGCCGATCGCCGTCGTGCTCCCATTCTTCATCATCTTCCGGGAGCTCAACCTGTTCGACACGCGAATCGGGATGGTGCTGATGTACGTCAGCATCAACCTCTCGCTCGTCGTCTGGGTGATGAAAGCGTTCTTCGACGGCATTCCCGAGACGCTGGAAGAGGCGGCCCGGGTCGATGGCGCGACCCAGTTCCAAGGCTTCAGGAAGGTCGTCCTCCCGGCGGCCAAGCCCGGCATCTTCTCGGTCGCCATCATCAGCTTCATCTTCGCCTGGATCGAGTTGTTGTTCGGGCTCGTGCTGACGAGCTTCGAGGCCGTACCGGTGACGCTGTTCGTCTACTCGTTCATCGGCTCCCGCTCCATCGAATGGGGCATGCTCGCGGCCGCCTCGACAGCGATGATCGTCCCGGTGGTCATCTTCCTCATCGCGGTCAACAAGTATCTCGCGGCCGGGCTCAGCTTCGGTGTGGTGATCAAAGAATGACGACGCTGTCCGCACCACGACAGGTATCGCTCGCAAACGACGCCCCTGCGGCGGCGGTAGCTTCAACTAGCCGCACATCGGAGGCAAAATAATGGCAAAGATCACAATCGACGACGTTACGAAGCGATTCGGTGAAGGAGATGAGTCAATCGTCGCCGTCGACGACGTCTCGCTGGACATCCGCGATGGCGAGTTCATCGTCTTCGTCGGTCCGTCCGGGAGCGGGAAGTCGACACTCATGCGCATCGTCGCGGGGCTGGAAACGCAAACGGAAGGCGACATTCACATCGGCGACGAACTGGTCAATCAGCTCGGCCCGCGCGCCCGGGATATTGCGATGGTATTCCAGAACTACGCGCTGTACCCCAACATGACCGTCGAGGAGAACATGTCCTTCGGGCTGAAGATGTCGACGGACATGTCCGCCGACGAGATCGAGGAAGCCGTCACGTCCGCCGCCGAGATGATGGACATCGACATGCTGTTGGACGACAAGCCCGGCGAACTCTCCGGCGGGCAACAACAGCGTGTCGCGCTCGGTCGCGCTATCGTCCGTGATCCGAACGTCTTCCTGATGGACGAGCCGCTGTCGAATTTGGACGCGAAGCTCCGGGCGGAGATGCGGACCGAGATCAACCGACTCCAGAACGACCTCGACGTGACGACGCTGTACGTCACCCACGACCAGACGGAGGCGATGACGATGGGCGACCGGCTCGTCGTCCTCAACTACGGGGAACTCCAGCAGGTCGGCACGCCGCTGGAGTGTTTCTACCGCCCGGCCAACCAGTTCGTGGCCGGCTTCCTCGGCTCACCGTCGATGAACTTCTTCGAGGGCACCGTCGAGGGCGGAACCCTCCGCGCGGACGGCTTCGACTTCGACCTGACCGAGCGGATGCAGTCCGCTGTTGGGAGTCGAAACGAACTCGTCCTCGGTATTCGGCCGGAGGATATGACGCTTCACGACCGGGCGAACTCGGGCCACGAGTTCGAGGCCGTCGTCGACGTCGTCGAACCGATGGGGAGCATCTCCTACGTCTATCTCCAGGCCCGGTCACAGAGCCACGAGCAGACGTTCATCGTCGAGACGGACGGCCAGCGCCCGATCAGCGAGGGCCAACACGTCTACGTGGAGATCCCGGACCGGGACGTGCACCTGTTCGACCGCGCCAGCGGCGAGACGATCCACCAGCGCCAGCTCGGTGACGACGCGGAGATGGCGCTCGAAGAGCAGATGAAACCCGCCGAGTGACGGCGATACCCGTCGTCGCCTCACTCGCCGCAACCGACAGTTATCGATACACGACACATGACAGCTCAAGATATTCCACACTACGAGACGCGTAACGCTATCTGCGAGTACGGCCGGAGCCTGCTCGACGACGACCTGACAACCGGGACTGGCGGGAACCTCAGCGCCCGGCTCGACGAGAACCACATCGCGATCAGCCCGTCGGGAATCCCCTATGGAGAGATCGAACCGGAAGACGTTCCGATCGTACACACGGACGGCACTGTCGTCGAGGGCGACGTCGACCCGTCGACGGAGCTGCCGATGCATCTGGCCGTCTACCGCGAGCGACCGGCGGTCGGCGGCGTCGTCCACACCCACTCGCCGTACGCGACGACGTTCGCCTCGCTGGGCGAGCCGATACCGGCCTCGCACTACCTCCTCTCGTTTACCGGGACGGAGGTCCCCGTCGCCGAATACCGGACACACGCGACCGAAGAACTCGGCGAAGCGGCCGTCGACGCGCTGGGCGAGTCGTTCAACGCCACGCTGTTGCGCAACCACGGCGTGCTGACCGCCGACGAGTCGCTGGACGACGCCTACACGGTCGCGCTGATGGTCGAGTACTGCGCCCGCATCCACCATCAGGCCCGGGCCATCGGCGAGCCGGAGATCCTCCCGGACGAGGAGATCGACCGGCTGGCCGATAAGCTCGACAGCTACGGACAGTGACCACTCGTGCGAACCACACCTGAGAGCATCCCATGAACCACGTCGCAATCGACATCGGCGCGAGCGGCGGGACGGTGTTCCTCGGCGAGGTGACCGAGTCCTCGTTCGCGGTACAGGAGGTCCACCGGTTCGACAACCGACCCGTCGAACGGGACGGCCGCTACGTCTGGGACGTCGACGCGCTGGTCGACCACATCGGCGACGGGCTCCGTGCGTCCGACGACCGCGCCGACGGCCTCGACACGGTCGGTATCGACACCTGGGGGCTCGACTTCGGACTCCTGGCCGACGGCGAACTGCTCCGGGACCCGGTCTCCTACCGCGACCCCGAGTCGACGGCCACGCGCGAGCAAGTGTTCGAGGCCGTCGGCAAGCGGCGGCTGTTCGACGCGACCGGCATCACGAACTGGAACACGCCGAACACACTGTGGCAGCTCCACACCATCGCCGAGCGGGAGCCCGAACGCCTCGAAGAAACCGACGGCCTGCTCATGATGCCACAGCTCCTGTCCGCACGGATTGGAGGGGTGCCGGCGGGCGAGGTGACGATTGCCTCGACCACGCAGATGGTCGATCCCGAGGAACGAACGTGGGCCACCGACCTGCTCAAGGAGCTGTCGGTGCCGACTGACCTGCTCCCGCCGCTGTCTGAACCCGGACAATGTCTCGGGGCGGTCGATGACGACGTCGTCTCGGGGTTGTCTTCCCCGCCGGAGATCGTGACCCCGGCGAGCCACGACACGGCGGCGGCCGTCGCCGGCCTCCCGCTCGTCGAGGACGCCGCGTTCCTCAACACCGGGTCGTGGTTCGTCCTCGGCGTCGAGCGCGACGCCCCGGTGCGGACGGACGCTGCCTTCGAACAGGCCGTCTCGAACGAACTCGGCGTCGACGGGTCCGTCCGGCTCCTGAAGAACATCAACGGCTTCTTTATGCTCGAAGAGTGCCGCGAAGCGTGGCGCGAGGCCGGGAAGTCGGTCGACTACGGCGACCTGCTGTCGGCCGCCGAGAAGGCCCCACCACGGACCGCACTCGTCGACACGGACGCCGACGCGTTCGGCATCGACGAGCCGATGCCCGGCCAGATTCGGGCCTACTGTCGCCGAACGGACCAGCCGGTTCCGACAGGGCAGGGCGGTATCGTCCGCTGTCTCCTCGACAGCCTGGCGGCGAAAACGGCCCTGGAACTCGACGCGCTCGCGGCAGTCATCGATGATCCACCATCGCGCATTGTTCTCGGTGGCGGCGGCGTCCGAAACGAACTGTTCTGTCAGTTACTGGCCGACGCCACTGACCGCCCGGTGTCGACTGGGCCAGTCGAGGCGACGGCTGTCGGAAACGTCCTCACACAGGCCGTCGCAGCCGGAACGGTTTCTGACATCGAAACCGGGCGGCAGTTGGTCGAATCGGCGTTCGAGACGACGACATACGAACCGGGTACCGCTGGCGAGTGGGCCGACGCAAAAGATCGGTTGGCTGCACTGACCGACGACTCGCTGTCCGAAGTCTGACGCTTTCACCGCGAGGTGTAGCCGCCGTCCATCACGACGGTCGACCCTGTCATGTACGACGACGCATCCGACGCGAGGTAGACGACGAGTTCTTTCAGTTCCTCAGGCCGGCCGAGTCGGCCCATCGGCGTGTTCTCGAGCCACGTTTCTTCCATCTCGGGACTCTCTTCGAGCACTTCGTCGACGAGTTCGGTCCGCATGTAGCCGGGCGCAATAGCGTTGACGCGGACGCCCTGCTCGCCCCACTCGACCGCCAGTGACTGGGTCAGCATCCTGACGCCGGCTTTCGTCGTGTTGTAGCTGGCCTGTTTCTGCGGGACGTTCACGTCGAAGCCTGACATCGAGGAGACGTTGACGATGCGCCCCTTGCCCCGCTCGAGCATCTGCTGGCCGACGTGTTTGGCACAGAGGAAGACGCCGTCGAGGTTGACCGACACGACCCGCCGCCATGACTCGATGCTCGTCTCCTCCGCAGGGGAGTTCTCGACGATCCCGGCGTTGTTGACCAGTACGTCAATCGGTCCGAGGCGGTCGGTCACGTCTTCGACCATCGCCTCGACCGAGGCTTCGTCCGTCACGTCGACCTCCGTCGCGACGACGTCCGTTTGACCGTCGAGTTCTGAGGCCGTCCGTTCCGCTTTCTCGATGTTCACGTCCGCGATAGCCACGTCGGCCCCCATCTCGGTGAGACCGGTCGCCATCTGTTTCCCGAGGCCCTGCGCCGCACCGGTGACGATAGCCGTCTCTCCGTCGAGGGAGAAACTGTCGAGTACACTCATGCGTACGCTTGGTGCTCCGGTAGCCTCCAGCATAAATGTACGCCTATCTCTGTCATACGCCCTGCTGATCTCGGCAGCCAGTCATTACAAGTACTCCCTCGCAGATAACATAGCTATGCAAATCACCGACTTCGAACTGTTCGCCGTGCCGCCGCGGTGGTTGCTTCTTAAACTGGAGACTGACGAGGGGATCGTCGGCTGGGGCGAGCCCATCGTTCAGGGCCGGTTGGAGACAGTCCGTGCCGCTGTTACCGAGCTTATCGAGGCGTATCTCCTTGGGGCCGACCCACTTCGAACCGAGTACCACTGGCGGAAGCTCTATCAAAGCGGGTACTTCCGCGGCGGGCCGATACTCATGAGCGCGCTCGCGGGCATCGACCACGCGCTCTGGGACATCAAGGGGCGGCACTACGGCGCACCGGTGCACGAACTACTCGGCGGGCACGTCCGCGATAAGCTACTCGTCTACCAGTGGCTCGGTGGCGACGACCCCGAAGACGTGGCTGTCGCCGCACGAGAGGACAGGGAACGCGGCTATAGGGCTTTCAAGTTCAATTTCGCCCGCGAGTTTCGGCCGATTGAGACGCCGAATGCCGTCGATCATGCGGTCGAGCGCGTGGCCGCCATCCGTGACGCCGTCGGTGACGATGCCCTCGTCGGCGTCGACTTCCACGGCCGCGTCTCGAAACCGATGGCTGCGGATCTCGTCGAGCGACTCGAACAGTTCGATCTGATGTTTATCGACCAGCCGCTGCTCCCCGAACACGACGACTCGTTTGCCAGTATCGCCGAGCGGACGACTGTCCCGATAGCGACTGGCGAACGGTTCTATTCGCGCTACGATTTCAAGCGCCTCCTCGTCGATGACGCGGTGTCGATACTCCAGCCCGACGTGACCCATGTCGGTGGTATCAGCGAAATGCGCAAGGTCGCGTCGATGGCGGAAGCGTTCGACGTGTCCGTCGTTCCACACTGCCCGCTCGGCCCCATCGCGTTCGCGGCGAGCCTGCAGGTCGGGTTTTGCGCCCAGAACGTCGTGTTGCACGAACAAGACCTCGACTTGCACGACCCGACGTCGAGCCAGCGACTCAAGGTTCTGGAGGACCCGGAGACGTTCCAGTTCGAAGATGGGTACGTCAAACGACCGACCGGCCCCGGACTCGGTATCGACATCGACGAGGCCTACATCCGCGAGCTGGCACAGACAGAGGTCAACTGGTACAACCCGGTCTGGCACCATGAGGACGGGAGCGTCGCGGAGTGGTAGCTGGACACGGCAACCGCACGTGGCGGCCCACCCTGTGTATTTTTATGGCTCTGTTCCGTGCCAACAGGTATGCGAACTGCTGTACTGGTAGAACCGACTGAGTTCGAGCTGGAGGACCGTCCCAGACCGTCGCCCGGACCGGATGACGTACTCGTTGCCGTGCGCGACGTGGGTATCTGTGGCTCCGACGTCCACTACTACGAACACGGTCGTATCGGCGACTACGTCGTCGAGGACCCGCTCGTCCTCGGACACGAGAGTGCCGGTGAAGTCGTCGAGGTCGGCGAGAACGTAACCGACCACGAACCGGGCGACCGCGTCGCGCTCGAACCCGGCGTTCCATGCCGGCGCTGTGCCCACTGCAAGCGCGGCGACTATCACCTCTGTGAGGAAGTGACATTCATGGCGACGCCGCCACACGACGGCGCGTTCACGGAGTACGTCTCGTGGCCGGCCGACTTCGCCTACACGCTCCCGGAGTCCGTCTCCACCGCCGAAGGGGCGCTGTGCGAGCCGCTTTCGGTCGGGATTCACGCCTGCCGCCGCGGCAGCGTCGGAACCGGCGATACGGTGCTGATAACCGGAGCCGGTCCTATCGGGCTGATGGTGCTGGAGGCCGCGCGCGCCGCGGGCGCGACGGACGTAATACTAACCGATGTCGTCGACGAAAAGCTGGCGTTCGCCGAAAAACGTGGCGCGGACCTGGCAGTCAATGTTGCCGAAACGGATCTCGATGCGGCGGTCGCCGAGTACACGGACGGCGTCGGTGCTGATGTGGTCGTCGAAGCCTCCGGCGCGGAGCCGTCGATCAAGTCGACGATTGACGTGGTCCGTCGGGGCGGCACTGTCGTCTTGGTTGGCCTGGCCAGCGAAGCGGAGGTCCCAATCGACGTGCTGGAACTCATCGACAACGAAGTTGATGTCCACGGCTCGTTCCGGTACAAGAACACCTACGACGCGGCTGTCGACCTGTTGGCCGACGGCGAAGTCGACGTCGAGGGCATAATCGACTTCGAATCCGAACTCGAAGACATCGACGACGCGTTCCGCCGGGCGATGGAGCCGACTGTCGTCAAGGGCATGATATCACTTGATTCGTAACCGGCACTGCATTGGGAAGATTATCCCGAAAAGCGTAATATGATATCTAAATGAATATTGTTGGTTTTTGGTAGTAATTTCAGCAGACCGAATGTATGCCCGACTCCCGATGCAACTCTGAAGTAATTTCTGAGTTGGCTTACCATATGAGAGCAGCCATTAAAGGCCTTTAACCCCGGTTCGTCGGGTTTCTGTGGTTTCGTACCTGAGATAACTCATCGAACTACACAGTACCCAAATATAGCAGTATAGCGAAGTCATATATTATATTTTGTAAATATTTACATATTCCTATTGACTTTCTTATATTCTAGCTATGCCTTGGTGAGACAGCTCATCGGAGTGGGGTGCCCGGTTGAGAGACTCACGCACTGTTAGTAGCCGAACGGTTATACCCCGCAACCGTTGTGACCGGGTATGGATCTCTCTATCGTCGATCTCTCTCCGGTCCCGGATAACGGAACTGCGACTGCTGCGTATGCGAACACCATCGACGCCGCCCAGCAGGCCGAACGCCTCGGCTATTCCCGTTTTTGGGTGGCGGAACATCACGGGATGGGGGAAACGCTTGCAGGGACAACACCCGAGGTACTGCTCGGCAACCTCGCCGCCGAAACCGACTCGATCCGGCTCGGGTCAGGGGCAGTCCTCCTCAACCACTACAGCCCGTTCAAAGTCGCGGAACTGTTCGGCGCTCTCGACGCGCTCGCTCCGGGGCGTATCGACGCGGGGCTTGGACGGGCTAACGGCTCTCCGGCCGTCGACCGGGCGCTTGGGACGGACCGGCGTGTCCGGAACCCCGACGAAGACCACGCCGAAAAAATCGAAGCCGTCGTTTCGCACCTCTACGACAGCTACCCGGACGGACACGCGTACAGTGATCTGGAAATTCCTCGTTCAGATGCGGACACACCTGTTCCGTGGGTGCTCGGATCAAGTCCGTCGAGCGCGGCGCTGGCCGGCGAACTCGGCCTGCGCTACTGTTTCGCCGCGTTCATTCGACCGGAGTTGGCCGCCCGTTCGTTCGAGGAGTACCGGAGCCACTTCGAGTCCTCACAGTTGGCCGGCGGCGTCGACGAGCCACAGGGAATGGTCGCGGTGAACGCAGTCTGTGGCGAGACCGACGAGGAAGCGGCGCGGTTCCGTGCCGTGGCCGAAGCGTCGTTCAAGCGGATGGAGCGAGGGGTCGTTGGCACGACTCCATCTGTCGAAGAAGCGATCGACGAACTCGGGACCGTGCCCGAACCGACGCCTGCCACGCTGGACGCCGGTGCGTGGCCGCGGGCGATTTCCGGCAGTCCGGACACGCTCAATGACCTTCTCGAACAACTGTCTGATCGTGTCGGAGTCGATGAGGTGATGATCCAGCACGTCGTCGGCGACCACGCTGACGCGCTCCGATCACACGAGTTGCTCGCAGACGGTGTCGGTCTCGCACCGCGCTAATCCCTTCTATCGGAGTGAAATGTAAACGAAGCGCCTTGATGCAGTCTCAAAGAAGGGGTTTGTGACAGCAAACGTGTACTCAACACATCCATTTATGGCTATTTAGTCTTTTATCTGCCACATATGGGCATATATTTCTGTTTTTGTATTTCTACTCGGTATATGGGTTCTAGATGGGCCGCTCTCTGCTGTGTATCCCAGTATCTAACTGTACAGAGTGATAGCGGCATCCCGAAAATCGCTGATCTACAGCGGTTTCAGATACCGCCTGTGCGGACCAGCTTAGTCGTCGGCGGCCGCAGGAGCGGTCGTTTCCGCCGGGTCGGCTTCGGATAGCTCAGACACGGCCGACCACTCCAAGTCATGCTCGTACTCGAAGGCACGGTGGTCCTGCGTGGGATCGACGACTGTCAGAGAGAGCCAGTTGTTGTCGAGTAGCTCTGCCAGTTCCGCGTGGTCAGCGAGGACGCCGTTGACGCGGTCGACCGGCGCGTGGATGACCGTCGAGAGGCGGAGCGGCTGATGGTACGGGTCGTCGTCGGCCGCCATCAGCGACTGGAGCGGCAGGCCGGTCATCAGGTCGCCGCCGTTGCCCTGGTAGACGCCGACGTTGCCGACGGGGTTGTGGGTCACCTTCGAGCCGCTCCCGTAGACGGCGTTGTCGACCGTCGAGAAGTAGTACTGGGTGTTGATCCACTGCGTGACGACCATTGGTCCGGTGAGTATCGCTTCCAGGGCTTCACCATCAGGGTCGGTCGACCAGTCGTACGAGTGGAGGAATGCGCGGCCGTCGAGGTCGACATCACTCGTCAGTTCGCGCGGGCCGACGACGAACCCGGCGTTGCCGGCCAGCCCCCATTCGGGGCGGGTCTCGGCCCAGTCGGCGGCGCGGCGTTCCGTCTCGCTGACGCCCGAGGAGCCGTCGGCACCCATCGACTCGGCGCGCTCGGCGGCCGCGTTCTCGCGGGCGGTGGCGAGGTCGGCGCGTAACTGGTCGAGGTCGGTAGCGTGGGTTTCCGGAACGTCGCTGTCGTACAGTTCCACTTCGTCGGTCGTCGTGTTGTGTTCGCCGGCGAGAAAAACGGTGTCTTCGGGGATTTCGAAACCGCGGTCGCGGAGCGCGGCCCTGACCTCGTCGTCGTTGCAGATTTTCGCCAGCACGCGGGCGTTCGGGCCGCCGGGGTTGCCGGCACAGGCACCACAGTCCAGACTCGAATCGTAGGGGTTGTTGGCCGTCTCACTGGCGTGGCCGGTGAAGACGACGAGGCGGCTGAACGTCTCCCAGCCCATCAGATCGAACGCGGTGGCGGCGTACTCGACTTTCTCCTCGGTGGTCAGTCCCACCGGCAGATCACCGGCGTAGCTGTGCTGGTGGTGGACGAGCGGGTCACAGAACTCGTGTTCATCGGGTACCGAGTCGTCGACCGCGTCGACAAGGTCATGCACGCGCCCGGGGACGAGCGTGCGGGCTGCGAGCGCGAGGCCGTACCCGCTCCCGGCAGTCTCGACGTAGCCGTAAGCTGTGGCGGCGTTGGCCTCTACCGTTTCGATGATTTCGTCGGCGGTCTCGCGGATGCCCGACAAGCGGTCGTGGCTCGCCTGAGTGTCGTCGTCGGTCGGCACGTCGGTGACGTGGTGCTGCGGGTCGAGGATCGGCGGGCAAGCATCGACCGACACGTCGTCGTCATAGCCCCGGTATTCCATCGGAATGCCGAAGAATCCGGCGTACCCATGGGTCTCGTAGTCGCCCGCGGCCTCGATGTGGCGGCGGACGATTTCCGAGCGGGTGTCGATACAGAAGACCAACTGCGCGTCCGGACGGCCCGACGTGTCGCTGTCGGCGATTGACTGGCTCTCCGCGGCGACGGTCTCGACGAGGTCACCGCGGTATGTCGCCTCCCAGGCGCGCAGGAACGCCCCGGCGAGTTCGGCGGTCGGGTCCGGATCGATGCTGTCGTTCGAGGGGGCGATATCAGCACCGACGGCATCTAGCAGGGCCAGACGCGCCGCGAGGTACCCAGCTAGCGAAATCGGGTACGCTGACTGCCACGCCCCCTCGTCGTCGGCACGCTGCTTGATGAGGCCCGTCCAGCCCGGAAGGGCGGCCAATTGCTCCTCGAAAATGGACACCCACTGGCTCTCCGGGTACGGCGCAAGCACGGTCTCGATGGTCTCAGTCGGCGTTTCAGGCAGATCGGCAACGATCCCCTCGTCGGGGATTTCGCCGTCGTGCTCGGCCACTCCGCGGAAGGCGGTGTAGAACCCCGCTTCGCGGTTCGGCATCGACCAGTGGGCGCTCCCCTCATCGAGGAACGCCGACAGCCATTTCGTCAGCACCTGGTCGACGCGGTCCGTGGCGGTGTCGGAATCACTGTCCGTCGCGTCGGCCGCGTTAGCCATGTGATCGAGCAGTATCTCGGGCTCATCCTCATAGCCGAGTTCGGAGAGCTCGGCGTCGAGAGTCTCCGGGTCTATCTGGCCGCGTTGTAGCGCCGCACGGAACGTCTCGGCGCTGGGGTAGCCACGGCCACCCAACAGGTCGGCTGCCTGCGTGACCGCCTCACTGAACGGCTGGTCCTCGAATCCCGTGAGGGGGTTTGCCGTCACGAACGAGTGGATCGGCCAGAGGGAGCCGACGGTGGTCGCAGCGGTGTCGATACTGTCGTGGATGGTGGGTTCAGTACTCATTGTAGTCCTCCGTCGCGGTCAACAAAGTGTCGGCTGCCGGTTGGCCGGCGTTCAACAGCGCCACGTAGAGGCGCTGGCTGCGCTCATGGATCCCGGTCTCGATGCCGGTGTAGATGCCGACGAAGACGACGGCGATGATGCCGTGGAGCAGGGTCAGTTCGGTCGTTTCCGGGCTGACAGGCATGAGTCCCGAGACGCCTGTGTAGACCGCAGCGTAGATGACGATGGCCGGGAAGAAGACCAGTGGAACGGCCCCGTAGCGGGCTGTCGTCGGAAGCGAGGCGTGCTGCACGGCGCTGCGGGCCGCGTGGAGCGTCGTGAACACCACAAAGAAGGTCAGCAGGAGGCCGCTGTCGACCTTCGTCCCTTTCCCTGTCAGCACCGCGAACACCGCGCCGCCGGCGATGCCGGTCAGCAGTGTGACGACTGCGCCGACGATGCTCGTCGTCGTTCCTATCGTGTGTGGCGTCCCCTCGCTCGGGCTAGTGTGTTCGACCTGTCCGCCGGCACTGAGGAACTGGTAGGCCTTGTAGAAGCCGTGCAGGATGAGGTGGGTGATAGCAGCCCCGAAGAAGCCGAGGCCGGCCTGCATGATCATGAATCCCATCTGGCCGACCGTCGAACAGCCGAGTTTGCCCTTGATATCCGTCTGGACCGACTTCAGGAGTTTCCCCCCGATGGCGCTGGCTCCACCGACGCCGACGATTGCGAGCATGAGCGTGGCGTCGACGGTGATGACCGGCGCGAAGCGAGTCAGCAGAATGCCGCCGGCGTTGACGAACCCGGCGTGCATCAGCGCCGACGCGGGGGTCGGAGCAGTCATCGAGGAAAGGAGCCAGCCGTGGAACGGAAGCAGGGCGGACTGAATCATCGCTGCGAGCACGATCGCGCCAGCCGCGACCAGCCACACCGGGCCACCAAGTGAGTCGGCAGCCGCCGTAATCCCGGAGACTGTGGTCGCACCGGTCGCCCACCACAGTGCCGTCAGCGCGACGCCGAGAAGCGCGCTGCTGGCGATGAAGTACTTGCGGGCGACCGTGGCAGCAGCCTGCGCCTGGTCCCAACCGCTGACGATACCGATGAGCTTCGCCATTAGCAGCCCCATCGCGAGCCACAGCGCCCCGAACAGGGCGAGGTGATCGGCCGCGACAAGACCCATCACAACCGCTGTGAAGCCGAACACGGTGGCGAAAAAGGACGTTTTGAGCTGACTACCCGCCATGTAGCGGCGCGAGTAGCTGTGAACGATACCGCTAAAGAAGGTGACGACCACCCACATCAGAATCGTCAGCCCGTCGACGGCAACAACGCCGGGTATCTCCCATGCGAACCCGGTTCGGATCCGGACGGCAAGCACAGCGATGCTCGCGGCCAACATCGTCCACACGAGCCATGTGAGTGCGACGGGCACGAGCGGCGATTCCACCGTCGTGTCCGGGAGTGATCCAACCGTCGTCGTTGAGTTGCGTCCTGACATCGTTGTTCGTGACCCAGCACGGCAACCACAGAACGTGGTCGACCGATTCTGGTTGTCTTCACCCATAGTGCGAACGGACTGGTTATTAAATCCTTCTATACTACCAATTTGTTCCTAAAGAAGTGGATTATAGAACATTATGTTTTTGAGATTGGAGTCGGGCGAAACCACTGACAGAGGACTAGACAAGTACCTCAGAACCTATACCCGAAAAACGACCCACCTGCTCACACGTACCTGACTCAGATTATCGGGGCTGATCGGGCGGTATAAGAACCAGATAATACCAGACCGTTCGATACACTAGATTAGAAACCCAGTTCGGTGTCTGATTAGAGCCGTTTACTCTACTAATTTCCTGAATCGGGGCCACAGTACACGCAAGCGTCCAGCCCACAACTCCGCAACAGTACCACCGTCCTAGGCTAGGTACCGTTCTCGGAATCGAACTTGCCGAAGGGCGTCGTCTCGTGACTTCGGACGAGTACTTCGTCGGCCACCGTCAGGCCCATGTCGAGAAGTGCCTGCGCGACAGGCGTGATATCGCTGTCGGACTCACCGACAGCCGTCACGAGGAGGTTCTCCTCGCCAGTGACCAGTTCCTGCACCGAGACGACACCGTCTATCTCCAGGATTTCGGGGATTAAGTCACCTCGTTCGGGAATCGACGCAGTGCAGTAGAGCAACATCCGGAGCGGATAGCCCGCCTGCTGATAGTCGACATCAGCGCTGTAGCCTTTGATGACCTCGCTGGACTCGAGATGGTTGATACGCTTGCGGACGGTGCTGTCCGACGTACTGGTTCGCTCCGCGATGTCTCCGGACGACATGTTTCGAGCATCCTCCTGTAATGCGTACAGAATTGCCCTGTCTACGTCATCGATTTCCTCATCAGCCATACTAGTGTGTCCACAGTAAGGACACTTTACTGTTGTACGTTATCTTGAACCGCTGTTGTGGCTGGCATCAGCAGCAGAGAGGTTTCGACCTCACCTGTTCCACTTGTCACTAGATGTTCAGGTCTGATTTTGATAGGACAGCACTGAAATCGCACTTTGCATGAACAGGTGTGGAGCGAAAATTCGTCTAGCGACCATCAAATGAAGTGACTGGGTTAGGTCTGTCATAGGGTTTCGTTTTCAGGCGCGCCTAAATTCCGAAGCAGTTATGTATTTTTAGGCGGGCCTAACTATTATGTCGAGAGATGACATGAACCACGAGAACCCAACACGACGCGACTACGTGAAGTACGGTGGCGCGTTGGTGGGCGGCGGCTTGCTGGCAGGCTGTGCAAGTCAGCCCGGCTCCGAGTCAACTCCGGCCGAGACGAGCAAAGGAGACGAGCCTTCCTCGACGGAGGGACAAACGCCAGAAGACGGGAGACATTCGGTTACGATGTCGCCGATGGGTACCGTCGAGTTCGAAGCGATTCCCCAGGACGTGTTCACGATTCTGGGCCACCACGTGGACATGCTGGTCGCACTCGGGCGAGGGGACGCGATCAACGCGATGCACGCGCCCGAATACCACCAGTCGTTGTATCAGAAGTTCCTCCATCGTCTGGACGGCGTCTCGGTCGACTGGGACGGTCTGTACTCCTCGTGGCCACCGACAAAAGAGAAACTATACGAACTCGATAGTGATGTCCATATTGCGGACCCGGCGAAGGTGGCCACAGCCGAGGGATGGGATGACAGTAGCCTCCGGGAGATCGGCTCGAACGTTGGCCCGTGGTTCGGGAACACGCTCAGCGGCACCCATCAGGAACCGCCATCAGGCTGGGCCGATGTGTACGAATACTATACGCTCTGGGAGATCTTCGGAAAGCTCGCGCAGGTGTTTCGCGAGATTGACCGGTACGAGGCACTCACATCCGTCCGCGAATCGGTGATGCAGACTATCAGAGCGGGCCTCCCGCCGGAAACTGAGCGGCCGAGCGCGGCATTGGTCATATTTTCGACATCGGATGAGAGAATCTGGGGATACAAAATGAATCATCCGGGCTATTACGCTGCACACACCCGCCCGCTGGGTGCTACCGATGCGTTAGCCGACGCTGTCGGTGACAGGTACGGCGACGACGGGCGAAACATCACGCTCGACTCGGAATTGCTTCTCGAAGCCGATCCGGACGTGTTGCTCGTCCTCGGTCCGATGGAGAAATCACATACCCTCGACGACATTCGGTCACAATTGGAGAACAACGAGGTGACGAGAGAAATCACTGCTGTCCAAGAGGGGCGGATATATGCTCAAGGTGCTCGTCGGCAGGGTCCGATCCTGAACCTGTTCCAGACTGAAATGACCGCGAAGCAGTTGTATCCCGACCAGTTCGGCGAGTGGCCGGGATATGCTGACGGCGAGCCATATCCCAAAATCCCCGCTGAGGAACAGCTGTTTGACCGCCAGCGTGTCGCTGACATAATCACGGGTGAGGGACAGTGACTGACCCCGGTAGACCGGCGCTTGAACAGCCGACACGCAGAGATTATATCAAGGGAGCCGGGCTGATTGCGGGCAGCAGTTTGCTCGCCGGGTGTGCCGGCGATGCTGTCTCAGAATCCACCCCAACAGAGAATAGAGAGACACCCACGGCGACCGAGACGGAGTCGTATACCGTCACCATGGAGCCGGTGGGCGACGTTACGTTCCAGACGGTTCCCGAGCGGTGGCTCCCCTACGGTGGCACTTACGCCGATATGGGCGTGGCTCTCGGGCAGGCCGATGGCATCACAGGTATCGGCGGAGCTGACCGCTACTACACGTACGTCTACGACGAGCTTCCCGGTGTGTCCATCGATCAGGAAACGATTGACGCGAATCCAGAGGTCCGAACGAAAGAGGAGTTTTACGAACTCGACAGCGATGTGCACCTCTATGACCCACAGATGCTCGTCAACTGGTTCGACTGGTCGCAGTCGGATGTCGATGAAATCGCTGAGAACGTCGCTCCGTTCCTCGGGAATCTGATCTTCCGCCGCTCCGATGAGTGGCACGACTACCGGTATTACACCTTGTATCAGGCCTTCGAAAAGGTCGCCGAGGTCTTCCAAGAACAGGCTCGGTATGAGGCGTTCAGACAGCTACACGACGACTACATCGCGGACCTGCAGAGTCAGCTCCCGCCGGCTGAGGAACGGCCCAACGTCCTACTCACGTTCGAGGGGACCGACGAACCGGAATCGTTCTCCCCCTATCGACTGAACGACAACGGCACGAGCAAGAAGCAGTGGCGTGATCTCGGGGTTACCGACGCGCTTGCTGGAACCGACATCGAAAACCTCAGTACGACCAACCGGGGCGAGTACGATTACGAAACCCTTCTAGAGGTCGATCCAGACGTTATCCTCGTCCGCGGCCACGAGCGAAAATCGGCAACCGAGTTCCGGGAGACCGTTCTACAGTTCATGCGGGAGCATAGCGTCGGGAGCCAACTGACCGCAGTACAGAACGGACGCGTGTATCGCGGTGGCTACCTCCGGCAGGGTCCGATTCACAATCTCTTTTTGACCGAACGGGCGGCAAAACAGCTCTACCCCGATACATTCGGCGATGTAACCTCTGACACCGAACTCTTCGACCGACAGCAACTCGCCGATATCGTCACTGGTGATTTCGAATGACCGACCCGGACAAAGCGACGTTCGAACGACCGACACGGAGAGAAGTCGTGAAAGGCGGCGGGGCACTCGCCATCGGAGGAGTGCTCGCCGGATGCTCAGGCGACAGCAGCCAGAAATCTTTGGTGGCCGAAACCAGAGACAGTAGTACGGATACCGAAACAAGCGGTACTGACGCCGGGACAGCGACTTCCGACGGGTCGTATTCAGTGACGATGGAGCCAGTCGGTACCGTCGAATTCGAAACTGTGCCCGAGACGATTGCCCCGTTCACCGCGGACTACATCGATATGCTGGTCGCGCTTGGTCACGGCGACGCGGCGCAATCGATCTGGTACCGTGGACGGTACAAGACGCTGCACTACGAGGAACTCGATGGAGTGTCTATCGACCTTGACGGGCTCACACAGCTCTGGAACGACGGCGTCTCGAAGGAGCCGTTCTACGAGATGGACGCAGACCTGCACCTCATCGATCCCAACGCGCTTATCGACTGGCTCGGGGCGTGGGATCAGTCTGACCTCACAGAGATTCGGGAGAACGTCGCACCGTTTCTCGGGAACCTCATCTTCCGGCAGACTGACGACTGGCACGACTACCGGTACTACACCCTGTACGAAGCGTTCGAGAAAGTGGCTGAAATGGTTCAGGAACGGGCGCGCTTCGAGGCGATCCGCTCGATCCACGACGACCTGGTCGAAACGGTTCAGGCTCGACTGCCGGCAACGGAGAAGCGACCGGACGCCGCTCTGGTGTTCGCTGGTGCGGAACCGGAAGAGTTCACGCCGTATCGGATCAGCGGGAACGGGGCCAACAAGGAGCACTTCCACACGCTCGGAATTTCCGACGCGTTCTCGGACACCGGAATCGAGGGGTATTCCGGGTCGGAATCGCTCGATTACGAGACGTTGCTGGAGATAGATCCGGACTCACTCCTTCTGCGATACCATCGCGAGGGGAAGACCCGTGAGGAGTTCGAAAGTTCCGTGCTCGCGTACATGAAAGACCACGAAGTGGGCAGCCAGTTGACGGCCGTCCAGAATGACAGGGTGTTCCGCGGCGGCCCGATCTACGCCGGACCGCTGCACAATCTCTTCATGATCGAACGGTACGCGAAGCGCTACTTCCCCGAGGAGTTCACTGAGACGCACCTGTTCAACCGGGATCACCTCGCGACGATTATCACAGAAGGAATAGTCGAGTGATAGGGAGTTCCGTTCATCGCGGAGCTTTGATCTGTCGGACATAGCCGAAGAGGAGTACCGTGATGAAAACAGGTCGCCCTGCCCGCCACAGGTATTTCCCAGCGGCTTCGCAGTGATGCGAATAGACTTGGAAAGACTTTTACACAGATTCGAGTTCACATTTATTCAGATGTCCACAGCTACCATACGAAACGTCCTCCGCGGTGACGGCGACCGGTTCGTCTACGTCGTCTCCGCGTTGGCCGCACTGAACGGGCTGTTGTTCGGGTTCGACACCGGGATCATCTCGGGCGCGTTCCTGTTCATCCAGGACTCGTTCGTCATGTCGCCGCTGGTCGAGGGGATCATCGTCAGCGGCGCGATGGCCGGGGCCGCGGCCGGTGCGGCCGTCGGCGGCCAGTTGGCCGACCGCCTCGGTCGCCGTCGCCTCATCCTCATCGCGGCCATCGTGTTCTTTGTCGGGTCGTTCACGATGGCCGTCGCGCCGAACGTCCCCGTCCTCGTCGCCGGTCGGCTTATCGACGGCGTCGCTATCGGCTTCGCGTCGATCGTTGGCCCGCTGTACATCTCCGAAATCGCCCCGCCCGCGATTCGTGGCGGGCTCACCTCGCTCAATCAGCTCATGGTGACCACCGGAATCCTGCTCTCGTATTTCGTCAACTACGCGTTCGCCGACGCGGGCGCGTGGCGCTGGATGCTCGGTGCCGGGATGGTCCCGGCCGTCGTGCTCGCCATCGGCATCCTGAAAATGCCCGAAAGCCCGCGCTGGCTCTTCGAACACGGGCGGAAAGACGAGGCCAGAGCGGTCCTCAAGCGGACCCGTTCCGGAGGCGTCGAGGAGGAACTCGGCGAGATCGAGGAGACCGTCGAGACACAGTCCGAAACCGGCGTTCGGGACCTGCTAGCTCCGTGGCTCCGTCCAGCGCTCGTCGTCGGGCTCGGACTCGCCGTCTTCCAGCAGATTACAGGCATCAACGCGGTCATTTACTACGCCCCAACCATTCTCGAATCCACCGGCCTAGGAAATGTGGCTTCGATCCTTGCGACAGTCGGTATCGGGACTATCAACGTGGTGATGACCGTCGTGGCGATCATGCTCGTCGACCGTGTCGGCCGGCGCCGACTGCTTCTTGTCGGTGTCGGTGGGATGGTTGCGACGCTCGCCGTACTCGGTACCGTGTTCTACCTTCCCGGTCTCGGCGGGGGCCTCGGCATCATCGCCACGATCAGTCTGATGCTGTTCGTATCGTTCTTCGCAATCGGTCTCGGTCCGGTCTTCTGGCTGCTGATCTCAGAAATATACCCGCTTTCCGTTCGCGGGTCGGCCATGGGCGTCGTCACCGTTGCCAACTGGGGAGCGAATCTCCTCGTGTCGCTGACGTTCCCTGTGCTGACCGACGGAGTCGGGACGTCCGCGACGTTCTGGCTGTTCGGTCTCTGCAGTCTCGTCGGACTGTTGTTCGTCTACCGCTTCGTCCCCGAGACCAAGGGGCGGACGCTGGAGGCAATTGAAGACGATCTCCGGCAGAACATCTCGTTGGCTGACTGATCCAGCCATCGGAACGACGGACGAACCCACCGCCTTCGGCTTTTCACACCTATAGAGTGTCTACTGCACCGTCGAGCTGTCGGTCCATCTTCGCACAAGAGGGGTATCGATCAACTCTGGCCGCTCGACGGGCACTCGGTCACCTACACGGAGCGGTCAGCGGTGTCACTGAACTGCACGACGAGCCGCTCCGTGGCGAGAGCGTACACCGTCATTTCCGTCCCCTTCTCCGAGTACCACGTCTCAACGGGTTCGATGAGGTCAGCCGTACAGAGACGGTTGAGGTGATAGGAGACGCTCTGGAGCGAGCGGTCGACGGCGTCGGCGATATCCGATGCGGTCCTCGGTTCGTCTCTGAGCGCTCCCAGTATCTCCTGGGCGGCCTCGGACGAGAGAATCTGGAGGACGTCGGTCGGTTCGGTACCGTTGACTACGACGTTCGTCTGCTCTCGGGGTACATAGTCAACCGGCGGGTGATGGGGGAAGACGCTTGCCATGGGTTATGTGGAGGGATGTTTTCGTTTGTTCGGCTCAATCCGAACAAACCAATCAAACAATTTAATACTTACGGAATCTATAGACACGAATATGATGCAGCAGGGTACGCGGCAAACAGGGCAGTCAGTTCGGATATATGAGTGATGACGACAGCGCGGTCGCACGCGAACGAGTGATCGAGTCGATGGAGCAATCGGCCGAAGTGTACGGCCTCAGCCGAAGTGCCGGGCGTATCTACGGCGTGCTGTACTTCGCCGCGGACCCGCTCTCCATCCCGGAACTGGTCGATGAAACAGGCTACGCGAAATCGACGGTCAGTAACGTCACACGGACGCTATCGCGTATCGGGCTCGTCCACCGAAAGTCGTCTGCAGGGGGCGGCAGGCGAGTCCGGTTCGAAGCCGAACGGGAGATCTGGTTCATTTTGCAGGACGTGTTCCAGCAATACATCCAGCGGGAAGTCCAGACGACGCTCAGGACCATCCGCCGAGCGGAAGAGCAGGTGCCAGCAGATGCTCACGAGCAAGAGCACATCCAGAACCTCCGCGAGACGTACGAAGATTTAGAAGAAATCGTGCAACTCGCGTCGGAGTATTCCGCTACGGAACTCCGAGAGGCGCTTGAGACTAACGAGCGGTAGTCACCGGGTTACCAGTAGACGGTGTACGTACACGTATCATCTCCGTTCCGACGACACGCCTCGCCCGTTTCCTCGATAAAGACGAACGCGTCGACCGGTGCGTACTGCTGGGCGACGCCCCGGATGAGGCCACGGTCGAACGGGCACGGATACGGGTTCTCACACGCCACCTCGCCGGTCCGCTCGCCAACGGATTCGAAGCGGTAGCTTCCGATTGCCCCGCCACGGTGGTTTCGCTGGTAGGCCGCGTCGATGGACTGGAGCCCCTCCGGAACAGTATCGAAATCGTTCGGCCAGTCAGCGACACGCGGGATCTGTTCGCCGAGCCGGTCGAGGACGTGCGGTTGCAGATCCTCAGCAATCGTTTCGAACGCGTTTAGCCAGGCCTGTTGCGGGTACCACTCGTCGGCCGCTGGCTCGGTGATTCCCTCCGCAGCGAGCGCCGTTAGCGCCCGTTCCCGGTACTCGTCTGAGAACTTCCCCATCGCCTCCTCGACAATCGTGAGGACCGTTTGACCGTTGATTTCGACGTCCCGGTCAAACGCGTCGTAGGATGCCATTCTGTCCGAACCTTCGCGGGGAAGGAAATAAAAACCGGCCATACACACGACACACGGCACACTTTCGGCCCATCGAGGGAGTGCCCGAACCTCAGATTCGGCTCTACTTCTGCAACGCTCGGTCTCTGTACTGCCTAATCTTCACTCTCGTATGGTTCGCCGAGTGCCGACGGCATCCGCGTTGAACTCCAGACCGTGAGTACGACGACGACGGCGGCGTACGGGAACAGATTGACGAGCCGGTTCGGGACCTGGATACCGACGGTCTGGAACTGAATCTGGAGCATGTCGAGACCGCCGAAGAGCAGCGCGGCGGCGGCCGCTCCAAGTGGGTTGTAGTTGCCAAACAGGTAGGCAACGATACCGATCCAGCCGCGGCCGTTGACCATCGTCTGGCCCGTTCCGGTGAACGACCCCGAGTGAGCGAGCAACACGGCACCGGCGAGGCCGGCCATCGCACCCGAGAAAATCACTGCCGCGTACCGGACGCGGTTGACACTGACGCCGGCAGTGTCCAGCGCCTCGGGGTTCTCGCCGGCGGCCTGCAGCCAGTAGCCGCAGCGGGTCCGATACAGGAACACCCAGGCACCAATCGCAACGAAGATTGTCAGCAGTACAAGCGGCGACGTATCGAACAGGACCGGACCGACGACCGGCAACTCGGCGAGGCCCGGCACGGTCACGTCAGCCATACTCACGAGACCAGGGCTGTTGCGGTTCCCCCAGACGAGCACGGCGGTGAACGGGCCAAAGCCCAGTCCGATGAACCACACGGCCAGCCCAGCGACGATCTGATTGGCTTTGTACCGGATGAGCAGGACGGCGAACAGAGCCGTGTACGCGACACTGAGTGCGACGGCGCGGGACGGAACGAATCACAGGGGGTCGGTTTCACCACGGCTGTGGCAACCAGCCCTTCCGTTCCAGCGGGAACTATGAATGTCCGGCTACGCTTCGGTTCCGGACCGCATTGACCCACGCCGGCCGATTCACCGTCGCCTGGCCCGACTCGAACTCGAAGGAGAGGTCGTACGTTCGCGGCGCGTCGCTCGTCAGTCTGACCAGGGCGGACTCCGCGTACGTCCTCGCAGGAACCGTCTGTTCCCAGGTGACTGTCGCCGAGCGAACAGCGGTCGTGTCGGGAGCTGTCCGCACTTCGCCCGTAGCCGCAGTCACATGATATGTTTCGATCCCCTCGTACCACCCGTTTTTCGGTTCGTAGACCGACGGTCCCGGTTGTTCGTCCGCTTTGCGTTCGTACCCAATGGCAGCCAGGCTTCTGACGACCACCGACGCCGTGCCGTCGATATCGTCCGCAATATCTCCGGATTCTCCCTTGATGATGAACGTAACGGCCCCTTCAGTCCGATTTTCTCGGAGGAGTTCACGGTCGGTATCGCTCCGGATCTGGGCTCGACGTTGGTCGATACTATTCCGACCGTCGACGATAATCCGCTCGTAGACCGGGCCATCCGGCGCCGCCTGGTACTGTTCGGTTCGAACAGCACCTTCGTCCACGGACTGGTAGCGCCGGCCGTCAGCGGTCACAGCACCCTCGAATTCGAGCGCTGTCTTCCCCTCAACGACAATCGCTCCCGTCGCCCGGTATTCGTCGGCCTCTGGCACTGCGAATTGACTGTCGACCGGATTTTCCCCGTGAGGGCTCGCAGTGCTGAATGGATACACAGCAGCGAAGACGAGCGCGAGACAGCACAGCGCTAGCACGCCGTTCAGTAGCCTCACAGTACGACGGTCCATATCCCAGTACCAATACTGATCACGAAAAGCTATTCGGAAACCACGATACAATCGACAGTGTTCGAGCAGACTGTCGCAGCCGGATGTAAAGCAGCCAGGCGACGACGACCTCTCCAAGGGATGGTGAAATCAATGCCGGGGTCAAAGAGGAAGAACTCAATCGGCGTAGCCGACTTTTTCGTCTACTTCAGTCGGAGGCTACTTTTTCGGGAGGGTCGCGACGAACTCGTTCGGACCGATGCGGTCGACGGTATAGCTCTCGGCATCGAACGATTGTCGCTCCGCAGCCATCTGGTGATAGAGCGGCGTCGGCTCGTGGTCGTTGACTATCGTCAGTGCCTCTCCGCTGTCCAGTTCTTCGAACGCGTCGAAGATCTTCGGATGTCGCTTCGGCGGTGGGATCTCTCGGAGATCGAGTTGTTGTGCTGCCATTCTAGTCTCACAATCGATGGCTGACGTGGAGAGAGTTTGTGCGAATATATTCAGAACGGGTGCAAACCCGAAACACCTGTGTCGCGGAGACAAGACGGCTGAACGTTGGCCTTGGAAGCGGCCGGCCTGGTGGCGACGGTACTCTTCGACGCACTCACCGTGGCGAGCGTCCTGGGCTGGTCGAGACATGGCGCGACGGCGACCTCACCGAAATCAAAGTCGACATTGACGAGGCTGGCATCGAAATATCAGAGGGATGAGATTAACAGCGGTGCGTAGCGACACCTTTAGCGCTACCCAGGAGTCGACGAACGATGTGCGTGGCGAGTTCTCCAAAGATCGAAGTCAAGAACGCGTGCCCGGCTTCGAACTGGGGAGAGTGTGACATCCTTCGGGTGAACTAATGCTTTCGGGGGAGCAATGGTTACAATTGCTATGTCCTCGGAACCGAACCGGAGTCAGGAGTCATCGTCGCCGCTCTTTGCGGCTATCTACGATCCAGCGACGGTGTTCTTCGAACGCACGTTCTTACGACCACATCGTGAGTTCCTGGTGGCGGATCTTGATGGAACAGTCTTGGACCTCGGCGCTGGTACCGGCGCAATGTTTCTGTATTTCGATGGCGTTGCGGCCGCGACGGAGTTTCACGCTACCGAGCCAGACCCACACATGCGGCGACAGGCAGCAGAGAAAGCCAAAACTCTGGCCACGCCGATTCGCATCGAGTCGTCACCAGCGGAAGCCCTGCCGTACGAAGACGCCACGTTCGACGTCGTCATCGCCTCGATGGTGTTCTGTACGATTCCGGATATCGAGTCCGCGATGAGTGAAATCGCCCGGGTACTCAAGCCCGGCGGTGAACTGCGTTTCTTCGAGCACGTCGTCGACGACAGGTGGCGCGCACGAGTACAGTCGGCCCTCGAACCGCTCTGGAAGCGTCTCGCCGGCGGTTGCCACCTCACGCGACAGACAGGGTCACAGCTCGTCGCTGATCGGTCGTTCGACGTCGTCGAAATCGAGCGGCTCAATCTGGGCGTGACGCCGATCCGTCCGTTCGTCCGGGGAAGGCTCCGCAAGCGAGCCGCGTCGGCAACGCGATAACTCGGCGGTGACTAGCTCTGGCTCTGGGTGACGGACCCCTCCTCGTTCGGTTGGATGACGACGAACCCGTCGTCGCCGGTGAACTCCATCTGTATCGATTCCCCGGAGGTCTGGCCGATTTCGAACGTCTTGTTCATCTCGATAGACGGCGAGAGGTTCGAACTCCACGCAACGGTGGCGTCCGGATCGGTGAAGACCGGCGGCGTGATCACCAGCGGGTCGCCGTGCGTTGTCAGCGCGACTTCGCCGGGACCAGTGAGGTAGACGTTCGTCAGGCCGCCGGCGGCCACCCCGGAGAGACTGCCGACGGTGTTGATCTCGTAGTCGATTGTCGATTCGAACGCGAGCACGTCGGTGCCGTTGACCGATATCGACTCCCCGTCATCGAGGGCCAGCACTTGCACTTTCTTGCCGTTCTCGGCCACATAGAGGTGGCCGCTTCCTTCGGCCTCCATGACCGGCGTCCCTTCGCCGCTTACGGCCTCCTTGACAAAGCCCGTGATGCCGCCTTCCGCGGAGGACTTGCCTGTGAACGTGACCTCGCCGGTGTACGCGACCATCGACCCGGCTTTGACCATCACTGTGCCGTCAAGCGGGATGTCGAGAAGCCTGTTGTTCTCTTTCTGGAACCCATCACCGCCGTCTTCGGGGGCGTTGGAGCGGACAAATTCCTGTACATCCATAGCTACATCGAGGCATTCGATAGGCATGCTCATAGGCTTCTGGGGAGGATTAAAACGCATTTTGTGTGAATCGTTCACATATTGATGGGCCACGCAGCTACCGGACAAAGAAGAAGCCGAAAACTGGTATAGCCGAATAGCTATTTTAAATAGCTATACATTTGATGAAACGTCGGTGGTGAGACCATCTATGGGGAGCCGTTACTGACACGTCGGCGAATCCGGTATAGGCGTTTATAAGGGTTTTATATAGCAGTATGCGACCGAACGTATGCACGCCACCGACTATCGAATCCACCGGTGGCAGCCGGTCGCTCGTCAGCTCCCACGAGCAGGGGGATGGTTGAGGGGGGCTCCTACTTTTTGTGTGATGCATCTCAAGCAGCGATATGCCAACGAATGGTCATTACCCAGCCGATACGTTGCGTCCGGCAACGCCGGTGGGCTATCAGCCACCCCAGCCGTTTCGATACTCGCCAGTGGTGTTACTCGGTTTCGTGATGGTACTGATGCCGGTCGCCGCGGTAGTGTTCGGTGCTTCGCAGTTATGTCCAGAAGCGACCCCCGCTGATACCACCACCGACGATGCCCAGGTCGTGTTTACCAGACATTTGTGGTCGCTATGCTGGTGGCGTCACGCAAAGGCATAGCTCAATCCTCCTTCCGGCGGATAACGACAATTACCGAACGCAGTATCGACACGGAGACACCGTACCAATCGTTGTCAGCCGGGCGGTTCTGCCGGGGTCTCGATAGTAATATTTCTGACGGGTTCGCGCTGTGCGTCGGCCTCGTCACCGAACGCGACCTCCCAGTCCCAGGGCTGGTCCGGTTCGAGTCTGTCACGGCGTGTGGTCGCGCTGAAACGCTGCTCACCGACATCACCCGAGGCAACGATGACGCAGTTCATGAGCGCCGACGTGCTGGTATTGCGAGCCGTCCCACCGACACCGACGTTGACCATCGTGCCGTCAATTGGATAGCTCGATTCGATGCTGAGCGCGTCTGAAAGAGGTGGGAGGTCGGTCGTTGCCGTCTCTCGCTGCACGGCGACAGTCGCATGGCGAGCCTGGAGGCCCCAATCGAGTATCACGGGGATTTCGGCGGGGCTCTCGTCGTAGAACGGGTCGATAGTGCTGGTGTGTGTACGACGCTCGCCGACCGGCACGGCGACTTCTACTTCCCCAGTGTCGGAGAGAAGCGTATGCCCGAACTCCGCGAGAAAGCGGGCGTCGCGGTCGCCGTCGTTGGCGACGGTGAACGAGGCGTCGAAGGACTCGCCGACCTGCACGCTGTCGGGGACCTCGATACCGTCTACGGTAAACTCTGGAGTTCTGGAAAGCATCTCGACGGTGGCATCCGGGACCCGCCAGCGGGCGGGTTCCTCCGCTGATTCAAGCACCACCGCAACGGTTCCGTAGTCCGACACTGGAAGGGGGAACCCGATGACACCCGCAGTTTTCCTGTCGGGGCGGCCGACGAGTGACAGCCGGTCAGTTATCGGCTCCCCGTCCGAGACAACCCTCACTGGGATCTCTTCGACTCTGGCATCACCTGTCTCGGCATCCAGCAGGAGAAACTGGCTCCCATGCTCAGCACGGACATCCACATGGACCCCAGCGTCACGTATCGATGCACGGACCCGTGGATTGGACAGCGTGACTGTATACGAGCCAGCCGACAGCGTGTTTGGGGGTGCGGGCGACCGTGTCCCGGAGGAACCGCCTGTCAACGATTCGGCTGGAGAGCGATCCTCGGTCCCAGCGGTGTCGGTTTCGTCCGCGAAGTAGCTGTTACACCCGGCGAGACTGCCGGCTCCGAGCCCCACAGCGGTAGCGAGATACTGTCGTCGGTCCATACCTTTCTCTCTTGGTGGACGGGTAAGTGTCTCCGGGACGGTCAAACTGGATATTTAGCGACTCGTTCGCTGTGTGACTAAGGCAGGCAGGGGAAACAATACAAATCTGATCGCTGAGAGCCCCCTCGACAGCCTACCAGAGTTCGGCAACGACCCGCGGCAGACAGCCCTCCTCTGGTTCGAAATACGAGTAGTGATCGGCAACGAGATCAGTGACATTCACGTCCCGGTAGCCGTCGGGAAGCGGCCCCGCGTCACGGGTTCCAGCGTGGCCCACGGCGTGGGTCCGGTCCGCCGCGCGGTAAACCCACGAGAGGACCTTGTCGTTGTGGCTGTGGAAATTCGACACCGGAGCGTCAACAGTCCCGATAGCGTCGCCGTATCGGCCACCTTGCACCACGCTATCGTAGGGGATGGCACCGCCGAGCAGTGACACCGAGGCGAGCGCGTCTGTCGCCCCTCGCTCGGCGAGCACCCGAAGTGTTTCGCCGGTCACCCGCGCGCCCAGCGAATGAGCGAGCAAATGGACCGGCCGGCCGTCAGTTTCGGCCCACTCGACCAGCCACTTTGCGAGGTGGGTACTGTTCGCTTCAGCGTTGTCCTTCGCCTGCTCCCACTCGACGTCAGAATCCCAACTGTACGCGATAACCGGTGCGGACCATGTCCCGTCGAGCGCTACCTGAGCCGTATAGGCGTTGTCACGCGCCGTCTCGGCGTCGGTACTGAATCCGTGGACGAACAGGAACACTGCTGGCGCGTCGTCGAACGACCACGTGCCTTCGGTCTCGAAGGCCGGGCCCTCCGCTGTGTCGAGGAGCCCCCGCGTGGTCACGACGGGGTGTGACTCCGGGGCAGTGTACCCGCCGGAATCGCCCTGCAGCGACCAGTATACGTAGGCACCACCACCGCCGAGCAGACCGAGGCCGCTTCCGAGACCGATGAGCAGCCGCCGTCTGGTCACACCGTTTCGGCTATCCATAGCTGGTAGCTTGTGGGTAGTTCGCAAGTACACCGGTAAATCAGTTGAGATCGGCGCGTCCGGAAACAGAGTACAACGCAAAAGCTGTGTTACTGCCCGCAGGCTTCATGTCCCGGCGGGCGGTTATCGGAGCCATGACGACCTGGGACGAGCGATACCGAACGGGTACGTACCCACAGCGCCCGGACCCACATCCGGTGTTGGAGCGATACCTGCCGACTTTCCCACAAGGTCGGGCGCTTGACATCGCAACCGGGACGGGACGGAACGCGCTCCCGGTCGCAGCGGCCGGGTACCGCGTCGACGCGGTCGACCAATCGCGGGCGGGGCTTCACATTGCCCGCGAGAACGCACGCGCGGATGGCGTCGACGACGACATCGAGTGGATACAGGCGGACCTCGACTCGTTCGGATACCCGGCGTCGACGTACGACGTCATTACGATTAGCTTCTATCGCCCTGTCGACCGCCTCCCCGACATCATCGAGGCGCTGGCCGACGGCGGCTGTCTGTTCGTCCAGCACCATCTCCGGACAACCGACAACGTAGACAGCGGCCCCTCCGGGGACCGGTATCGGTTCGCTTCGAACGAACTGCTCAGGGCCGGGCTCGGGCTGACCGTGTTACACTACGACGAGCGCACCACGACGACGGACGGGACGACCGCCGCCACCGCCCAACTGGTCGCCAGGAAGTCACATGGCGGCCGACAGTCGTATCCAGATATCTCGGAGTAGGAGAGCAGTCAGAGCCTGTAGAACCACAAAGGAAGGCGACCGCGGACTGGAGGCCGGACTGAATCGGGTATCAGTCCCCAGTCGGTTCGTCGCCGCCGTCGGCGAGTACCGGGAGCCGCTCGCGCTCGAACCACGCGAACTCCCGCGGGAACTGGTCCGTTGCCGCCAGGTTCCAGGGGTCGCCGTCCGTGACCAGTGGTCCCTCCAACCACGAGGTCACGAGGTTCCAGACGAAGATGAGCTGGCCGATGACCAGCAGGACGACGCCCAGCGTCGCCAGTTGGTGCAGGAGCGTAAACAGGTCCACCGGGCCAGCGGTCAGAGCGTACGTGGCGTACCGGCGGGGCATTCCGGCGTAGCCGAGCAGGACCATCGGGAAGAAGGTGACATTGGTCCCGATAAGCGTCAGCCAGAAGTGCCACTTCGCCAGCGAGCGCTGGTACCACCGACCTGTGTAGAGCGGGAACCAGTAGTAGATGCCCGCAAAGACAGCGAAGGCGATCCCGCCCATGATGACGTAGTGGAAGTGAGCGACGACGTGGTATGTGTCGTGTAAGATGAGGTCGACGGGGATGGCGGCCTCGAACACGCCGGTGACGCCGCCGATGATGAAGTTCCCGACGAACCCGACACAAAAGAGGAACGGCGCGGTCGTCCGCAACGCGCCGTTCCACATCGTCGCCATCCAGTTGAACGTCTTCACTGCGCTCGGGATGGCGATAGCGATAGAGACCGCCATGAACGAGGCCCGCAGTCGGGGGTCCATCCCGGTCGCGAACATGTGATGCGCCCAGACGCCAAAGGAGAGGACTCCGAGCGCCAGCGTCGAGTAGACGACGAACTTGAAGCCGAACAGCTTCCGCCCACAGAACTTGGGCAGGATGTAGCTCACGAGTCCCATCGGCGGCAGGACGAGGATGTACACCTCGGGGTGGCCGAAGAACCAGAACAGGTGCTGCCACAGCAGCGGGCCGCCGCCGTCGATCGTGAAGAACGTCGTCCCGAGGTTCCGGTCGAGCAGGAGCATGACAAGCGCACTGCCCAGCAGGGGGAAGGCGAACAGGATCTGTGCGGACTGCACCAGGACAGTCCAGGAGAAGATATCGAGGGTTGCCCAGGTCACGTCCTCGCTCCGCTCGGTGAAGATAGTCGCGATGAAGTTGATCGCCCCCATCGTCGCCGCGACGCCCGAGAGGTGGAGGCCGAGCAGCATCAGGTCCACGCCGGGGTTCTGCTGTTCGATCGACAGCGGCGTGTACATCGTCCAGGCGGTCTGTGCCGGTTCGATGTTTTCGAGGAACGGCCCGCCGAGGACGCCGCCCCAGATGAGCAGGGCGGCCGGCGGCAGCAGCCAGAACGCGATGGCGTTGATTCGCGGGAACGCCATGTCGTCGGCCCCGATGAGCAGCGGAATCAGGTAGTTCGAGAACGCCGCCAGGATGGGCGTGCCAAAGAGGAACAGCATCGTGATGCCGTGGGTCGTCAGGAGCCCGTTGTAGGCACTGGCGCTGAGGAAGTCCTCAGCGGGGTACATCAGTTCGAACCGCATCAGAACCACGGCGATACCGCCCCACGCGAACGCGACGACGGCGAACACGCCGTAGAGAATCCCGATGTCCTTGTGGTCGACCGTCGTCAGCCACCGGAGAACCCCGCTCGGTTTCTCCGCGTGAGTGGGTTCGTGAGTCCCGTGGCCGCCACCTATCGCAATCGTGTACGATCGCCAGTCTTCGATCCGTGCGAGTATCCCCGCGATACCGACGAGCAGTACCGCCATCAGTACTGTCGTCGCCAATGCGCCTACAGACACCATTTGGAGGGTCTTTATAGGCACTACCCGTGGTTCTTATCGGGAAGATGTTCGGAGACGGTTATACACATCCCGGGTGCGGACGGTAGCGACTGCGGTCGAAGCGGTTCGGGACCGAGACTTTCCGTGGTGCGGTCGGAACTCCTTGCGATGAACCCACGAAACCGACAGCGAGCGAGTGTACTTAATCGCCAGCAGCCGGCTCAGAATTTCTCGATGCGACGCGACTTCCGCCCGGCGGTTCTTCGAGAGTGCAGTGACGGGGAGGACGCACGATGACAGCGACTGATTTCGACGCTGTCCGAGAATACGACGACGACCAGTTCTCGGCTGTCGAAGTGTTCCGCAGCGACCGGATGAAAGTCGTCTGTGGCTACTTCGAACCCGGACAGTTTATTCCGGTACATGCGCCCGCGAGCGACGTAGCGATACACGTCCAGTCCGGGACCGGCGTCGTCCGTGACGGGGACACGGAGCGGGCTGTCGAACCGGGCGACGTGGTGGTCGTCGAGGCCCACGCCGACCGCGGTGTCAAAGCGGACGAGGATGGTCGGCTGGAGGCGTTACTGGTGACGGCGCCGCCGCCCACCGACGCTGAACACGACCCGGTCCGGAAAGGGCTCAAGCAGAACGAGTTCGACCCGTAGTCATCGACCGGAGCTATGGAATCAGCCGTCCCGACGACCGTGGCCCAGCATCGGAGTCGTCGGTCGGCTTCGCACTGTTTCGCGCGAGGCGACGACTACAGGTGTTCGATGAGTTCGACACGGACGCCGTCGGGGTCAGTGAGGAACGCGATCCGAAGGTCACCAAAGGTCGTCGGGGCCATGACGAACTCGACACTGTCGCCTGTGAGTTCCTCGTGGGCAGCATCGACGTCCGGCACGACGAAACCGTAGTGCAGGAAGCCGGTCGGGACCGATTCGACCTGTCCGGCGGCTTCGTACGGAGCCCGGTCGAACAGATACACCAGTTTGTCGGCGACGTCCAGCGTGACGTGGTTCACAGCGGTCGCACCCTCGCCGTCGGCAGCGCTTCCGCGTTCGACGACCGCGGCATCGAAGTGTGTGCGGTAGAACGACTCGCTGGCGTCGAGGTCGTCGGTCTTAATCGCGACGTGGAAAAACGACTCCGGATGCATATCGGACGGTCGCCCCGGGCATACAAAAACGTGTACCGGCTGTGTAGCGGCGGGACGAATCGCCGCACTAGTCGGCGCTCTTACTGCTCGGCGACGAGGAAGACGAGTCCAGCACCGAGCACAGCCATCGCGATGGCGTAGGCAAACGCCGCGCTGTAGGCCCCAGTCAGGTCGATGAGGAGGCCCGCAATGACCGGGGCGCTGAACGCGCCAGAGATGCCGGCACTGCCGAGAATCGAGAGCGCGGTCCCCTGGTTCCCCGGCGCAACCGCTTCCTGTACGTAGCTGTAGACGACGCCGAACGTGAGCTGTATGACCAGTCCACCGACGACCAGCAGGCCGACCAGCGCCGGGATAGACGTACTCACTGCGAGGAGGACCATCACCGGCGTCGCGACGACGAAGGACCACCTGAGGACGGGGAGCCGGCGGTGACCGAATAGGCGGTCCGAGATGACGCCGCCGCCGGCCCGAGAGATGACACCCATTGCGGGGAACACCGCTGCCAGTAGCCCGCTTGCGTCAGCCGAGAGCGCAAACGCCGACGTCAGGTACGACGGGAGCCAACTGTTGAGAAACAGGTAGAGCGAATACGCCGCGAAGGCGACGACAGCGCCCAACAGGACCGTTCGGTTCCGGAGGACGGTGGCGAAGCGTTGCTGTGTCGTCTGGTCCGTGGTCACGTCGTCCGTGTCGGGCTCGTCACCGTCGTCCCGGCTTCCCGTCGTGCCGCCGATACTGAGGTGAGCAGCCCCGAAGGTGGCGAGTCCAGCGGCGCTGAGGAGACCGCCAGCGGCGAAGATGGCGGGCCACCCCGCTGTGGCGGTGACGCGCGGGCCGAGGACCTGGCCGGCGGCGAAGCCGGCCGGGGGGCTCGTGGTGAACACACCCAGTGCCGTCGCCCGGTGTTCGACAGTGTACAGCCGGCCCACGAGCGTCGTGCCAGCGATCCATATCGCGCCGATGGCGACGCCAGCGACGACCCGCGTCCCGATGAGCAGCCAGAACAGGCCGTCAGCGGCGGCCAGCCACCCGGCCAGGGCTATCCCGACCGCCACCGCGCCGCCGGCGGCGACGACGCGGACGTCTCCGATGCTGTCGATGACGACGCCGACACCGACGTTCGTGAGCGCCCACGAGACGAAGACGGCGCTGACGAGCCAGACAGCCGTGGTCTGTGGGACCCCGAGCCCATCGGCGACCGTCGGCAGGACGCTCGCCGGGACGATGACATAGACGTGGACGGCCGCTGTCAACAGCCACGCGCCGAACAGGTACGCCGTCGACTCACGACGCCAGACCGGGGTCTCAGTCACTGGGTGGGTGGATATTCTACCAGCTCTGATAACGCCACCGGTACCCGACTGCCCTGCCACAACTGGCGGTTCGAAACGGCCGCAAGGCGACTCCTGCGTGATGGTTTCATCATGTTTCCTGAGACGAAGCTATCTGGCATTCGCATTCTCGCCGGGGGTATCCGTCGCGCTCCTCCTCATCGTAGCCGTCTCCGCAGCCGCTGTCCCAGCGTTCGCCAGCGTCGCAATCGGGAAGCGGCTCCGGTCCCAGGTGTCCGGGACTGAAAGATGTCGGTGCTTCTGTTACTCACGCCAATCGGTGTGATGCTCGGCCTCGGCATCCACCTCGGCCGCAAGCGAAGTCACTCGACGACGTAGGAGCGATGTGACCCGCGGGTTTCCACGTCGACGAAATGATGGCGCGTCGCGTTGCCCACGTCGCCGATAGCGGACTGGTTCGCGTCGTCTTCGCCGTACACGCTGTCAACCGGGAGCAGTTCGCGGTCAGCTAGCTGGTCGACGACATCGGTAGGAAGCGGTTCGCCGTCGCGAACATCGATGATAAGCAACTGGTCCGTGAAGCTCTTGGCCAGAAACGCGTCGGTAATCGCCGCATAGTCCGTGAGCTCCGCAGCCAACGTGCGGAGTTCCGCCTGCCGGTCGGTCATTGGTACCGGCTACGGCAGTCTCGCCGAAAGCCGTGTCTGCGAACATCTTCCCACCGACCGTCACAGCTCGTCGATGATTTCGTTAGCGAAGGTCGTCATCGCCGCTTCTGGCTCTGCCGCTCGAAGCCCGACGATAACGTGGTCAAGGCCGTCATCGTCGAGTCGTCGGAAGTACTCTCGGAACCACTCGACACCGGCCCGATAGCCCAGGTGGAGCGGTTCGGGCTCTGCCGTCGGATCAGCAGCGAACTCGACCTGAACGGCAATCGTGAACGGCTTCTCTGACGCGTGGCTCCGCCACGTGTCGAGGTACGACTCCAGCGTCGACTCGGGGAGGTGGTAGAATATCCATCCGTCGCCGTTCTCCGCGATCCACTCTGTCGACTGTCTGGCGTTCCCGGTCGGAAACAGCGGGAGCGTGTCCGTCGTCGGTTTCGGGAGGACATCGAGCTCCCCGTCGAGGTGACCCCAGGAGCCGTCGAGAGCCGGATATTCCTCGCGCCAGAGCGCACGGAGCGCGTCGACGCTTTCGCGGACGAGTTGGCCACGGTTCTCTGGGTCGACGCCGAACGCCGGATACTCCGGGTCGCGGTCGCCCGACGCGACGCCCAGAACGAGGCGTCCGTCGGAGAGCCGGTCGACAGTCGCGGCCGACTTCGCCACGTGGATGGGATGGCGCAACGGGAGAACGATGCTCGCGGTGCCGAGCGCCACCGACTCGGTGTGGGCGGCGACGTGGGACAGCAGCGACCACGGATCGAAGGCCCCGCCGGCGTCCCCGAACCGCGGCCAGTACGTCGGCACGTCTCGCGCCCAGAGCCCGTCGAAGCCGACTGCTTCGGCGTGGCTTGCAAGCCGGAGTTCCGGGTCGATATCCGGCGTCGACTCTTTTTCTCCCGTGAGCGGAAATCCGAGACCGAACGAGAGGTCATCCTGCTCGAACAGCCGCCGATAGCCGGCGTTCGCGTGGTCCACAGCAGTCATCAACCACCCTTCTCGCTGGAGGCGTATTTGCACACGGATGGGTTGCCCACTACGCGCCGTCGTCCGGGGTTTCGACTGTGATGGTCTCCGACGCCCCACTCCCGGGGAGTTGCCAATCGATATTTTCCGAGCGCTTCGGGAACGACGGCTTCGCAACGACTTCCAGCGTGCGGTCGGCGGCCGCCGGCGTAACGGGCGCAGCAATCATCAGTCGGGCCACGTCGGCCCGCGAAACGCTGCCCCAGAGCTTCGCTCCGGGCTCAGCGACGGAGACGGTGTCAGTTCGCGGCCCGTTCGTGAGGACGCCTGGTCGGAGGACCGTGTGCCGAACCGGGGCCTCACGGATCGCGGCCTCGGCTTCTGCTTTGGCGCGTTGTATCGGTTGGATGACGACGTCAAAGGCCGCCGCGAGCGGACTGGCCGGCTCGTCACCGACGCCGATAGCGGATTCCATAACGAACGCCTCGACGCCGGCGTCGACAGCCGCATCGAGCAGATTGATCGTCCCCGCGCCGTCGACGTACTCGTCCCGAGACCAGACGTCCGTGATGTTCGAGCCGACCGCGCTCAGGACGACATCAACGTCAGAGAGCGCATCGGTCAGCGCAGTCGGGTTCAGCAAGTCGTCGACGACAACCTCGTCAGCGCCAGCCGCCTGCAGGTCGTCTGTCTTCGACGGTGTGCTGGTCAGTGCTCGGACCGTCGGCACGCGGGAACTGAGTAACCTGAGGGCCGCCCGCCCGGTCCCGCCGCTGGCTCCGGCGACGAACACCGTCTCCACGTCAGAAGAGTTCATATGGTAGCTTGGGGCTGCCGGTACATGATTGGCTGGGCCTGTTTCGTCAAATCCAGATCGCAAGCGCTCTGCTGTAGCCGCTACGTCAGTCGTCACACGGCGGCGTCTGCGACGGCGACACTGTTTTGTCAAAGCGACGGTAGAGACGTCGCAGTTCCATGCGGATGGTCGCACGCTCGATGAGAGCGAAACCCGCAACGACGACCAGGAAGCCGACGAACGTCCACAGTGACACCGACGAACCGAGCAGTATCCAGCCCATGAGTGCCGCGAAAATCGGAACGACGTACGCGACTAAGTTTGCACGGACCGGGCCGATACGCTTGATGAGGCCGAAGTAGATGGCGTACGCGACCGCTGTCGACGGGATGCCCACAGCCAGGATGCTCGCAATCGTTTCTGGGCCGATGCCGATCACGGCTGTCGGTGGCTCCCCGACCAGCAGGCTCGCAAGGTGGAGCAACACCGCGCCGACGGCCATCGCCCACGCAGTCAGGGGGGTACTGTCCATCTGCGGGCCGACACGCTGGAGGAGCACGCTGCCGAGTGCAACGGCCGCTGCCGCGCCGAGGACCAGAAGCTGCCCGACAGCGCTCGCATCGGTGAACGTCGATGGCGACGGCTGCACGATGAGGACCACGCCGCTCAGCGCGATACCGATGCCGAGCGCACCGAGCCAGGAGAGCCGGTCGCCCAGCAGCCACCAGGCGAACACTGGGGCGAGTATCGGGTTCAGGCCGTACATCACGGACGCCGCTGCGGGCGTCGTCGCGCCCTGCCCGAGGAACAACAGCCCGTTGTTGAGTGCGATCAGGAACAGCGCCGCCATCCCGATGCCCACGAAGTCCCCGCGAGTCCGCGGCAGCCACGTCGACCGGGGCCGGGTGAGAGCGATGTAGCCAAGCAGCGTCACCGCTGCCAGGTCGAACCGGAGGCCGGCAAACAGCACCGGCGGAAGCTCTCGAAGCCCGGTTTTGATCGCGACGAACGAGCCACCGAACAATACGGCAAGCAGGACGAACAGCGCAGTGTCGCGGTAGCGGGCCGGGATTGAGGGACGATCAGTAAACGTGGACCGCAGCATCGGCCAGGTCAGTTGGACCACCCGTCAGAGCGAAAATATCTCATTACCTGTTCAACGGCTCGAAATGTGAAGAGGGCTGTGGGAGACGTGGTGTCACGGACCGACAGTCGTATCGGCAAAAACGACTGGGAAAGCCCGAAGCGGCTCAGTCCCAGGCGGCCGGCGACCAGTCCGGATCAACGCGTCGGTCGACCGTGTCAATGCTGTCGATACGGTCGATTTCGGCGTCCGTCAGCGACAGGTCGAGGCTCGCCAGGTTGTCCGTGATGTGAGCTTCGCTCGTGGCCTTCGGAATGGCCGTCACGCCCTTTTCACGGAGCCATGCGAGGCTGACCTGCGCCTCGCTCGCGCCGTGGTCGTCAGCGATGGATTCGATAACATCGTGACCGAACACTTCACCGCGTGCCAGCGGGGAGTACGCGACCAGTTCGTAGTCCTGTTCCGCCGCGTGCTCGCGCAGTTCCGACTGCTGGAGGAACGGATGGGTCTCGACCTGGTTCGCGAACACCGGTGCATCGAGCACGTCCATCGCCGTTTCGACGTGGTGCGGTTCGAAGTTCGAGACGCCGACGTTGTCGATCAGGCCGCGGTCGACGAGTTCGTCGAACGCCGGGAGCGTCTCCTCGGGTTCGTACTCGCCCGCCGCCCAGTGGACGTACAGCAGGTCGACCGAATCGACGCCGAGTTTGTCGAGGCTCTCCTCGGTCGTCTCGATCACGTCGTCGTGCGAGAGGTTCGAGATCCAGACCTTCGTCGCCAGGAAGATGTCGTCGCGGTCCACGTCAGCCGCAGCGATACCGTCACCGACGGCGCTTTCGTTGTCGTAGGCCTGTGCGGTGTCGATATGTCGGTAGCCGGCCTCCAGGGCCGTCCGGACGCTCTCGGCGCACTGTTCCGCGTCGTCGTTCTGCCACGTTCCGAGACCGAGCATCGGCATGCCGCTTGCTCGTGGACCGCCGTCTGTCGAGGACTGTTGCTGAGTCATATCGAACCACCAGTGCTTGTGACTTTAAGCCGTTTGGAAGCCGGCGGGTAGCGCCGACTATCGGACTATCTGCATATAATCCGGCTGTTACAGGTCGCGGAGAGACTGTCAGAAGCCATAGGACCCGAAAATCCAGAGCGCGACGATGGGCGATGCGGCGAGGAACGCGCCAAGGACGACCGTTCCGAGAACCGTATCCCACCCCAGCCCCCGCACCGACCTCTCGTACCGCCACAGTTGGAGCGCAACGTAGACACCGGCGATGACCACCCCGCCGAGCATCAAAAACGGCGGAAACCCGAGTGCCGGAAACGGTGGGAAACCGACCGCCGGAAACGGGTCCGAACCACTGGAGGCTGCGAAATCGAGACCGATGCCGACAGCGCCGACGGCGGTGGCCGCGACGACATACGAGATGCCGGCGGTGACGTGTCGGAGTGCTGCAGTCAGCGCGAACGGCTCTGCATCGGTCGGCAACACCTCCGGAGCCGCGTAACTACCGATTCCGGTGTAGAGGAACGGGACGGTTAGAACACCGACGGCGACGGCATACGGAAGGACCGACGAGATCGCGACGATGAGAACCGCCATGGTCAGGGCGTATGTGCGTCCGGTCGCGTCCCCGAGAACCAGGGGAGGCACGAGCAACACAGCAGCCGCCACCACGGCAAACAGACAGATCGGGACGGAGTAAGGCCGGAACCACCCGACAAAACGGGAGAGAGACATGCCAGGGTCGTTTCGAACCCAAGCGCATAGGTTTTCGGCTCTCCAGTGAGACTCGGAGTCGGCATGCTTTTGCTCTCCGTTGCGGTATCGTGACATCAGAATGTCACTGTTGTGGGCGAAACGCGCTATCACTGAGTCCTGTCCGGACCGCCTCTCCCCGCTGGTCGCTGGACTCTACCGGACCGCGTTCCCACCCGACACGTCCGAAGGAACCGCCGCGGCGACCGTTCTAAACCGAGAGGAGGCCGTCCCGGAGTCACTCCCGGCGGCAGAACTTGAAAACGTACAACTCCTCCCCCACCGGACGGATCTCCTGGAACATATGCCGACCAGCGGGACCGCCGCCGAGTTCGGTAGCGGAAACGGTGCTTTCGCCGAATCAATTGTCCGGATCACGCAGTCGGAGACGCTTTATTTGGTCGATCAGTGGGAAAGCGACGAGGAGCGCCAGGCTGTCGAGCGGCGCTTCAGCGAGCACCAGGGTACCATCCACTTCCGGGGCGCTGAGCCGATCTCAGTGCTCCGTGATGCCGAGACTGACTCGCTCGACTGGGTGTACATCAACAGTTCCCACGAGTACGAGGCGACGCTGGCCGAGCTCAGAGAGAGCCAGCGGGCCGTGGCGGCGGACGGCTACATCGCGGGCGACGACTACAAGATCGTGAACGGCGTCATCCCCGCGGTCCACCAGTTCTGTGCGGAGACCGACTGGCGGCTAGCGTATCTCACGCTCGAAACGCATGGCCGTCGGAGTTACGCACTCTGCAAGGAGTAAGGACCGTCCGCTGTCCCGACTAACTCGGCGAATTTCCTCGGAGTGGTCACCACACCTGCGGCTAAACCCAGTGACACGAGCGGAATCGTCGGCCAGACGGTTTATACGGCCGGACGGATTTGACCCTGTATGACAGACTTCGGATTACAGGTGCGGATGCTTGTCGTCGGTGCGATCCTGTTCGCGTTCTACGTTTTCGCCGGAACGGCACTGTCGGTACTGCTAGGCCTGCCGCTCGTCCCGGTGCTTCTCGTCGGAATCCTCGTCGTTCCGGCCATCCAGTACAAACTCGGGAAGTGGCTGGCACTCCGTGGCGCGGAGGATATGCCGGACGACCAGCGGTTCGGCTACGTCCATCAGATGGTCCGGCGGCTCTGCAGAGATATGGGTCTCGAAGAACCGCGGCTGATGGTGATGGATATGGGCGTTCCCAACGCCTTCGCGGTCGGCCGCAAAGGTGCGGGTGTCGTCGTCGTGTCGAGCGAACTGATGCAACTGCTCGACGACGACGAACTGGAGGGCGTCATCGCGCACGAACTGGCTCACATCAAGAACCGGGACGTCATCACGATGGTCGTCGGCCAGTCCATCGGGATGCTCGTCGGCTACGTCGCCTACTTCGCGGTGCTGTTCGGCGGCGAGCGAAACATGGGCTCCTGGATCATGGCGATGGTCGCCTCCTCGCTGGCCAACGCGCTGGTCATGGTGTTCGTGCTGGCTATCTCACGGTATCGGGAGTACGTCGCGGATGCGGACGCTCGGCGTGCGATCGGGACGGGGGAACCGCTGGCCCGCGCGCTCGAAAAAATCTCTCGCGGGGCCGAGGGGCGTGAATCGAAGGTCGAGGACAGCATGAACGCCCTCTGTATTTTCAACGCGGACAAGGGGCTGTTCGAGAAGCTGTTCTCGACCCACCCCCCGACGGAGAAACGCATCCAGCGGCTCCGGTCCTGAACACCGGCATCGGGCCGGTCAGGTTGGTGGGCAGACAGCAATAACGCTCAAGGGACTGAGCGGAGAACACTGCCCATGGCTCACACGGAACGCGTCGCCGACACACGCGCTCACACGGGCGAAGGACCGCTGTGGCATCCCGACGAAGAGCGCCTCTACTGGGTAGACATCCCTGCCGGCCGGCTGTTTCAGTACGACCCCGCGACCGACGAGTACGCGGTCGCCTACGAGACAGACGGTGCTCCCATCGGCGGGTACACCATCGAGTCTGACGGGGCACTCCTCCTGTTTACCCGGCGGCGGGTCGAACGACTCGTGCCCGGAGAGAATGAGACGCGCCTCGTCACCGAAATCGACGCCGAAACACGGTTCAATGACGTCATCGCGGACCCGAAGGGGCGGGTGTTCTGTGGGACTATGCCTGGCGAGGACCACCTCGGAGACCTGTACAGGCTCGACACCGACGGCTCCGCCTCGCTCGTCGTCGAGGACGTCGATATCCCGAACGGCATGGGCTTTTCGAGCGGTCTAGGAACGTTCTACTTCACGGAGTCCGAAGCCCATCGGATATACGCGTTCGACTACGACCGGGCGACCGGTGCTCTCTCGAACAAACGCACGTTCATCGATATCTCTGGCGAGGATGGTATCCCCGACGGGATGACTGTCGACGAGGACGACCATATCTGGTCGGCCCGCTGGAACGGCGGGAAGGTCGTGCGGTACTGTCCCGCCGGAGAGGCTGTGACCGAATTCGACCTCCCGGCACGCAAAGTCTCGTCCGTCACCTTCGGTGGCCCGGAGTACACCGACCTGTATCTGACGACAGCGCTCACCGACGGCGACAGAGCGACGGAGGGCGACGGGGCCGGCGCGCTCTTCCGTATTCCCGACGTTGGCGTCGGCGGGGTCCCGGAATTCCGGTCGGATATTGCGTGATTGACAACCAATCGAGGGGCGTATCGGCTCCGTCAAGAAGCCAACGCCGCCCGTACAGATATCTGCTAACTGGCCGCTTATCCGCGTCGAGCCGAAAGCGTCGCTATGTCAGACACAATGCAAGCGGCGGTCGTGCCTGAGCCAGGGGCAGACTTCGAGGTCGTCGAACGAGACGTGCCCGAACCGGACCCCGGCGAGGTACGGGTCTCGGTCGACGCCTGCGGTATCTGTCACAGCGACGTGTTCACGAAAGAGGGGACCAACCCGGACATCTCATATCCGCGGATTCCCGGCCACGAGGTGGCGGGCCGCGTTGATGCCGTCGGCGACGCTGTCGACGCCTGGGATGTGGGCGACAGGGTCGGCGTCGGCTGGCACGGCGGCCACTGTTCGACGTGTGACCAGTGTCGGCAGGGGAACTTCCTGCAGTGTGAGAACGGCGAAGTCACCGGACTGAGCTACGACGGCGGGTACGCGGAGTACATGACCGCGCCGTCGGAAGCGCTGGCAAGGATTCCGGAGTCGCTTGACGCGGCGGCCGCGGCACCGCTGCTCTGTGCGGGCGTGACGACGTTCAACGCGCTCCGGAACAGCGATGCGAACGTCGGGGACCTCGTCGCCGTGCAGGGCGTCGGCGGACTCGGTCACCTCGGCATCCAGTACGCTCACGCGGCCGGCTTCGAGACGGCCGCCATTTCCCGAACGCCGGAGAAAGAGTCGCTGGCGAAAGAGCTGGGAGCCGACCACTTCATCAACGCGGCGGATGTGGATGCCGGCCAGCGGCTGCAGGAACTCGGTGGGGCCGACGTGGTGCTGGCGACAGCACCGTCGAGTGACGCCATCAGTTCCATCGTCAGCGGAATCGGTGTCGACGGCTCCGTCGTGGTCGTCGGCGTCCCCGGCGAGCCAGTGGAAGTCAGCGCCATGCAGCTCGTCCAGACCCGTGGTGGGGTCGAAGGCTGGGCCTCCGGCCACGCACGCGACTCCCAGGACACGCTGGAGTTCAGTTCGCTCCGTGATATCGCGCCGGAAATAGAGACCTACCCGCTCGAGGAGGTCGAAACGGCCTACGGGCGGATGATCGACAACGAAGCGCGGTTCCGGGCCGTACTGGAGCTGTAGGCTGACAGGTCGAGATACCGGCTAGAACAGCCCTCTGTCCGCGGGACTCCCAACCGACGCAGCGATTTACTGCCGTGAGTTCCTGGAAAGCAACGCCTTTGTCTGTGGGTCAAGAACCCGTATTCAATGGACGGCACCGCCGACGAGCGCGTCTACTACGTCATCAGCGACCTCCACATCGGCGGCGACGAGCAGCTTGAGGACGTGGAATTTCTCGACGAACTGCTCGATTTTCTGTCGCGATTAGAGACCACCGACGAGGACGTCGAGCTACTCATTAACGGCGACGCGTTCGGGCTGTGGGAGTTTACCGGCATGTCGGGACTGGAGAAGTTCGACGTCCTCGAGGAGACCTATCCGTCGCTGTTCGATCAGTTGCGAAAGACCGGCGAAAACATCCAGATCACCCTGATCCCGGGCAACCACGACCACGAGCTCGCAGCCTACGACGAGTACGTGGAGCGGTTCGCGGCGTACAACGTCACGCTCGTCCAATCGAAGTCGATCACCCGTCCGGTCGGGGACCAGGCCATCCACCTCGAACACGGCAATCAGCAGGACCCCAACAACCGCATCGAGGACTGGGGCGACACCAACGTGACGCCGCTTGGCTACTACTACAACACGCTGGTGACGAGTCGGGCCGGCCAGCTCTCGGACCGGGGTCGGTACAACTGGCTCAAGGACGTCCAGGCCGTCACGCCGACGGAGCGGGTTCCGGTGTGGATGCTCTCGAAGTATTTCTACCGGGAGATGAACCCGCTGCTGCGGTACGCGCTGGTCCCGTTCCTGTTGCTGTTTAACATTAGCGCCATCCTGGCGATTCTGGCGGCGCTGAACATACTCGGTGTCTGGTCCGCGCCGGTCGAAACGACGACGTCGTTTCTGGGTCAGTTCGGCACGGTCGGCACCGCCATCTGGGTGTTGCTTGTCGTGAACGCATCGCTGGCCGGGCTCCTGTTGCTCGTGGGTGTACCGTTGTACCTCCTGCGGCGGGACATCAAGAAGACGATCAACCGGTTCGGGGTCTTCGAGACCGATCTCACGGTCGATACCCAGACGCCGTACAAGGAATCCGCCCAGGAAGTATTCGAAGAAAACGAAGACGTAGTTGTCTTCTGCTACGGTCACACGCACCGGCCGAGCGTGCAGTCGGTCGACGGCGGGCTGGTCGTCAACAGCGGGACCTGGCTCAAGCGCCTCCACCGTCGGGACGGCATCATCGGGCTCCTCCCCCCGGTGTTTTACCCCTCGTACCAGCTCTGTGCGGTCCGTATCACGGCCGAAGACGGACAGGTGGTCGTCGACTACGAGGAAGTCCAGAAACCGAGCCCAAGTCCGGAGGAGTTGACACTCACTGAGCGCCTGTTAACGGTCGGTCGGACACCCAACCCCGAACTCCCCGACCGTGCGGTCGTGGAAGCCGAGCAGTCGGTGCCCACACCGGAACCGGCCGAGTGAGGGGGCTGGTAACGGGAGCGTGGCCGCTCTCCGGGGTGAACCGGACCAGAGAGATTTGCAGCATCCGTAGCGATGTGTCCATTGGGCAGTCGCGAACCTGCCTTCGTGTGTGATTGAGACCTATCGCGCGTCAGAGGGAGACAGATCGTTTGCTCCCGAAACGGAGGACGCTGCAGAAAAGTCTATTACATACGACTGTAATGGCTACGTATGAGCAATACCGCGGACGATGGTAGGGCCGACGGTTCGCCACCGTCCACGGCAGAGTTCACACCGGAGCGAGTGCTCTCGGTGTTTCAAGACCGATCGGACCAGGCGAAGCCGTTGACAGCAACCGATGTGATGGACGCACTCGGCTGTTCCCGGAAAACGGCACACAACAAGCTCGACGTACTCGTGGAGCGAGGGGACCTCGAAACGCGGAAGGTCGGCGCACGGAGTCGGGTCTGGTGGATCCCCTTCTCCCAGCTCGTCGGCACGGGCACGCAACAACAGCAACGAGAACCCCCTGTCGAGCACAGTATCGCCGATGCGGACCTGCCGGGGACGGGGGAAGTACTCGACGACCGGCGTGCAGCGCTGAGAGCTGCGTACGATTACCTCCGTGAAAACCCCGACACCGATGCCGGGAAACTCATCACCGAAGTGTTTCAGGAGCACCCGGCGGGCTACAAGACCGCCGACGAGTGGTGGGACGCCATCGGGCCGGCGCTCGAAGACCTGCCGCAGGTCGACCTGGCCGAGGACCACGAACACGTCTGGCACTACGTCGGTGGGTGAGTTCACCGATGCCAGAGGAAAAGCCGACGGACCAGTCGGACGTAGCGGAAGACGCGGAGTCGGAGACGTCGGAAGTGTATGCCTCCCTCGCAGAGCAACGCTATCCGATTTCCTCGTACACTCCGGTCGCGTACGAGAACCTCGAGGCGGCGCCGGAGAGTGAGGACCATCCGGATACAGGCACGGGTGGGCGGTTTAGAGAGCTCACGCTGCCGAAAGTGCCAAAGCTGCGTCACGTTGTCGGCCCCAGCGCGATCATGCTGGGGGCGTCGCTCGGGAGCGGTGAGACGCTGTTCTGGCCGCATCTGGTCACCAGCTACGGGTGGGGCCTGTACTGGCTGTTCCTCGTGGCCGTCTGCCTCCACTTCGTCGTCAACACGGAGATACAGCGGTGGTCGCTCGCGACCGGAGAGAGCGTGTTTCGAGCGTTCGAACGGGTCCACCCGGTCCTCCCGCTCGCCATGCTATTCGGCGGGTTCGTCAGTCTCGGCTGGCCAGGGTGGGCCGCAAGCGCCGCGCAGATCGGTGCCCAGGGGCTAGCGCTCGGCACGTACGACCTCGCCGGCGTCGAGGTCGTCGGCTGGCGACTGTTCGGCATCGCGCTCATGGTGTTCATCTGGGTGACCTACCAGGTGACACCGCTGATGTACAACGTCGTCGAGAGCCTCCAGCTCGTCCTGGTGGCGATGTCTATCGCGTTCACGCTGCTGCTGTTCGTCCTTATCGGGTCAGTCGACGTGCTGTTCGGCGTTCCAGGGAGTCTGACAGCGGTAGCGGTTGGCGACTACTCACCGGTCGGGACCATCGCTGTGCTGGTCGGGGCGCTGGCCTACGCCGGTGCGGGCGGCTACCTCAACCTCTCACAGAGCCTCTGGATACGCGAGAAAGGCTACGGGATGGGACGATATCAGGGCCGAATCAAGAACCCCTTCGCCGGCGACGACCCCGAAACGGTCCACGAGGACGGGTTCACGTTCACCCCGGACACGCAAAACCTCAAACGGTGGCGTGGCTGGTGGCGCGTGACACAGCTCGAACACCTGTTCACGTTCTTTTTCGGCCTCGTCCTCGTCACGACGATGCTGGTGGTCATCGCGGTGTCACAGGCACCGGGAGCGACAAGTGACGCGGTCGACATGTGGCTCATCGAGATCGCGCCGTCGGTCGGCGGGTTCGCGACGAGCGTCATCTACGTCACGCTGTTTCTCGCCCTGTTCACGACCGAATACGCGATCATCGAGTCGTTCGTCCGGAACAGCTCCGACATCATCTACGAGCTGTACGGTCGGGACGCGGGCTGGAGTCTGCCGCGGCTGTTCTGGGGACTGCTGACCGTCTTCTGTGGCTGGGGCGTGCTCATCCTCACTCTCCCGATATCGATAGCCGACCCCTTCGGGCTCCTGGTCGTCGGGGCGGCGATGTCCGGACTGTTGATGTGGCCGTACATCGTCATCGTCCAGCTCGTCAACACGGTCCGGCTGCCGGAGCACACGATGCCGGGCTGGGGCCGCGTCGCCGCGATGTGGGCCGCAGCGGCGTTTTTCGGCTACTTCAGCGTCCTCCTGATTGGGACAGGGCTGGCGACACAGGTGGGGCTGGGGACGTTTTCGGTCCAAATGACCGTACTCGGGAGCGCACCGGGAGGATACGCGCTCTGGGCGGTCTACCTGCTCGTCCAGGCGTATACGATGTATCGGGTGGGACGTGCGAAAGTCGCGGCCAGCGGCACGGTCGACGACGCCGCCACCGCTCAGGGGTGGTTCTCGTGACCGACGAACTCCGCGTCCACCTGCATTACACGATGCGGGGGTCGTACCCGCTTCGGCTGGTCGACGTGTTGTTCTGTACGGAGCAGGCCTACTTCGTCGAGTACGACTACCTGACGCCCGTCGATCTGCTGTTCGGGTCGCCGGACCAGCGGGCGGCCGCGTTCGCGTCACAAGTGGTCGAGGAGGGCGTCCCCGCGGCCCTCGAAACCGCCGAAGCGGTCGAGAGACAGCCGTACGACGCGCTCGACAGCGTCGATATCCACTCGGGGGGGCGGGTCGGTCGGCCGAAAATCACAGCGCGGCCCCGGACAGGCTCCACGACGACGGTCAGAGTCCACGGTCAGTTCGACGCTGAGCCCTTCACGCAGGCGCTTCAGTCGACGGTGGACGGGCACGACGTGACAGTCCGACAGCGGGACGGCATCGGGTTCTGACCACAGCCCGTTACCCGCCACGCCAGCCTAATCGAGCGCCGCCGCGATCATCTCGATGGGATGTGGCGGCTCTGTGTCGCCGTCACCGAAGTCGTCGAGCTGTGACCGGCAGGACGCGCCGGGTGCGACAACCTGCTCGGCGGGCGAGTCGTCGATCTGTCCCAGGAGCAGATCCGCGATGCCCTCGCTCATCGAGTAGTGCTCGGCCTCGTAGCCGAAACTCCCGGCCATGCCGCAACAGCCCGAATCGAGCGGGTCGACAGCGTAGCCCGCACGGCGGAGGACGCCGACGGCGTGGTGGTCTTTCTTCGTCGCCTTCTGGTGGCAGTGGCCGTGGTACGCCAGCGAGTCGCCCGACTTGTCGAAGGAGATACCCTCCCCCAGCCGGTACGTGTCGAGATACTCACAGACGCCGTACGTGTTTTCCGCGACGGTGTCGACGTCGTCACCCGACAGCAGGTCCCGGTAGTCGACTTGGTACATCACAGCGTCGGACGGTTCGATGGTGACCACGTCCCAGCCGTCGCGGACTCGCGGTGCGAGCGCATCCACGTTCGCCTGTGCCGTCTCACGGGCGTGGTCCAGCATGCTCTTGGAATACGCCGGACGACCGCTATCGGTCACGTCGCCGGGCACTGCCACGTGGACGCCCGCCGCTTCGAGCACACGCACGGCCGCTTTCCCGACATCGGGGTGGCTGTAGTTCGTGTACGGATCTGCGATCACGAGCGCCTGTCGGTCGGCCTCTGCCGCCGGGACCTGTGCCCCGCCGCGGTCGGCCCACCAGTCCCGGAACGTGGTCCGGTGGAAGGCGGGCAACGTGCGCTCCTGCGTGATACCGACCGTCGCCTCCATGAGACGGCCCGAGCCCGGTAGGTCCATCAGCCAGTTCGACACCGGGGCGAACGCGCTCCCGAGCGAGAGCACCGTCTCGACGTTGGCGAACAGTTTGTCCCGCAGCGAGATACCTTCACGCTGGTGGTGTTCGTGGACCACCTCGGCTTTGAGCTTCGCCATGTCGACGCCGCTCGGGCAGTCCTTCTTGCAGCCCTTACAGCCGATACAGAGGTCCAGCACTTCGGTGACGAACTCCTCCTCGAAGAGGTCATCCGGGAGGTCACCGTCCATCGCCGACCGGAGCATGTTGGCCCGGCCGCGCGTGCTGGTGATCTCCTCCTCGGCGGCGCGGTAGGTCGGACACATGACGCCGCCGGTGGTTTCCTGGTGACCGGTACAGCCCGCACAGCCGTGACAGAGTTCGACCATCCCCTGAAACCCGTTCTCGTTGTCCCAGTCGAGCGTGGGTTCGAAGCCTGCGTCGAACTCGTAATTCGGGTCGTACCGGAGGTTCTCGGCCGGGTCGTGGTCGCCGCAGATGTTGCCCGGATTCAGCCGCCAGTCCGGGTCGAACGCCGCTTTGAGATCCCGGAACGTCTCCCAGAGGTCGTCGCCGTACAGTTTGCGGTTCCACTGGGTGCGGGCGCGACCGTCGCCGTGTTCACCCGACACGGACCCGTCGTACTGGACGACGAGGTCCGTGATGGCGTCGGAGATAGCTTCCATCGTCTCGATACCATCCCCCGATTTCAGGTTCAACAACGGCCTGATGTGCAGGACCCCGGGGCCGGCGTGGGCGTAGTAGGAGGCGAACGTGTCGTGTTCGTCGAACAGCTCCCGGATGTCGGCGACGTACTCCGGGAGGTTCTCGGCCGGGACCGCCGTGTCCTCGACGAACGGCCAGTGCTTGTCGTCGCCCGTCCGCGACAGGAGGATCGGCAGCCCGGCCTTGCGCATCTTCCAGAACTTCGCCTGCCGGTCCGCGTCGTAGGCCTCCAGCGCGTCGACGGCGTTGACGGGGGCGTCGGTGACCGAACCCGCCCCGTCACTCGGCGACTCTCTGGCCTCGTAGTCCGGAAGCCGGTCGGCGAGCAGGTCGGCGACTTTCTGCGCGCCGGCATCCGCGGAGTCGGCGTAGAACTCGACGAGCAGCGTCGAGTCAGTCTCCTCGGGGAGCATGCCGACGACATCAGCGAACTCTGGGGTCTCCGCGGCGAGGTCGAGGAGCACGTCGTCCATCACCTCGACGGCAGAGGGGTCGTGGTCCAGAATCGGGGCCACGTCCCGCATCGCCGAGATGATATCGTCGTAGGTCAGCATGGCGACGGCCGTTGCCTGGGGGACGGGCTCCAGCGAAACCGTCGCTTCGGTCACGACGGCGAGCGTCCCCTCGCTCCCGGCGAGCAGTCGGGCGAGGTTGACTTCGCCGCGCTCCCTGGCGCTGTCGACCAGTTCGTCCAGGTTGTACCCGGAGACGTTGCGCTTGAGGTCCGGATATTTATCATCAATTTCCGCCGCGTCTTCTGCAAGTATCTTGGCGACTTCGGCGTAGATCCGGGTTTCGAGGTCGGCGTTCGGGCCGGCCTCGGCCGCTCGCGATTCGAGGTCGTCGACATCGACCCATCCAAACGTTGTCTGAGTGCCGTCAGCGAGAACGACCTCGCACTCCTCGATGTAGGCGTCTGTCTTGCCGTATTTCAGCGAGTGTGCACCGGTCGTGTTGTTCCCGATTGCACCGCCGAGGACGCTCTTGTCGCCCCAGGCGGGGTCCGGCGCGAACTTCAGGCCGTGGGGTTCGAGCCGGTCGTTGAGACGGGCGATGGTGATGCCCGCCTGTGCGCGGGCCTGCTTGGCCTCGGGATCGACCGACAGCGTCTCGTCCATGTGCCGCTTGAAATCGAGGACGACCGCCTCGTTGACGGCCTGTCCGGCGAGACTGGTCCCGCCGCCCCGTGGGAGCACCGGAATATCCTGCTTGTCGCAGTACTCCATCACCGCGACCACGTCGCCGGTCGAGACCGGCGAGACGACGCCGATGGGGAGCTGTTCGTAGGCACTCGCGTCGGTCGCGAACAGCTCACGGGTGTATGTGTCGAAGCGTACGTCGCCGTCCACGCGGCGCTCCAGGGCCGCCACGAGGTCCGGTCGATGGGCGCTTTCGCCCTGGTAATCGTAGTTCGCACTCGGGTCTGTCGCCGGGTCACGCTTCTCGGGGGGTCGGGAGTCGTATGCCATGAGTAGGAAGTGAGAGAGTGAGGCGAGTTAGAACGCGCCCGGTGCCACGACGTATGCCAGGATGAGCGTCAATATGCCCGTGAACACACCGTAGTACAGCACCGGTATCAGTTCGAGACGGATGACGCGTCCCTCCTCACCGATGAGACCGACCACCGTTAGGGCGGCGACGACGTTGTGGATTGCGATGAGGTTGCCGATTGCGCCGCCGACCGCCTGTGCGGCGACCACGATCTGGGTCGGCGCACCGATCTGCTGTGCGGCCTGGAACTGGAACAGTCCGAACAGAATGTCGCTGACCGTGTTCGAACCGGCGATGAACGCACCGAACGCGCCGATGAAGCCCGAGAAGAACGGGAACATCTGGCCGGTCCCGTTCGCCGTGATTTCCGACAGCAGGCCGAGCATTCCGGAGTTGATCGGCGCGGCCTCCAGCACGACGGCGCTGCCGGTCCGCTGCATGATCATGACTGTGGCGACCGCGAACCACAGCGCGACGACGGCTGGCGCAATGTTTCGAAGCGCCTCACTCCACGAGGCTTTGATACCGTCAGTGTCCATCCCGTGGAGCGCATACGTGATTACAGCGACAAGGACGAAGAGACTCCCGGGAAGGTAGAGCAACTCGACGCCTTCCGAGAACGGCGTGCCGAGGATGTTGTTCCACATGAGAACGCCGTTGGTCGCTAGGAACTCCTGAATCGGACTGACGACGCGAGTCACGACGAGCAACGCGGCGACGAGGAGGTACGGCAGCCAGGCCATACCCAGCGACATATCCTGCGAATGGGATTCTTCAAACGTCGCCGTGCCGCCGTCGGCCGCGACAGTTCCCTCTCGGCTCTCCCCGGTCGTGGTGCCGACACCCTCGCCGGGCTCGATGCTGCCAATCCAGTGGTCCGGCCACTGGGCCTGCGGGCCGAAGTCCCATTCCTCATCGGGGAGGAAGTAGCCGGCCCGCAACGTGGTCGTGACCACGAGCAGCCCAACCATTGCACCGAGCAGTCCCGGGAACGTCGGCCCGAGGAAGTACGCGGTCGCGACGTAGGGGACAGCGAACGAAGCCCACGCGAAGAGGCACAGCGGCAGGACTTCGAGTGCCGGCTTGATCGAGCGCTCCTCACCGAAGAAACGGGTCATCATCGCCACACCGATGAACGGGATAGCGATACCGACGATAGCGTGGATGAGCGCCGCCCACACACCGATCTGGGCGACGTACGCACCGACACTTTCGAAGCCGCCCTGCTGAAGCACCTGCTGTGAGGCGCCCGTTCCCTCCGCGAAGACCACGTCACGCAATCCGATAATCAGGGGCGTCCCGACCGCACCGAACGTGATTGCGAGGATGTTCCCCGTAAGCGCAACGACCACCGCGGCCAGCGGCGGGAAGCCAAGGCCGACCAGCAGCGGGCCGACGATGGCCGCGGGCGTCCCGAAGCCAGCTGCGCCCTCGATGAACGATCCCATGAGGAAGACGAGCAGGATGACCTGCACGCGCCGGTCGTCGCTGATCGAGGAGAACCCCGCGTTGATGACCTCGAACGCGCCGGACTGTTTCAGCGTATACAGCAGGAGTATGGCCCCGAAGACGATGACCAGGATTCTGGTCGCTGTCAGCGCACCGCGTATCGACGCGGCGGCGATCAGTCGGGGGGACATCTGCCAGCCGACGAAGGCAGCGATAGCCGCCACCGCCCACGCGATGGGCATCGTCCGTGTCGCAGGCTGGTACAGCCCGACCATCAGCACCGCAATCGTCGCCAGCGGCAGCAGTGCCAGGAGCACCAGCGTGTGCTCAGACATGGGTTTTCACCCCCGGCTTCCGTTCGTCCGGACACGTGCCGGCACTGTCAGTATGCCCCGGGAGACGGTATCGCGCTCTCATGTCGGAACCACCTCGGTACGCGGCTCTATCGCTCGAAACCTTCCGATACAGCGGTTTCTGATAGGGTGCATCAGTCACGTCGTCTGGCAGGGAGTATTTATACCTATCTACTGTTTACATTATCATCTACCCAGAATAACGCCGGAACGGGGGCGAGAAGCACTGAAGACACGAAAATCATGGTTTATTCTGTATGAACGGGCAGAATGAGTTACACTCGTGTGTATTCGGTATAGCGATGCTTTACGGCGTGATTTCAGTCGACTGTACTCCCGCGTGAAGTACATACAGTCGACTGTATTCACCTGTCTCAGGGCGCTGTTCACAGTCCTGTGGACACGGCTCGAAAGCGGGTCGGTTCGGCGTTCAGAGTGGCGGCTGTCAGGACATCGCTCCGATGCCGCTGGCGCGCGGTGGAACACGAACCGAACACTCGACACTGAATCGGGTAGCGAGGTACCCGAGGGAGATGGAAGCGTCAGGTGGATTTGCCGACAAGCGTGCCCCGGTGCAAAATGCGAACGGCCGTACGGATTGCCGCTTGGCGAACGCCGTTACGGCGGAGGTGGAAACCACGAGTATGACACGCGTCACGGTCTGGAACGAGAACGTCCACGAGCAGGAACACGAAGCTGTCGCGGACCTGTACCCCGACGGGATTCACGGCGCTATCGCCTCGGCACTGGCGGAGCGCGGGTTCGACACGGAAACCGCGACGCTCCAGGAGCCCGAGCACGGGCTCACCGAGGACGTACTGGCAGAAACGGACGTCCTGACCTGGTGGGGGCACGCAGCGCACGACCAAGTCGACGACGAGGTGGTTTCCCGAGTGAAGGAGCGGGTCCTCGAGGGTATGGGGCTCATCGTCCTCCATTCGGGCCACTACTCGAAGATTTTCCGCGAACTGATGGGGACGACCTGCAGTCTGAAGTGGCGCGAAGCCGCCGAAACCGAGCGGTTGTGGGTCGTCGAGCCGGGCCATCCCATCGCCGACGGCGTCGAGGAGTACATCGAGCTCCCAGAGACCGAGATGTACGGGGAACGCTTCGACATTCCCGCGCCGGACACGCTCGTGTTCAACTCCTGGTTTGAGGGCGGAGAGGTGTTCCGGTCAGGGTGTTGCTACCGCCGCGGGGCGGGCCGAATCTTCTATTTCCGGCCGGGCCACGAGACCTATCCGATTTACCACAACGAGGCGATCCAGCAGGTCCTTGCCAATGCCTGCGAGTGGGCTGCGGCCGGGAACGGTCCGGAGCCGTCGTTTGGCAACGCCGATCCGATTGAAGCCATTGACGAAAGTGACGACCGGTCAGTCCACTGATTTCGGAGCGGACAGTGTGTAGGCTGCATCGAACCCAAGAAATATCAGGTCCTCTCTGTTGCTGTTGCCTATGGCTGCCCTGCCAGCGATAGGACTCGGAACCTGGGAGAACACGGACCCGGACACCTGTGCCAACAGCGTTCAAACTGCGCTTGAAGCCGGGTATCGGCACATTGATACCGCACAACATTACGAGAACGAGCAGGCCGTCGGAGACGGCATCGCCGCGGCCGATGTGCCCCGGGAAGAGGTGTTTGTCGCCTCAAAGGTACATCCAAAGCGGTTCGGACTGGGATACGACGAGGTCATCGAGGGCCTCAATGCGACGCTGGACCGACTCGGGCTCAAAACGCTAGATCTCCTCTATGTCCACTGGCCAGTGGATAACTACGAGGCCGAGGAAACGCTGGCAGCGTTCGACGAACTGTTCGATCGAGGACAGATACGGCACATCGGCGTCTCAAATTTCAGTATCGATCTGCTGGGCGAGGCCATCGACACGCTTGATGCGCCGTTGTTCGCCCACCAGGCAGAGACGCACCCACTGTTACAACAGGACGAACTCGTCGCCCACGCACAGGCACACGAGTACTATCACGTGGCATACTCCCCACTGGCTCGCGGACGCGTGTTCGATATCCCCGAAATCGAGGCGATTGCGACGAAACATGACGTCAGCCCGGCACAGGTCAGTCTCGCCTGGTTACTCTCGCGGGACCGCGTGAGCGTCGTCCCGAAGGCCACGAGCGAGGCCCACATCAGGGACAACCTCGGGGCACTCGATGTGGACCTCGATGCGGCAGATATAGACCGAATCCAGGGTATCGAGCGGACCGAGCGGTTTGTCGAGCGCGACGGTGCGCCGTGGCAAGAGGGCTGAGGGCATACCAGCCATCCGGATCTGTTTGACAGGGAGAGCCGTGGTCTTCACCAATTACGTGTGACGCTACGCCAGGCTTAGGCCATTCCAGATCCAGCGTATGTCGATGTATTACAGCGCATACAGCCGTAATAGACCACCGGATGCGTTACTGGGAGAACGCCGGACGTGGCTTCGTGTCCCACGGTTCGGATACTCCAAGGCGGTCGACAGCAAGCGATAGACCGTCTCGAAGTGACGATTCGAGTCGACCGAACACACTGTCCAGCGAGATGTCGGCCGGAGATAAAACGCGCCAACGATACGAGCCACCGGTGCGCGCTGACTCGAAGACGACCCCATCGGCAATATGGTCGGTGACAATAGCGGCAACTGAATCACACTGGTCGATTTCCGTGTGATAGGTGTACACAGTTCTCGCTGTCGGTCGCCGGTCAAGGACCTGGTACTCCCGCGTCCCAGAACAGCAGTGTTCGTTGAGACACTCGTTACAGCGTCCATCGTCGAGAAACACGTCGTCGAACGCCGAGATGGCGTCAGCAGGTCCGTCCACGTGGTCAACGCGCCACATGGAGTTTCCAGTGACGGTACACGTCGCGTTTCGGAGTCGTAGCGTGGGATACTCCTGAAACAGGTCCATTACCGGGTCAGCGCCCGCAGTGAACCTGATACTGAACTCGAACTCCTTCACAGAGAACAGTTTAGGCTGTGATGCCATAGTGAATCAGTCGATAATACAGTCTGCCGGATTTAGAACGCCGAAACGGTCACAGTGACGCGAGAATGGCACCGACGCCGCGAATTACGCACCTGCTTACCGACAGTCGGCCTGACCTAGCCCAGCGTCGAACACTGCCTGTACTCGCCATTCAATGGCCCATAAAACCGTGTTCGGTGGTTAGCAATGGAATAGGCGCTTCCAGAGTCGGTTCGGGACTTACTCTTCGGGACCGAACAGCGCATCCGCGTCAGCGGGCGTATCGAAGTCGTGGAAGTGCTCCCCTTTCTCCTTCGTGAGAATGTTCAGACCCGCGGCCGCGCCATCGCCAGCGGAGATGACGGCCTGCCACTCCTCGGCTCTGACCATGCCCCCCGTCGCGTAGGCGTCGGCGACGCTCGTTTCCATCGTTACGTCCACGTCGACGACTTCCTCATCAGTCATGTCACAGCCCAGTGACTCAGCGAGGTCGCGGTTAGCCCCTGTCGCGAGGACGAGGTAGGGTGCTTCATAGGTGTCATCCTCGGTTGCGACCTCGAATCCGGCATCAGTTTGCTGCACGTCGGTCACCTCTGTGTCCTGCTTTCGGTCGACGCCGAAACTGTCGACTTGTGTCCGGGCCGTCTCCATGAAGGCAGACCCGTCTTGGGAGCCTACCCCGAGATAATTGAACAGGTGCGCTTTGTGCATCCAGGTCCCGTCAGTGTCGAAGACTGACGTTTCCAGGCCGTTTTTCTGTGTGAACAATGCGGCACTCAGGCCGGCGGGGCCACCGCCAACGACGAGAACGTCCGTCATATCCCTGCGATTGTGTCCCGTCACTGGTAATTGTTTTCATCTAATAAGACCGGGCAAGCGGATGTGACGGATGGCATGAGAACGGTTTTCCACAGCCGCCCCAAAGCAAGCGCATGCGCGCAGCCATCTACCGTGGCCCCGGTGAAATCACCGTCGAAGAGGTTCCCCGTCCGGAGATCGAGTCGCCAACCGACGCGATCGTTCGCGTGACCCACACCGCCGTCTGTGGCTCCGATCTGTGGTTCTATCGCGGCCAGAGCGACCGGGAGGAAGGGTCCCGTGTCGGCCACGAGCCGATGGGGATCGTCGAGGAAGTCGGCGACGACGTGCGCTCAGTCGAGCCCGGCGACCGGGTGTTTGCCCCGTTCGTTATCAGCTGTGGCCGGTGTGAGTTCTGCCGGAAAGGACTGCATACGTCCTGTGTCAACGGCGATTCCTGGGGCGGCGACAACGGCGGCGGCCAGGGCGAGTACGTCCGGGCGACGGAAGCCGACGGGACGCTCGTTCGGGTTCCCGACCGCCACGCCGACGACGAGGACACGCTGGAAGCGATTCTCCCGCTGACGGACGTGATGGGAACGGGTCATCACGCGGCGGTGAGTGCTGGCGTCAGCGAAGGAGACACCTGTATTGTCGTCGGCGACGGAGCCGTCGGACTGTGTGGCGTGCTCGCGGCTCGCCGCCTCGGGGCGGAACGCATTATCGCGATGGGCCACCACGAGGACCGTCTCGAACTCGCAGAGTCGTTCGGTGCGACCGAAACCATCGCCGCCCGTGGTCAGGACGCCGTAGACGCGGCAGAGGATCTGACCAACGGCGGTGCAAACCACGTCCTAGAATGTGTCGGTGCGGCCTCGGCAATGGAAACCGCCATCGACGTCTGTCGGCCGGGCGGGACCGTCGGCTACGTCGGTGTCCCGCATGGCGTCGACGACTCCGGATTGGACGTGTTCTCGCTGTTCGGCGATAACATCGCGCTCAACGGCGGCGTGGCACCGGTTCGTGCCTACGCCGACGAACTGCTAGCCGACGTGCTGCAGGGCACGCTCGACCCGTCACCGATATTCACGAAGACCGTCGACCTCGGCGGCGTGCCCGACGGGTATCGAGCGATGGACGAACGGGAAGCAATCAAAGTCCTCGTCAAACTGTAGTCGCCGCCGGTGACCAGTCCCAGCGGCCACGGCGTGCCTCGCCGGTCGTTCTCCGATTCCCGAATTAATGCCCACGGACCGGGCCTCACACCGGCCGGTAGCGTCCCCCCGTGGCGTCGGCGGCTGTCCCGGTTACCCTAGCTTGCCACAGGAACGACACCGCGGCCGTTCTGCAGTCGGGTCGTAAGCCAGGGCGACGTCGTTGCAATGGCGGCAGTAGCGGTCGGAACCGGCGGCGTACGAGTGCGCGTTTCCTTCGTGTACTAACATATGCGAACGGATGCCACGATACTATAAAATTCTTCTGGACAAACAGCTCAGTATACCCTTATATTCCACATACACCACCAATGATGTGCGAGTTGGTAGGCCAATCATCCAAATATTTGGGTTCGGAGTGAACTAACCAAACTTCAGAAGAGGTCTCTTCGGGACGGGCATTGGTCAGGTACCGCCGTTCGCGGTGTCGGTGACGGAGCGGTCGAAGGACCACAGTCCGCTGGCCCGCCGAGGGCTACGCGGGGTCGAACTCCCCGTTGATGATGTCCGCCAGTCGCTGTCGGTCGAACAGCCGTTCCTCGGTCGGGATGTCACCGAGGCCGCGCCACTCGCCGAAGACCTCCGGGTAGAACTGCTTGGCGGCGATTTCCGTCTGGAAGAGGTTGATTATCGGCCCCTGGTAGGAGGTCCCGCCGCGGTAGAGTCGGTCGTTCCGGACCGCCGAGAGCTGCTGGCCGATGGGGTCCTCGTGCATCGTGGCCATCCGGTCCTCAAACTCCCCGGTCGAGACGTGCGAGAAGCCGTACTGGAACAGCAGGATGTCGGGGTCGACATCAAGGAGTTGCTCGTAATCCCACTCGGCGTAGCTCCCGTCGATGACGTCGTCGAACGCGCCGCGCATCCCAAGGTCACGGTACTGCTTGTGCCCGTTCCCGTCGTGGACGGGATAGGCGTAGAACGCCCCACCCTCGAAGTCGGAATTGATCGAGAGGAGGCCGACCGTCGGCCGTTCGTCTTCGGGCGGGAGCCCTGCATCGATTTCCGACAGCAGCGAGTTGTGGAGGTCGGCAACGGCCTCGTAGCGCTCGCGCTCCTGAAACACGTCGGCGATCAGTTCGAAGGCCTCGTACAGCGAGTAGTACCGGTAGTCGTGCCAGTCGTCGGTCCGACGCCGGATGCTGTTCCCGAGTATCGGGCCGACGTTGTCGGTAATCTCGGCGAAGTCCTCGTCGGTCCAAGTGTCGTCGAGCACCTGAACGAAGTTCGGGTCGAACAGGTGGACGTCAGAGCCCATCTCGTAGAACGCTTCCTTGTCGATGCCACCTTCGCCCATCAGCTGTGGGATATCGTCGAAAGTCACGTCCATGTCCGGGATGGCATCGAAGAACGCCATCGGCCAGTTCTCGGTGAATATCAGCCCCGCTAGGCCGTCGAGTTGCCCCAGCGCGATAGCCATGTCGCCGTAGGTGCTGAAGTAGGCCATCCACCGCTCCGGGACCGACTCGAAAGTCACCTCGCCCATCGGCTCCATAGAGACAGTGTAGGGTTCAGATGTGGCCGGTGTCGGCGTCGCGCCGGGTGTGTCGGTGGCTGTCGACGTGTCACTGTCCGTCGCTGCCGGTGTCGATTGTGAGTCGGCGTCGCCGGTACAGCCGGCAAGCAACCCGCCCCCAATGACTGCGCCACTGTATTTCAGATACGCTCTGCGCGTCCGTGCGTCGGCTGTCGTGTCGTTGTCGCTCATGCTTCGAACTCCCCGTTGATGATGTCAGCGACCCGCTGGCGGTCGAACAGCTGTTCATCGGCTGGAATGTCGGGGTATGGGCCCTCGGTGTAGGTCGGCCACTCGCCGAACTGCTCGGGGTACAGTTGCTTTGCGGTCATCTCAAGCTGGAAGAGATGCAGTATCGGCCCCTGATACCGCGCCCCCTGTGGGTAGATGCGGTCGTTCTGTACGGCCGTGATCTCCGAACCGACTGGGTCGGATCTGAACGCCTCCCGTCGCTTCGGGAGGCTCGTGTTCGGCTCGAACCCGCCCAGATGCAGGATTACGTCGGGATCGGCCTCAAGCAGCGTCTCGAAATCGACCACGGAGTTCGTCTCAACCGCGCCCTCGAAGGCATCGCGAGCACCGAACGGACGGGTGTGTGCGGTCAGAAATCCGGGGTTGTCCAGCGTGTACGCGTAGATTTCTTCGATGTCAGCCGCGGCGAGCATTACCGCCGACGGGCGCTCCGACTCGGGCGGCACGTTCGCGTCGATGGTCGAGCGCAGCTCGTCGTGGATCGCCGCGAGCGCCTCGTACCGGGCCTGCTCCTGGAACGCCTCGGCCACGAGTTCGAACTGCTCCCAGAGAGTGTAGTACTCGTAGTCCCCCCATCCGGACGGTGGTTCGGCGTGTCGGTCACTCAGCGAGTTGCCGAACCACGGCGAGACGTTGGTAGCGATTTCCTCGAAGTCCTCACGGTCCCAGTTGTCCTGTTTGGCGATCCAGGCCGGGTCTGCCAGGTGGATATCGCTGTCCAGTTCGTACAGTTTCTCCTTGCTCGGTTCCCACGAGGAGTACAGCCCGGTCCAGTCCAGCGACACGCCCGGCAGTCGTTCGACGAATTGGTTCCACAGCCCGCTGTAGTAGTCCGGGGCGTGCATTGCCGTGACGGTGTCCCCGCGGCCCAGGGCGAACGCCATGTCGGCGTGGTGCGTGAGCCGCGTGAAGACGGTCTGAGGCGGCGATTCAAACGTAACCTCCCCCATTGGCGACATCGACACGGAGTACGACTCATCCGCAGTGGCAGTGTCCGCCGCCGTCGCGGTCTCCGTCGGCGTGGAGCCGGCCCCTCGTTCCGAATCACTCGCACAGCCAGCCAACAGTCCGGCACTGAGAACTGTACCGCCGTATTTGACGTACTCTCTTCGCGTCGGTGTCTGGGTTTCAGTGGCGTCGTCAGCCATGTTTTTAGGCTAGCCTAAAAATTATATAGATGTTCCGGTTCCACGACTGTGGGAAGTCAGGTTTCAGACGCTGAATCGGATGTCCGTGGGAAGAGCTCGGTGGGCAGAGGGCCTATTCATCGCCGTCGTATGCAGCTACTACTCGGCCACAACCTCCTCGGCACGCTCCGCCCCGGTACTGTCGTCATCGACCGCATGTTCGTCGCCGTCGTGGCGGGCGCGGATCGGGTTTATTCGCGGCCCATGCGGGGTGACCGAGACCTCCGCCTCGATCTCGAAAACGTCTGCGAGTAGTCGCTCCGTCACGACATCTTCAGGTTGTCCCCGGGCCTGTATCTCGCCGTCTTTGAGTGCGACCATCCGGTCGGCGAGGCGCGCGGCCTGCTCGATGTCGTGGAGGACGACCACGATGGTGATATCGCTCTCATCGCGGAGCGTCTCGATTATCTCCATCACCTCAAGCTGGTGGTGCAGGTCGAGGAACGTCGTCGGTTCGTCCAGTAACAGCACGTCGGTGTCCTGTGCCAGGACCATCGCGATCCAGGCGAGTTGTTTCTGGCCGCCGCTGAGACTGCCGACTTCGCGATCACGGAGGTGTCCGCAGCCGGCCAGATCAATCGCCCGCTCGACGGCGGCCTCGTCTTCCTCGGTGACGCTGTCGAAGAACCCGCGGTGTGGGTAGCGACCGTGATACACCAGATCCTCGACCGTGATGCTGTTCGGCGACGTGCTCTCCTGGGAGAGCAGGCCGAGCTTCCGGGCTATCGCTTTGGTATCGAGCGTCTGGATGTCTTGCCCGTCCAGTAGCACGGACCCCGCTTCCGGCGTGAGCTGGTTGGCGAGGCCTTTCAGCAGCGTGCTCTTGCCCGAGCCGTTCGGGCCGACGAGGGCGGTCACCGCACCCGGTTCGGCGGTGATCGATTCACCGTCGATGACCGGTTCATCCGTCCCAGAGTACGAAAGCACCACATCGTCGCCGACCAGCGGCCGGTCCCGGCGACTGGACTGGGACCCAGCAGCGGTGTCGTTGGCCGTAGCGATACCGTCCGTGTTTGAGTTGTCTTGTGACATTAGATCTCACCCATCTGTTCCTGTCGCCGCATCAGGTAGAGGAAGTACGGCCCGCCGACGACGCCAGTGACGACGCCGACCGGAACCTGTGCGGGGCTCAGAGCCAGCCGTGCACCGACGTCCGCGACGACCATCAGTGCCGGACCGACGAACACGCAGCCGATGAGGAGCCGGCGGTAGTCGCTCCCGACGATGAGTCTGACGATGTGGGGAACCACGAGCCCGAAGAAGCCGATGATGCCCGCGACAGAGATAGCCGTACTGGCCGCCAGAATGGCGACCGCGGACAGCATGAACCGGACCCGCTCGACACTCATCCCGAGCGAACTCGCGGTTTCTTCCCCGAGCAGGAGGAGGTTCAGCTGTCGTGCACCCGCCAGCGCGAGGAGCGTCGCGACCAGCGTCGGGATGACAGCGATGCGGAACTCCTCCCAGCCGACGCCCGTTAGCGACCCCGTAATCCAGGCCAGCGCCGACTGGACAACGCCCAGGTCGTCGGCGAAAAAGAACAGCCCCCGCTGGAGAGAAGTAAACACCATGTTGACGATAACACCGGCCAGGACCAGTCTGACCGGGCTCGTTCCGCCCTTCCACGCGATCATGTACACGAGCAGGAACGCGATGGAGCCACCGACCGCGGCAAACAGCGGGAGGAACGGAGCGAGACTACTGAACAGAACGAGGGTCAGCAGTACGGTGAGCCCCGCCCCGGAACTCACGCCCAGCACGAACGGGCTCGCCAGTTCGTTTCTCGTGACGGCCTGGAATATCGCCCCGGAGACGGCGAGACACATCCCCGCAAGCACAGCGACGATTACCCGCGGCATCCGGATGTTCCATACGATGAGCGTCCGCTTCGGCAGTTCGGGGAGTTCAGTCCCGAAGAAAAACGACTGCCATGCCCGGACACTGAACAGTACCTTCGGGTCGAATACGGCCTGCCACGCCTCGAGGATGGTCATCGAGTACGCCCCGAAGCTCACCTGCAAGAGTCCGGCCACAAAGGCGACGGCTACGCTCGCGACACACAGTCCGATCAGGGACCCGTCGAAGGTTCCCAGCCAAGTCCTGGCCCGTGACAACACGTCGGTGGCCCCCCGTGTCTCGTTCGCCATTACTCGCCCACCTCCGCGAGTCCGTCGGTCGCACCGACGTAGTCGCGGATCGTTTCGTCATCTATCGCATCGAGAACAGCGGTCTGGTCAAGCCCCGAAACGACCGCTTCGGGGCTCAAGTAGCCCGCCAGTACTTCCTGACCTGTTTCGGCCCGGTCAGCTACCTCGTCGGACGTGATATACGACGACCGCCGGTGTTCGATGACCGCCTCGCGAACCCGCTGGAAGCGGTCCGACTCCGGTTTGACGGGGGCGTCCTCGGCGTACCGGTCGTCGAAGTGTTCGACCCAAGTCGCTCGTTCGGTCCATTCGTCGTCGAGTTCAGCCCTCCGTCGGACCCAGTCCACCCCATCAGCGACAGACTCCCACCAGCCGTCGTCGATTCTTGCATCCGCAATCACCCGACGTGCGACCCGTGCGCCCCGGCCGGCCGCAATGATCGCCTGCATATCCGCCGCCTCGGACGGTGACGCAACGTAGAGACCCGGGATCGGTGTCGTGCCGTCGGAGTCGGCGTACGTGTTGTCGAAGGCTTCGTGTTCCTCGCCGTCGTGTTCGTACGTCTCGAACATCGCCGCGTCGTCGTCCAGACCGCGCATATACTCGCCGTCGTAGCGAGTCGCCGCGATGACGCGGCGAGTCGTGGCCGTTTCCCCGTCTTGGGTCTCAACGACGAAGCCCTCCCCGTCATCAGTTCTGTCGAGCGATTCGACTAGCTGGGAGACGACGGTACAACCGGCGGTTTCAGCGTGGTGCTGAAATCGGTCGTACAGCGTCTCTACGCCGATACCGGCCGGGAAACCGAGGTAGTTTTCGAGGTAGGCACAGCGCTTGAGCGACGAGCGGCCGCGGTCGTAGATGGCCGTATCGAGGTCCGCTCTGGCCGTGAACACGCCCGCCGAACAGCCGGCTGGACCGCCCCCGACGATGATGACATCGTGGTCGAACGTCGTCCCCGTCCGGTTCCCCACTGCCACCATATTCACGACGCTCCGTCCAGTGTCCGTGACACCGACAACCGGTGTGACGGTTCGGAGGTGTCGATCGATTCATTCAACATACTGTTTAGGCCAGCCTAAATGGGTAAAGCGTTTTCGGATTTTAGGCAGTCCGAACATCATGTAAGTTGGGCGTTGTGTCTGTCAGAACGACACCGGAGAAGGACGTGGATAAGTCACAATCTGCCCGGACAATGAGAAATTGGTTTCTTTAGCCATGGTGCTGGCTGCAACGCCGGCTCGGGAAGTCTGCCGACAATTCAGTTACGGAGGTTCGTGACTTCCATCACAGTCTGAAGAATATCAGTCTCGAAGTCGCTATCCGCAACGACAAGTTCGTCACCCGTTGAGCGAGCCGTGGCCGCAATGAGCATATCGGCGGTTGTCAGCCGCTCGCCACTGGCCAGAAGTTCATCTTGGAGACGGGCGGCCTCGACTGCGATTGGTTCGTTCAGGTCGAGCGTCTGGACGTCCGAGAACTCCTGTCTGACGGCTAGTACGTCGGTCTCACCACTCCCGAGGCGGCCGTTAATATATTCGAAAGCACAGATTGTCGACGTGTACCATGGCCGCCCAGCATCGAGATATTCGACGACGTGCTCGTCTCCTTGCTGATAGGCGATAATTGCTGAGGTGTCGAGAAACATTACCGCTCGCGGCCTTCCCGTACGATCTCCATTGCTTCTTCGGCCTCTTCGTCGGACAGCGTCCCCGGAGACATCCCGTCACCAGTCGATGCAACGATTCGGAGCAAGAACTCGTCCCACGTTTCGTCTTCCCGTTTCGCCTCGTCGAGTCTGTCTTTCGTATCGGTGTCGATGGGAATAGACGTTCGACTCATATGAATTTCTAATGAATTTCTCGGATATCAGTGTTTGCACTGCCCGTTCTGCCCACGAGTAGGGTAGCCCTTTTCACACCGACTGTAAGCGCTGCCGACGAATCAGTCACAGTTCGTTTGCAGCCTCACGTACTACCCGGCCTGCAAAGTAGACCCCGCTCACAGGAACACAGCCCGTCGCAGACGTCTCAGATAGCCCATATCGCTTGTATGGCTAGGATGTTGCAACAGCCAAGTACGTTGCCGGACACAGTTCCGTCCTGTCTGTTGCACCCCTGTCTGGGAACATGAATCATCGAACCGCCCGTACGGGGAGAGCTCAGAGGAGAAGCTATCCGGTTCGGTCGCTCGGATAGGACTGCTTCTCGAACGGCGATCCGACAGCGGTGTCAGGACGAAACGCTCACGGACTCACTCGTCGGCCGCCACCCTGAGTTCGGGGAAGTATCGACCGTGGAAATCAAACGGGGCCGCGTGAGGGAGCGATGCTCTGGCGCGCTTCTCGAACGTCTGACCGTCGAGGACGAGTAGCCGGGACCGGTCGGTATCCGCGTCTAGCGCAACGACTAACACCACGCCGTCATCCTCGGTGTCGCCGTCCGGCGCAGGGACGAACACCGGCTCACCGAAGTAGTCCCCGCCATCGTCGAACGTCTCAACGGCACCCGTGTCCGTGTCGAACTTCAGCACGCGACGGGCCCACTCGGTGACGGGGGTATCCATCCCCATCGCGTACACGTAACGGTGTGGGCGACACCACCGGGACGGTGAGACGGTCGGCAGTGCGCTGCCGTCGGGGTACAACATCTCGCGCGACACCATCGCGTCGGCGTCGCCGTATCGGGTCACGTCGCTTCCGGTACCGAGGTCCACAGTGAACCGCTCGATGCGGCCGACGATAGCGCCCATCTCGCCCGCACGGAGGTTTTCCAGATACAGCGAGTCGATAGTCGTCGCGTCGGGTACTGTTTCGAGGTCGAACACGAGTTCCCTGCCGCCGGCACGCTCGAACGCGTTGACGTGGTGAAAGCCGAACACGGCGTCGGTAACCGGCTCGGCCACGACCGTCCCGGTAGTCCGGTCCATGACGATGATTCGGGTCCCGCGGTCGGGGTCCCACTCGAACTGCTCGATGAAGGGCGCCTGCCGGCCGGGCTTGAGGAACCGTCGCGGGTCGAGTCGGAGCGGAAATTCCGTCAATACGACGTACCGGGGCGTGAGCGCGAAGCTGTGCATATACGCCGGCTGGTCGGTCTCGACGCTCCCGACGTGTCGCCGGGTCCCGTCGGGCGACATGGCAGTGACGTGGTACTGGCTGGTCCGTCCGAACGCCGTATCGACGTTGACAAGGACGCCGCTCGTCGGGTCACGTTTGACGTGGGCACAGGAGAGCTGGCCAGTCGGGACGCCGTCGTCGTGTTCGACGTGACCCGCCGTTTCGAGTGTGTTCGGGTCGAAACGCACCTTCCGGGGCGATTCAGTCAGTGCGACGTACTCGCGGCCGAACCGCTCAGCGATGATGTTCGTGTTGTCGTAGGGGTCTGTCAGAAACGTCGCCAGCCGCGAGCGAAGCGTCGTCTCGCCGGTCGCGAAGCCGCCCTCGAACTCGCCACTCCTCGCTGCCTCGTACGCGTCCGTTCGGAGGAAGCGGTTCCGATAGTGAACGGCGTCACCGGCCGGGTCGAAGGTGAACCGGTACAGCATCGCGAACCCGTCGAACCAGTGGTCGACACTGCTTCCATTTGGGAAGGAAAACGCGCCGGGGCCGTTTCGGATGAGACTGCCACGGAGCCAGTCCGGGAGGCCACCGGTCACGGGGATCGATGCCGTTGTTTCGTCGTGTAGCGAGTGGAACCCGGGATGGGAAGCCATACCGTTGCAACGGGTGGCAGCGGCTAAGTCCTGATGCCCCTGACTGGGGTACATACGGATTGTTGTAGATTATGTCCGGATAGCTCTGACCCCGGGGTCGGTGCATACCGGTACATCACTCCAACAATCCGTATCAGTCCTGTGTCGAGTACGCGTTCCCGCTGACGACAATACAGTCGTCCCGTGGAGTCTGTGACCGGTGCGACGGCGAACCGGTTTGCCGACGCCGTAGCGACCGAAGCACGTCGGCTTTCACCCACGCGAAGCCGACCACGATGACGGCGAAGCCGGCGACAGTCACCGGACTGAGTGTCTCACCGAGCAGGAGCCAGCCGCTGATGGCCGTCACTGCCGGAACCACGTAGGAGACCAGGCTGGTTTCAGCGGCCCCGACCGTGCTGATCAGTCGGAAGTAGAGGAGGAACCCGATCGCGCTGGCGACGATGCCGAGGTACGCAATGGCCGCGATCTGTTCGAGACCAACTGTGACAGTTCCGAGTTGCTCCGAGGGCAGCCCTGCGCTGACGGCGTGCAGGATGCCCGCACCGAGCAGCGTCATCCAGGTCTGGAGACTCACGAGCGGGAGCGAACTACTGTATCGCTCGGTCAGGACCGCGCCGACGGCGAAGGCCACAGCCGAACTGATGAGCAGGGCAACGCCGAGCAGTCGGCCGCCGACCGCTCCCGGTGTGGGGTTCGCGATGATAACCACGCCGATGAACCCACAGACGGTGCCGATGAGTTCGTGGGGACGGGCCCTGTAGCTCGGTATCAGCGTCGATGCGAACGCCGGCGTCACAACCGGCGTGAGACTGAGCAGGATTGCGCCGAATGAACTCGGGACGTACTGCTGTCCGAGAAACAGCAGCGCGAAGTGTGCGCCGATGAGGACACTGCCGCCGATGAGAATCAGCGACCAGTCATCGCGTGTTCGTGGGCGCAGTGCCCGGCCCCGCCAGAGGGCATAGCCCAGCAGGACGACTGCAGCGATGTCGTGTCGGACAGCTGCCAGTAAAACCGGCGGAACGCTTTCGAGACCAGTCTTGATCGCCACAAAGGAGAGTCCCCAGATGAGTGCGAGCGCAGTAAACAGCAAGCCAATATGTCGTGTCGAGCGTGTCATTCCAGTAGAGAACAACTGTATGTGCTGGAGGAGTATGAAGCTTCTATCGCCACTGTGACGCACACACACGGGCTCTATCCCCGAATCCGCTGTTCAGTAATTGGGACAAACAGTGTGTGTCCGCAGTGCTATCGAAGCCACTTGTACCGAGACGTACTGTTCTACTTGGGTACGTAACACAGAGTTCGTATTCGGCCGGCAGACTTCCCCTCAGTTCGCTGTCAGTAGTGTCAAAACGAGGATGATGCCCACGTCGGCACACCCGAGCGAATGCCCGGGTCAGGTCGACATCGTGTCGAAATGCCATCCCGGGTCGGTCCCGGTTTCGTCGATGTGCTCGGACCGGCACGCCGGACAGCAGTCAGGGACAGCAGTTTCGGACCGCGGAACGTACACCGCGCCGTCACACTCCACACAGGCGTCCGCAACGACGGTCACGCAGTCGGCGCAGAGATTGAAGTCGTCGACTGTGAGGTCTCGCAGGGGTTCGAGTTGTTTGTCCAAGAGGTACTCGTCGATAGCCGCCTGACAGTTTTGGCACAGTTGCATGTCGATCCAACTTGACCCATGATATCATGACACAAATAGTTGCTGCCTGGTTATCGAACGTGAAGTTACCGACGGGTGGCTATCCGCTGACAGAGCCGGCTAGAAGTGACAGGCTCCGGCGTGGGCTACGGCGCACGGAACACGCGAATGGTGTCCCGGGACGTGGGTTCGCGGATGAGCTGCGCGAACCCGAGTTCTGAGAATACTTGCTTCCAGTTGCGGTGATACAGTGGGAAGTCGTCGTCGACGTAACTCACCGCAGTGTCTTCGCGTCCGCGTTCGGGACTGTTGCCTTCGTTTTCAGCGATCACGAGGAGGTCCCCTGCGATGCGAGCAATCTCCTCGAATACCCACGCGTCGTCGGGGTGAATGTGCTGGAGCGTCTCAACCGAGTAGACGACATCGAAGGCGTCGTCCTCGAACCCGGTGATGATATCCTCCAGCGCACCAGTGTGGAACGTCCCCGAATCCGCGAGTCGGGGGTAGTGTTCGGCCATCACGTCGAAGGATTCGTCGTTGATGTCGATACCATTGAGGTTCCCGTAGCCGTTGGTCTGTAAGTGTGCCAGATGGCGGCCCGAGCCACATCCCAGTTCGAGGATTCGGGCGTCGTCGTGAACGTAGTGGTCGAGCACGTTGACCAGCGTCTCACTCACCTCGTTCGGCCCGAGTTCGGCGTAGTATGCCGGCGAGAACTTCCCGGAGCGGGAGGCCCAATCGTCGCGAACGTCGTCCGGGTCCATACCCACCGTACGCCGTTGCGGAATAAATGTACCACGAAATGCGTGCCAGACAGTCGGTTGGCGCGATTTCGGAGTCGCCACTCAGCGGCTCCACAAGGTCGCTCTCTCCCGCTACATCCGTGGTTGGTGAAGATTCCAGTCCGACCTACGACTCGTGTTGGAGCAAGCGGTCAGCCCGCGTTTCGAGCTCCGTCTCGTCGATCTCGCCCGATGCGTACTGCTGTTTGAGGGTCTCCAGTGAATCCGGCTCGGCGGTCGCCTCGTGCTGTAGCTGCACGTACAGCAGGACCCCTATCGCCACAACAGCGATGATGACCGCTGCGAACAGCAGCCACCAGCCGCCCGGGATCATGCCCATGCCCGTTGCCCCTCCGTGGGGCCCCATCGGTCCGTGCTGGAGTAGCGCAGTTGTTGGCGGTAGCATCTGGTACACCTCTACTTGTAGCTATGAGTCTCAAGCCATAACTACGGTCGCTGGTTCTCAGAGAGTGAGAACACACGGCTGCCGAGCGACGGCTGATACTGCGCTGAGAGGGGAGTTCTGTGACTGGTATTTTTTCTGAATCTCTCCACGGCCCTCACCCGACTCGGAATTCCCGTCCGCTCCAGTCATCGATTCGGAGTTCGTACGGTGTCGTCGTCGATGTATCGTCCCAACTGACTGGGTTGGGAGCGAACTGCGTGTTGCTGGCCAGCGAGGCGAGGGCCGGCTCCACGTCGCTGTAGGTCGCCTCAACCAACTCGCCAGTAACCATGACGCTTCGCCACACGGATTGGGGTTCGGTCTCCTCGTACACGGAGAACCCGACGTTGGCGTCAGCCGTCAGACAGCGGTGTTTTTGGCTATCATCGCTCTCTGACAGGTGAAACGCCAGGCTGTCCGTCGCCGGGTCGTACCCGAACGCGACCGGGACCGGATACGGGTGTCCCCCTGACGGACTGGACAGTGCCAGCACGCCGATGCCGTTGTCGGTAAGGACCTCGACGACCGCTTCGTCACTTAATTCTCGCATCCCGAATGCAGTGATTACTGGCAACCACTTGGGAAGCAGTCCGCATTTTCACTCGATGAGAACGTGAGAGTCGCTTTTCAAATAAGGGTGAACAGACCAGATATGGGCACGGACTCGACGGGGGAATTTGCCGAGTGGGACGAGGAACGGTACAGCACCAATATCGAGCGGTTCGATGAACAGCACAAGCGCCTGTTCGGGCTGCTGAACGACCTCCACACGGCGATGAACGAGGGCCATTCCGAGGAGGAGGTCGGTGATATTCTCCGTGAACTCGAACACTACACGGAGTATCACTTCGGTGACGAAGAGGAGTTCATGCAGAACTGTGGCTACGCTATGGACTGCAGTGACTGTTTCTACAACCACCGTGAGATGCACGAGGAGTTCGCCGGGAAAGTGCGGGAACTCCGCGAGAAACACGAGAACGGGGAGTACGTCACGATGGAAGTCCTGACAGTCGCCCGGGACTGGCTCGATGCGCACATCGCCGCCGGCGACGAGGACCAGAACTACGCCGACTACTTCCAGACCGAAGTCAGCGACGACTACGAGTACGAACCCGGGCAACTGTATCAGGACCGAACGGCATCCGAGGACCCCGTCCCAGTTGACCGCCGAAGCGAAGACGACAGCGTACGCCTCGACAGCGACGTCTACGACGGCGGCTCGCTCGCGGTTCCGGAGGGGTCAGTAGCGGCCTGGTTCGACGATATCGTTTCGGAACACGGGGAGCGGACCGCGGCGCTCGTCCGGGATGACGGCGAGTTCGTCGAGCGGAGTTTCGAGGAGCTGGCCGAGCGGGCGAAGGCAGTCGCTGGCGGGCTCCTTTCGACGGAACTGCGGCCCGGGGACCGGTTGGCCATCAGAGCGCAGTCCCGGTACAAGTGGTCGGTGCTCGACCTGGCCTGTCACTTCGCCGGACTGGTCCCGGTCGCACTCTACCCGTCTGCGAGCGACGACCGGGCAGCCGAGGTTATCGAACGAACCGGTGCAACGGGGCTCGTGGCAGCGGGAGACGTGGCCGAGGACCTCGCGATGGCTGTCGGGACTGTGCTCGATTTCGAAGACCTGCCGACCGAGGAAGCGAGAGTGCTTCCCGGCCTTCAGACGGACGGCGACGACGTGGCGACGGTCGCGTTCGACGTGGCCGCCCCCGCAGAGCAGGCCGGCTGTGCGCTGACCCACCGAAACCTTCTGGCGGCTGCAGCGAGTCTCCGCGAGGAGCTCCCCACCGGTCCCGGGGCGACCGGGACGTGTTCGCTCCCGCTGGCACATATCTATCAGCGGGTCTCGACGTACTACCTCTGGGCGGCCGGAAGCGCCGTCGCCTACCTCGGAGCGGAGGAGTTCGTCGACCAACTCGCGGCCGTCGAGCCCGACGTGCTCGTCGGTGTCCCGAAGATGTACCAGCAGCTCTACGGGACGATACAGGACCGTCTCGGCGACATGGGCTGGATGAAACGGAAGGTCGGCGGTCGAGTCGCATCATACGGGCAAGGTATCGTCGAAGGACGGGGAACGCCGCTGAAATACAGAGCCGCTAAGCGGCTCGTGTACAAGCCGCTCCGGCAAGAAACTGGGTTGTCGAACCTCACCTACGCCCTCTCCGGTACGGGCCAGCTAGACGACCATCTACTGTACTTCTTCCGAGGCTTAGGCGTCCCGATCTGCGAGCTGTACGGCTCTGTCGGGACAGCCGGCGTCGGTGCACTGAACCCCGCGGATTCCTTCGTCGAAGGGACAATCGGCGATCCGATGGCGGGAGTTGAACTCGCTGTGTCCGAAAACAGAGAGATACTGGTCCGCGGCCCGACTGTCCTGGGCGGGTTCCTCGACGATAGCCGAACGGGCGCACAGACGCTTCAGGACGACTGGTACCATACCGGTGAAACCGGTGAGGTGGGGCCGGACGGTAAGCTGTCGCTCGTCGAGTGAGCGCTGTCGGGCGAGCGGCGGACAGCCTCGCCTTTGCCAATTACCAGACCGGTCCCGTAGTTCGGGCCGGGTCAGACGAGGCGAGAGCCGAGCGCGACGACTGGCACGAGAACGAGCAGATACGCAGCCGCCGATATCGCCCAGTCGCGTCGGATGTCCGCCGTCCGGACCGACGCCAGGCGGGACCGCGGGAGGACGACGAAGACGAAGAAACCGACCATCAGCGCGTACAGAACAGCAGCGGCGAGCACTGTCGCGAGTATCGACTGCCCGCCCACGAGCCCTTCACTGGTGAGAAGCATCCAGACGAACAGCGGGCCAGTCAGCCAGCCGGCGATGTAGTGGACCACGTTCGCGAGCCGACCCGGAGCGTGCTGTGGAGCGCTATCGGTCAACACACCGGCGGCAACGAACGGCGGTGTTTCGCCTTCCGGCAGTCTGGCCATCACAAGATCCATCGCAACGGTCGCGACGACAGCCGCTGCCACACCGATAACAAACCGGAGTGACACCGTGAGCGTCGTAACGAGAGGTACCGACTCCATGTGTCACCGACAGGACGGGCGTGTATTCTGTCTGACGGTTCAGGGTGACAGTGATACCGATTTGTTGGGTGCGAAAGCCCGTGATGCCGTGACCCATAGTGATTACATGCGCACACAAGACGCTGGCCACCGAACCGCAGCAGTCGCCGCTATCGCCGACCGCGATTACCGCCGCGCTGGAGACGAATACACGCGGGCCGGATGGCGTGTCCTTTCAGACCCGCGAGAGGGCATCACGCCCTTTGATGCCGACGAGAAGGGATGGGTCGGCGACGGCCTCCAGTACCTCGCGACGAGCGCAGTCTGTTACCGCGTCGCCGGCCAGGATACACGAGCCACCCGCCGCGGCGTCGAGGGCGTCGCCGTGGGCAAGGATTTGACTAACGGGCTCGACCACCCGGTACAACACGCCTGTCTCAAGGAGTTCGTCGGAGACTTCCGAACCGTCGCAGGACTCGATGGAGCCGAAGCGGCATACCGAGAGGCGGAGACGGCCTACGAAAACGCTGGCAGTGCTGTCGACAACCCGCAGGCGTGGGGGACGACGCCGCTATTCGAGGCCGCTGCGACGCTCCTCCAGCAGGTGGCCCGTGGCCCCGCCAACGGTGAAATCGCTCTGCCCTGGGAGGACCTCCATGGAACGGACCCGGACGATCCCGGTAGGTTCCTCGCACAGCGGGCCGTCGTCAAACGCCAACGGTTTCCCAGCCTTGTCCAGCAAGCAATCAAAGACGAGTTCCTTGCTGCCCCTCGTGGGACGACAGAGTACGACACTGATCACCACCGCTGCCGACATTGTGAGTCGACGGACGTGAACTGGGTCGCAGAGAGCGTGTTGTGCCTGCGGTGTTCCCGTCCGACAGTAGAGACAAGCTAATATACGCTGTCTGCCACCGTACTAAATGGTATAGTCGTTCTATGGCCGTGTATTACAAGATCGCGAATTAAATAGCGAATGTTTAGCCCTCTTTTGGGTTGTCCCCATCTAAATCGGATCAGAGTGATGTGTCTCGACGGTATGTGCATCTATCTCGAGTAGTATGCATGAAAAATGAGGAGCAGTAGAGAGCTGGGCTGGTCACGCTGTCGGTTCGGTCGACTCAGGCTGCGAAGTCGAATCAGTGCGTGCTTCGATTAGAAGTCGCCGATTAACAATGTGATCGACGACGGTGGTGCTGTCGAGAATCTCCGTCTCACCGTCGGCAGTTTCTGGGTCGGCGGGGTACCGCCGTATCTTGAACGAATCCATCGCGTTTCGGTTCTCCGAGACTGGTTCGATAACTTCGAGGTACTCGTCAGTGGCAGTGTTGCGGTAGGTTTCCCCCGTCGCAAAGCCGACGACGGGTACGTCAGCGGGCCACTCCCACGAGAACTGCCGAAGGTACTGGTCGAACTGCCAGACCAGATACTCGGGCTCCAGATCGTCGTCAGGCGCTCCCACGGCAGCCGAGTCGAGTGTCCGGTCCCAGTAGTCGACGACGCATTCCTTGAGGTCGTCCTGAAGACGGTCATCGACCAGTTTCTGTTCGATTGGATAGCCGATTTCGATGGCAACGATGGCATGCCGGTCGAGATGGGTGAGACACCGCTGGCATTCGATCTCGAATACAGACAGGCCGAGTGGGTTGTCGGCAGTCATGTGGGCCAGTTCGTTCCCACAGCTGGGACACCAGAGAAATAACACCCCGTTGTCAGCATCGGACAATTCGCCGAGAACGGTCAGATCATCGAACGCTGTGTCGGGACCGTCCATCTGGGACTCGGTTGTCGAGTCCGGAACAGCCTCGGCGGCATCGTCCGCGTATTTGGCCAGCTTTCGGTCTTTCAGCAGCGACTTGATGACGGAATCGTGCGAGGAGTGAGACTCCGCGTCACGTATCTTCTCTATCTGTTCTTTCGTCCAATCACGCACGCGGATCGTTGCCATTTGTCACACGTACGAACCGGGCGGCAAAAATGTTTCCCTCATTTCATGAACGTTCGTCTATCCGCCCACGCTACACCCCGGGGAAGTAGATCAATGACTGGCGGCGGTGATACGACGCTTGATTTCGTCATTCGAGACGCGTATCTGGTTGGCGGCCAATCGGTGGGTGACGAGATCAAGGAGATCCAGTTCCGACAGTAGTCGCCGGGCGTGCGTCTGGCTCAAATCGAGACGCTGGGTCACCTCGTGCAGAGAAGTAGACTGTGTAACGGTCCGTGCGAGTTCGGCCACAGTCAGGTCCTGCGAGATACCGAGCCCGTCCGCGACAAGATTGTCGTCGCTGTCTTGGGAGTCCGCTTCGGCGAGCAGATCAGCGACAGATCTGGCCCCCAGTCCATCCGGTTCTTCCGGCTGTCCGTCGTCGTCCGTCTGGTCGTCGGGAGAGTCCGAGTCAGCCGAAGGAGTTGTGTCGGTCCCGGAATCTGCCTGCACGTCTGAAAGGCTGAGACCGCCCGCCTGTGGCGTCGTGTCGGTCGGGTCGTGGATATCATACTCCACCATATACCGGCGCACAGTTTCGGAGGTCACGTCAGCATCCAGCGCTTCGGTCATTTCCGGGAACGTATCACACGCGTCGTAGGCGGCCTGGAGTGCCTCCGGGTCCTTGTATGCCGGGACGGAGTCCGACTGCGAGAGGGTTTCTGCCAGTTCGTCGGATGCATCTCCCCGGTTTTCCGACGGAACCGGTATGTCAGTCCCGACGGGCACAGTAACCGTCACGTCAATTTCAATCCGTTTGTCGGTCAGATCGAACTCCTCAGCGTCGACAGACACGTCATCGTGTAGCGATACCCCACCGAAGATCGGCGTTGCGAGCGTCAGGTCAGCACTTATTTCGTCGTTATCGGCAGTCGTCTGGCCCCGGACTGAGACCGCTTTGACCTCGGTTTCAGACGATTCTACGCATTCGAGCACCTGCGTGAACGTCTCAAAGGCGTCACTAACTACCATATGTCACCCACGCACACAGTACCACTATTACATACTGGAATAGGAAATATTTGCGATATCACACGTTGTAGACAAATACGGGCTTTCAGCTACGCTACGGTCGAAATACTGTGTGTACAGAATGTACACACTGACGATGAAATCAAATCCACAATATATTTTTACACCCTTAGAGTGTTAACCGGAGATCAGTCAAACAGGAGCCTCAAAATTGGATCGGGGAAGTAATTTACATTCTTAGGGTGTGTATTTTGAGCACCCTCTTTGCCAGCGCAGTGGGACCAAATCTCCCAGCATCTGCCCTACAAACGGTCCCAGAGTTCGGCACTCGCATCGCCGACGGCAGCCATATCCGAATCGTCAACTCCTGTGACGCCGTATTTCTGGTCGTACACAGGCTCCCCGTCGATAATCGTCCGGGTGACATCTGCACTGCTTCCGGCACTGACGACGTAGTAGGGCGCACTCCCGTCCAACACCGGATTCGGTCCCAGATCCAGCGTGACGAAATCACCGCGCTTGCCGACCTCGATACTGCCGACAGCGTCGTCCATCCCCAGCACCGCCGCACTGCCGATTGTCGCCCATTCGAGGGCGGTGGCCATGTCGAAGCCGCTCGGGTTGCGTTGCTTGAGTTTATGGATACCGACGGCCGAACGCATGGTCTCGAACATATCCGGGTCCCACCCGTCGTCACCGAGTCCGATTGTCATCTCGTGGGCTTGCATCGTTTCGACGTCGGCGATACCGACGGCGTTGTTGATGTTGGAATAGGGGTTGTGAGCGACGTTGACGTCGTTTTCTGCGAGGATTTCGATTTCGGAGTCGGTGGAGTGAACGCAGTGGGCGGCGATGACCTCGGCGTCGAAAAAGCCCATATCCTCGAGCGCTGGCACCGGTCGTTTCCCGTATTCGGCGATGGATTCGTGAACGTCGACCAGTCCCTCTTCGAGGTGTATCTGGATCGGGCGGTCGTGGTCGGTAGCCCGGTCGACACACTCCCCGACAATGTCCGCGGTGTTGGTAAACAGCGTGTGGAGGCAGTAGTGGCCGGACACGGTGTCGTACTGGTCTTCCGCTTCGTCGATGAATCGCTGATTCTCTGCGATACCGTCTCTAGCCTGGGCCTCTGAGTTTCTGGCTGTCGTCTCGAAAGTAATCATCCCGCGGATCGGCGTCTGGGCGACGCCTTCGGCGACGGCGTCGAGACCGCCCGGCAGCGTGTTCGGTCCGGAGTAGTTGTCACAGAAGGTGGTGACGCCGCTCTGAAGTATCTCGGCACAGGAGCCCAGTGCGGACAGGCGAGCGTCACGCTCAGTGAACGCTTCGTCGACGTTCCACCAGATATCCACGAGCGCCTCGTAGAAGCTCTCAGGTGACGCAGCGAGCGGCGCGCCGCGAATCGGGAGCGCGTACATGTGGGTGTGGCAGTTCACCAGTCCCGGGATGACGACCTCGCCAGTGGCATCGATCACGTCAGCACCGGATGCATAGCCGTCCTCGATAGCGGCGATTTCACCGTCCTCGACAACGACGTGTGCCTCCGACCGGACCGTACGCTCATCGTCCATCGTGATGAGCATCCCTGCGTTCAGTATCACAGATGGGGGGATACCGGCAGCCGACTAAAAGCTATCCGCCCCAGAACGGGCTTAGCGGCCATTCTCTCCCAAGCCGTGTGTGGGCCGGATGTGGCGTCTCACACACACCAACTGTTTTCGTCGTTCGCCCTGGCCGTACTGGCATGACAGGTATTCACATCAAAGACGCACAGGTGGTGACGATGACGGGCGTCCAGCACGGTGAAATCGCGATGTCTGACGGGACAATAGACGCCGCTGGTCCGGCGTCGTCGGTCCCGACTCCCAGTGACCCGGATACCGTCATCGACGCGGACGGCATGTTCGCGCTCCCGGGCGCTATCGACGTGCACACCCACATGCACGACGACGAGCTGTTTCCGGACGGAATCGACTTCGCGTCCCAGACCGCAAGCGCGGTCGCCGGTGGGGTGACGACAGTCATCGAGCTACCGACGCAGACACCCGTCACAACTGCCGAAGCACTGCAGGAGAAAGCAGCGGCGTGCTCGGCGCTCGCACATGTCGATTTCGGCCTCGTCGCGGGGAACGTTCAGGAGCCAGACATCAACGTGGCTGACATCATGAGCGCCGGGACGGCGGATTTCAAGACGTTCACCGCCGACCCGTACCTGGCGAGTGACGCGTCCATCGCCCGGCTCATGCGGCGCGTCGGCGATGCCGGGGGAACAGTTCGCGTCCACTGTGAGACGCAGGGACTGCTCGACGACGCGCGGTCGGCTATCGACGGCGACGAGCCCGAGGTGTACATGGACTCACGACCGCTCGAAGCCGAGCTGGACGCGATTTCCCGGGCGGGCTACTTCGCAGAGTACGCCGATTGTCCACTGCACGTCGTCCACATCTCAAGCGGGAGCGGCGCACGCGAGGCCGACCGCTTCAAATCCCGAGCGAAAATCCCGGTCACACTGGAGACCTGTCCGCAGTATCTGGCCTTCTCGAAGGCCGATGTCGCGGAGAAAGGGCCCTTCCTGAAGGTCAATCCCAGCCTCAAATCCGACGCCGAACGGGAGCGGCTCTGGGATGCAGTTCGAGACGGGACGATTGACCTCGTCGGCACAGACCACTTCCCGACCTACCGCGAGACCCGGGAAGCCGGCTGGGAGGATATCTGGGAGCCCTACGCCGGTCTCCCGGGCGTCGAGACGATGGTCGAGTTCCTCGTCAGCGAGGGCGTCCACCAGGACCGGATTTCGTGGCCGCGGCTCCGCGAACTCGTGTGTGCGGCCCCCGCCAGAAAGGCCGGTATCTATCCGAAAAAAGGGTCGCTACGGGTCGGAACAGACGCGGACGTGATTCTCGTCCGCACCGAGGAGTACGAGGTCACCGCCGAAGACCACACGTTCGTCGGTGGCTGGACGCCGTACGAGGGGCAGCACTGGAACGCGCGCGTGGACACAGTCATCGCCGGCGGTGAGGTCGTCGCGGAAGACCACGCGGTCCGGTCAACGGCGGGCCGCGGACAGTTTTTGGACCGCCCGCTGTAGCGGTTTTGCTGTCTGCTGACCGGAGCACACGCAAATAGATGTGTGTCGTGTGCGGCCCGTGTGTGGCGTGTGGCGGCTGCGACAGAGGCGGTTCCCCTCACAATCGACCTGGAGTCACAGTACGGTTTTATATCCAGTTGTGCTCAGGAAGAAGTATGGGCATGACGCAAGTCACGACCCTCGAGTGTACACTCTGTGGGGCGGAGTACGACCCGAACCAGGTCATCTACACCTGTCCCGAACACGAGGGCGTGAAGGGGATTCTCGAAGTAACGTACGACTACGGCGCTATCGACGACGCGTTCGACGGCGACCTCGGCGGGCCGATTGCGAGCCAGTGGAAGTACGAGGCGTTCCTGCCGGTCGCAGCGGACGCCGAGGTCGTGACGCTCAACGAAGGCGGGACGGACCTCTTCGACGCACCGAACCTTACCGACGCGCTGGGCGTCGAGACGCTCGTCAAAGACGACGGGCGGAACCCGACGGGGTGTTTCAAGGACCGCGCCAGCGCTATCGCTGTCACGAAGGCCCGACACGCCGGCCGCGACATCATCACCTGCGCTTCGACCGGGAACGCCGCCGCGTCGCTGTCGGGGTATGCCGCCCGCGGCGGGATGGACTGTCGCATCTTCGTCCCCGGGGACGCCCCCACGGGCAAGCTCGCACAGCCGCTCGTCTACGGCGCGGACGTACTGGCCGTCAACGGGAGCTACGACGAAGCCTACGACCTCAGCGTCGACGTGACCGAGAAGTACGGCTGGTACAACCGCAACGCGGCAATCAATCCGTTCCAGGTCGAGGGCAAGCGGACGGTCGGCCACGAACTCGCCGACCAGTCTATCGCTCGCGGACACGTCCCGGACTGGGTCGTGTTCTCGATGGGCGACGGCTGTACGATAGCCGGGGCCTGGAAGGGGTTCAAGGAGTTCTACGACCTCGGGTACGTCGACGACCACCCAAAGATGCTGGGCGTCCAGGCCGAGGGAGCGTCGGCCATCCACGACGCCTTCCACGACCACGAGGATATCGACGACATCGCCGAAACGTTGGCCGACTCCATCGCGGTCGGTCGACCGCGGAACACGATCAAGGCCTGCCGCGCGCTGGAACAGAGCGGCGGAACCGCGCTGCTGGTCTCCGACGACGAGATTCTGGCGGCCGAGAAACTGCTTGGCAGCACCGAGGGAATCTATTCCGAGCCGGCGGGTGCGACACCCGTCGCCGGCGTCCAGACGGCGCTCGACCGTGGGATCATCGAACAGGACGAAACCGTCGTCGTAGTGTCCACCGGCTTCGGGCTGAAAGACACGAAAAGCGCCGAGAAGGCGACTGGCGGGGTCGACCGGATCGACCCCGAAATCTCGGAGGTCGAAGGCCTGTACGGCACGGCCGAGGAGGCCGCGGCCGACGACTGACGACTTCGAACGACTGCCCCATCTGGTGCCGATTTTTTGATCCGGTTTCGAGACACTGCCGAGTCGGAAACTCAGATTTCGAAACAGTTCTGGATCGGTTTTGCCACAACATTCCAAAATTACTGAGACAGACGATTGCGTATCCTCGACAAAATTAAACACATATGTTGGTATTAGGATTCTAGTAGGTGGATTGAAAAGACAGGCCGTTAGATGGTGTCATATGAGCGGTCCTGAGGCGAAGAAACAGTCCGTCGTACTGTACGACATCGAAGACAAGCCGCCGTTGGGGAAGGCGATCCCACTCGGCATCCAGCACGTGCTCGCGATGTTCCTGGGCAACGTCGCACCCCCGCTCATCCTCGCGGGGGCCGTCGGCTCTGTTACAGGGGAGACGACGTTTCTCGTCCAGATGGCACTCATCGTGGCCGGCGTCGCGACCATCGTCCAGGCGTACCCGGTCGGCCCCGTCGGCGCGCTCCTTCCCGTCGTGATGGGCACCAGTTTCGCGTTTCTCGGCCCGCTTATCGGAATCGGCAACCAGTTCGGTATCGCGGCCGTTTTCGGCGCGTCACTGCTTGCTGCGCCGGTCGAGGTCGTCATGGGCATCTCGTTCGACCGGTTCCGCCAGTACTTCCCGCCGCTGGTCACCGGCATCGTCGTAATGCTCATCGGGCTGACGCTCATCCCCACGGTGATGAACTACGCCGCGGGCGCGTCGGCCGGCCCGTCAGCTGAGGGATACGGTTCCTTCGTGAACCTCGGACTCGCGGGGCTCGTTCTGATTGTCACGGTCGGGTTGAACCAGTTCTTCGAGGGGTTCCTTCGCGTCATCAGCGTGTTCGTGGGCATCATCGTTGGGTACGCTGTTGCGCTCGCGCTGGGCGTGGTTGACCTCTCGGCTGTCGCTGCTGCCGGATGGGTGACGGTCCCCGTCCCGCTCAAATACGGCCTCGCGTTCGAGCCGAGCGCCATCGTCACCGTGGCCTTCCTCTATATCATCACTGGTATGGAGACTATCGGGGATATCTCTGGGACAGTGTCCGCAACCGGCCGGGACGCCACCCGCGAGGAAATCCGCGGCGGCCTCGTAGCCGACGGCGTGATGAGCGTCTTCGGCGCGGTGTTCAACGCGCTCCCGAACACGTCGTTCTCGCAGAACGTCGGTCTCGTGAACTTCACCGGCGTCGCTAGCCGGTACGTGGCTGGTATCGGGGGCGTTGTCCTGCTTGCACTCGGGTTCATCCCGAAGGTCGGCGCAGTCGTCTCGGCGATGCCCGACGCCGTGCTGGGCGGCGGCGCGCTCATCCTGTTCGCGATGATCTTTTCGTCCGGAGCGCGCCTCATAACGCAAAACGTCGAGCTAGACCACCGCAACTCGACCATCCTGGCGATGTCGATGGCGCTCGGCCTCGGCGTCGCGTTCCGCCCCGAAATTCTCCAGAACTTCCCGTCCGAGGTGCAGACGCTGTTCGGGTCCGCGCTCGTCACCGGGGGGATGGCCGCCCTCGTTCTCAATATCGTGTTCCCCGGTGGAAGCGTCGGGACCGGACCAACTGAGTACACCGCAGGACTGGAACCCGACCTAGTTGAGACAGGCGCAGGCGCGCCGCCGGTCGACGACGACTGAAAAGCGGTTCCCCACCGCGTGACTGCACGTCGCTTCGGCTACAGGTAGCCGTCCGCGAACTCGTCGATCATCAACCGCCGGTCCTCGCCAAGCGGATAGAGAATCGGACACTGACAGCCGGTCTCGGCGTACTCGCGGACCTTCTCTCGGCACTGTTCGGGCGTTCCGCTGGCTGTGAGTTTGTGAACCACGTCGTCCGGAATGAGGTGCATCCCCTCCTCGATGTCGTCCTTGTCGGCCGGCCACCCGCCGATGGTCTCGCCCACCTCGTCGATGAGGTCCTGGCTGACGCCGCTGGCCTTCATGATGTGCGGTTGCTGGCCGAGGTACTGGGTGATGAGTTCGCGGGCGTTGTCCAGGGCCTTCTCTTCGTCGTGGTCCATCGAACAGACGACCAACTGGGGCCGGTCGATGTCCTCGAGCGAGCGGTCACCGCGCTCCGCCCCGGTCTTCAGTGCGTCGAGGGCCTTCTCGTTGTACTCCGGGCTGACGAGGTAGTTCAGTAGCGCGCCGTCGGCGAAGTGGCCGGTGAGTTCCAGCATTTTGAACCCGGTTCCGCCGACGTAGACCGGGACGGTCCGCGGCCCGTCGTCGCCGTGGACCACGTCCAGTTCCACGTCCCGCATCTGGACGAACTCTCCGTCGTAGGTAACGTTCTCCATGTCCAGCAGGTCCTGTGTCACCTCGACGCACTCCCGCATCGCCCGCAGTGCGCCGCTGCGGTCGATGCCGACTTTCTCGGCCAGCGGATCCCACCAGGCCCCGATACCACACATGATGCGGTCCGGACCGGCGAGTTCTTCAAGCGTGCTCATCGACTGCGCGATCAGCGCCGCGTTGCGCGTCCAGTTGTTGATCACCCCGGTCCCGAGTTTGATGTCGTCGGTGACCGCGGCGTACGCGCCGAGCGGGGAGACGGCGTCGCGTGCGAGCCGCGATTCGGCCTGCCAGATCTCGTCGATCCCCTGCTCCTCCGCGTACTGCACGAGTTCCACGTTCTCTTCTAGCGAGTGTTTGTCCTGCAAGTAGATACCGACACGGTCACCTCTCTCGAAGACCTGATTGGCGCTCATGAGACATGCGGGATTCAGCGAATATGGATAAATAGATTTGGCCGCACACACGGTCTGTGGGAGGTGTGGCCGCTCGTATCGGACCGCACTCGACTACCCGTTAGTCCGTCTCGCGGCTGTAGGACTGCAACAGCGCCGAGGGGACCGCGAGCTGGTCGCTCTTGGTCCGGATGACGGCGTAGGCCAGCACGATGATCGTCGCCAGATACGGATAGGTGCCCATAATCTGTGGCGTCATGAGGAACTCGACGACGGGGTTGATCACGCCAGCGAGCGGTGTGTCAGGACCCACGGTCAGCGAGATGGACTGGGAGCGGATGCGGAGGGCATCGAGCAGCCCGAACAGGTATGCCCCCAATAGCATTCGGCGGGGGCGCCACTGCGCGAAGATGACCAGCGCGACAGCAATCCAGCCCCGGCCCGCGGTCATGCCGGGGACCCAGAGCTGGGAGAACGCAAGCGAGAGGTGCGCCCCGGCCGCGCCGGCGAACCCGCCGCCGATGAGCACCGCGAGGTACCGCAGTCTGAACACGGATACACCCATCGTGTCCGCCATCTCTGGGTCCTCACCGACAGCTATCATCTCCAGCCCGAGATTCGAATGGTGCAGGAAGTACCAGACCACGACCAGCAGGCCGAGTGCGAGGTAGTCCGTCGCCGTGCTCCGGAAGAAGGCCTCACCGATGACCGGGATATCGACGAGGTACTGTCCGACGAGCGGGAGCGTCATCTGCGGGAAGCCGTCAATGGACTCTTCGACCCAGCCAGAGCCGAAGAACGTCGTCAGACCGGCCCCCAGCAGCGTCAGCATGACGCCGCTGATGACCTGGTTCGACTTCAGCGTGATACAGAGGAACGCGTGGACCAGCGCCAGCACCATCCCGAGGAGGATGCCGACGCCGAATCCGAGCCAGTGGCTCCCCGTCACGACGGTAGTGATGAACCCGCCGAGCGCGCCGACGAGCATCATGCCCTCGACGCCGAGGTTGAGGACGCCCGCCCGCTCGCTGAGGAGTTCCCCCATCCCGGCGAGGAGGAGCACCGTCGCCGCCTGAACGGTGGCATCAAGCAGCCCGGCGATGAAGCTCACCATCAGTCGTCACCCCGCTGTGGCCGGGCTGGCGTTTCCGTTGGCCCGCGTCTTACGTCGATACCGACCCGGTAGCTCTTGAAGAACTCCGCGGTGATCAGGAAGAGGATGACAAGCGCCTGGATGATCTCGACCAGGGCCGCGGGCACGCCGAACGCCACTTCCATGCTCGACCCGCCGACGAACAGCACGGCGAAGAACAGCCCCGCGAGCATCACCTTGATGGCGCTGTTGCGACCGAGCAACGCGATCGGAATGGCGGTGAAGCCGTATCCGGGTTCGAACCCGGCGCGGTATCGCCCCTGTGCGCCGGCGATTTCGCTGATGCCGCCCATGGCCGCGAACGCACCGCCAACGACGAACACCAGGAGGTAGACGTAGAACTTGCTCATCCCCGCCTGCTGTGCGGCCGCGTCGTTCGAGCCGACGAACGTGATTTCGAACCCGAGTCGCGTTCGCGTCATCAGGACGTAGGTCACCACGACCATACAGATGGCGACCAGTAAGCCGGCGTGGACGCCGCCGAACAGTTCCGGAATCGTCGCGGCCTCGGAGAACCGCTCGGACTGCGGGAAGTTCCCGGTCCCGCCCTGCATCGGCCCGCGGAGCAGGTAGCTCTGGATTTCGAGGGCGACGAACGTCAGCAGTAGCGAGGTGATGATCTCGTTGACGTCCCACCTCGCCCGCAGGTACGCCGGGATGCCCGCCCAGATACCGCCGGCCACGGCTGCGGCGACGAACATCAGTGGGACCAGTGCGAGCCCCGGAAGCGAGACGTTCAGCCCGATCCAGGTCCCGGCGAGTGCACCGGCGACGAGCTGTCCCTCGGCACCGATGTTGAACAGCCCCGCTTTCAACGGGAGGTACACCGCCAACCCTGTGAGAATCAGCGGTACCGCCTTCGTCAGCGTCTCGGTGAGGCCGAACTCGGTAAAGAGCGTGTCGACGAACATCGTCGCGTACGCCGCGACGGGATTTACATCGAGAACGACCAGCGCGACGGCGCTCACCGCCAGCGCGGCCAGCACAGTGAACACGGGCGTCCCGTAGGCCAGCCAGACGGGAATGTCCTCGCGTGCGTCGACGTTTACTGCGACGTTCATCAGCTCTCACTCCCCTGTGTGACCCCGGACTGGGGCGGCGACACAACCGTTTCGTCTTCGCCGTCGCCACCGCCAGTCATCTCCAGGCCGATCCGTTCCCGGTCGGCCTCTGCCGGTGTCGTTTCGTAGACGAACTCGCCCTCGTACGCGACGAGAATTCTGTCGCTCAGATCGAAAATCTCGTCTAAGTCCTCCGAGAGCAGAATAATACCGGTGCCCGCCTTGCGCTGTTCGAGCAGTGTCTCCCTGATGAACTCGATGGCCCCGACGTCGACGCCACGGGTCGGTTGGTTCGCGATGAGCAGATCCGGGTCGCGGTAGATTTCCCGTGCCAGAATGAGTTTCTGGAGGTTCCCCCCGGAGAGGTCGCCGGCTTCGGTCTCGGTCACGTCGCTGACACCGCGGACGTCGAACTCCTCGACCAGCGTTTCGGCGTAGGATTGGAGTTCCCCGTAGTCCAGAAACGGCCGATCGCCGAACCGGTCGTTCCTGAAGTCCTTCATCGTGGCGTTGTGCATCACCGAGAGGTCCTCGGCACAGCCGTACTGGAGTCGGTCCTCGGGGACGAACGAGACGCCGCTGTCGACGAACGTCTTCGGTTTAGCGCCGGTGATGTCCTCGCCGTTGACCACTAGCTCGCCAGCCGTCATGTCACGGATGCCGGCAATGACCTCGGCCAGTTCCTTCTGGCCGTTGCCGCTCACGCCCGCGATACCGACGATTTCGCCCTGCCGAACCGTCAGGTCGACGCCGGAGAGAGCCTCGATGCCACGGTCGTCGTCGGCCTCGACCCCGCGTGCGCGCAGGACCGGGTCGCCGAGGTCGACCGCTTCCCTGTCGATTTCGAACAGCACTTCGCGACCGACCATCATCTCCGCGAGGTCCGCCCGGGAGACTGACGACACCTCGGCAGTGCCCACGTTTTGCCCTTCCCGGAGAACCGTTACGCGGTCGACGATGGCGTCGACCTCAGTGAGCTTGTGGGTGATGAAGATTATCGAGAGCCCCTCGTCGGTCAGCCGTTCGAGCGACTCGAAGAGCCGCTCGGCCTCGGTCGGCGTGAGGACCGCCGTCGGCTCGTCGAGAATCAGAAGGTCGACATCCCGGTACAGCGCCTTGAGTATCTCGACGCGCTGTTGCTGGCCGACGTCGAGCTCCCAGATCTTCGCGCTCACGTCGATGTCGAACCCGTACTGGTCCGCCAGGTCCTGAATCCGCTGCTCAGGGACATCGAGGCCTAGCGAGAACTGTCCGGCGAGCGACTGGACGAGGCTGTTGTTCCGGACCGCCGCCGGGAGCCAACTGTCCTCCGCATCGCTGCGGAACGCCGTGGCCGGTTCACGCTCGCCGAGCACGACGTTCTCGGCGACCGTGAGGCGTGGTATCAGCATGAAATGCTGGTGGACCATCCCGATACCGGCATCGATGGCGTCCTGTGGCGACCCTAGATCGAGTCGCTCGCCGTCAAGGTAGATATCACCGTCGTCCTGCGAGTAGAGCCCGTAGAGAATCTTCATCAGCGTACTCTTTCCCGCGCCGTTTTCGCCCAGGAGACCGTGGATTTCCCCGCGCTGGACGGAGAGATCGACGTGGTCGTTGGCGACGACCCCGGGGAACTCTTTGCGTATCCCCTCCATCCTGAGCGTGGTGTGTTCGGACATGCTGTCTGATCTTAGCCGGGTATCAACAATGTAGTGGCATAATTGTTTCCAAAGGCAGTGATATTCGCCGTCCAGAAGGGATATACCGGACATTTGGCAAATGTCAGTTGTTGTGTGTTAGTGTTCGTTGTGGACGGTCTCTCAGTCTGTCGTGGCTGCCAGTAGTGTGAACATATGCAGCAGATAGTCGCCAGATAGCATACGATAAAGCTGTTTTTGTGGCATATATTTGGATAATAGCGTAGAGAAAGCTGCGTGAACGGAACGATTTAAGTGAATGTTTCCGCAATGGCTACTCGGTTAGTTAATGGTTGACAAGAATCACGGTACGTCGAGACGGCAGCTACTGACAGCGCTTGGGGCGGCGGGAATTACGGGATTAGCCGGCTGTAGCGGTGGCGGTGGTGGTGACGGGGGCGATGGCGAAGCAGCCACCGACACCGCCGATGGCGGGGCTGCTGACGGCACCACGACCGGCAGTGACAGCGGGTCCGGAACGGATTCGGTCACCGCCGCCTGGGTGTACAACTCTGAAGTCGGCGACCTCGGCTGGTCCTGGGCACACAACGAGGGCCGGGAGGCGGTCGCATCGGAGTACGACTGGCTGGAAACGGAGTACACCGAGGCTGTTGCTCCGTCTGATTCCGAACGAGTGTTCGAACAGTACGCACAGGGTGACGCCGACATCATCTTCGGCTGTACGTTCGAGTACCAGGACCCGATGGCGTCCGTGGCGGAGCAGTACCCCGACACGTACTTCGAACACAACACCGGCTACCTGACGAGGGAGAACATGGGGCGGTACATGGGCCGAATCTACCAGCCCCGGTACCTCGCCGGGCAGGCCGCCGGTACCGTGACGGAGACGGACACACTGGGATACGTGGCGGCGTTCCCGATTCCGGAGGTCATCCGTGGCATCAACGCCTACGCGCTCGGGGCCGCGTCTGTCAAGGATAACGCGACGGTGAAGGTCAGATGGACGAACTCCTGGTTCGACCCGCCGACCGAGAGCGAGGCGGCGAACGCCCTGCTGGACGAGGACGTCGACGTGATGGCCCAGCACCAGGACTCCCCCGCTGCACTCCGTGCGGCCTCCGATGCGGGTATCTGGGCGACCGGCTACGACGCACCCATGGGCGACATCGCCGGCGAAAACTACCTCACATCCCCGATCTGGCACTGGGAGGAGTTCTACGGTCCGACTATCGAGTCTGTCAGGGACGGTACCTGGGAGTCCGACGCGTACTGGGAGGGGATCGACTCAGGCATCTGCAGTCTGGACGACTGGGGGCCGGAAGTGCCCCAGGAAGCGAAGGACACCGTCTCGGAGTCGCGGTCGGCGATGCTCGACGGAGAGCTAGACGTCTGGGCCGACTCGGCGTTCGAAGGCGAGAGCGACGAGTTCCTCTTCCAGGAGATGAGTAGCTACGTCGACGCCGTCGAGGGGGAGGTCCCGAACTGATCCCATCGACGGCAACCAACTGCAGTAGTTGCCTGCAGAATACTGTTTCCTGAGCACTTCTGTAAAATGTTCGTGGCATTATTAAACGATAACAATGACGTTCAGTCAGCTTTAGTCGAATATATTTGTTCGCTGCAAGGTTCGAGATGATATCGTTTAAGTAGCAGTTTCCGTTACATCCAAGCAGTTCAGTAATGGTGGATACGAACCGAACGATATCGCGACGGGAGATGCTGGCTGCCCTCGGGGCCTCAGGGGCAACCGCGTTAGCCGGCTGTAGTGGCGGCGACGGTGGAAGTGGCGACACCGACACAGCCGACGGGACCGCGACCAGCGGCGATGGGAGCTCCGGGACGGACTCGGTCACTGCTGCCTGGGTGTACATCTCGGAGGTGGGCGACCTCGGGTGGTCCTGGGCTCACGACGAGGGGCGAAAGACGGTCGACGAGAAGTACGATTGGCTGGAGACGGAGTACACCGAAGCCGTCGCCCCCGAAGACTCCGAGCGCGTCTTCGAGCAGTACGCACAGGGCGACGCCGACATCGTCTTCGGGACGACGTTCGGTTACCAGGACCCGATGTACACCGTCGCGGAGCAGTACCCCGACACGTACTTCGAGCACGCGACCGGCTATCGCACCCGGGAGAACATGGGGCGGTACATGGGCCGGATCTATCAGCCCCGGTATCTGGCCGGGCAGGCGGCCGGAATGGTGACCGAGAACAACACCATCGGGTACGTCGCCGCCTTCCCGATTCCCGAAGTCATCCGCTCGATCAACGCGATGGCGCTCGGCGCGCGGTCGGTGAACCCGGACGCGACGTTCAAAATCCGGTGGGTCAACGCCTGGTTCGACCCACAGACCTCCAAGCAGGCGGCCAACTCGCTCATCGACGAGGGCTGTGACGTCATCTCGCAGGAGCAGGACTCCCCAGCACCGGTCAGAGCCGCCAACGAGGCGGGCGTGTGGGCCTCCGGCTACAACGCGCCGATGGGCGAGTTCGGCGGCGACAACTACCTCATCTCCCCGGTGTGGAACTGGGAAGAGGTCTACGACCCGACTATCTCCGCGGTCCGGGACGGGACCTGGGAATCCGACGCCTTCTGGGGCGGCATGGAGACGAACCTCCCCGCACTCGACGAGTGGGGGCCGGAGGTTCCACAGGAAGTCAAAGACACCGTCGCGGAAACGGAAGAAGAGATCGTCAACGGCGAACTCGACGTCTGGGCCGGCTCCGAGTTCGAGGGCGAGAGCGACGAGTTCCTGTTCCAGGAGATGAACAGTTTCGTCGACGCCGTCGACGCCGAAGTGCCGGAGTAAAGAAGCCCGGTTCGGCGTTTTTCAGCTCGACACCGCCGCACCGATAGCGAGCAGTCGAGCCGGTCAGTCACCGGTTAGTCGACGAGCCAACGGTCAGACCAGCCGGTTAGTCGTCGCCAGTGCGGTCGAGTTCGGGACGGGTCGCACCGCCCCACTCCTCGTAGGAGCGAAGCACTGCGCCGTTCCGAGCGCCGGTCAGTTCGCCGTCCAGGACAGCGACTTCGCCGCCGACGAGGACGTACTCCATCCCGTCGGAGAACTGAAACGGGTCCTCGTAGGTCGCGTTCGCCGACACCGAGTCGAGGTCGAAGGCCACGAGGTCCGCGACGTACCCCTCGCGGACGTACCCGCGGTCCCTGAGGCCCAGGATATCGGCCGGATGTCCTGCGGCCTTGTATGCCATCAGTTCCGGCGAGAGCACGTCCCGCTCCCGGACGTACCGTTCGAGGATGCGACTGAACGCCCCGATGGCCCGGGGATGGGGCTTCCCGCCGAAGATACCGTCCGTACAGAACGTGCCGCGGTCGTCCGCGAGGAACCGCTCGATATCTTCCTCGGCCATCACGAAGTCGGCCATCGTCACGTCCAGTTCCTCCGAAACGAGGAGCTCACACATCGCGTCGACTGGCTCGCGGCCCATCTCAGTAGCGATATCCTCGATGGTGTCACCCTGGTGGCGACCGCTTCCCGTCCGCGTCACGAGGATGTTGTCCCACGACCCGGCAGCGTACGCGAGGTTCTCCCAGTCGCCCGGTTGGGAGATGTCGGCGGCGATGCGGTCCCGAACTGCCACGGAGTTGAGACGGTGACGGATATCTGCTGACTCACCTTGCCGTGCCCACGGCGGCAACAGTGCGGTGAGCATCGTCGATCCGGCCGTGTAGGGGTACTGGTCGAAGGTGACCCGTTGGCCCCGGTCGACGGCGTCGTCGAACAGTTCGAGCACGCCTTCGGAATCCCCCCAGTTCTGCTGGCCGCCGACCTTGAGATGCGAGACGTGGGCGTGACAGCCGCCGCGCCAACAGATGTCGAGATACCGGTCGATAGATTCGACCACGCGATCCGTCTCGTTCCAGACGTGGGAGATCATGAACGAGTCGCGCTTGGCGAGCGTGTCCGCGAGCGCCACTAGCTCGTCGTCGCGAGCGTACGAGCTCGGCGGATATATCATGCCCTTGGACATGCCGAACGCGCCCTCTTCCAGGGCCACTTCGAGCTCCAGTCGGATCGCGTCGAGTTCCCCGGGAGCGGTGTCACGGTCAGCCGTTGGCCTGCCCAACCGTTGACTGGTGACTGGCCCGGCGGCGACGACGTGTTCCTCACTGAGCGGACGATCCTCGAACCCGGCCAGCATCGACCTGATGTTGCCATGGGGAGCGTAGTACGCGCAGTTGACGGCCGGGTCGGCGGATTCGAGCGCCGCGAGATAGCCGTCAACGGTGTGCCACGGCCAGGTTTCATCGAGCGAACCGTCAAGTGATTTGACCCGCTCCTCCCACTCGTCCGTGAGGGACATCGGCACCGGGGCGACGCTGACTCCGTCCTGTCCGAGCACCTCCGTCGTGATTCCCTGCGTCAGTTTTTCCTCGGCCCCGGGGTGCTCGAACAGTCGGAGTTCCGAATGCGCATGCATGTCGATGAACCCCGGCGCGAGATACGACCCGTCGAGGTCGACAACGCAGTCGGCGTCAAGCGGGGCGTCGCTGATGGCATCGATTCGACCGTCGGCGACACGCACGCTCGCAGTGAACGGAGGGCGGCCGCTCCCGTCCAACACCCGCGCGTCTCGGAACGCGATAGACGCGGCACTCGGCTCGGTCATGTCTGCCGACTCGCGGAACGGTCGTTTGGCTTTTTCGGTGGTCGCAGCCGTGTGTGACAGCGGGCGAGCGCGTGCCACAGCGGTCTGGCAGCTGTGTGACGGCACCCCGACACAACCTTCAAGACGACGCCCCGGAACAGCTACCCAATGCCATCCGTCAGTCTCGACAGCGAACGGTTCAGACGGCGTTTTGATACGTTTAACGAGATCGGCGCGACAGAACGGGGCGGCGTGAACAGACCGAGCCTTTCCGACGAGAACAAGGCGGCCCGCGATACGCTCGTCGAGTGGTTCCGCGAGGCCGGGCTGGAAGTCCGTATCGACACGATGGGCAACATCTTCGGCCGGCGGGCGGGAACTGACAGTGACGCCGCGCCGGTCCTGTTCGGCTCGCACATCGACAGCCAGTACAACGGCGGGCGCTACGACGGCGTCGTGGGCGTCCTCGGCGCGCTCGAAGTCATCGAGGCGTTCAACGACGCCGGCGTGACGACCGAGCGCCCGCTGGAGGTCGTCGCCTGGAGCAACGAGGAGGGCGTCCGCTTCCAGCCGGACATGCTCGGCAGCGGCGTCTACTGTGACGTTTTCGACCTCGACTATGCGTACGAGCGCGAGGACAAGGACGGCAAGCGGTTCGGCGACGAACTCGAACGCATCGGCTACAAGGGCGACGTTCCTTGCGAGGCCGACGATATCCACTGCTACTTCGAGATGCACGTCGAGCAGGGGCCGTTCCTCGAACAGCAGGGCGTTCCCGTCGCCGCCGTCGAAGGCGTGTTCGGCTTCGCCTGGCTGAACGTCACCTTCGAAGGCCAGGCCAACCACGCCGGGCCGACGCCGATGGACATGCGCCACGACGCCTTCGTCGCCACGGCGGACGTGACCCGCGCAGTCCGGCGAATCACGGCAACTGAGGGGACGGACCTCGTCGGCACGGTCGGCAGCGTCGACGTGTGGCCGAACGCCATCAACGTCATCCCCGAGACGGTGGAGTTCACGCTCGATTTCCGCTCGTACGACGACGCGGTCGTCGACGCGGCCATCAAGCAGGTCGAGCGGGAAATCGCCCACGCGGCCGAGTGCGAAGGGCTTGCGTACGAGATCGAGGAGATAATGCGAGTCGACGCGGACCCGTTCGACCAGGACTGCATCGACACGGTCGTCGAGGCCGCCGAAACGGTCGGCTGTGAGTACACGCGACTGGTTAGCGGCGCGGGCCACGACGCGAACTACCTCAACAAGATAACCCCCACGAGCATGATTTTCGTCCCGAGCGTCGACGGGATCAGTCACCGCGAGAGCGAGTTCACCGAGTGGGAGGATATCGTCACTGGAACTGAGGTACTGCTGAACGCGGTCCAGGCGAAGGCCGCCGAGTGAGCAGTCGGGTTCGCAGATAGAGGAGTGCCACAGATGTGGCACACGCCACACAGCGACCGTGCCATCTGTCGCATTTTGGGCCGTCTGTTGTCTCACGGTGGTATGTGCCCGTAACTTCGTCTGGCAATAGCGGCGTCAGACACCTGTGAACCATACATATATGAGACGGTGTTCCACAGTTGTTCACTAACAGGCGTGTGTCCGTAGTGCATGCCGAAAACTGGAGGGTACTCTGTGGACATCGAACTCACAATCAACGGCGAACGGACGATAGTCGAAGCCGGGTCGGGGGACGACCTGGCGACGGTATTGAGACAGCACGGGTATATCGGTGTGAAGTGCGGTTGCGACGGCGGGACCTGTGGCGCGTCGAAGGTGTTCGTCGACGGCGAGGTGCGCATGGCCTGCGGGATGGCCCCAGCAGACGCCAACGGGAGTGAGATACTGACCGTCGCGGCGCTCGGAACACAGGACGACCTGCATCCGGTTCAGCAGGCGTTCGTCGACAACTTCGCCGTCCAGTGCGGGTTCTGTATCCCGGGAATGGTCATGCAGGCGGTGGCGCTGCTGGATTCGAACCCCGACCCGACCGAGCGAGAAGTCCGGGAAGCGCTGGACGATAACGTCTGTCGCTGCACCGGCTATCAGAAGCCGGTCGAAGCCGTCCTGGACGCGGCGGGCAGGATGCAGGGGGAGCAGTCGGTCGCCGCGGACGGCGGCCAGCCTGTCGGTACGCCGCGCGAGGAAGGCGACGCAGCCGGCTGCTGTGGAGGTGGATGCGATGAGTGACGACGACGAGACAGCCAGACCAGACGGCGGCACGGCCTCGCAGTCAGAGACCGTCGAAGACGAGCGGTCCGAAGAGCACCCGCTGGAGTGGGACGAACCCGAGAACAACGACAAGGCCCCCGACGAGCGCGACAGCGTCTCCCACCGGGCCGAGAAGTACGACGACCGCAAGCTCGTCACCGGACAGGCGAAGTACACCGCCGACTACGAGGAGCGATATCCGGATCTCGCGTACGCAGCAGTCGTCCGAAGCGAAATTCCGCACGGCCGCGTGACTGATATCGACACGAGTGCGGCCGAGGCGATGGACGGCGTCGAAGCGGTCCTGACACCGGAATCCGACGCGGTGCCGGACGCGAAATACACCAGCGCCGGGCAGTCCTATCCCGAACCGAGCCCGTGGGACATGCACGTTCTGAACGAGCACGTCCGCTACATCGGCGACCCGATTGCCGCTGTCGCAGCCGAAGACCGGGCGACCGCGACCACCGCCGTCGAGGCTATCGAGGTATCCTACGAGGAGGACGACTACGTCACCGATCCCGAGGAAGCCTTCGACGCTGACGCGCCGCAGTTGTTCGAGGACGGCGAGGTCGAAAACGAGATCGTCGGCCACAACTACGACCGCAACCGGATGGCCCACATCGAGGGCGAACTCGGAGACGTGGACGCGGCGCTCGACGGCGAGACCCACGTCCACGAGACCGAATGGGAGACGATCCGCCAGTCTCACGCGAACGTCGAGAAACACACCTCCTTGGCCTACACGAACGAGGACGACCGCCACGTCCTCATCACCAGCACGCAGGTGCCGAACCACACCCGCAGACAGCTCGCCCACCTGTTCGACATCCCGATCCGTGATATCCGCGTGACGAAGCCGCGGGTCGGTGGCGGTTTCGGCGGCAAGCAGGCGATGGTCGTCGAGCCGATTCCGCTCGCGCTGTCGCTTGCCACCGACCGCCCGGTCCTGTACGAAGCCAGCCGCGAGGAGGAGTTCTACGCGATGCGCTCGCGCCATCCGATGAAAGTCCGGGCAAAGACGGCCGTGACCGACGACGGTGATATCGAAGCCATCGACATCTACGCGCTGTCGAACACCGGCGCGTACGGCAGCCACGGCATGACCGTCGCCGGCAACGTCGGGAGCAAGCCGATGCCGCTGTACTCGAAGGTCCCCAACGCCCGCTTCGAGGCCGATATCGTCCACACGAACACGCCCCAGACCGGCGCGATGCGGGGCTACGGCGCGCCACAGGGCACGCTCGCGCTTGAAGGCCATCTCGACGAGGTGGCCCGCGACCTCGGTCTCGACCCCGTCGAGTTCCGACGGCGACACCACATGGAAGTCGGTGACCTCGACGAGATCGCGGGGATGATGGGCGGCGAAGGCGCGGAGCGCCGTATCCGGTCGTGTGGCCTCGACGAGTGTATCGAACGCGGGAAGGAAGCTATCGGCTACGACGACCTCGAACAGCCCGCGGCAGACCATCTGCACCGCGGCATCGGGATGGCGCTGTCTGCCCAGGGAACCGGTGTCGCCGGCGACGAACTCGGGGCCGCCCAGATAATGATGAACGAGGACGGGAGCTTCCACCTGCAGGTCGGCGGCGTCGATATCGGGACCGGCGCTGACACGGCGTTCCTCCAGATCGCCGCCGAAGTGCTGGGCTGTGATGAGGCCGACATAGTCGTCAAGTCCGCCGATACTGACGTGACGCCCTTCGACTACGGCGCGTACGCCTCCTCGACGACCTACATCAGCGGTATGGCCGTGAAGAAGGCCGCAGAGGACGCGAAAGAGCGGATTCTTGACTGGGGATCGAAACTGCTCGACGAGCCAGCCGAGAATCTGGAAACTGGCGACGGGACGGTGTACAGCGAGACTAGCGGCGATTCCGTCACGCTCGAAGATATCGGCTACGAGGCCGCGTACGGCGACGACGAGCGCGAACACATCCTGGGGAAGGGGACGCACTGTACCGAAGAGAGTCCCCCGCCCTTCGCCGCCCAGTTCGCCGACGTGACGGTCGATGAGACCACCGGCGAGTTCGAGGTGCACGAACTGGTCGTCGCGGTCGACTGCGGCGTCGCCATCAACCCCGGCATGGCCGAGGGCCAGATCGAAGGCGCAAACCACATGAGCTACGAGATGGCCGTCAGCGAGGGGATCACCCTCGACGACGAGGGACGGGCGGAGGTAGCTGACTTCGACGAGTACGGACTACCGTCGGCGACCGAGACGCCGCCTATCGAGTCGATTCTGGTCGAGACCCACGAGCCGACCGGTCCCTTCGGCGCGAAGTCGGTCGCCGAAGTCCCGACCAACACGGTCCCACCGGCGCTGTCCAACGCCGTCAGAGACGCCATCGGCGTCCGTATCCGGGAGATGCCGATTACCGCCGAAAAAATCAAGACAAAGCTTGACGAGCGCGAAGGCTGACTCGGAGCGCGGAGACAGTCACGGCTACAATGCCGGTGTGTCGGCGTGCCATATCACAAATCCGCGATAGCTATTTACCGTTCTGTTCGTCACGTACCTGACATAGCCAGCGAGCTGATGAGCCATATGGAAATCGAACTGGAGATTAACGATGTGGAACGGACGGTCGAAGCGTCGAAGTCCGATTCGCTTCTCGATGTCCTCCGACGGAACGGGTACACCGGGGCGAAACGGGGGTGTGACACCGGCGCGTGTGGCTTCTGTACCGTGCACGTCGACGGTGCGCCAGTGAAATCCTGCGTCGAGCCGGTGACGAAAGTACGGGACGCATCCATCGAGACAATCGAGGGCCTGGGCGATCAGGACGACCTGCATCCGATCCAGCAGGCCTTCGTCGATAACACCGCGCTGCAGTGTGGCTTCTGCATCCCGGGGATGATCATGCGCTCGACAGCGCTGCTGAAGGAGAACCCGAGCCCGACCGAACAGGAGGTCCGGGAAGCGCTGTCGGACAATCTCTGTCGATGCACCGGCTACAAGAAAATCGTCGAAGCGGTGCTGGACGCCGCCGAGCGGATGGACGGCGGGACAGCCGTCGCCACCGACGGTGGGAAGGCAGGCGACAGCAGGGCCGCCACTGTGACCGAGTGTTCGGTCAACGGAAACGGATGTGACTGCGTGGAGGGCGATCAGTGAGCGATTCCGACCGGGCACAGGAGTTGAGCGAGCAGCCCGACAGGACAGGAGTGGAGAGAACGGATCCCACCGAGACTGATACCGAGTCGGAGACAGACGCGGCACGGGAACCCGACCGGAAGCCCAAATCCGAACGCGACGCCATCACGGCGGACGAGGAGAAAGACGACGCGCGGAAAATCGTGACCGGGGAGGCCCGTTACACGGCGGATTACCGTGACCGGTTCCCGGACCTCGCCCACGGGAAAGTGGTTCGCAGCGACATCGCCCACGGCTACGTCGAATCGGTCGACACGAGCGCCGCCGAGGCGATGGATGGCGTCGACGCCGTCATCACGCCGTTCGACGACGTGGTCCCGGACAAACTGTACTCCAGTTCGGGCCAGTCCTATCCCGAGCCGAGCCCGTGGGATCTGAAAGTGTTACGCGAGCACGTCCGCTTCGTCGGCGACCCGGTCGCGGCCGTGGCGGCCGACGACCCGGAAGCGGCCGACCGCGCCGCACGAAAAATCGAGATCGAGTACCGGGAACTGGACGCCGTCTTCGACCCCGAGGAAGCCTTCGACGAGGACGCCCCGCAACTGTTCGAGGCCGACGAAGTGGAGAACAAGCAGTCGGGCGCGGACTACAGTCGGAACCTCGAATCGGGTTTCGAGGGAGAACTCGGTGACGTGGATGCGGCGTGCGAAGCGGCCGAGGCTGCGGCGGACCAACACGTCATCCAGACGGAGTGGGAGACACCGTACCAGTCCCACTGCGTCCCCGAACCGCATACGACCATCGCCTACACGGACGAGGACGACCGGCACGTGTTCATCACGGCAACGCAGGTCCCCTTTCACACCCGCCGCCAGATAGCGCACCTGTTCGACGTGCCCATCCGTGACGTACGGGTGAAGAAGCCGCGCATCGGCGCGGGGTTCGGGTCGAAACAGGAGATGGCGATAGAGCCCATCGCCTTCGCGCTCCACCTGGCGGCGGGCCGACCGGTCAAACTGGAGATGAGTCGTCAGGAGGAGTTCACCGCGCTCCGCTTTCGACACCCGATGCAGATGCAGATGCGGACTGCAGTCACCGACGACGGCGACATCGAGGCGATGGACCTCTACACGCTGTCGAACTCGGGGGCCTACGGCACCCACGGCATGACTGTCGCGAACAACGTCGGGACGAAGCCGCTTCCCCTCTATCCCCGGGTCCAGAACGTCCGCTTTGCAGGGGATGTAGTCCACACGAACCTTCCGATGGGTGCGGCGATGCGGGGCTACGGCGCGCCACAGGGGCATTTCGCCGTCGAAGCGCACATGGACGAGGTGGCCCGCCGGCTCGGTTTCGACCCCATCGAGTTCCGCCTGCGGAACGCGGTCCGGGAGGGCGACCTCGACCGGAGCGTCGCAATCCTGAAGGACGGTGACCGGTTCACTCGACGGATTCGGTCGTGTGGCGTCCGCGAATGCGTCGACCGTGGAAAGGCGGCTATCGGCTACGACGAGCTCGAACAGCCCGAAGAAGACCACCTCAAACGCGGGGTCGGAATGGCACTCATCGCCCAGGGCAGCGGCGTCGCGGGCAAGGAACTCGGCGCGGCACAGGTGCAAATGAACGAGGACGGGAGCTTCCACCTGCAGGTCGGCGGCGTCGACACCGGCACGGGCGCGGACACGATGTTCTCCCAGATCGCCGCCGAGGTGCTGGGCTGCACCCCCGAGGACGTCGTCGTCATCGCCGCCGACACCGACCTGACGCCGTTCGACTACGGCGCGTACGCCTCCTCGACGACGTACATCAGCGGCCGCGCGGTCAAGAACGCCGCCGAGGACGCCAAAGAGCGGCTGCTGGACTGGGGGTCGAAACTGCTCGACGAGCCGCCGGACGTGCTCGACACCGGCGACGGCGGCGTGTACAGCGAGCGGACTGGAAACCGCGTCTCGCTAGAGGAAATCGGCTACGAAGCGACCTACGGCGACGACGAGCGCGAACACATCCTCGGCGACGGGAATCATTCGACCGACGAGAGCCCACCGCCCTACGGTGCGCAGTTCGTCGACGTGACGGTCGATACGGAGACCGGCGAGTACGAACTCAACAAGATGGTGTTCGCGGCCGACTGCGGCGTCGCGATCAATCCCGCGCTGGTCGAAGGCCAGATAGAGGGCGGCGAGCACATGAGCCTCGAATACGCCACGAGCGGCGACCTCACCTTCGACGAGGACGGGAACCCGGACGTGCTCGGCTTTCGCCAGTACGGAATGCCGCGGACGACGGACCACCCAGAAATGGAGACAATTCTCGTGGAAACACACGAACCCACAGGTCCGTTCGGCGCGAAGTCTATCGCGGAACTCCCGACAAACGGGGTCCCGCCAGCGCTTTCGAACGCGATCCGCGACGCCGTCGGCGTTCGGCTGACCGAGCTACCGTTCACAGCAGACGACCTGAAGACGGCACTCGACGACCAGTCTGCCGACGGTAGATAGTTTGTTTCGGGCAGTTTTCCGCCACGGAATATCACACACAGAGTGTTTTTCGGTGTGTCGAGCAAACTATTAAGAGCTGGTCGGGAAAACCTCGGCAGTATGGCGTCCATTGGTTTTCTGCTGACAGGGGGGCCCTTCGACAGCGAGCGGTGGCGCACCGCCTACGAGCTGGGGCGGGCGGCGCTGGATCAGGGCCACGAGGTGAGGTACTTCCACTACCTCGACGGCGCGCTCGTCCCCGTCGCGGACCAGGCCCTTCCCGGCTGTTCGGACAGCGGGCTGTACGACGAGATGCCGACAGAGAAGTTTCAGGAGCTTATCGCGGACGGCGCGGAAGTCATCTGCTGCGGGCTCTGTGTCGACGCACGGGGAATCGACGCGCCTGCCGACTACCCCGAGGGTGTCGAAGTTGGGCTGCTCCCTGACCTGGCGGACATCATCGGCGAGGCCGACCGGGTGGTTTCGCTATGAAGCGGGATGTCGTCGTGCTGCTCACCCGTGCGCCCTGCGGCCGAGTCCACATCCCGGAGGGACTGCGCGCGGCCCGCGGCGTCGCGGCCGGCTTCGACATGCACGACGTGACCGTGATATTCACCCAGGATGGCGTCTACGGCGCTCGGGACGCTGTCGACCGCGACGCGCTCAACATGAGCGGGCACGTCGCCGACTTAGCGGAACAGGACGGACAGATGATCGCGGACCGCGCGGCGATGGGCGAGCGCGGCGTCGGCGAGGGCGAAATCGCCGACGACGTGGCGGTCTGGTCGGACGACCGCGTCACCGCCCGCATCCGGGACGCCGATCAGACGCTGGACTTCTGACAATGTTGTATCTCATCGACAAACCGATGGCCGAGATTGCACTGCGAACCGTCGCTGGGGACCCTGAGGCGCATGTCGTCCTGATTCAGGACGGCGTCTACCTCTCACCAGATGTCGACGCACCCGTCGCGGCGGTCGGGAGGGACGTCGACGTGCGTGGCGTTTCGCTACCGCCGGACATCGACCGGATATCCTACGATGACGTGGTCCAAAACCTCGTCGAACAGGAGGTAAAGAGCTTCGTATGAGCCTGTTCGGACAGCTCGACGAACTGGCCACGCAGGGAGAGCCGGCGGCGCTCCTGACCATCGTCCGCAAGGACGGCAGTGCACCGCGGGACGTGGGGGACAAGATGGTCGTCACCGACGATGAGGAGTACGGGACCATCGGCGGCGGGACAGTCGAGCACCTCGCCGTACAGGACGCCCGGTCAGTGCTTTCGGGAGCCGACGGTCCCGGCGTCCGGACGTACGAACTCGAACGCGGCGGCAACACGGGAATGGTCTGTGGCGGCGAGATGGAGGTGTTCATCGACCGCGTTCGCGGGCAGGCACGGCTCTACATCGCCGGCGGGGGCCACATCAGCATGGAGCTGGCTCCGCTGGCGGAGCGACTTGGCTACGCCGTCACCGTGGTCGACGACCGCGAGGCCTACGCCGACCCGGGGCAGTTTCCCGACGCTACCGACGTGATTCACGGCGACTACGGCGAGGCGCTCGGCGACCTGCCGATGGGGACCGAGACAGCCGTGGCCGTTGCGACGCGGAGCGGGACGTTCGACCAGGACGCCGTCGCTGCGGCGCTGGACGGCGAAGCTGGCTACGTCGGCCTCGTCGCCAGCGAGACGAAGGCCAACCACGTCCTCAACTCGCTCGCCGAGTCGGGGTACGCCCGACGGGACCTCAGCCGGGTCCGAACGCCGGTGGGGCTCGACCTCGGCGGGAGCGGGCCGGCCGCCGTCGCGCTCTCGATTCTCGCCGAGGTCACCATGGACCGCCACGACGCCGCCGGTGAGCGGGCGACGCGCCTGAACCTCGACGACCTCGTCGTTGTCCGCGGCGGTGGCGACCTCGGGAGCGGCGTGGTCTACCGGCTCCAGCAGGCCGGCTTCCCGGTCATCGTCACCGAAGTCGAACAGCCGACAGTCGTCCGGCGGGCGGTCGCCTTCGGTGCGGCGCTGTACGAGGACGAGGTGACTGTTGAGGGGGTCACCGGCCAGGCAGCTTCTGATGTCGACGAGGCGCTCGAACTGCTCGCCGGCGATGTCATCCCGGTACTCGTCGACCCAGAGGCAACCGTCACCAACGAACTTGACCCCGCAGTCCTCGTCGATGCCATCATGGCAAAAGGGAAGTTCGACACCGGCACACGAAGGTCTGATGCCGACGTCGTGGTCGGGATGGGGCCGGGGTTCGAGGCCGGCGAAGACGTGGACGCGGTCGTCGAGACGGACCGCGGGCACGAACTCGGCCGTGTGTTCTACGAGGGGACTGCGAGCGAATACGACGGCGAACCCGGCGAACGGCTCGGCTACACTCACGAGCGGGTGCTTCGTTCCCCGGCCGACGGTAACTGGACTCCGACGGTCGCCATCGGCGACAGTGTCACAGCCGGCGACGTGGTCGGCACCGTTGGCGACCGGCCGGTCGAAACTGAGATAGACGGGCTGGTTCGCGGTCTGGTCCACGGTGGCCTTCGCGTCAGCGAGGGCACCAAACTCGGCGATGTCGACCCCCGCGGTGAGGCTGTCGACCCGGCGAAAATCTCCGACAAGGCGCTGAGTCTCGGCGGTGGCGTGCTGGAGGCGGCGCTTCGGTTGCGGTAAAACAACCCTAATCGTCGTTAGCGACGTACTTCTTCGATGGTCGGGTCGTCAAGCGTGACGCCGTTTTCGTCCGTAACACGTCCGACAGCCCGATAGAACACGCCGGCGTCGTCCAACGCCGATTCGACGGGACCGGTCGCAGTCGGCGGGACGGAGACGAACAGCCCACCGCTGGTCTCCGCGCTCTCTCCATCGGTTAGCCCGTATCCGAAGAGCGTCGAGAGGGCGGGCGTTCCCGCGATGACTGGGAGATGCGTCAGTTCGATACCGACCTTCGAGCGGTCGGCCACCACGCGGCTCTGGCCGGCGAGGCCGAAGCCAGTGATGTCGGTCGCGGCTGTCGCGTATTCGCGGCACGCGAGTGCCGCGTCGCGGTTCGGCGTCGTCATCCACGCGACGGCCTCGGAAGCAATCCGGTCGAGCGGGCGGTCAGTAGCGTCGGTGACCGTCTCGACGAACTGCTCGTCGGTCACGCGGGTCGCCCCCATAGCCGGCTGTGTCCCGAGCGGTTTGGTCAGGTAGAGCCGGTCGTCCGGGCTGGCTCCCTGCGAGGTGAGCAGGGCGTCGGGCCGTGCTGTCGCCGAGATGGCGCCGCCGGCGAAGGGCCACGGGCTCATGATTGTGTGGCCGCCGGCGATGACGCCGTCCATCGCGTCCAGTGCGTCGGCCATGCCGGCGAGGATCGCCGCCGCGCTGTCGGTTAGTTCTCGTGGGAGCCCGAGGACGACCAGGCAGTCGACGTTCTCGACGGCCCCCGTGGCGAACGCGTCGCTGGCGGCGTTACAGGCCGCGACACGGCCGAAGTCGTACGGATCGTCGACGATAGGCGTAAAGAAGTCCACCGTCGAGACCAGCGCAAGCTCGTCGGTGAGTTTCCGGGCGGCGGCGTCCTCACCGACGCCGAACAGCAACGCGTCGCTGTCACCCGTGAGGCCGGCGTCGGCGAGCAGCGAATCGAGGTCACTTTGCCCGACCTTGCAGGAACACCCGTGGAGTTCGGTGTACTCCGTCAGGCGAACTGTCTCGTCGTCACCGACAGTCGCCGCGTCGCGTCCCACACTCAGGCCTCCGATAGCGACGCCATCTCGGTCACCTTGAGTTCGAGTTCGAACTCGTCGGTCTCGACAGCGGTTTCCGCAGTCATCACATCGATCCCGTGGGTCGTACACATCCGCCTGAGATTCTCCTCGGCCGGTGGGTAGTCACCTCGAACGACGAGCGTCTCGCCAGCGTCGAGATCCGAAAGCGCCTGGCGGACGATGAGCGCCGGCCGGGGACAGATTTCACCACGAACGTCTACGCGAGGCATACTGCAATGTGTGTCAGTGGGACACAAAAACGCTATCGGCGCCACACCTCGTTGCCCCGGCAAGCTATTTTTGTGTGTCCCGCGGAGCGACTGTATGCATCTGGCTGCTGCGCTGGGCCTGGGCTCCAGCGCTGCTGTCGCCTTTGTCGGGGCCGGTGGGAAGAAAACCGCGATGGGACAGTTGGCGGTCGAGGGCACCAACGATGGGTGCGCTGTTGGGTACACTACAACGACGGCGATGCCGCCGCCGCCCGACCTGCCGCTGGCGCTCACCGGCCCAGACGAGGGGCACACCGACCTCGAAGCACACGACCCACCGGTTGCTATCGCGCGTGAGAGCGTCGCCGATCCGGCGCGAGTCGACCGGAAGGTTCGCGGGTTCGAGGCGAGTGTGGTGGAACAGCTATCCGAGGCCGGGCTGTTCGATTGGCTCCTCGTCAAAGCTGACGGCGCACGCAAGCGGGAGTTCAAAGCCCCTAGCGAGAGGGAGCCGGTCGTCCCGAGCACGGCGAGCCACGTCGTCCCGGTCGCCTCGGTCGCCGCCGTCGGTGAAGCGCTGACGACAGACGTGGTCCACCGACCGGAGCGGGTGGCGGACATCACCGGCCTCCATGTGGGCGACACGATTACGCGGGAAGCTGTCGGGACAGTGCTCACGCATCCTGACGGTGGCCGCCGAAACGCGCCGGCCGAAGCGTCTGTGATACCGCTAGTCAACAAAGCGGATACCGAAACACAGCGGCGTACCGCCAGAGACGTGCTCATCCACGCACTGTCGCAGACAGAGCGGTGTTCTCGGGGGGTCATTACGTCGTTCGCGTCGGATGTCTGTGAGGTCGTCTCTGCGACGGATGTGCAGGAGGTCCAGCGATGATGAACGTCGGTGAGATACTCAGTATCGTAGTGAAACGGGGGTCACGATGAGCGGGCAGCAGCGGACCGAAGTCGGCGGCGTCATCCTCGCCGCTGGGAAGAGCTCACGGTACGAGCCGGGTAACAAACTCCTGGCGACCATCGGCGGAAAGACAGTCGTTGGACAGGTAGCCGAAACCGCCGTTAAATCGCCGCTATCTGACGTTGTCGCCGTCCTCGGATACGAGAGCGAGACTGTCGCTGAGGCGCTAGATGGCCTGGCACTCTCGGTCCGCCACAACAGCGATTACGCGACGGGCCAGAGTGCCTCAGTTCGACACGGCGTCGAATTCGCCCGTGCGGCCGGCTGGGACGCCGCGCTGTTCCTGTTGGGTGATATGCCGTTCGTCCGGACCGGAACTGTCGAGAAGCTTATCGATGCGTACCATTCCGGAACGGCGACCATCGTTGTCCCCGAACACGAAGGGGCGCGGGGCAACCCCGTGCTTTTCGACAGCCACCACTTCGATGGGCTCGCCTCCGTCTCCGGCGACCGTGGGGGCCGAGATATCATCGAGACCAACGAGCGGACAGCGTTCATCGAGGTAGACGACCCCGGAATTCACTGGGATATCGATACCGATGCTGATCTCGCTGAGTACGCGGACCGCCGCCACGGCCTGTGAATTTAAGACGCTGATGGCGGAACACCTGACCGATGAAACGGATTATCAGCACGGCCGACGCCCCCGAAGCGGTCGGCGCGTACAGCCAGGCAACGACAGACGGATCGCTCGTGTTCACCGCGGGTCAAATCCCGATGACACCCGACGGCGACCTGCTCGACGACGAACCGATAGCGACGCAGGCAGAACAGGCGCTGTCGAACATCGAAGCGGTACTGGCTTCGGAGGGACTGGAGATGAGCGACGTGTTGAAGATGACCGTCTATCTCGACGACATCGAGGACTTCGAGGCGATGAACGACACGTACGCCGGTTTCTTCGACCAGGAGCCGCCGGCCCGCAGTGCGGTCGAGGTCGCAAATCTGCCGAAGGGCGTGGGAGTCGAAATCGAAGCAATCGCGACGAGCGAGTGAGGCCACCCGCTGAGAGACACTCAGGGCTTCTGTTCCTGTGCGGACTTGCGTTCGTCTTCGAGGTCCATCTCCAGTCCCATCGTCGATGCCCGAGAGCGGACGGCGTCGGCGTCGATAGTGGTTACTTCACCCTGTTCCATGAGGACGTTCCCGTCGACCATCGTGAATCGAACGTCGTCGCCATGGGCCGCAAACACCAGATGCGAGAGCACGTCGTGCAGCGGCGTCGCCCGCGTGAGGTCCGTATTCAGGCCGACGATGTCAGCACGCCACCCTTCCCGAATCGCCCCGAGCTTGTCGAAACCGGCGGCTTTCGCGCCGTTGCGCGTCGCCATTTCGAAGATTTCGGCTGCCGGCGTCACCGTCGGGTCTAACTGATCGACCTTCTGGAGGAGACTCGCCTGTCGCATCTCGGTGAACGCGTCGAGCGTGTTGTTACAGGGCGGCCCGTCGTTACCGATTGCGACGTTGATGCCGCGGTCGCGGTAGTCCCAGACCGGCGCGATGCCGCTGGCGAGTTTCATATTCGAGGACGGGCAGTGCGTGACGTGGGTCCCCGTCTCCGCGAGGACTTCGCGCTCGCTTTCGTCAGTCCAGACACAGTGAGCCAGGACGACGTCCTCGCCGGTGAGGCCCACTTCGTCGAGCCAGTGGATATTGCGCATGCCGGTGTCAGCTTTGACCGTCTCTATTTCGCTTTGGTTCTCACTGGCGTGGGTGTGGATGCGGACGCCGTCGTATTTGTCCGCGAGTTCTCGCGCGCCGCGTAGGCAGGCCTCGCTACAGGAGACGGCAAAGCGGGGGGTGACAGCGTACCGAATCCGGTCGTTGTAGGCACCGTGGTACTCCTTGATCAGACGCTCGGATTCATCCAGTGCGGCCTGCGTGTCCTCTAGGAGGCCGTCCGGGGATCGCTGGTCCATCAGTACTTTGCCGAGCACGCCGCGGATGCCGATTTCGCCCGCCGCTTCGAAGGCACGGTCCGCGTGGGCGACCGAGAGGTGGTCGATACAGGTCGTGGTCCCGCTTTCGATCATCTCCAGGTAGCCCAGTTTCGCCGCGACCTCCATCTCCTCGGCGGTCAGGGAGGCTTCCATCGGCAGGATGTAGTCGAACAGCCAGTCGAGCAGTTCCGTGTCGTCGGCGATGCCGCGCCCGAGACTCTGCACCGAGTGGATGTGGCCACCGACGAGTCCCGGCAACAGCACGTCGTAGGACTGGTGTTCGTGGTCGGCGTACTGCGCTTCGAGGTCAGCGCGGGAACCTACAGCCGCAATCCGGTCCCCGGAGACGACGACCGCCCCGTCTTGCAGGACGGTCTCAGAGTCCGCAACGACAGTCCCAGTGAGTAACATACGTCCTGCAAAACGGTCTCAGCATAAAGAAGGTCCACATACCGGGACGGCCGCTGAGGGCATGAAATCCGGCCACACACGTGTGGCACTGTGTGTGGCGCGTGTGCTATGCGGTGGCGTCATCTTTGCGAGCCGTCCCGTGTCCGTTTTTTTCGTGTGATGTATCCGGTGAGCCGGGTTCGGATGCGAAACGAGTCCACACTGGCGAGTCGCTGAACGAGGCGAGTGTTCGTCTCGTACTGCTCAGTAAACAGTTCGGGATACTCCGACAACAGCCTGTCGCCGGTGTCGATGATATCCTGGGGGTCGGCCTGCATGGGTGTGAGACTCGCGGAGTGAGGCTGTTAACTGCTTTGCTCACAGAAACGGTTCCCGGCGGTGTCAGTTATCCATCGAGGGTTTCGGTGGCGTGTGTCGCTTGTGGCGCGTGCTGGCACACCACTGAATCGTTCGCTCAACGGCGGGCTCGTCGACGCCGACTCTGTCAGCCACCTCCGGTGCGGAACAGCCTCTATCAATCGCGAAGTGGAGAATACTGTCGAGTTCTCGCTGATCGATACCCAGTTCCGTCGCATCAGTTGCACCGGTGTGCTCCATGGGATGAGGTGTCTGTTCGAGTATCTCCGACGGAACGGCGAGTGCATCAGCCAGGGCCTCGATTTCGGTTCTGTAAAGGTCACCGAACAGCGACAGGTCAACGCCGTTCTCGCCGTATTTCGCAACGGAGCCCAACAGCCGATCAGTCCGGGGGACAGTTCCCACGACGAGTTCGTTCCTCGTGTTTGCGACGTAGTATTTACACGCCATCCGGAAGCGTTCGCTGGCGTTTCGCATCGCCACGATGTCGTCGGTCGGTTCACCGGTCTCGCCGACGACCCGCTGGAACGCCGTCAGCACTGGCTGCAGGTGGAGTCGGTGGCAGTCGATGTCCAACAGCGACGCGACGGTTTCAGCCGTCCGGGCAGGCCCTTCGTCGCTTAGCTGTACCGGCATTACCAGTCCAGTCACGTAGTCAGCCCCGATCCCGTCGACGGCCAGCGCAGCCGCAACCGTCGATTCGACGCTGCCGTCGAGTGGAACGACCAGCCCGTTGGCCTCCGCTTCGATGATCTTCTTCTCCAGGAACGCTGGAAGAATTCCCTGTATCCGTCTGGTCGCTGCCTTCGACGTGGCCAATCCGTGTTCCTCACGAGGGAGTTTGAGCGTGTGAGGGTGCGTCGCTTTACTCACAGGCTCCCCCTCCCTCGTCACCCGGGACGCGCTCGGAGATGCGACTAGCGAAACGCGTGCATCCAACCAGCCTAATCATGGTAGAAAGTAGGCTGCTGGTGTCGTATAATTGTTGTCGACAAACTTCATGAGTGTCTTTGGTAGCCTCGATACACCTTATATATTACCCAAAGTTATATAAATTTATAGTCGGCTTCCTTACCGAACCCACAGGAATTTATCCATAAGAATTGGCCAAATATAGTAGACTGCTGAGAATGTTGCACACTCATAAGAACAAAGGCTGAGAAAATGGGGCCGCTGAGAGTGGAGAAATGTACCCTTCCAATCAGTTCGGCTCCCGGCAAACCATGTTCTGGAAGACACACCTCGTACGTCGGCGATAAGCCAAAACCGGGGCGTCGAGATTCGTTACGTCGCCGGTTTGGTCGTTCCCACGGACTGCTCTGTGACGACCAGTTCCCGGTTGGCAATCCAGTCGACAATCGTACTGCTGTCTAGCTGATCCGGGATATCATCGCTGTCCGCGGTGCAGCGTCTGATCTTGTACGAATCCATCGCGTTCCGGTTCTCGGTGACAGCTTCGACGGCTTCGATTCGCTCGTCAGTGGTAGTGTTGTGATACGTGACGCCGGGGACAAAGCTGACAGTCGGGACATCCGTCGGCCAGTCCCAGGTGAACTGTTTGTGGTACTGATCGAACTGCCACACGAGACGGTCGACGGGGGTTTCTGTTTCGAGAGTGTCGTTGGCGGCCGCCTCCAGCGTCCGGTCCCAGTAGTCGATCACGCAGGATTTGAGGTCCGTCCGGAGCTGTCCCTCGATCATCTTCTGTTCGATGGGATACCGCAGTTCAATAGCGACGATAGCGTGACTGTCAAGATGGGTGAGACATCGCTGGCACTCCATCTCAAACACGGAGAGGCCAAGCGGTCGCTCGACCGTAAGGTGGACGAGTTCGTTCCCACAGTTCGGGCACCACAGGAACAACACGTCGTCGTGATCAGCAGTCAGTTCCCCCAGAACAGTCAGATCGTCGAACGCTTTGTCGACGGCGGAGTCCTGTGACTGGACGGAGTTGCCCGTCACGGTCCCAGAAGCGTCGTCCGCCAACTTCGCGAGTTTGCGGTCTTTCAGCAGCGATTTGATGACCGAATCGTACGATGAATGTGACTCCGCGTTCCGTATCTCTTCTAATTCCGTTTTCGTCCAATCTTTCACCCGTATGGTCGCCATCTGAGTGGGAAATGAGGTAGGTACTAATAGTATTTTTGTATAAGTCCCCTAGAAGTGAAAATATACCTATGGGATGTGTCCCTTCTCAGACAGAGAGATAGTGGAGTCAAACCAGAATACGCGTCAGTGGGAGAGGCTCGGGTTCGGACAGGCTGTCAGTCGGCCGAGGCTTGTTTCTCGTTCGCAACGGTCCACTGGGTCGGGTCGATCTCACGTCCATCGAAGGCTGTGTACTCCGGGTACGCAGTGAACACCAGGTACTCGGTCCCCTGCTGCAGATACTCGATGAGGGTGTGGAGGTTGTCGTCGTCAAGGCCGCCCAAGCCGTCGACAAGCAGGAGCGGCACAGCGTCGCCGACGTCGAACGACTGGCGACCGGCCAGCGCTGCCACGAAACCGATTAGTTCGAGTTCCCCTTCGCTGAGGGCGTTTAAACTCGCTTCCTGACCGTCCCGAGCGACTACAATGTCGAAGTCCGCGGTGAGTCGGGCCGTTTCGAATCCCGTCCCGAATCGGGAGAGGATGTCCTGCATCGCCGTGTCGAACGCTTCTCGTGCCTCGCGCTTGATCCGGTCTTTCCGGCTTCGAAGTTCCGCAAGATCGTCGCGCACCGATTCGAGGTCGGCTTCGAGCGCGTCGACGCGGGCCGCTCTCGTTTCGAGTTGCGCCAGTTCGTCGGCAGTGTCTTCGAGTTCAGCCTCGCGGTACTTGATTTCGCTTTCGACATCCGAAAGCTCCGCCACGGTCTCATCGACGCGGTCGGAAAGCCGCTCCACGTCTGCTTGGGCCCCTTCGAGTCTGTTTCTGGCTGCTTCGAGGCTCTGTTTCCGATCGGCCAGCGTCGCCTCCAAGTCAGCAATCTCCTCCTCTAGGTCCGCTTTGCGACGGCGAGCCTGGCTGATTTCCTCGCGCTGTGTTTCCAGTTCCTCGACGGTATCGCGGTAGGTTTCTTTTTGTGCGCGGAGTGTCGTGAGTTCGCTTCCGAGCGCGTCCAGTTGGTCCGCCAGGTCTGCTCGTGTCGTCTCACTCCCACACGTCCAGCAGGTGACGGTGTCACCGTCGATATCGCGCTCCACGTCGGTAAGCAGGTCTAACCGGTTCTCGCTGAGGACCATCTCAGTTGCCGAGTAGACAGACTGGAGCACCTCGGCGTCTCGCTCTACTTGCGAGAGGCTCTCCCGTGCCTCCGCGAGTTTGTCCTCAACGTCATTGTACTCCGGGATTTCGAGGGCGTCGAGATCATCCTCTCGCTCCGAGAGTCGCTGTTCGGTCCGCCCGATGCTCTGTTCGAGTCGTTCGATGCGGTTTCTGGCCTGGTTCTGTTCGGTCCGGGCTTGGCTGAGTTGACGGCGGACCGACTCCGAACTGTCGTCGCTTCCTGCCTCACCGTCGATTGTCTCACGTTTGGCCTGGAGATCCTCGATCTCGTTTTCCAGACGTGTCACTTTCTCCTGAACGCTCGGGAGTCGCTTTTTCGCCTCACGCGCCTGCGAGAGTTCTGTTTCGATCTGTTCGCGCTCCCGCTGTAACGTCTCGATCTGCGTATCGATGTTCTGGAAGTCAAGCGGACGCAACAGCACGTCCTCGAGGTTGTCCCCTGCCCGGACGGCCTGCCGGACCGCATTCCGCTCGTCCAAGCACGCGAACAGCTCAGCGCGGATAACGTCGTACTCGTCGGTGAGATACGGCTGCCCCTGTCGAGCCACGGCGCCGTTCTCGCGGGTGAGCGTCACGTCGTAGACACCGGTCGGCGTTTCGAGATGTACCGCTCCGCTATCTGCCCCTTCAGTCAGTTCGGTGGAGGTACCAAGGGCCGTTTTGATTGATTCAATGAAACTCGACTTCCCTTGCCAGTTCGAGCCGCGGACGACGTTCAATCCCGGCTCTACCGTCGCCGACCCGTCCAGAATACCCGCGATCCGTTCGATTTCAATGGTCCAGGTCATGAATTGTGTGATGATAGATGCGGCCCCCGGTGTTGCTTGCAGACGTACCCACGCTCAAGTGCGACATCGAACGGAACACGAGTCGGACAGTCAGGGCATCCGAGTTGAATCTGGGTCTCTATCTCCGCGGCGTCACCCCCGTCGATGTCGCCTTTCTTCGAGAGCGAGGACAGTGCCGTCTCGGCCTTCCGTTCGACGACTGCTTTTGCCGTTTCGACGCTCTCACGTTCCCAGTTAGTTGTCGCCTCCCGAGGCTCCTTTCGACCGTCCAAACAGTCATTAAGATGGGTTCGCATCGTTCCCCACGACACCATATCATCGTGGAGCGTTTCACCGGGAATACCCGCAGCTTGCAGTCGCTCGATGAGTTCGTCCCGGTGTAGGGCGTCATCCCCCCGCAATGTGTCGTAATCACTGTCTATACGGGTATCGAGGGATTCACGACCGTGTTCGGTGTAAACTCGTTTGAGGAGCCGTTTGTTGAACCACGCCGTCAATGACCGGTATCCCATTTCAGTTCGGTCGTCCGCACCTGTCCAGCGTGCTAGCAGGCCCTCGTCGAGGGAATCGTAGACTGGGTCTGTCGACGCCAACCCATACTTGTCGATAACCGCGTCTACTTTACAGCCGGGGTCAGCAGCCATTGTCAGATTGTTTCGGCCTGCTCAGTAATAGTTTTTGACGGACAGTATACATACAGCCTACGTATTAACGAGTTCGGCGAAGATTTACACCCTTAGTGTGTACTCAGTGGGATAACTAAGTCGGAACCAAACGGGTTCAATTTGTAAATTAGCTTTATTATCAAAACTTTGAAAATTATGGAGCTGTTATTTCTATTTGATACTGTAGCTATATTTTTGAAATTGAGTTTTGTTGGAATATAGTTGTAGTCGATCCGATTTCGGTTTCTGTAGCGCTTCTATACCAAAGCTACCACTACAGATCAGTATTTACAATGAAATGTGTTCTGAAATATCCAATGCAATAGTATATATATACTTTATCGATACAATATTTCGAGAAGGGTCATTATTTCGGAATTTGTAGTGGCTGCATACGTTGTAAAAGTTGTACACTGGCCTAATAGCCGGATATGCAGACGAGTTCATCGTCAGATGCGTTGAGTATTAACAAACGTAGAGCCGCGGCAGCGATACGAGTCAAGTCAAACGTTTATACGGACTGTTGCGTAAGTGGTGTAGTATGCGGAAGTTGGCCGGTGAGACTGGACCGGCACCAACGGATAGTGAAACGGCAGCCTCGAAAATCAAGGTACTGTTAGTCGATGACTACGGAGAGTTCCGGCGGACGACGGCAGAACTGCTGGAACACGAAAACGACCGTATCGAGGTCATTGAGGCCGCAAGCGTCGATGACGCCCTCAGTTACTTCGATTCCGAATCTATCGACTGTATCGTCAGTGACTACGAGATGCCCGAAGCTGACGGGATTGAGTTCGTTGAAACGGTGCGTCAATCTAACGGTGACCTCCCGTTCATCCTGTTGACCGGCCAGGGGAGCGAAAAACTCGCCAGCGAAGCGGTTTCGGCCGGTGTCACCGATTACTTCGTAAAAGGTGGCGGACCGGAACAGTACGCAGTGCTCACAAACAGAATCGAGAACGCAGTCGAATCACACCGATTCCGTCGGGAAACGGCGCGACTGTCCCGAATCAATTCACTGTTCCGAGAGATCAATCGCCAAGTCCTGAGGGCATCAACAGCCGAGGAGATCAAAGAGGCCGTCTGTGAGATCCTGGCCAGTTCGGATGCCTACCAGTTCGCCTGGATTGGGGAAAAAAACGAGGCGGGCGACATTGTTCCCGCGGCAGGCGGTGGTGGCGCACTCGAATACGTCGAAGCGATGCTCTCGCGTTATGGCCGCTCAGCTTTCGATGAGGGGCCGTTCGGCCGTGCAATCGAAACCGGCGAACGGCAAGTGGCGTCCGACATCCGTACTGAATCGTCGGTTCAGCCATGGTACGAACTCGTATCGGAGTACGGGTTCCGATCGATGATCGTTCTCCCCATTCAGTACACGGGCTCAGTACAGAGTGTGATTTCGATATACGCGGACACGCCCTTCGCGTTCGACGAGGCGGAGCAGGCCGTGCTGACAGAACTCGCGGAAATCGTCGCCGACGGCCTCCATTCGACCGCGACGCGTGCGGAACTTGAAATGCGGGAAGAAGTCCTGCGAACGATTACCGAGGTGTTCACGACGCGGGAAGGGTCACTACAGGAACAGATAGCGGACCTCATGCAGGTCGGCCGTAGCGTACTGGGAACCGAGTATGCGACGCTCTCGCGTGTCAACGGTATGGAGTACGATTTCGAAGTGCTCCAGACACCTGATGAAACGATTTTTTCGGGGGGAACCATTCCATTGTCGGATACCCCTTGTGCAAAAGCCGTTGCGAACGAGGAAACGGTCGTGATGACAGACGTTGACGCCGATTGCGGCGACAATGACAGAGACCTCATTTGGGATGACGAAATCAATCGATACCTCGGAACGCCACTCACTGTCGGAGGGAGTACCTACGGGACGCTCTGTTTCTACGGGTCCGGGACGGGCGATACTGGATTCTCGGACTGGGACATGACGCTTGTGGACCTGCTGAGCAAGTGGATCGGAAACGAACTCCAGACACAGCGAGCGGAAATGGGCTTTACACAGTTGTACGAAGCGGCAACAGATCTCCTAGGCGTGACTTCAGAGGAGGAAGCCGCCCAGATTGTCGTTTCGCGGACGCGTGATATCATCGGCCTCCCTGAAGTTGTGCTGTACGCGTTCGACAGCGATACGAACGCCTTTCGGCCCCTTGCGGCTACAGAGACTGAAGAGCACGAAGCCATCCCAGCAGACGGCGATAGCCCCGTGAGTTCGGCCTTTTTCACCGAGGAAACCATCGTTAGTGACGAGAACTCGACTTCGAAGGCGGGCGGGGACACGCTGACTGACGGCAAAGCCGTGTTTGTCCCGCTGGGAGACCACGGCGTTCTCCGGGCGGGCGACACAATCGGCGGCGTGTTCGATACCCAGACTCGTCGGATTACCGAACTCCTCGGAGCAACGATTCGGACTGCGTTCGATAGGCTGACCTACGAGACGGAGCTCGAAGACAGACAGCGAGACCTGGAACAACAGACGATTCAGCTCGAACAGATGAATCGATTGACGGAACTGAGTCAGAAAATCCACGAGCGGGTGCTCCGGGCAGACAGTCGGTCGGAAATAGAGCAGGCGGTGTGTGACCAGTTGGTCGCGTCCGACATCTGTTCGTTCGCCTGGATCGGCGAGTACGAATCCGATACCGACCGAGTCACGCCACGAACGTGGGCAGGGACCGACCGCGGCTTCCTAGAAGAATCCCGCACGCCTACGAACGAGACACCGCCACCGCCAGCAGTCCAGACGGCCCGAACGAACGAGCAGACGCTGAACAACAACATCGCAGACGGGCTCAGGGGGAAAGGGTGGCAGCGGCGGCTGCTGGAACGGGGCTTCCAGTCAGTCGTCAGCATTCCGCTCAGCTACCAACAACTCTCCTACGGGATCTTGACCGTGTATGCAAAAACGCCGGACGTTTTCGACCTGCCAACACAGTCAGTCCTCGAAGAAGTGAGTGAAACAGTCGGATACGCCATCAACAGCATCGAGACGAAGCAAGGGCTCGTCGCGGACCGCGCCGTCGAGATCCGACTGGAAGCAACTGAATCCGACGATATCCTCCATCGAATCGCGGGTGTTGTCGATGCAGAAATCACATTCGAAGGTATCGTACCACAGGGAGATAGCAGCTGTATCGTGTTTTTCAGCACTGACGCTCCCCCCGAAGACCTGGAAACATGTCCGGACGTCCTTCCCCGGATTCAGCGATTAGAGTGTTTAACCGACACTGAGGACACGAGTCTGTTCGAGGCGACGGTATCGGGCACACAGCTCGCACTGACTGTCGCCGAACAGGGGGGGGCACCACAGCTAATCCAGTCCGACGGAGAGACGCTGGAAATCCAGCTCGAGGTCCCACAGACTGTCGATATTCGCCAACTCATAGTGGAATTACGGCGTTCATGTCCGGACATCGAACTTGTGAGCCGTCACAAGCGAGAGCGTGGTGTCCAGACCCGAGAGTCGTTCCACTCAGAATTGACAGCACAACTGACCCCCCGCCAGTTTGAGGTGTTGCTCGCAGCCTTCTATAGCGGATTCTATCAATCACCCCGGGACAAAACCGGCCAGGAAATCGCCGATACACTCGATATTTCACAGCCGACGTTCAGCCACCACCTTCGGGTAGCGGTCCGGAAGCTACTCGAGCAGTTGTTTAGCGAAGGCGGGACGACACAGCATCTAGATAGATAGCATCCAGTGTCCGAGTTTGCTAGTCTGATAGGGTATATGCTGATACGGGAGTACGTTCTTTCAGGTAACAATGAGTCTGGAGTGGAACGAGACAGAAACTGTCTTCTGGGCAGACCAGTACGAATCACCAAGCGAAGCGATTGTGACCGCCATCGCAGCCAAAGAACGCGTAACGGAAACAAAACTCCCGCCGTTGTACAACCAGATCGACCCGGATGCCCTCGACACACTCGTCGCAGGGCAGTCCAACGATAGTATCCAGATTAGTTTCACATACAGCGGGTACACTGTTCGGATTCGAGACAGCGAAACTATCGAAATTACGCCGACGTAATCGGCTAGTAACCTCCTACTGGTCCTTGAGTGATCGGATAACGAGACGCCCCTGCAATGAACCTCTGGTAGAGGTGGTGCGTGATAGCGATTAAGAAACTGCGGAGACAGACTGCCAAAATTTCGGAGCAGTCGTCGAGCGGTCAAACTCAAAACCCGATCAGGTTTTTTCCTGCTATAGATTGAGAACAACAAATGTCTCAACACGGATAAAAACTACAGAGGATCTCCTGTCTATCTGCCATAGGTACGGTAGAGTAAGGTCATAGGCCATCAGTACGGACTGTTTTAATAACCGCTTTCGGCCCAGCACAGATTAGTTCGGATATTCACCTGTCAGCATTACACTGCCGATGTGTTTTCGGATCACTCACTTTGTACCTCCTGTCACTGACCTGGTGGTCGGAATAGCAGAGTCAGTACTGCCAAGACCACAGTATATTATTAATAAGATACTATGTAGTTCTCGTCTATCCTACTCGGAGATCGATAGAGTTGTACTACTATATATTATGGTGCTAATACAAGAAGAGTTGGAGTTTAGTATCACTAGGAATTAAATTCGTACCGACCATAACGATCACGCACTGTAATGCGGTTTCATATACAGATTTGTTTTTATTTATTCCAGTTCGTTGAGATCGAGTTATATGATACGACAAACATTTCCGAATCTGGCAGATTCAATGATTATAAACTGACTGTGGCCAGCCAGCGGAGAACGAGTGTCTGGTATGCCCTACAAGTAGCTATTTCTTACTCGAGAATCAGAGGGTAACGGGGGTGTAACAAAACGTTACCCCGGGGTTCGTGTATATATGTCGCTCTCGCGGCCTGAACACAAACCAACGCAGCAATCGAGGTCATGAGCGAACCGATGGTAGAGGAAGAACCAGAGCTCTCACGCGACCAAATGTTCGATATCCTCAGCAGTTCTAGGCGTCGGTATACCCTTTATTATCTACGCCAACAAAAAGAACCAGTCCAACTAACTGATCTAGCTGAGGAGTTGGCTGCGTGGGAGAACGACACAACCGTCGAAGAGCTCTCCTCGCAGGCCCGAAAGCGAGTGTACGTCTCATTGTATCAGACCCATGCTCCGAAGCTCCAAGAGGCGGGGCTAATAACATACGACGCTGATACAGGTGAGATAGCTCTTCGAGAGGACGCACCGGAAGTCGAGCCGTTCATCAGCAATGGCGATGATGAGTCCAAATGGTACCAGTATTATGCGACCGTGGCCCTGCTGAACGCACTGTTACTCCTGGGAGCAATTGTCGGCGTTCCACCGCTCAGTGCCATCAGTCCGTTAATTATCGGATTAGTTGTCATTAGTTCATTCCTCGCGCTTTCTATTGCACACGCAGTCTCCAGACGGCGGGGTAAAAGGGACAAGTCCTTCGATATCGGTGAGCCTTGAGCTGAAGAATGTGCTGAGCGAAAATACCCCCCAAGGGATGTATTATTCTTCGTCGTCGGTCGCACCGTCCGGCAACAACTGGTCTGGCGACCGCTTGTACATCGGAGTGCTCGCGAATTCCGAAATCCGTTCCATTTCGCTGTCGGAGAGATGTTCCGGCATACACCGCTACGTGTAACTGTTATACTTTAGTAATTGAGTTCATATATGAGGTAGTCGGATTCTTCTAGGCGATTGCCAATCGTTTATACCCCGACGGATATCGGTATCCGATTCGCGAAGTTCAGTGGGTAGCTCCCCCTTTATTTTTCGACTACGATAGGTATTCGACCAGAGATGGACAACTGGAAGTGTCCCTTGTGCACTCTGAGCGCGATCAGAACGTCCGTCGTTCAAGCAGCAATACGGATGGTAGTTGCGGCTGCATCCGCTGTAAATCAGTGGCTTTCCGGGATTCTAGCCCTGTACTGACCAGTATCTGATAGCGGATCTATAATAGTCAGGAGAGTTAACCTAGCCTTTGCAGGAGGTTAAGATCTACCCGCTGTAGCTAAGAAGTTGAGGCCGGAGTGAGCCGGAAAAACGGTGTGACCGAAGCCGTTCCGGCTCACGATTAAAGTGGAGAGAGCGATCCGAGTCGACAGCGACTGTACAGGGCACGAGCGTCCCTGAGGGGGGGGTGGTAAGGATTGGGCCGGTGTTGTGGGTGTCGGGTAACTGCCCTCTCCATAGATATCTTATACGCAAGGGTGTATTGTTATAGTCGTGTTATTCCAACATTGCAGTGCTTACCCTCCCATAGCGTTGTCTGGCACAGCATATCCGACTCTGTCACTCTATTATTGAGTCCGCCCCGAGATACGTTATGGCCGCATTTGAACGGATATCGGCGGTTTGTGACACCGATAACAGTCTCAGCTAGTAGAGCACCCCACAGTGAGCTAAATAATATGATCCCCGCATGCAGGAGAACATTGTTGCTCGCACACTCGTGGAACTCCGTGTTTCACTGATGTGATAGCGGATTCTGTGGCTGTGTCCAATGGTTCTCTGACTCATATATAATTTCACAGATCAGAGTTGTTTCTCAGTGCAATTCCACAGAATTTCGGGGGTAATTTGATCCTACCGACAAGGTATCCCTCGTTTTCACGATGTCGTTGGAGGGGGCCTGGTAGAATTGTTTGGTAAGTAAGTGGATATTAAATAGTTCGTAAAATATGGGTATGATGGCGCAATGTTTAATATAGTAATTACACCTTTCCGAGACATGTCTGATATTAGCGCAGTAGAGAAGAGGGTTAATGATGCCCTTAATCTAAGATTAGAGCTAGAAGATTGGAGCCAGAGCACACGGTTTACACAGGGCCGATTGAGTTTGTCAGGACCAAGATGTTTGAGTGGAGTGGCGGCCGAATGATGACCTCAGAGGAGTGGGAAGACGTACCGACAGACCCCGATTGGGAATCAGACCTCGGCTACGAGATGGAAGAACTGACCGTTGTCAAGTCATCAACTGATTCACAGTTGATATTTTTGCCCGAGCATGAGTCGCAACTGGGTGAAGAAGAGTTTATTGTGATTCACTCGGATTCACTTCGGGATTTACGTCGATAGCCGAGCAACGTTACTAGCGGAAACGAAGTGTCTTGAGCCATTCGAGACAGTTCCGATTAGTAGTAATATTACAATGTGCCATCTGGGAATGCGTGTGAGTGATGAAAGCAGTAGTTCTCGCGGCCGGGAAGGAACACGCCTCCGTCCGCTGACAGTGGGATTCCGAGAGCACTCGTCGAGATCAACCGGCATCCGCTCCTGATGCACTGTCTCGAAGAGCACGTCTCTCTCGATGCGAGAAATTCGTTAATTACGGTGATAGCTTCGACAGAGTTCCCATAACCTACGTCCACCAGGCCGAACCCGACGGACAGGCCAACGCGCTGTTACAGGCCGAACCGGAGATCGCGACGACTTCATGCTGATGCTCAAGGATAACGTGTTCCGTGGTAATCACGACACCGTCGTGCAACGGCAGCAGGAAAGGAGTTGATTGCGCGTTCCTCGTCGAGGAGACCCCCGAGTCGGAGTCGCCGCGCTACGGCGTCTGCGTGACAGACAAGTACCGCGAAATCGTCCCGTCGTGGAGAAGCCTGACGACCCGCCCGTCCAACCTCGTCATGACCGGTTTCTACACGCTGTCGCCCGCGATCTTCGAGGCGTGTGACCCCGTTCAATCCTCTGACCACGGCGAGTGCGAGCTGAGCGACGCCATCGACCTGCTTGATGGCTGACGACCAGACGGTCGACGCAGTTCTCCTCGACGGTTGGCGGATCGACGCGGGCTACCCGGAAGACAAAGCGGGCGCAGAGCGACAACTTTCGGGTGAGGATCCATCTTCGCTACCGACGACGATGTCGCTGTCACGGCTACCAATTCGGCGTTGAACGGACTCTGAGGCGAGATCGGACAGGGAGTTCTATTAGTGTGACCCCGTTTCAGTGAGCGTAAAAGTGAGCGAGATCTCTGCTCGGTTCGAGGGGCGTGCGCTGTCGCTAGCAATAGCATAACAAAACGGGACGCAAGAGACTTGGTAATATATGAGTTCTGCATGGGCTAGAAAATTCGGCGCGTTCTTCGTTACGTGGCTCTCCCTGACGGTTGCCGGGATGCTGTTCACTGACCGCTGGAATCCGCTAATGATGTTCCTATTCGGATACACTGGATTTCTCCTAGCAGTTGAGTACAGCAATCCTCAGGGACCGCGGCCGACGAATCACAGACGATTACGCTGGATATCCATGGGCGGGTTCGTCGCGTTCGTGTACATCAGTTTCTCGTGGGGCCAGTCCGTGCTTACCACGATGACTGGATAGCGCTTCCCGGGGAATACGGCACCTACTCGCCCCAGGGAGGTTATACTAATAACGTTATAGCCTCTCCGATCTGTCAGTAACCATATCATGGTTTCAGTCAGCGTCATCATCGCGACGTTGAAGCCACGCGATGAAATCGAAGCAATACAGATTCTCGATACGCATGAATTCGACGACTACGAGGTGATCGTCTGTGACGACAGTCCAGTCACGAAGGCGCGGAACGAAGGTGTCAAGCAGGCGAACGCCGAAAAACTCGTGTTTCTGGACGACGATTCCAGGCCTCAACCCGGTTACTTGGAGACCGCGAAGTCGGTGCTGGAAACCGAGGCGGCCTACGCCGGACGGACTGTCCACCCGTTCGACGACATCTTCGCACGACACTTCACCAACCACTACGACTGGGGAGACGAAGCTCACTACGTCGATGCCTTCTGGGGATGTAACATGGGTGTGAACCGATACGTGTTTGAGGCCGTCGGCGGGTGGGACGAACAGATGGGCTGGGGACATGAGGAGAAGGAGCTCGCGAGTCGCGTGTTGAGCGAGTTTGACATCCGATACCACCCCAATCTCGTCGTCGAACACCAGTACGCGTCGTCGGTTACGGACTACTGGAAGAAACAGTACAAGCTCGAGCGCAAGAGCCCGTATTACTGGTCGAAAGTGGGCGTTCCCCGCCATGACCAAGTGGCGAAGATCGTGTGTGACATTTTCGACCCGGAAAAGTACGTCCGGCGGACGCCGATGGCAACAGTCACACAGACCGGGAGCAACCTCGCGAAAGCTGCCGGTCGGATCAACGGACTGCTCAGCGACAGTGGGAGATTGGAGGGGAGTCACTAACGACCCGAGGGTACTGTCTCTTTCATACCGAGAGCCGAGTTTGCAACCATTGTAGCGAAGTAGGCCTCCTCAGGCATCGTTTCACCAGATGTCGACGTTACTGTCAAGCGCGTGCGACGCCACACGATGACAGGACGACCGCTGCTGGTCGGGTCCGTCGTCTCAAAGAATCAGAGAATGGACCGATGGTGGCTCAGTGTCGACATGTTCGTGTCTGACAGATCGGTCTGTAATTTCATGGTTCACCCACCGTAGTCGTCGGAACCGTAGTTACCCGTGCCGTATCCACGGTAGAAGACCTCACGCTCGAGCGCGACCGCGACGACGAAGGAAACTACTGAAGCGACGACCGCGAGGACAGTCCGACGCGTCGCACGGTCCATCTCCGCAGTCTCCAGTTCCTCGTCAGATGTCATCGATATCGGCACGTATCCACCGGAGGGCTGTTAGTCGTTTCAGTAATACGTCCGCGTCGCCGAAGGTCCCTCATTCTCGATCCCTACTCAACACGAGAGAGGTTTTAGTAGTCAGCTCATACTGTGGGAAGAACCCGCACGGCGAGTACGAGGCAGGGTTCGGGAAGCGATCGATACCCGCCCTCAAGGTATCCTCCCCCGGTGACGAGCGTCGTCGCCCAGACCAGTTCGCCCCTCCTGGCCGGGACCGACATGATCGTCGACAACCCATCTCGGGTCAGTTCGGATTCGTTGGTACTTTTTTAATTGTCCCGGTGAGGGCGGAGACGCCTGTGTAGTCGTCACGAACGGCCGACGAACTGCGGTTGTCCCTGCCTCTGCGGCGCAGGCAGCGCGGTCGCGGGACCGTGCTGAGGGACGACGGAGTACGGGGTTACTACTATTGAGTCTACTACTCCATTTTCAATCGATGACCTACACTGTCGCAGTCATCGGGACAGGGGAAGATCCCGACGACCCGGACACTGACGGCTTTGCGATGGCGTACAGACACGCGGGCGCATACAGCAGGCTGGACTCGTGTGAACTAACAGCCTGTGCAGACATCATCCCGGAGAACGCGAAGCAGTTCGCACAGCGATGGGGCATCCCCGAGGACAACGTCTACACGGACAGCCAGAAGATGCTGGACGCCATCGAGCCCGACATCGTCAGCGTCTGTGTTCCGCCGCACGTCCACGCGCCCATCGTCTTAGACTGCGCAGAGAACGGGGTGATGGACGCGATTCACTGCGAGAAGCCGATGGCAACACGGTGGGAAGACTGTCGGGAGATGGCCTCCGCGTGCAAGCGTGCCGGGATCCAGCTAACGTTCAATCACCAGAGGCGGTTCGGGAAGCCGTTCCGAAAAGCGAAGACCGTTCTCGAGAGCGGCGAAGTCGGATCTCTCGAACGGATCGAACTGGGCGGGAAGAACCTCTTTGACTATGGGTCTCACCTATTCGACCTCTGTGGCTTCTTTACCGACCAAGCGATGGCGAAGTGGGTCATGGCGGGGATCGAATACAGCGAGGAGAACGTCCAGTTCGGCGCCCACAACGAGAACCAGGCCATCGCCCAGTGGAAGTACACGAACGGGGTCAACGGGCTCGCGTCCACGGGTGACGGCGGTATCATCGACTGTCAAATGCGGCTCCTTGGGAAAGATGGTGTTATCGAGATCGGCGGTGATCAGGCCCCGCTCCGCGTTCGGTCGAGAGGGTCCTGGCGGACTGTCGATACGGGTGGCGAAGGGATCCACGGCCCGCGAAACACGATCATCGACGCCGCCAAGCAGAAGCTGAGCACCCGATTGCCGGGCGTATCCGTCGAGAAGACCCGCCCCGAGACATTCGTCGACCGCGCAATCGCGGACAGTGTCGACGCGCTCGACAGTGGTCGGCAGCCAGAACTCGGCGCGGACAACGCGCTTCAGGCGACCGAGCTGATCTTCGGGTGCTGGGAGTCTGCCCGCCAGCGCGGCCGGATCGACTTCCCGCTGGAGATTGCCGACAACCCACTGGAAGCGATGGTCGAGAACGGCGACCTGCTGCCGGCGTCGTCGAACTGAGAAGCAGGTTCCATCGTTCGACGGGGGAATTGCCATCGAATTCGAAATGAGAACTCTCCAGCCCTGGCGAAAGCGTTACAGGGCGGTGGGGAGGCCGTCGGCGAGCTGGATTGTCGGGTCAAAATCGAGTTCCCGGCGGGCACGGCTGATGTCGGCTTTGCTATGCCGGATATCGCCCGGACGCGGGTCCACGTGCGTTATCGGGACGTCTGCATCGACGATGTCGCGGACCGTTTCTGCGAGTTCGTTTATTGTGACGCTGGTGCCCGTTCCGACGTTGAAGGCCGTCTCGGCCGAGTCGATGGTCGCCGCTCGCAGGTTCGCGTCTACGACGTCGTCGACGTGGATGAAGTCTCTCGTCTGTTCGCCGTCGCCCTCGACAGTGATCGGACCGCCGCTGCGCGCTTGGTCGACGAACGCGCTGATCACACCGCTGTACTGGCCGCCGCTCTGTCGCGGCCCGTAGACGTTGAAATACCGCAGTGCGACGGCATCCAGATCGTACTGCGCCGCGTACGTCTGTACGTAGTGGTCGGCGCTGAGTTTCTCGATACCGTAGGGCGACTGCGGGTCCTTCGAGGCGTCCTCCGGCACCGGGACGTGCCCGGGGTGGCCGTATATCGCTGCACTGGATGCAATGACGACCCGACTATCGTTCCGCCGCCCCGCCTCGAGCAGGCGGACCGTCGCCGTCCCGTTAATTTCGTGACAATCCATCGGGCGCTCGAGTGATTCGGGGACGCTCACCAGTCCAGCCTCGTGGAAGAGGAAGTCGATGCCATCCATGGCCCGCTCGACGGTGTCCTCGTCACGGATGTCGCCTTCGATCAGCGTCGCCTGATCCGGAACATGGTCACGGGAGCCACTCGAAAGGTCGTCGAGTATTCGTACGTCAGCGTGATCGACGACCATGTCGGCGATGTGACTCCCGATAAATCCCGCGCCACCGGTGACGAGCACAGACGTACCGGCGAACTCTGTAAGGTCCATCGGTTTTCGTATATTCCACGGTGGCACTGTGGTTTAGTAATACCCCAATAAATGTCCGAACAACCCCGGCTTCTACTCGAGGTCGACCCATCACGACGCGGCCGGTGGGACCCCTCGATTACCACGGATAACAGTAGTGTACGGCGTTCGGGAGGTGGATGACCACCACGTGATCACGCCGCACGAAAAACTAGATCACTGCCGATATACTTCGAGGGAGTGGAGAATGATTCCGGTGAAGGCGGCCAGGATACCCACGATAGCGAGACATGACGCGAACAGGGCGAGGCCAATCGGGAACTCACCTGACTGAAGGTAGTTGAAGAACGACCAGTAGGCGAAGGCGAAGCCCATTAGGATCGAGACGACGCCGGGCACGCCGAGCATCGTGATCGGTCGTTCTCGCTCGATTGTTCGAACGATGTTCATCACGAGCGTTATGCCGTGGTTTATCGGACTGTGGCTACTCCCGCTCTCGACATCGTAGTCGATGGTCGTCGGGACCTCTTCGATCTGGTAGCCGTTCGAGTGGGCGTGATAGAGGATGTCGAGGCTACAGTCCATGTTGTCACCTATCGAGTCATCGGCGGCGAGCGACGCGATAGCCTCCCGGTTGTAGGCACGGAACCCGCTCTGGGAGTCCCGGACTCGCGATTCGGCGCTGAAGATACCGAGACTGAGGTTCGTGAGCAGATTTATGACACTGAGTCCGAACCGCCGGTACAGCGGCATCTCTGTTTCCGCCTCTTGGCCGAACCGGCAGCCGATCACGATGTGCGCGTCGGTTTCGCGTTGCTTGCGGACAAGGTTCGAGATGTCGCTGGCGTCGTGTTGACCGTCGGCATCGAGGATGACGAGGTGGTCGGCGTCACAGCGGTTAGCCTGCGTGAATATCGTCTTCAGCGCCGCCCCGTAGCCACCGTTTGTCTCGTGTTCAACGACCGTCGCGCCTGCCTTTTTGGCCTCGGCTGCGGTGTCGTCGTCGCTGCCGTCGTCGACGACGAGAACCTCGTCGGCGTAAGTATCGACGACCTCAACCACGGACGCTATCGATGACGCCTCGTTGTACGCTGGTATCCCGACGAGGATCCGTGTCGCGGACTCCACGACGGGTTCGACCGCTGCCTCGATGACAAACCGTTCAGAGGATCGCAACGCTTCGTAGCTCGCTTCGAAGTCGATCCGCTGTGAAGTGTCAGTATGATATAGGAGTCCTGGGTAGCCGTTCGCCCGTGCGGCAGCCGTCAGGCGCTCCTGTGCATCAGGGGCGGTCGTCCAGTCTGACGGCGGACTGAGGACTTTCGCGCCGAGCATCCGGGCGTATCGCAGCGCTTCGTAGTCCTCGTCTCGTCTCGCCGTTACGATGGCGCGGTAGCCGTTCTCCTTGATGCGAATTATCTCGCTGGCGATCCAGTCGCCGTTCTCAGGTGTGGCTACCAGGCCTACCGCCGGAAGGCGTTGGGTCGTCTCTTCTACCGTGTCGAGTGGGACGTTCTGCTGCGCACCCCTGCGGTCCATTGCTACGTTTCCCCCCGTACCCGCACCGACGATACCTTCGCAGTGAGTTCTCGAGGCGGACACTCCGAAGTCACCGCCCCCTCGGACGCGGTTTTGTGTCGTACGGAGGATGTCGACACCGGCCCGACGGAACTGTCTACTCCTGCCCACCGGCCAACAAATTGTGCGTGAATCATACTTACCTTCGTCGGGGGACGCGTGGAACCGTTCCCCGAACTCGCCTTTATATTGGCAGACAACTCACATTGTTATTCCACGCTTTCCTCAGTTACACTGTGTATATTCCACTTCGGTTCGGAACAGTGAAAAATATTCAACATATCGCCCAGGTATATAGAGTGAATGCACGGAATAGTCGGCCAGGCCCCTGGTCGCACCATCATTTAGGGAAAGAATACACTACATTTCTCTCCTCTCCCGCCGGAGTGATCGTGGACGAGACCTCAGTGAGACAACAGTTTATCCGGCCGAGATTGATGGACGGTTAGCGCTTGGGTACGTGTACCCTCACCGAGACTGGTCGCCGAGCCGAGATCACAACCCCATTTGTAGCCTAAATTCCCCAGTTCCGCTCAAGGGAAGACGGATTGACACGTTACACTGAATATAACAATCCCACGATGTCCGAACATTATACCAACGTGAAATCGATATTGCAACTATCTCTATGTATGACCACTATCCTACCTGACCGGGTCCGCGCCGACGGTCGATATCTCAGGGGCGGATCTAGCATACGGGTAACTAGTGACAAGACTCGATACTCGAATAGAGACTCGACAGAGGAACTGATGATATGAAAGAGCGACTGAAAACAGTCCTAAAGCGACTACTGCCATACGGTGAGGACTTGATGGAGCAGACGGTCAAGAGCGGCGTCTGGGTCGGTGTTATGAATGTCACCGAGCGTGGACTGGAACTTTCATTGCTCGTCATCGTCGCATCGCTGCTCTCCCCACGGGCGTTCGGTATTATGGGGATCGCACTGCTCACTCTCGCGTCGCTGAAAAACTTCTCGGAGCTAGGGATCCAAGCGGCCCTGATCCAGGCCGAGGAAGACGACGTCGACCACGAACTCAACACCGCGTGGACGATGGAGACGGCTCGCGGGATAGTCATCGGGTCGGTGTTGTTCCTAGGTGCGCCGTTCATTGCCTCGCTGTTTACCGAACCGGCGGCAGAGAACGTGGTCAGGGTGATCGCGTTCTCCCCGGTCATCGTTGGCCTCCGGAACCCCGCAGTCGTCTACTTCCACAAAAGCCTGGATTTCCACAAGGAGTTCGTCTACCGGGTCAGCGGTGCGAGCGCCTACTTTCTGGTCACAGTCGGATGGGCGCTGTTCGATCCGAGCGTGTACGCGCTTATTTTCGGCTATCTGGCCGGTGACCTCACCCGCTTCGTGGTCTCCTACCTGGCACACGACTTCCGCCCGTGGCCGGAGTTCGACCTCAACCTGGCCAAACAGCGGCTCGGCTTCGGGAAGTGGATCACCGCCAATTCGATACTGTACTTCCTCTACAGCAAGGGCGATGACGCGTTCGTCGGCTGGGCGCTCATGGCGAGTGCGCTCGGGTTCTACCAGCTCGCGTACCGCCTGTCGAACGCGCCGGCGACCGAGATAACGCACACGATCTCGAGTGTCACGTTCTCCGCGTACTCGAAGGTCCAGAGCAACGTCGAGAAACTCCGTGCCGGGTACTTGCAGACGCTCCGGATGACGACCCTGTTGTCGTTCCCGGCCGCCATCGGTATCGTGGCAGTCGCTCCCGCGTTCATCCGGGCGTTCTTTACACCGGCCTGGCAGCCGATGGTCCAGGTGATGCAACTCCTGGCACTGTACGGACTCATGCGATCGATGGGAGCCACGATGGGGCCGGTCTGGAAGGCCATCGGCCGGCCGGACTACATCACGAAACTGTCCGCCTTGCGGGTCGTCCTGCTCGCGATACTGATCTATCCCGCTACGATGCGGTATGGGATCGAAGGCACCGCCGGACTCATTCTGGGGGTGTACATCTTCCCGATGATGCCGATCGACATCTACCTCATCGCACGCTCGGTGCAGACGTCCCCGCTTCGGATCCTCCGTGAAGTGTCTTACCCGCTGCTCGCGAGCGTCGGGATGGGCGCAGTCGTGATGTACGTCGACTGGAACCTCGACCTCGGGGCACCGGTCGCGGAGTTCCTACTCCTGGTAGTCGTCGGAGCGGTCGCCTACGCCGCGTTCGCGACGGTCCTGATGTTCAGCTTCGACTGGAAAGTGAAACAGAACCTCGAGTCGATGGTGGAGGCGATTGCGTGATGACCCGAGACACGACGACGGACACGGACAGTCTCCAGACGCGGGAGCACAGCTCAGTGAACCGACGCACAGTCCTCGGTATGGCCGCGCTCGGGCCGCTGACGGGCGTCAGATCGCTGATCGAACGGCTGTTTCGCGGTAATCAGGCGGCGGTCGTCGAGAAGCGATTCGTCGGGGTCGAAGGGAGTGACGTCATCGAGATAGCCCGGACAGGCGCCGACGGTACCGAAATCGCGTCGCGGCACGACGGACTGTTCGAGGGGGCACCCGGCGTTGTAGATGATGCGACTGCACAGCAACTCCGCTCGCGGTACGACGAACTGCGGTTCTTCGTGGGGCTGCGACACCACGCGGACAGTGCGAGCGCCCCGGATGACGACACGCCGGTCGAGTACGAGACATCGCGGGCGCTGTACAACGGGATGGACGTCGGCGACCACGTGTCGTTCCAGACGTCACTCCTGAACCCGAATACGATCATCTCACTGTCTTGTCTCAGCGACAGCGAGAAGTCACTACGACCGCGCTGCCGGGTCGACATCGACGATCCGACCGACGAGATTTGAGGTCGCCGTCTCGCGTGCGACGCTATCGGACCGTCGGTCGGTCGCGGACCTCGTGAAAGATGCGGACGAGTTCCTTCGCGGGCCGGTAGGTGAACACGCCACCGAGCGAGGCGAGCGAATAGGCCCATCGGGACTGCTTCGTTGGGTCGCAGTACAGCGCTTTGAGAAGGTACTTCCGGGCGTCGTCGTAGTAGCCGTACTTGAGAGCGGTGCGTCCGAGCGCTTCGCTCGTGGCAGCCACGAATTCGTCCTCAAGTCCGTACTCGCCCGCGGTCTCGCGGTGTTTTTCAAGCAACAGCGGATACGACACGTCTCGCTTTGCCTCAAAATTGTCGCTGATACTCTCGTTGTCCATCTGGAGGTTGCGGACGGTGAGCGGTTCGGTGACCACGCCGAACTCGCAGTGACGAGACAGGCGGATCATCCAGTCTCTGTCCTGCCAGCTCGGAAACCGGGTGTCGGGTAAGCCGGCTTTCGCTATCACGTCACGCTGAACCATGAGCGTCGTAAACTCTCCGAGCTTGCCCCCCTGGAGGAGATCCGTCGTGACGTCGCCCGAGAGGGTGTAGACGTACGACCGTGAGTAGTCGTCGTACACGTACTCCGTCCCCGTGTAGACGACGCCAACCGCGGAGCCGCTCTCGCGGAACGTCGATACCTGTTTCGCCAGCTTCTTCGGTCGCCACGTATCATCGTCGTCCAAGAACGCGACGTACTCGCCGTTCGAGGCTTCGATACCGGTGTTCCTGGCCTCGTTCGCGCCCCTGTTCTCCTCGTGTCGAATGATCCGTCCCCGGGTATCGCCGAACGCCGTGTCCGAGAGCGTCTCCGAGGCGGGTGTTGGCGAGTGGTCGTCTACGACAACCAGTTCGACCGGGTCGTAGGTCTGCCCAAGGATGCTGTCGACGGCGTCCCGAAGTTTCCCCGGTCGCTTGTACGTCGGCAGGACGACGCTGACGAGTGGTCCCTTCATCGGTGCCTGTCTCGACCGGCGTTCGTCGCACCGGCCGCCGGGCGGCGGTGTCGGAGCGACTTTCCGGTAGTGTGTGTTGGGTTGACAAGAGTGGGGGCAGTCCTGGCTTGCGTGTCCGACATGGCTACTGGAGATACCCGAGATTTTCCAGGCGCTCTCTGTTCTGCTCGCTGATCTTCTCGTCGTCTGCGCTCCCCCGAGACAGCTCGCCGACCTCGTCTCGGAGCGTTCGCTGGAGTCGGTCACTGACCGCTTGTCGGTCGCCGGAGAGGTCGCGTCGCTCGTCGGGGTCCGCCTGCAGGTCATAGAGTTCGACGTGGTTCGGCGATTCGATCAGTTTCCACCGGTCGGTCTTGATCGCACGGAGCGCCCGGTCGAAGCGCTCCGCAGACGGATCGAACGAACTGACGGATTCGCGGAGCGTGTCTAGGGCCGGCTGGGGTACCAGGTACTCGGAGATGGCGTGTTCGCGCGTCGAAGGCGCCCCGTCGTCCGGGAGCAAACTGTTCGTGGACACGCTTTCACCGTCAGTCGTCGGGAGGCCGGCCAGTTCGCGGACTGTCGGATACAGGTCGCGGATCTCGACAGGACCGGAGACGGTTTCGCCAGCCGCGAACTCCTCGGGATACCGGATTAGTAGCGGGACGTGGGTCAGCGTCTCGTAGAGACAGTACTGGTGGTCCATCAGCCCGTGTTCGCCGATGTTTTCCCCGTGGTCACCGACCAGCACGACGGCAGTCTCGTCAAGAATCCCCAGATCAGCCAGCGACTCGTACAGTCGCTCGAGTTGCGAGTCGAGATACGCAATTTCGGCCCTGTAGAGCCCGTTGAGCGTCTCGAAATCTCGATCGGACATCGATTCGTCTCCTGCGATGTACTCCCAGGGATCCTGATTCAGATCGTCGAGAGACTCGCGGGAGACGCCGTCTGGGAGGTACTCCTCGATGTACTCGCCAGGTGGCTCGTAGGGGAGGTGTGGCTCGATGTAGTTCAGGAAGTAGAAGAACGGCTGGTCGTCCGTGCCGTGTCTGTCGAGCCACTTGATGGTCCGGGATGTCGCGTGTTTCGCACCGTCGTCTTTCCGGGCAGCAAGGAACTTCGCGAACCCAGCGGTCGCCGCTCCCTTCACGAGCCCCCTTGCCGACTGGCCGCGGAAGATCTCGAGCAGTGACTGCCCGTCGGCGGTCGTGTTCCGGTCGCTGATCACGCTGGAGAGATCTGGCGCGTCCCAGAAGAGGTCCCACGACATCGAGAACCGCTCGAAGCCGGCGTCGAAGCCGAACTCAGGGCTGATCCAGACATTGCCCGAGATACCGGCAGTCCGGTAGCCGTCCTCGGTGAGTTGCATCGCGAGCGGGGACGTGTCGGGGGCGAATGAAATATTTCCGGCGTTTACGCCATGATTAGACGTATACTCGCCCGTAAACATGGCGGCGTGTGATGGGAGAGTCCACGGTGCTGTCGTCGTCGCGTCGGTGAACGTGGTTCCCTCCGCAGCGATACGTGACATCGTCGGTGCCAACCCCGTATCGAGCCCCCGAAGTACTGTCTGTGCCCGGGCGGTATCGAGCACGACGAACAATACGTTCGGCCGAGATTTCGCTGCCATTGTCGTTTGTTCTGAACCGAGAGTAATAGTTATGCAACTCAAAACACCACACGCTGGCCTCGCGCCCGTATCAGTCGGGAATAAGAGAGGTAATACTATCCACACCCGGGACGCCGTTCGAAAACGTCAGCGCCCAACCGTGGAGAGACCCACGGTAGAGTCGTCGATACCGGGGCCGGATGAAACCCTGCCGGGTCGGGCGACACCGGCACAGCATCAGAAGGGGTGCTGGGGCTGACAGGGTTGAATGGTGGCGTGGGTCGACGGACATAGTTTGTTACTAACAAAGCCTCGTGAAATGGTCTTTTCTCCCAATGAGTTGGTCTCCTACCCAACGACCCAATGTCGTCTGGATCACGCTAGACAGTGTTCGTCAGGACCACACATCGATTGACGGATACGACAGAGAGACAACACCGAACCTCCAGTCGATCGCGAACCGGCCGAGCGGCGTCGCGTTCGATACCTGTATCGCGGCGGCCAACTGGTCGCTCCCTTCTGCAGCTTCTATCGCCACCGGAACCTACCCGGAGTATCATCGGACCGGGTACGACACCGACGTACTCTCAGAGAACGTTGACACTGTCGCCGAGCGATTTCGTGACGTCGGCTATCACACCGTCGGCGTCTCGGCGAACCACTACTTCAGCGAGGCGACTGGCCTCGACAGGGGGTTCGAGGAGTTCAAGGAGATCATGCCCTCGGAGTTCGTAAGCGAAGTCCCGGCCCGGACACTGCTCGAATTCTTTCTCAAAATCCGAACGCACTCCGGCGGCTTCACCAGAGAAAAGACCAAACACAGACCGGACTACTTGGTCAACGAGATCGTCAAAAACCAGCTGTCGGCCTGTGCCGAGTCCGACGACCCGTTCTTCGTCTCCGCTCACTATCACGGTGCGCACGTTCCGTACTACCCGCCGCCGACGTGGCAGGACACCTTCGAAAGCGACTTGATCGAGTCACCACGGGCAGCGAGTGAACGCGCGTTTCGGCATACGGCGGACCTCCACACAGCTATCGGCAAGACCGAAGCCTTCACCGAGGAGGACTGGAACGCGCTGTCGGTCATGTACGACACGCTGGTCGCGTACAGCGACGCACTCGTCGGAGACCTGTTCGATCATCTCGAAGCGCTCCCGCTTGACGACACAGTCTTCGTCGTCACCGCCGACCACGGTGACCTGCTCGGCGAGCAGGGGCTCCTCGGGCACAAGTTCGTCCTCCACGACGGACTGACGCGGGTTCCGGCGGTCGTCCACGGACTCGACGCACTGGTTGACCAGAGCGACGAACTCATCCAGCACCTCGACATCATCAGAACTCTCGTCGAACGCGCGGGTGGAGACACCGACGGGCTCCACGGGATCGATCTGCAGACGGAGCAGCGTTCGCACGCGCTGAGTCAGCGCGGACCCGGAATCGAGAGCGCCCTGAAGAAAATATGGGAGACGAACCCCGACTTCGACGCCAGTGACCTCCACGAAGAGGGGCTGAGTGCGATCCGGACCGACACGTTCAGGTTCCAGCGTAGCAACGACAGCGCCGAGCTGTTCGCGCTGCCCGACGAACAGACCGATGTATCGGAGGATTACCCCTCCAAGCGTGCCGAACTCAGCGCTGAACTGGACCGGCGGCTGTCGGAAATCGATAGCCCGAGTATCGACACGGCCGCAGCGGCCGACTTCAGCGACGACGTAAAAGACCAGCTCGCCGATCTCGGCTACGTCGTCGACTGATAATATTCTTGTCGCCCGTTCGTCAAGCCCGTTGGGCCGGTATCGTCACTCCGTCTGGACCCGTCGAGTAGCTGGCGGTGTCACGTTGATTCCGTAGCAAGCAGAATCAGGGGAGACGAGTTACAGTGAACAGAGGAACCGTCGTGAGTGTTTTAGGCGATACCCTCAAGCGATATGGCGGAGTTACTGGTTGGGATCCTCGTCCGCTGGCGGGGCGACAGCCCAACCGGTGAACCCGCCGTTTGCGTATATTCTGTTCGCCGTCGGGTCCCGCCCAAGCTGGGCCATATGCTTGTCGCCGTACCGGAAGAGGAACTCCTGTTGGTCATCGGTGAGATACTCGGCGGTGTTGCGTTTCCTGTCGAACGTCTTCGTGACGACGTAGCTGTCTCCAAAGGTTCCTGCAGCTGTGGCGTCTGGATCGTCGTATCCAAGGCCAGGCGGGATGTCGTTCTCAGATTCGAACCCTGGTGGATAAAGCCGGGGACTGTCAGAGCCGAGCGCGTAGTCTTTCGCCTTGTGCGACATGACCATCGAGTGGATCGGTTCTCCGAGGTCGTGGTTGGAGGCGAGATACTCAGTTCCGTCGGCTTCGGTGTGTGTGAGGTGTCGGTTCGGCTCGTAGGCGGCGTTCGCACCAAGTCCAGCGGCCAGTAGAATGACCGCTGCGACGACCGGCGTCACCCAAGAATTCCGACGTTCGAAGAGGTAAAGCATTTTCATGCCGACCATGATTGTCGCAAACAGGATAGCATACCTCGAGAGGCGGATGTTTCCGTGAACGATCATATCTCTGAGGAGGAACAGCATCGCTAGCGCGATACCGGCTATGTAGTGCGTGCCCGCGAATCCCCAGTGATACCGTCTGTCGCCGCGCCAGTAGGCGGCGGCAATGACCAGCAAGAACAGTCCAGCCAGTGCAAAGTATAGGAAAACGGTGCCGTACAGGCTCATGAACTTCCAGAACAACTGCGTCGGCGTGAACGACACTGCAGCAGCGGACATCATCTCTCTCGCTGCTGGTGATGGCCCTTTGTCTGGCCCAAACATATTGACGACAGCGAATCGTGTCTGCTGGAAGCCGGTAATCCACGCGAACTGTATCGGGAGGAATGCTGCCGCCAACCGGAGACTGAGCGTGGGGATAGATTCCCCCGTGTATGCGTTGTACAGTCGCGTGATCACCGCCGAGACCAGTATCAACCCTATCATGAACAGGGTGGTCATCGGGTGCATATAGATCATGAGGAAGCCAAAAAGGATCAACAGGAATAGATACTCGCTCGCATTCGTCCGGCGGTACCGTTCCAGCAGCAGGATAATCACCGGGAACAGCATGAAGGACAGGATAGCCGGGTGAATCGAGAGGTGGAACGTCGTGTAGAGGAGAGGCGTCCCGGCGGCGAGGCCGATGGCCATACTCCCTGGTTGGCCGGTAAAGTGCCGGAGAAGGACGCCGATTCCGATGATTTGGACGGTGGTAAAGAGGAACGCCAGAAGGTAGGAGGTGCTCTCAAGTGGCATCCCGAGCATGTTCAGCTCCGCCATCAGAACGTGCTCCCCGGGGTACCAGATACCGGGCAGTGAGCCGGTGTTCACCAGGCCCTTTACGCGTCCTAGGTGGCGCAACTTGTCTGCCTCACCGCGCCCGTAAAGTCTGTAGCCACGGGCGACGGGCAGGAAGATATAGAGGAGGTAGTTCGCGATCACCAGCGACAGGCCGTGTTTCCAGTACGTCGTGTTTGTCGCCGCAGCGACTAGCATCAGTAGGATCCCACCACAGAGAACTGTGTAGAAGAACACCCAGTATGCAAGCGGGAGTGCCGTAACGATGGACGTCTCGTACCCCGTCGCGGGCTCGATCGTGAGAAACAGGACACACTCGGTCAGTAGCAGCACCGACAGTGCACCCACCATGTATCCCTGCGCGTTGTGATCGACGACTCGAAAGAGGTTGTCGAGCCGTTCGTCTGTTCCTGTCACGAAACTCATCAACTATGTCGACCCCCAGGTTCTTCGATTGAAGTCACGACCCGCTTCACAGTCTGTTGTGTAACTCAGGTATATTAAGTAAGAACCTATTACGGCCCGGCTAGCAGCGAGCCCGAATGGGACTCACCAATCGGTGGTCGAAACGGGCGATTACGTCCTACACACGACGTAAGGGAGAACGCGGGATCGGCGCGTGATCAGCCATCGTTTGCGTCCGTGAGTTTCTGCTGCGCGTCCGGTCACCCGGCGTCCCAGAAAGTACAGGTCCGGTGGCGCGTCGCTATTACAGTCACTGGATCTGCGGGGCTTCCTCGGCCGTTCGCTTGTCCCGGCCGTTCCTAATTGTGGACTGGTCCAAACGCTCCAGCGCCTGTGTGGTGTACTCAACCGTCTCAGCCCAGTCGTAGTTCGAAGTGACGATCTCGCGGCCGTTCCGCCCCAGTCGGTTGAGGCACTCCGGATCGGTGAGGAGGCCACTGAGCGCGTCGGCCAGTGCGGCGGTATCGCCTACAGGCACTATCTCGCCTGCGTTCTTGACGACCGGCGCGGTCTGTTCCAGACGTGTGCTGACGACTGGGGTCTCACACGCGAGCGACTCCATCACCGTCCGCGGGAACCCCTCAGTTCGACTCGCGATAGTGAAGACGTCGGCCGCCCGGAACACGGACGGCATCTCCTCGTACGGGACGCGTCCGAGGAACTCGACCGCGTTCGCAATTCCCGCCCGTTCGGTCTCCTGTTCGAGTTCCTCGCGCATAGGGCCGCTACCACAGAAAAATAGCCGTGCCGAGGGATGCTCGTCGTGAACCGACTCGAAGGCGGAGAGGACGTCTTGCGGTCGTTTCCCCTCGACGAGCCGACCGACGAAGATGACCGTCGGTCCCGCCGCCTCGGCGATTCGCGAGTGGGTGTCGCCTGTCGGCGAGAACCGCTTGGAGTCGATCCCGTTGTGGATGACTTCGATGTCCGAATCGACTCCCAGGTCACGCAGTTTCTCGCGTTCGACGTCCGTGTAACAGAACGTGACGTCGGCGGAGTTGTACGTGAACCGGCCTGCTGTGCCGAGATGGAACCGGGAGATCAGTTCTGGGGCACGCTGGGAGATGAGCCCATGGCAGGTGACGGCGAAGGGGATGTCGCTGATTCTGGCGAACGCGGCGGCCACGTTGCTCGAATAGAAAAGGTGCGAGTGAGCGTGGACGACGTCGTACTGGTCGTTGTTCCGGAGGTAGCGCAGCGTCCCGGAGAACAGTTCGTTCCCAAACACGTCCAGTTTCGGGGACTGACGGACGATTTCGTACCCCGCTCGCTCCTCTCTGGCAGGCTTCGAGTCGTCCTTCGAAATCGTCAACACAGTGATGTCGTGGCCGCGTTCGGCCTGGTCGCGACTCAGTGCGTGTATGTGATACGGTGCTCCACCGATCATATCAGGGAAAATATCCTGTGCGACGCGGAGAATGCGCATTCGTTTCCGGTATGAGTATCCGACCGAGACTCTTTGTTAACTATCGGCTTAATTAAGTAGCAAGTGCATACATTCGCGGCACAAGCGGTGTACACAGTATTTCGTTGGAGTCCACAACACACATAGAGCGGTCGAGAGGAGTGCCGTGCTCGTAACCTGCCGGAGACCGCGAGATTGGGGCGGTGGACGGGCTCCGAAGGTCTTCTATCTGTCAGAGGTAGAGTGCCAGTGACGCTTTGCCGGTTGGAGATCGCTCGGCCTCTCGGTTCACCGATCGTACCTGACGGAGTTTTGCGGATTATAACAATGCTACGTACGTTGCTATAGTAGGTCAAAATGTACTCCGTCAGTTCGTTGAAACAGGGGATCGACGATCCCCGACGTATCCTGCAAGAATTCAATCGGCTCTACTACCGGCGGCTGAAGACCCGCCCGTACAACGAGGAGGGGCTCGACGTCTTCGAGCGAGACTGGGACACGCTGTGTATCCTTGACGCCTGCAAATACGACCTGTTCGAGGAGCGGAACACGCTCCCCGGTAACCTCGAGAAAGTCGTTTCACGGAGCTCCTCCACTAAAGAGTTCCTCAGAGCGAACTTCCACGGCAGGGAGTTCCTCGACACCGTCTACGTCACCGGGAGTCCGATGCTTCACCGCCTCCGTGACAGGATCGACACCCAGTTCCACGACGTGATCAACGTCTGGCAGGAAGAGGGGTGGGACGAGACGTGTCGAACCGTCATGCCTGAGACGATGGCCGACGCGACCCGGAAAGCCAGGGCGGAGTATCCCAACAAGCGACTTTTCGTCCACTTCCTGCAGCCACACTACCCGTTCATCGGTCCGATCGGTCGAGAGCACTTCGATCTCGACCGACTGAACTTCGAGTGGGACAAGTTACGCCGTGGAGAGATCGATATTCCGGAAGACGTGGTGCGGCAGGCTTACGCCGAGAATCTGGACGAGGTCCTGCCACACATCGAACAGTTGTTCTCTGACCTGCCCGGCCGCATCGTCGTTACGTCCGACCACGGCCAGATGTTCGGCACGAGCGCATTTCCGATTCCGCTGAGAGAATACGGCCATCCGCCCGGGATCTACACCCCGGAACTCGTAGAGGTCCCGTGGCTGGTCTACGATCAGGAGACGCGTCCAGAAATATCCGCCGAGGACCCGACGGACCCCGGTGAGACCGACGTGGGCCAGGACCTCGCACAGGAACGGCTCCGAGACTTGGGATATCTGTAGCCCTCGCTCGGAAGACAGACCCGCTAGGTGTCGTCGAGTCTTGAGACGGTGAAGGTGGTCATCTGGGCCGGTAAGAACATCCTAAATCCGGGATTGTCTATTCATTTCTACTATTATTTTAAGATATTATCTATTTAATGGTATGCAACAAATAGCAACTGAACTATTCTTTGTACCGAAGCAGACCCACTCTGCAACATAGATTAAAAGAGTAATAAGGAATTACCACGTTGTGAAAGACACAGAAGCGAATCGATCGAACGATCCCGAACTTGTATCGGCGGACGAAGACGATGCACTCCCACCGACTCGGGTGAGTCGGCGGTCCTGGCTCAAAGCCTTCGGAGCAGTCGCTGCATCTGTTGGTTTAGTTAGCGGTAGTGAGTCATTAACTGGAGAGGCTTCGGCGACAGGCTATGGCTACGGTGGCGCGCCGCTGGTCACGGAGTTCGATTCGGTCGAGAGCGTCTCGTCGGTCTCCGAATCAGAGCCAAATGACCACCGAGACAATGCCACTGCCGTTACGCTCGAAACGACGGTGAGCGGAACTCTCTCGACTGCGGAGGTCGACTGGTACTCCTTCGACGTCGCGAGCGGGAAGGATCTGTACGTCCAGTACGATCGGAACTCCGACGCGGGCGTCAGCGTGATGGCGCTGTTCGGGCCCACCGGACAGTTGCTGAACCAGATGTACGTGAGCTCGGACACTGCAGTCGTGCTTCCCGTGACGACCAGTACAGACGGGTCCCACTACGTCCAGATTGTCGACATCAAAGACGCCGCGGGTGACTACACGCTCCTGGCCACGACGGGGAGCGAACCATCGAGTGGCCCGACACAGACCCCGTACGGAGACGGACCAGCACCGATACCCGGACGGATCCAGGCGGAGGACTTCGACGTCGGCGGTGAGGAAGTTTCGTACCACGATACGGATGAGAAGAACAGAGGCGGGACGTATCGCGACACCTCCGTCGACGTCGAACCGTCTCAGGACGGCGACGACGGGTACAGCGTCGGCTACTTCAAGGACGGCGAGTGGCTGGAGTACACTGTCGATGTCACACCGGGCACGTACGACATCACGTTCCGGGTCGCGACGGAAAAGTCCGGCAGGCAGATAGACGTCACGCTGGACGGCACGTCTCTCGGGACGCTCGACGTCCCGACCACTGGTGACTGGTACACATACCAGACCGCGACGCTTTCGGATGTCTCTATCGATGCCGATGGCGAACACGTCCTCCGGTTGGAAGCGATCAACAACGGGTTCGTCCTCAACTGGGTCGAGTTCGCGTCGGTCGAAACGGCGACGCCCACTGAAACGGCGACGCCCACTGAAACGGCGACCACCACCGATACCGAGGACGATTACGGAGAGCTGGGCTTCGGCATGGGCGGTTACGGCGGAGATAGCCAATGACTCCGTCCACTATGGCACACAGCGACTTAGGACCGACGACTGACGGGAACGGCTCCAGGCGACACCAGTGCGTGTCCCTGATGCAACAGCAATAGATACCAAACACGACTTACAGAACAATGGCAGAACGTTACACCACGCCCGAGCAGGGCACACTCGACTGGCACGTACCGCTCAACGAAAATTTCAGCCGACTGGAAACCGACGTGGAGATCCGGGACCTGGAGAACAATATTGACAACTATACCCCCACGTCCGGCCGACTATTCCGGGCCACGGACTCCGGAAATCTCTATCTGGCCAACGGCACGGACTGGAATCTCCACAACCCCCCGAGTAGCAGTGATGGCTCGTCGTCTGGCGGTGGTATCTGGACATCGATAACGGAGTTCGGTGCTGTCGGCGACGGGTCGACCGACGACTCCGACGCGCTCGAAAAGGCTATCCACAGCGCGACGAACGTGTACGTTCCCGACCGGACGTTCAAGATCCAGCGGCCGCTCACGTTCTCCGATGTGGATACGCTCCACCTCTTCGGCCCGGGGACGCTGAAGTACGGCGATCTTAACGAGGACTACAAGTACCTGTTGCGATTCAACAATTCGCACGACGTTACGGTGGAGAACCTCACGCTCGACGGGAACTACGACAATACCGCAGACTACGGGGCCCTGTTCTTCGACGAGTGTACCGACACCCGCATCGACAAGTGTGACCTCTACGATTGGGGGAACGCCCAGGCATCCACAGGATCCTCATCGGTGACGGACCAGCCACACACGATCACTGCACGCGGCTGCCAGGGGACGGATGTGCTGTTCAACAACATCCGCAACAGCGGTGGCAAAGGCGTGAACGTTTGGGCGAAGTCGACGACCAAGCCCAGCGTGAGCACTCGCCTTATCGGGAATCGGACCTACAATACCGGAGAAGAGGGGCTGTTCGCCGGAACAACGAACGACGAGGGGACCGCCGGCATCATCCTGGCGAACAACGATATCGACACGACGCGGGCCCAGTACGGTATCCGAATGGGCGGTAAACAGCGCTGTCACGCGCTCATCGCGAACAACACGATTCGGAATACCGTCAACGCCGGGATCGAAGTCAAGACGCAGGCTCCGTGTGTCTACAACATCTCGAACAACGTACTCTACGGCGATAACGGGATCAACATGCGCTCTATCGACGAACCGCTCAGCGGAGTCATCTCCAACAACACGCTGGTCAACTGCTCCGGATGGCAGGGGATCAAGCTTCTCAGTGGCTGTGAGGACGTCATCGTTTCCGGGAACTACGTGAATTTCATCCGTATTAACTCTGGGAATAACTTCTCGGTCTTCGGCAACTACACCTACGGAAAGGGTATCGACACCAGCGGTGCCAGTGGTGTCAAGACCGGGCTCAACATCTAGGGCCGTCTCGATTTGTTTGCCCCGGCAGACGGTTCGCCGCTGTCGAGTTCTGTGCTGTTAAAAGGGTGATCAACAGACCGCGTCGCCGTCCGATATGCGTTCACTACTGTCAATACTCCAACTAGTACAAGCGAACTAATTATGTATACGCATAGCTAGTCCCCAAACACTCAGGACCAACCGCCGTGGAACGGGGTGGTTCCACGGTTCTGTTCAGTACCAATTAATACTCATGAATCACGAACTTACAATTCCACAGCGGGGGGTAAACAACTGGCACGTCCCCATCAACGGAAACTTCGAGCAGTTGGACCGGGACGTAGAAATTCGGGACTCGGCGGCAAACCGAGACTCCTATGAACCTAAGCAGGGGGCACTGTTCCGGGCCACAGATACGGGAAATCTGTATCGTGGCACCGGATCAGAGTGGACCCGACAGGATCCCCCGGGTGTCTTGGTAGACTGGGCGAGTATCACTGATTTTGACGTGGGAAACGACGGGGATGACGCCTCTGCGGCACTCAAAACCGCACTCGAGTCCGTCCGGAATGTGTACATCCCACAGGGGTCTTACAAGTTGGCGAAGCCGCTCAAATTCAGTTCGCTCTCTGACAGGCGGATCTTCGGATCCGGAACGCTCCGATACCCTCAGGATGGGTCGGAGTACATGTTCGAGTTCGAGAAGTCGTCCGGCATCGAGATAGACGGGATTTCCTTCGACGGGAACGAGAAGAACACTAACGATTACGGGGCCGTCCGATTCGTCGGCTGTTCGGACATTTCGGTCCGGAACTGTCAGTTCTACTCGTGGGGGAACTCCGACGGTTACACCGACGAACCACACACAGTCGCGACACGAGGGTCCGACGACGTCGACATCCTCTACAACAGTATCGTTGATTCCGGTGGTAAGGGGATCAGCGTCTACGCCTTCGATGACGACCAGACTGACAGCATCCGTATCATCGGCAACAGGACGAAGAACACCGACGAGGAGGGGATATTCGCCGGAACGGAACACAACTCGGGGACGACAAGGGTCGTCATCGCGCACAACGACATTGACACCACGAAGAAACAGTATGGAATGCGCATCGGCGGACTGCAACCCTGTAACGCGCTCATCACGGGGAATACAATCCGAAACACGCATAACGCCGCGATCGAGGTCAAGTCGCGGTCGTCGAGCGTGTACACGATTACGAACAACGTAGTGACAGGTAACAACGGAATCAACATCCGCTCGGTCGAGGAGCCACTCGGCGGGGTCATCGCCAACAACAGTATCGTTGACTGCAACGACTCCGGACAGGGTATCAGGCTGCTGAGCGGCTGTGAGAACGTCATCGTTTCCGGGAACTACGCCAACCAAATCGAGCTCGACGGTGGCGATAACTTCTCTATCTTCGGGAACTACACCTACGGAAACGGAATTACTACCAGGGGTGCGAGGAACGTCGAAGAGGCGATGAACATCTCCTGACCACGGAATCGTTCGTTAAAACCGCCCGACTGACGTTGTGGGGAGCCGGTATGCCCTCAAGCACGGATCCCACGGCTCTCAGCAGTCGGCCGCGATGTTAGGCAGTGCCAGGATCGACTGCCAGGTCTTTCCCGAGGAGATCGCCGTAGAGAGCCAGATGATCCCGGACCATCTGCTGGATTGTGAACTCGTTGCGGACGCGCTTGAGGGCTCGCGTGCCGAGGGCCGACCGCCGCTTTGCGGACGCGAGGTCGCCCATCGCCGACGCGAGTGCGTCCGGCGATTCGGGTGGAACCAGAAGGCCGGTCTCGCCATCGGTAATTACCTCCTCGACGCCGGGGATCGCCGTGGCCACGATCGGCAGTTCCGCGGCCATCGCCTCGAGTTGGGCGATCGGGAGCCCCTCTTTCGTCGACGAGGAGACGAACGCGTCAGCCACCGCGTAGTAGTCGTAGACGTTGTCGGCGAATCCGGTAACGGTGACGCGGTCCGACACGCCCAGTTCTGTCGCTGTCTCTTTGAGGGCGGACTCTAGCGGGCCCCAGCCAACGATCAGCAGATGTGCGTTCTCTAGATTCGGGACGCCCGCTGCCATCGCTCGAATGAGGTCGGCCTGAGCTTTCACCGAAACGTACCGACCGACGCTGACATAGATACGTTCGTCATCGAGGTCCAACTTCTCTCGAACCGCATCCGGATCCGCCTCCGAGAGGTTTCTTCGGAACGATTCGACGTCCAGACCGTTGTGGATGGTTTGCCACCGGTCGCTGGAGGCGAACGGTCCACGTTCCCCCGACTCGAAGGACTCTCGGACACCGTCCGAGACAGCAACCGTCGCCGAGTCCAATGGCCGGGTTACCTGCTCGACCCCTCGCTCGACGAGGAAGTAGTTGCTCCTGACATTGTGTTGTGTACTCACGACGTGCTCCACGTCGCTGAGAGCGCCGACGATACGACCGATGGACTGCGAGTATGGCAAGTGACAGTGCAGGATATCGAAGGAGTTCCGGCGGAAGAACTGCACCATCGGGACGATCGACCGGGGGTCGAACTGTGGATGGTCCGTCTGGGCACCGAAATCGACGACCTGTGCGCCCGCCGCTTCGAACTCCGTCTGAAGTGTATCGTCAGATCCAAAGAAGCAGATAGTGAAGTCGATCCTCTCGTCGGTGTTTTGCACCAGGTCGAGGACGACGTTCGGTGCGCCTGCCGGTTCCAGTTGATTAGTCAAATAACATATATCAGCGCGGGCGGACGACGTGCTCTGTTTGCCGTCCGTCCGAGAGATACCCCCTGAACTGGATTCAGCACGCTGCATATCGTGTGAGGGCGGCCCGATTCTATTAAGTATAGATAGGCTAATGCTTGAATAGTGCGGTCTGCCCGGCACAAGGGTGCTGAAGGCGTTCGTGCCTGCCAAGGTGTGGTGACGCGACGACCAGCGACCCATAATTTAGGTTCTGACTTACAAGCACGTTACCGATACCAAACAGAATCATGACAGGCGAAAGATCCGCTTCGCAGCGAACACAGAGCACTGAATCGGCGTCTCAGCTGGCACACGGCCTCGGTTGTGGAACGACCGACAGATGACCGCCGAGTCCGAACCGTCAGTCAGTTTTGTGGGTCCCGACTCGGCGGACCCTCCGTCCACGACCGCCGAGAGTCAGGACGAGAACGCCGACCCCGAGGTCGGGAAAGCGCTTCCGAAACTGGCGTTTTATGTCCCGTCGCTCGACACCGGTGGAGCAGAGCGCGTGACGGTTACCCTCGTCAATGAGTTAAACAGGCGCGGTTACGACGTCGACCTCGTCGTCTCGTCGGTTGGCGCAATGGGGGAGGACCTCGCGGAGACGGTGACGCTCGTCAACCTCGACAGCCCACGGCCCCCGGGCATCGGTATCGGGGCCGGTATCCCGGGTATCGCGTCGTACCTTCGGTCGGCCAGTCCGGCCATCCTCTTCCCGCAGATGACGTACGCGAGCGTGGTCTGCGCTGTCGCGAACGCGGTGTCGGGAACGGAGACCGTCGTGCTCCCGACAGAACACAACACGCTGGGAATGAAGACCGGGCGGAAGGACAGAGCAGTCAGCAAGGTCGCAGGCCTGCTCTACAGAGACATCGAGCGGGTGCTCGCTGTCTCTCAGGGCGTGGCCGACAGCGTCGTCGCGTCGACGCCCCTCGATTCCGACCGAGTAACCGTCACACACAACCCCATCGACGTCGGCTCGATCAACGACCGGTCGACTGAGCCGGTCGACCACCCGTGGATCTCCTCGCCCGACCACGAAGTGGTTCTCTACGTCGGCCGGCATGAGGATCAGAAGGACCTCGAGACGTGGCTCGCGGCGTTCAAGCAGATCAACGAGACGATACCGAGCGCGCGCGGTATCATCGCCGGGAAGGGCTCGAAGCGAGAGGAACTCCGGTTCATCGCGGAGCAGGAGGGGCTCGAAGACGTCGTCTCCTTCCCGGGCTACGTCGACAATCCGTACGGATACATGGGTGGTGCCGACGTGTTCATGCTCTCGTCACAGTACGAAGGGCTGCCCACAGTGCTCATCGAGGCGCTGTCGTGTGGATGTCCTGTAGCGTCCACTGACTGTCCGAGCGGCCCGAGCGAGATACTCGCCGGCGGGGAGTACGGCTCACTCGCTCCCGTCGGTAAACCACAGGAGCTCGCCGACGCGGCAATGTCAGAACTGACCGATCCAGTTGATGAGGCGGCGTTGCTCAAGCGCGCGGAAGATTTCTCGCCCACGGCTGTGGGAGACACATACGAGCAGGTTATCCAGACGGTACTGGCAGACCGCTGATTTCGGGTTGTGCCTCATGCACCCAGCATCGCTCCGCTCTCGGTGCCCCTACTCTTCCCGCTTGGGACCGGCCACCGGCAGATTTTTGATGTGAGGTCCGACCAGCGACCAACCTGTGGGCCCGACCGCGACACGACTAGTTCGCGGTCACATCGATCCAGATGTGGAGATTCCGGTAGCTATTCTCCGCAGTCGGCTGGGCCGGCTTCGTCGACTTGTACAGGAGGTAGGTCAAGCGGAGGTTTTCGCCCTCGATAACGGGGCGGACGCTATGTTCACGCTGCCAGGTTTCGCCGGCGGCAACACTGTTACGATACGTATTCAGTTCCGCTCGTTTAATAGGCTCGCCGTCCTCGTTCAGGTCGCTGAGTGTTACGACGACCGTGTACTCGACGAGCTGTTTCTCCTGATTCGTGACGGTGAAGTAGAGGTCTTCGCTCTCGCCGAGGGTTATCTCTTCGGGATACTCGTCTGCCACGAGCGAACCGTCGTCCAATTCTGTCAGCAGTCCGAATTCGGTGTATTTTTCGCCGCGAGGAGGATCCATCGCGACGACGCCCACACTCAGGACTGCGGTCAGTACGGCAACGACGACTGCAAGGGAGGCCAACCGTGTGCCGGTCCCCCCAGACTTTGCGTCCGGTCCGCGGAGTCCTGAGTCGTTATCGAAGGAGTATGAGGGGTCGCCGATTTGCCAGCGGCGATAGCCCGCAATAGCTACTGAGACGAGTGATATCGCAGTAAGGACGGTAACAACCGGTTGTGGACGTATCAGCCACTGGGTGAATTCAAGGTTGATACCAACCAATATTGCGAGTGCGATGCTCGTTGTAACGGCCAGAAAAGCCTGCTCAAAAAACGATGGGATCTCCAGGTCGAATGGTCCGGCCTGCTGTGGGAACAGTGCTGAGACGACGGCGTATCCCGGGATAAGCAACAGAAACGGGATTACGATTACGGCTTGCAGGACCCCAGCAGTCCACAAGATTGTCACAGCAAGGGCCAGCACTGCGAAGATTGCGACCGCGATCAGATCAGCAACTCGTCCTATGAATCCAGACAACCCGTCCATGGCCAACGTTCTCTGTCCCATAAATAAAAGTAATTTCTACATAACGCTATGCTCTGCTTGCAGTTCAGCGATTGTCTGACAACTGTGAAGCACCGCCACGTCGTTTTTCTGGATTGTGAACAGAATCGAGAGAACTGTAGTTTGAGCCTGAGAAGGAGCGACGTAACGAATGCCCGCACTCAGTCGAACTGTTCTTGATACGTCGTCTTGATGTCTGCTTGGCGACTAGCGGTGAGGTTCTCGTACGACGTCCCGTAGGTGTCGCGAGCGAGTTCGTCCCAGGACTCGATCCGATCACCAGACTCCGTCTGGAACTGCGAATCGAAGTCCGCTTCGACCTTCTGCTGGACTTCAATATCCAGACCGGTGAAGTCAAAGTTCTCGCCGGCTTTCACATCGGCACCGTACTCTTGACGGGCGATCTCCTCACGCGTTCGCACCTCTGCGGCTGCAAGGCCGTCCGCGAACGGTTGGCGCTCGTGAATCTCTTCGACCTGGCGCTTCGTCTCGCTGCTGACCTCATTGTAGTAGAGTCCGTACTTGTCTTGGGTTATTTCATCGAGTGAAGCGCGCTCACCGTCAGAGACACTGGTCCCCTCGCTGGAGCCGCTGGAGCCGCTACCGTCGTCTTTGGCCCATGACGGCTTGACCGACATGGCGGTTGATGCCCGTGCGTCTTTTGAATAGATTCCATAGACGTACGTCTGCAGGCTCAGTGGTTCGACGGGATAATCCGTCGAATCGGTCACCGTGTATTCAATGTCGAACCGAACACGAGTCGACTCGCCGGGTGCAAGCGTCACGTTTCTGTCGACTCCATAGGCTTCGGGTCGGTCATCGTCGTCACTGTCAATGCGGTGCTGGACCGTTTGGGTTCCAGTGATTTCACCGGTGTTCGTGACTTTTGCGGAGAACACAGCCGTATCACCGACGTACAGGACATTCGGTCCGACCAAACCGGACACCTCGAAATGGCTGTCCTGTACCGTCGTCGAGACGATGTGTGTGTCGGCAGCGGTTCCAAACGAGTAGTTGTGTGTACCGCGGCTCAAATTCGTCGTATTCACTCCAATAGACACCGTTGTAGTTTCGTTGGCAGCGAGTGAAATGGAACGCGAATAGGTGGTGTTTGTGGAGTCACTGCTGAGCGTGACGTTGTCAGTGCCGTCCACGTCACCGACGTTCTTGAGGACCGCGGAGACGTTCGCAGTCTCTCCGTTTGTGACGTTGGCGGGTGCGGTCGTGTTCTGGACCTGGAATGTCGCCGGTTGCTGGACAACTAGTGTGCCGGTCGTTGTTGTGTTTTCCGTGGCGATCTTGTATTGATACCGTCCAGGTTCCAGATCGGCAGTGCGAACGGTCGCCGTGCTCACCTGACTCTGGCCGCCGGCAACCGATAACACCCTCTGGTTTAGAGTTTCGGTATCGGAGTACTGTCCGTTTTGGTCCGTATCAACGGCGAATCGAACCGTCTGGATCCCGCGATACGCACCGACATTTGTCAGGTTCGCTCGGATCGAGGTGTTCGTTCCGCGAACGACGGTAGCGTTTTCAGTTGTATCGGTGAGTGCAAACGTGGGAGGGGTGAGGATAGCCACACTCACAGTCATCTCTGGGGACGACGATTCACCAACGGTGACGGCATACGAGTAGTCACCGGAGCTGATTTGTTCGTGCTCGGCAACGAGCGTTACGTTCGTCGGTTCAGTTGGCGAAACCTGGACTTGTTTTGTCGCTACTGTTTCGGGAGATTGTCCATCCCCGTCCTCGCTCAATCGTAGCGCTACTTGTTGCGTTACTGTACTTGACCCCGTATTTGTGATTCGAATCTGGACTTGCAAGGGTTCATCCGGCCGAATTTCGGTTGGAGTGTGCACTGTATGCATCTCCAACTCACCTTCACCCACAGTGGTGTCCGAATCCGTCGGCACGTCAGCGACACCACCGATTCCGAGCCCCATCGTAGCGCCTCCAAGGACTAACAGCCCGGCGACACACCCAACCAGTAATTTTCCGTAGCCTATGGACAACATGCGTACGCAGGTAAGTTACAAACCACTATTGTTACGACTAGTATACCTGATAGTAGAGACTCTCTGCGGCAAATGACCCTGAGTGCATTCCAACGGCCACTGTCCCGAAATGAGTAGTGTTCGTTTACCCCCAGATATGTCCCCCAGAGCGGAAGCCACAAGTGGTTATCATAGCGATTCGGCACTAATAATTGATTGTCGATTCGAACAGGTTGTATTAACTAAGTTCGTAGGCACAATACCCACCAAGCCGCAGTCCATATCGGGATTAATGCGACAGTCCAATGCGGGGGAGAGGGAGCTATTTGCGGTTACGAACTCAATGTCAGGATTAAAAACAAAAAGACAAATGGTTCTAAGTCGACGCGCCTACGCCAAGCAAGCTTCTATCAGTCCGATATCGGGCCGGGACAGTTACGCCATGTTCTTCCGTTCGATGGTTTCCCAAATATCGACACCCTTCTCGGTGATGTCGTATACGCGGCCTTTCTTCCGGTCTTCTGAAACGAGTAGGTCAACGAGCTCCGATTCACGAAGCTCCTGCAACGCGCGTGAAACGTGAGCGATGCTCATTTCCCTGTCGTCCGCGATCAACGACGGTGTCGCAGGCCCTTCTGACAATCGGCGGAGAGTCTCGACTCGATACCGTGAACTGATAACGTAGCTCACCTCGTCCCACTGATCAAAGTCTGCCATCGTATCTATTCGTATGCACGAGTGTACCAGCTACCTTCTTTGGACAGAGACTCGTGTACAATGATGTTCCATGTGCCTGTGGTTAATTGTTTCGCTCGTGTCGCTTGGTCTCGCTTCGTAGCCATACATCATTCCAGTTGACTACCCCGCATACTGAGTATAAGGTGAGTAATATCGCTTCTCTACGAGAATCGCACCGCCGGACGTTCCATCCACTGACTCAATCGTCATGAACAACTAATCAGCAGCATAGCTACGAACACCGATAAATTCCTGTCCCTGACGACTCTCGAGAGCCATCGGCTATTCGACACACAGACACACTGAATCAGATCCGGGTTAGCGGATGTCCGTGCGATTGATACTCATAAGATTACATTACTCGAACGGTGGCCAGGAACGGGGAATGTACGTTATGATTTATCCTGCATAGTTCTAAGCAGACCAACTACGTATGATCTGACCATTGCTGCGTTTCAGTGCTCACAGCAGGTATTCTACGCATTTGTCGTATCTCGCTAATACCGAAGCAATTTTTCCAATGTGAATCGCCAGGGAACGATTCGAAGAGCGCCGTTACTCCCAGAATACCGAAGCAATTACCCACTACCGACAGCGGTAATCAAAGAAAAATTACCTAACCAGTTACATAACAAAGTATTAAGTGCCAAGGTGATGTTGAATTGAAATGCTGGCTGACAGCGTAACGCTCCGTCGATACAGCCGGGGGGCTGTGTGAACGCGATTCCAGACGGATAAACGATGTCGCAGCACACAGGAAGTGGGTAAATATGGGAGTCAAAGACACCGCACAAACGAAAGCAGAACCGAACAATAAACTAAGCGACGAATCCGTACCAGCCCCAGAGGGGAAGGAGAACAGTGCTGATCAGGTGGCATCACAGGAGCAGGACGGTTCCAGTGCGTCTCTAGACGTTATTTTTGAAATATTGAAAAACAGCCGCCGTAGAGAAGTCCTCCACTTTCTTCGAGAACGAGACGAACAAGTCTCTCTTGGAGAGCTCGCGGAACACGTTGCGGCCATCGAAAACGATACCACAACTGATGCTTTGACTTCTAGTGAGCGCAAGCGCGTGTACGTAGGGCTGTACCAGTGCCATCTCCCGAAGATGGACGACATCGGCGTCGTCGATTTCAACCAAGACCGTGGGCATATCACCCTTACTGAAAAGGCCGATGACTTCGAAAAGTACCTCGACCGCTCTGAAGAGGAGCAAGATCGACAGTGGTATCAGTACTACGCAGCCGTTTCCGTGCTGGGTGGGATAGTCCTCGCCGCCTCTATCGCCCTCTCACTTTCCAGCAGCATCATGTTAGGTTTGTTCGCCCTGGTAGTGGGTGTTGCAGGCGCGTGCTCTGTGTACCACTGGTCAGTCGAGCGGGAAGAGCCGGACAGCGAGTAGCCAGATAGGGAGGCCCGTTCCACGCACAATTTTCACGCAGTGTACATCACGAATACTGCTATGCCGAGCGATAGACTTCGTCGCCGGCAACATATGTTCGCGCTATCGATGGAACCGGATCCGGATCCACGATAATGATATCAGCCCTTGCACCCCGCTCTAATCGACCACGATCGTATAGGCCGGCAACAGCGGCCGGTGCAGTGGAAACACGCAATATCCGGTCTTTGAGTGGTTCCCCGTTTTCGAGAAAAACAGAGCTAAGCAGAGATTGCGGACGGAAGTCACTACAGAGGATGTCGACAATACCGTCCCTGATTGCCTGAGCCGCATCGGGCCCATCCCAGAGGCTTCCCCCACGAACCACGTTCGGCGCACCCATCGCAACGGCCAAGTTTAGGTCGGTTGCGCGCTGGGCAGCACGTTGGGAGAGCGGATACTCGCTGATATCGACCCCGATCGCAGCTGCATTGTCCACACCCGAAACAGTTTCATCGTCGTGTGAGGCAACGGGAATGTTTCGATCACTCGCTAGTTTTGTTATCTGACGCGCGCGCGACCTGGTCTCCGCTTCGGAGACATCGTTCCGGCGCGTGTGGAGCGTCTGTAGGTTTGCCTCTGAGACCTCACTGCTGAGGTCGTACCGCTGTGCAAGTGTGTTTTCGCCAGCAAACTGGCCCGCTCCAGGGATATGTGAAACAAGGGAAACGAGGTCTCCACCGGATTTAATCTCTTGCGAGACGGCTTCAACTGCCTCCTCGTTGGTGAGTTCACATCGCATGTGGAGTCTGTTGTCGACTCGGGCACCGGTGTCGCGGTTGAAATCCCGGATACGCTCAGCGAGGAGACCGGCTAATTCGATGCTTCGATTATCATCTGGGACGTCTTCGAACGCAATGGCATGGTACTTTGTCGTGATTCCCGCGCTGGCATTGGCAATGTCACACCGATCCAGGGCGACGGTTGTGTCGACGCGCTCCCCTGCTCTCGGAAAGAGGTGTCGTTCGATGTCATCACCGTGGAGGTCAACAAATCCAGGAAGGACATATTTCTCCGAGGCATCGACATCTGGGGAGTCGTGAGGTTCCGTTTCCACTGAGACTATTTTTCCGTCGGAGAACGCTACTGTCCCGTTCTCTATTTCAGTAGTAGGCGTAACAACAGTTCCTCCCGAGATCAACGTCCGATTTGCATTGTTTCTCATGCGCTGTGGCCCCGGTAAGATATACCAGTGAGGTATGGTGCGTTTCCCCGAAAGATGAGTATAGACCTGCTACGGCTGTGCGGCAATCGACATACAGAGTCTATACTTATATGTATTCAATGGCCATGGCCCGAAAGTATTGTATATAAGAAGTGGGAGACGGATTCGGTAATCGTCAATAGCGCCAGGAGGGTGCCTCTAAAACAATTATTCCTGTGCTTGGAATCGAGCCTCGACTTCATGGGATTCGACTTCAAAAGTAATATCATGGACAATTTGCACAAGTGTCAATATCTCTCAAATTCTTTCTTAGAATTATAGAATATCGTCATGGAGTCGACAACTTACTGACGGTTCGTACGGATTCATGTCTATTAGGATATACCTACTTGGATAATTCTATATTAACTGGCTGAACAAGAGCACTCGAGTGAGAATTTCGCTGTATTTTTCCATAGCAAGAACAGTGATAATAGCACTCAATTGAAAAAGAAGGACGATTATAACGCGACTACAGCAGTCAGAACGGTGATTTACTTGACCTGACTTGTTTCGGTTACTTCCAGCTCAGTCGTGAAACCGACCAACGCCTAGCGATATCAAACTCCACCATCGAGAACCAGTCAGCATGTTACGGAGTAGTTGCAGAATTCTATGTGTCGCTACCACTGACATGGTATTTGTGTGTCCAGAATCCGAAGGTTTTAGCGCCAGCGCTTAAAACAGGTTTGTATGAAAGAATGGATTGACACCTACGAGGAGCGTGACTGGCAAACGACCACAGACGGAACCGTTCGGTACGCACTGTTAGGCCTCGGCTGGTGGACGATCGATCTGGCACTCCCCGCGATTCAGGACTCTGATTTGGGTGACGTCACGACGTTCGTCAGTAGTTCCACACAAAAAGCAGAACGACTCGCCAACGAGAACGGTGTCGACAACGGGATCAGTTACGAGGAGTTCCACGAGGGGAAGGCGGCCGACGCGTACGATGCCATTTACATCGGGACGCCGAACGCCTTCCATCTGGAATACGCCGAGACGGCCGCGGAGTTAGACAAAGCTATTCTGTGCGAGAAGCCGATGGAGTCAACAGTTGAACGAGCTCGGGAGATGGTGGAGACCTGTGAGGACGCCGACGTTCCGCTGATGATTGCCTACCGGATGCAGACTGACCCGGCCGTCAGGCGCGCAAAGGAACTCATCGAAGACGGGTTCATCGGCGAGCCAGTATCAGTGTACGGCAATAACAGCCAGCCATTGCTTGAAATGAATCCGAACACGGACCAGTGGCGGCTCGACCCGGACCTGTCGGGCTATGGCACCTCCGTGATGGACCTGGGAATTTACTCTATCAACACGACTCGGTTCCTCCTCGACCGGGAACCACAGGTGGTGCAGTCACAGATGAGCTCTCATGCGGATGCCTTCGAAGACGTGCCTGATGAACGCTCAGGGGCGCTGCTTGCGCTGGAAGGCGGTGTCAAGATGGTCACGACCGACAGCCAGAACGCTCACGACGACACGCAACTGAAGATAACGGGTACAGACGGACAGATCGAACTCCGCCCAGCGTTCCACGGAAAGGCGAAACTCCACCTGTCCCGCAACGAGACCACAGTAACTGTCGAACACGAGAGCTTCGATGCGGAGGACGAGATGCGAGAGGAGTTCGACTACTTCGCCGACCGCGTCCTGACTGGTGCCGAGATCGCTCCGGATGGCCGCCACGGTCTCCAGGATATGCGGATCATCCGAGCGATTCACGAAGCCGCCGAAAGCGGCGACGTCGTCGAACTATAACTGAATCGGTCGGATTCGTCTGACCCTATCCTGGCTCGTCGTTTTGAAACTCGCTCCGGAGTAAAGAACGGCTGTCATGTTATTCCGGCCACGGTTGAAGACAGCGCTACCGCAGTCCGATATTCAAGATGGGTGAACAAAATTGACCCAAATCGTAATTTTATGTCCAGCGTGTCGTGAAGTCAGAGGTCACGTTTGAATAGGTCTACTTCTGCTACTGTCAGGGTGCTCTGTTGTAACTCATCTGTGAGGCCGATAAACAGGGAACACTGGAATATCTCGAATGGGTTTCCCGGATGAACGACCCGGCTCCGTTCATCAATACGGAATTGGTGTTCTGGTTTGATACCCAATGCAGTTGCTGGACCGTGGCGAAGATTTTCAGAGCATCACACCGGTTATTGTTTAAAAAGGCTGAGATCCAGGACAGAAGGCGGGAGATGTTATAACATCTGTACTGCTGTTATATAGTCAGCACTGGTAGAGTCTACGGACCCTCAAAGGCCGTAGGCGTCAGAGGTTTGTATTTGATACAACTATTCTCTATTTTGCTATCGCAGATATCCATTACCTATGCAATTTCGGAGATATGCTATTTTTGCGGATGTTTAATTTCATCGAGTGGATTTCTATTGGGTTTTTCCCTATTTATATTTATATGGCTAAGAACATAAGCAGATATGGCTCTTCTGTGTAAACTTAGCCCTAAATACATCCATATCCTAGGTTATTGTCTGCACTACTGCTAATTGTGGCCTATAATGTTGTAGAGTATGCCTGGTTACAATGGATAATGGAGGGACTAAATTGTATCGAGAGGCTGATCCTTGAATTTCCGTCAAAAAAAGAGTGATTCAGCATTCACAGCAGTACTGCCTCGGCCAGTGGTTCGACGTCCGGATCCGAATCCCTGATGCTCAATTATCGTCAGAGATCCACTTCTCACCCCATTCGTGGATTTCATCGAATGCCGAGAGGAGTTCATCGCCCTTCGGCGTCAGTGAGTAATAAACCGCAACTGGACTTCCCTCAGCGACTCGACGTTCAACGTATTCGTTTTCTTCCAAGTCATCGAGCACGCGAGACAGCGTTTGCGAGTTCGCATTCGTTGCACGCTTGAGTTCGTTAAATCGAAGCTCACCCTCCCTGAGAACGTGGATTACAGTCATGCGCCAGCGGGACCCGATCTCTTCAAGCGCTTGGATTACCGGGCAGTCACTGTATTTTGTTTCGAGGGTATCGTTCGATGACATCGGTGTTACCTGGTCAAGGCTACGTTCGCTGACTTATATTAGGCTCATGTTCCAACACCAGGTAAGATCATGTGACCGGTGTTTCGGACACATGTCTCTGTATCGTATCGCAATCATCCACGACTCAACACAATGAACGTACTACTACTCGGTGCGAGCGGACGAATCGGGCAGAGAACTGTAACAGAACTTCTCAACCGCGGTCACGCCGTCACGGGAACCTCTCGGAGCGGAGCAGGCAATGGGATTGATGATGACGAGTTCGTCGCCGTTTCGGGAGATGCGACCAACCCCGACGACATCGCGAGGCTTGCGACAGGTCACGACGCCGTGGTATCGGTGCTCGGACCGAGCGATGATGAACCGGCCGAAATTCTCACGGGAATGATTTCGGCAGTCATCGACGGACTCCGCCGTGCTGATGTCGACCGACTCGTCTGGACCGGAGGGGCTGGCGGACTCAGGGTTGGTCCGGAAACGCTTCTCATCGATACAGATGACTTCCCAGAGGAGTGGGAGCCGGTCGCCCGCGCTGCTATCGAGGCCTACGACATTCTCACCGAGGCCGACGACCTGGAGTGGACCTACGTCGCGCCTGCCGCACTGATCGAACCCGGGGAGCGTACCGGTTCGTACCGGACTGCCGAACGTGAGCTCGTGACCGACGAGGAAGGGGACAGCTACATCTCGATGGAAGATTTCGCCATCGCACTCGTCGACGAACTCGAAGAGAACAACGCCGTCCATACCTATCTCGGAACCGGCTACTGACGGAGCACGGTTCCAACAGCGTTTAGTCTGATACTCGTTTCGAATCAGGTGACGGCACCCGGAACGACGGTGTCATGGTGCCGCCATACTGGAGTGACAGTACCGAAATGCCCACCACCGACGAGCTTCCCGAAACGGAGCAGTCAACGGATAGCGTCACCGATGAGACAGAGACCTCGATAGACGACACCGCTCCGAGTGCGGTGACGTTCGACCGGGACGGGATACGTGCCGGATTCGTGACCTGTGTCCCGGTGGCGCTCGGCGTCGCCGGCTACGGGATCGCCTTCGGCGTTCTCGCCGACCGGGCCGGCCTGAGTATCGTGGAGGTGGCGCTGATGAGCGCGACTGTCCTGGCCGGCGCTTCCCAGATTATTGCCGTCGAATTGTGGGCTGACCCCGTTCCAGCCGCGACGGTTGTACTCGCAGTCTTTGCGGTGAATCTGCGGTACTCGCTGATGGGCGCAGCCCTCCGGCCGTGGTTCAAGCATCTGTCGGCAACACGGACCTACGGCAGCCTGTTTTTCATGGCCGATGAGAACTGGGCGCTGACGATGCGGGACCTCACGTCCGGGAGTCGACGGGGCGCGTTTCTACTCGGTAGCGGCCTCGCTATCTGGCTGTTCTGGGTCGCCTCGTCAGTCATCGGTGTCGCCGTCGGTGGCGTGATAGACGATCCCGCCACGTTCGGACTGGATTTCGTCCTCGTCGCGACGTTCGTCGCGCTCGCGGTCGAACTCTGGGATGAGGCGTCGACGGCCGTCCCTTGGGCAGTCGCGCTGGTGACGGCGCTGGTCACTGCACAGGTCCTGGCCGGCCAGTGGCACGTCATCGCCGGTGGAGTCGCTGCCGCCGTCGTTGAGGTGGTCCGTCGTGACTGACCCACTCGCGCTTAAGCCAACAGTTGTCGCGGTTATCGCCGCGATGGCTGCTGCGACCTATCTCACGAAGGCCGGTGGACTGTGGCTGCTAACACGTTTCGGAGTCAACGACCGTGTCGAGGCCGCCTTGGAGATGCTGCCGGGCGCGATTGTCGTTGCCGTTCTCGGGCCGGAACTGGCTACCGGCGGCCCCCCAGAATGGCTTGCTGGGAGTGTAGTCGCTGTCGTCGCCTGGCGGACGGGAAATATCTTCTTGGCACTGGTCACCGGTGTCGGGGCCGTCGTCGTGTTCCGTGCTATGCTGTGAGCAAATGGGAAGCGACAGTTTGGAATCCTCTGGAGAGTGCACTTCTCAGGGAACGGCTATGCCTGGTAAGGTGAGTAGTGCAGAGTCCGTGAAGAAGTCTACCAGCAAACGCAGCCCGTCGCTGTCCGGTAAGTCCGAAAGCCATATACGACAGATTAGGCCTACCTAAATTATGGACGAGACAGGTGATGCAGAAAGTCTCACACGACGGGACTACCTTGCTGGCAGTGGTGTACTGCTCGGCACATCAATCATTGCTGGCTGCTCCAGTAACAGTGGTGAACCACCCAGTACAGGGACATCGAGTGCCGGAGGAACAGGCACTTCGATGCCAACAGATGACGGCTCCTACACTGCCTCGCTTTCTCCTGTCGGTGAGATCGAATTCAACTCCGTGCCGGAGAACGTCTTCACGATGTACAATCAGTATGCAGATATGTTAGTTTCACTTAACCACGGTGACGCGATCAACTCGATGTTCGTGCCAGATATGGCTGGGCCATCGATGAACCACTACTACGAACGACTTTCTGGCGTCTCTTTTGATTGGGAAGACCTTCCAAACCCCTACGATAATTTCAGCAAGGAGTTCTTCTACAGCCTAGGCAGCGACGTCCATTTCCTCGACCCCGCCTGGGCGATCACCCAGGAGAACTGGGACGTGAACGACATCAAGGAAATTACCAACAACGTCGGCCCTTTCTTCGGAAACTTCTACAGTGGGACACACGGTGAGCCACAGGAACCCTACAGCCAGAACTACCAATATTACACACTATGGGAGCTTTTCGGTCGTGTTGCCACAGTGTTTCAGGAGCGAGAGCGCTACGAGCAACTCAAAACTGTTCACGACGAACTCATCAACACCATCCAGACGAACCTCCCGCCGAAAGAGGAGCGTCCGACCGCCGTTCGAGTTACGCTGGGGGACGGTCAGTTTTGGACCTACCACCTGAATCGACTGGGGTTCTGGCTTGCCGATACCCGGCCGCTCGCCGCCAACGACGCCTTCGGGGATGAAACGTGGGACGGTCTCTGGGGTTCAGTGGGCTACGAAGCGATGCTGGAAGCGGACCCTGACGTAATCCTCCACCTCTGGGGAATGACACCGCGCTACGACATGGGCAACGTCCGGGAGAACCTCGCGTCCCACAGCGTTGGGCAAGAGCTCTCGGCAGTCAAAAACGACCGCGTGTACGCACATGGAATGCGGTATCACGGGCCGATTATGAATCTCTTCCAGATCGAAATGACTGCGAAACAGTTGTACCCGGATATCTTCGGCGAGTGGCCGACCTACGAGAGCGGGGACCACTATCCAGAGATTCCATCGGATGAGCAGCTCTTCGACCGCGACCGTGTTGCCGGGATAATTGTGGAAGGGTAACAGCTCTCAGAAGGGTTCCTACGGTAGAAGCGGAAAGAAACTGTCTGTTGAGATTACAGCATTGTCAGACTATCTGCGGAAAATTGCTAACTGGAGTCGTTTGGTGTAACTTTTGAGTCGATGAGCAGACCGTACGAGACGTTGAGTAATTCAGCATCAAGAGGCATAGTACAACGATGGCAGAAATACAGATATGAAGATTGCTCTACGGGCCACTGCGGACACCACGATGTCTGCAGTAACACAGAGATAGAGGGGTTCTAATCCCCTGTTACTGCGGACATGGTGGCGTCTGACAGCGAGTTGGACCGAGCTTCGAGGAGGAACACCACGATGTCCGCTGTTCTAACAGGGCTTGAGAAATCATAAGTCGATTACTGCGGACATGGTGGTGTTATTTCGATTCGGCCACACCACAATGTCCGCTGTTTTTGTCTCCCGTTCCGGAACAGCGGACATCACGGTGTGTGAATGGACACCAAAAATCAGAAAATCAGCCACAAAACGACTGAGGGGGCGGAATTGCTAATTGAGGAAGAGAGAACACTCCCACCCCACTTTGTCCGCTGTTCTTCGCAAAGAGTCGGGGAGGGATAGGATGGCGGCAAGATTCGACGGGAAGAGCGGCCCGTCTGATCTAGATATACTATTAGATACTGCTGTAGCGTATCATTCTACGCTTGGTAAGTTGCATTACGGTCTAGCTCTCAGCGGGTTATTATAAACTTTTCCATAATTTATAGTTCCTCTAATCCACCCCCTCCCACTATATTCTAGTTACTCCGGACATAGTGGGGTGGGAGGGTCCCCCCATTCTTTTATAAGCCGGAGAACAGCGGACACTCCGGACACTGCGGACAGGGGTGGTTTTATATGGATTCCTTCCAATACGTCAGGTAACGACTATGGGGATGTTTGAACGCGACACCGAGATTTACTTGGACCGGGATGCCCTTCGGGAGGATTATCAACCAGAGAATCTCGTCGGACGTGACACTGAGCTTAATCGGTATCGAGCTGCCCTCCAACCTGTCATTAACGGTGAACAGCCCAACAATATCTTCTTATACGGTAAAACGGGGGTCGGAAAAACCGCTGGCACGCGGTACCTGATCGACCATCTCGAGGAAGACGCAGCGAAATACGAGGATATCGACCTCACGGTGAAGATGTTAAACTGTGACGGCCTCTCCAGCAGTTACCAAATCGCCACCCGTCTCGTCAACGAATTCAGGGACGAGACGAGCCAGATCAGTACGACGGGGTACCCTCGCGCAACGGTGTACGACATGCTGTGGACCGAACTCGACTCCTGTGGTGGAACCATCTATATTGTTCTCGACGAGGTCGATCATATTGAAGACGATAGTATTCTCTATCAACTCCCGCGTGCGCGAGCCAACGACAACCTGAGTTCCGCAAAGATCGGGATTATCGGCATCTCGAACGACTTTTCTTTTCGCGATGATCTCTCCCCGAAGGTCAAGAGTTCACTCTGTGAGGAGGAAATCCAGTTCCCCGCATACGATGCGAAAGAACTGATCCAAATCCTGCAACAGCGTGCTGATGTAGCGTTCCACGACGGCGTACTCGAAGACGGTGTCATCGAGCTATGCGCCGCCTATGGTGCCAAAGATGCTGGTGACGCACGGCAGTCACTCGACCTCCTAATGAAAACGGGGGACCTGGCTCGTGACAAAGACACGGACACGATTTCGGAAAACCTCGTTCGAGAAGCCCGCGATGTCCTGGAACGGGGCCGGATTCAAGAGGGTATTTCCGGACTTACTCAACACGGTCATCTCGTCGTGTACGCGATGGTTACACTCGATCAGGAAGGGAAGACGCCAGCCCGGACACGAGATATCAGGCCCCGATACACGAACTTCGCCGAGAAGGCAGGGATTGATCCGCTTGTCCCACGCCGGATGCGTGACCATCTCGGTGAACTGTCGATGTTGGGCATTATTTCGGCCATCGAACGGAACGAGGGACGTCGCGGGGGCACCTATCGTGAGTACTCGCTCGAAATGGACCCCGAGATGATCCTCGCAGCGCTTGAGAAGACTGTCGACGATGTGGGTATTCACAAATCTGTCACTAATCTCGTTGACAGCGAAGCGACGCTCTCGGACTTCCAGTCTACATAGGAACTGCGGACATGGTGGTGTCGAAACCGATTGAAGTAGAGCGGTTTTCAGGACGTAGAACAGCGGACATGGTGGTGTTACAACCGACAGTTCATAATCTTCTGGATGTATTATCGAGAGCGTACAGAACTCCGGACACGATGGTGTCGAATCACGACGTCTCAATCTTTGATATCGGTGGAAACATCTCGAAAGTTACCGATACTGGCTTTTGAAAAGCAAACATATCCAGTCCGTCAGCGGCTATTCTCATCTCGGCAAAGAAAACTATCGGATCGTATAGTTCCACATCAAATACCTTCTTGTTCGAAAATTAGATGCTATCTCATCTAAGTCTGAGACTATCTCTCTTATTCGGGAGTCACCCGTATCAACGCTCCTTCCGGCACGCCCTATCGGAGTGAAACGCCCCGAGGCACCCGTCGTGCTCATCTGTAGAGGAGTCCGCCCACCAGCCTCAGTATTCTGAGTGCCCCGCCAGCGAAGGGGAGTCCGCCAACCCGGCTACCGTTTCGGCCGTCCACCAGGGGCAGACCAAATCCCGGAGTCCATCGTTCCGCTTTCGATGCTCCCGTCAGCCCTGGTGTTGGGATCCATACGGTATCGGGCCCTGTTCAATGATCGCTTCGCTCTGGGGTAGTCACCGTCGGGACTTCGATTCGAAGGTGCGCTCACACAGTGATGATCGTGATTGTGACTGGTGATCGGGAGTGTGATGCATCTGCTGGAACAGCATTTGTTCCGGTCATCTGGAACATGACTGTCCTATCGTAGGTGTCGTCCCTTGGAGTTGCTCTTAAGATACTACTCTCCAGAGCCGTCCTCAACTGTGGAAACAAAATATGATGGGCCGTACTCATATGATTATAAGCCGCAATCGCATTGAACTATGTCTACGTAGATGACACTAGAGGCGGACTCACGGAGTGAACACATATGCCTGAAACTACGGACGACACTCGACTGGTCACGATCCTCCTCCTCATCATCGGTGCCTTCGTCATCTTTCCGATGGTCTTCATGGGCTTCGGGATGATGGGATTCGGGCCGATGATGGGCGGTATGTGGGGCAGTGGAATGTGGGGCGCCGGAACGATGCCGGGCTGGATGTTCGTCGTCGGAATCGTGATGCAGCTCCTGTTCCTGGCTGCCATCGTCGCCGGTGGCTACCTCGTTTACAGGGCCGTAGTCGGCAGTGACAGTGACTCGGATCAAGCGTTCCAAGAACTCCGGCTCGCCTACGCTCGCGGGGAGCTGACGGATGAAGAATACGAACAGCGACGGGCGACACTCGAACGCGATACAGAGTAAGCTTCCAAGCACGCGCGGGCCAGCCTGATACCCTGTTCAGTCGTCGCTATCGACAGGTGCCTCGGTGCCGGCGTCGCGAACCTGCGTCGCCTCACTCTCCACGTTGACGCCTTCCCAGTCGTGGTCCGTGTGGAACCCCTCGCGTTCTTTCGCACTCTGGGCGACACGGATGAACTCCGCCTTGTCGCGGGCCGCAGCGATGGTGTGCCCGCCACAGTAGGAGAGCCCGGAACGGATGCCGGCACAGAACTCCTCGGCCACGGCAGTGACAGAGCCTTTGTACGGGGTCAGTGCTTCGACCCCCTCGTCGGCGCTGACGTTGTTCTGTTTGTCAGCACGGTCCTCGGCCGCGGCGGTGGTCGCCATCCCTCGTGACCGCTTGTACCGCGTGCCATCGACTTCGACGACTGCACCGGGGGCTTCCTCCGTACCGGCAAAGAGGCTCCCGAGCATCACGGTGTCTGCCCCGGCCATGAGGGCTTTCACCGCATCACCCGACGTGCGGATCCCGCCATCTGCGCAGATAGTGGCGTCTAGGTCCTCGGCAGCTGAGGCACAGTCATCGACGGCGGTTAGCTGGGGAACGCCGGCACCTGCGACCTTCCGGGTGGTACAGTGGGACCCGGGCCCGATGCCGACTTTGACGCAGTCGGCCCCGGCAGCGGCGAGGTCTTCGACACCCGCAGGCGTCGCGACGTTGCCGGCGATAAGGTCGGTGTCGGGAAATTCGTCTGCAAGGGTTTCGACGGCGTCGAGCGCCCGGTCGAGGTGACCGTGAGCCACGTCAACGACGAGCGCATCAACACCGGCCCCAATCACTGCAGCGCTCCGGGCGACGTAATCCTCGTTGATACCGACTGCTGCGCCGACCTGTTCGTCCGCTGCTTTCACCTGCTCGACCTGCTCGGCCTGTTCTTCGGGCGTAAGGAACCGGTGCAGCACCCCGAATCCGCCCGAACGCGCAAGCTCGATTGCCAGGTCTGCCTCCGTGACGGTATCCATCGCGGCGGATACGAGCGGCGTATCTAGTTCCACGGTCGGCGTGAGGGGCGACGAGAGATCGATGTCGCTCCGACTGTCGACCGGTGACCGCTTCGGGACGAGGAGAACGTCGCCGTAACTCAATCCAGTGCGTAACTCGTTCATACCCCGCTAACGGAGTTCCGCCTGCCACAAAAGTATCTCGAATTACAGATACTCTGATTGGCCCTGCAGATATGACTCCTTTTGCGTGATTTGGTCGCTGTGCATACGGCTGTGGCGACATCCTAGAGGGAACGGTGGGTCACTCCGCATCCGATAATGACTAACTGGTCTGTAACCTAGATGAAAGCCGACAATCCCGGCGCAGTATCACGAACAAGAATTAGCACAAACGATTCATAAAACAGCGCTGTGTAGTAGTGATAATGAATCATGCAGAAGGCGGCACTGCCGGGGGCATGCATGTTCTGTATGTGAACGACGATGCCGATTTTGCCGAACTTGCGCGGACGAAACTGCTGACCAGCGATATCGACTTCGAGGTCACGACTGTCGGAACCGCTGAAGCTGCGCTCGAACGGCTGGAAACGTCTGCCATCGACTGTGTCGTCACTTCCTACTCACTGCCGGATAGCACGGGTATCGAGCTTTTGGAACGGCTCCGGTCAGAACGGGATGAGTTACCGACGATCCTGTTCACGGGACGGGGAAGCGAACGGATCGCGAGCGAAGCGACACAGGTGGGCGTCTCTGATTACATCCCGATCCATGCGGACCAGAATAATTTCGAGTTGCTCGCAGGCCGCATCCAGACACTCGTTGCGGCCGCACGCAAACAGAAGGTCGCCGATCGGATGTCCGACCGGTTCCAGCGGACGCTCGAACGCGCAACTGACGCGATCTATGCCGTCGACGACGAGTGGCGCATCGAGTACATAAACGAAAAGATGGCCGAGCGCGTCGACCGTGACCCCGATGCTGTCGTCGGTGCCACTCTCTGGGAGGAGTTCCCGTCGATAGTTGGAACGGTGCTCGAAGACGAATACCGAACCGCGATGGAGACCGGTGAACCGGTGTCGTTCGAACAGCGCCTGGGAGCGCCGTTTGATTACTGGGTCGAAGTGCGAGTCTTCCCGGACGATGACGGTCTCACCGTCTTTTCACGCGAAACCACGGTTGAACGGGAGCGAGAACTCGAGCTAGAGCGCAGCGAAGCGATCCTCGAAAACATCCACGATGTCGTGTTCGTCCTCGACGAGGAGGGGACGATCGAGTTCGCGAACGCGGCTTCGAAACGGCTGATCGCCGAGGACCGGGCAGCCCAGATAACGGGCCAACAGCTAGAAACGGTCGTGGGTGACCGCATTTCTGCGTCCGACGCGGAGCAGTTCACAAACGCGGTCGAATCAACGCTCGAGGAAATAGAGGGCGACGGAGGCGTCACAGGGTTGTACGATGCGGACCTGCAACTCGACATCACGACTGAGGGCGATGAACGGACGTTCGACGTCCGCGTTACGCCGTTCCGGAGCAATGAGAGCCGTCAAGTGCTCGTCGTTGCTCGGGACATCACGGAACAAAGCGAAGTCAAGCGACAGCTGGAACGGGAGCGTGACGCACTCCGGGAACTCCAGACCGTCATGGCAAAGAGTGATGTCTCAGCCGAGACACGGCTTCAGGAACTGCTTGAGCTGGGGTGTCGAACGCTCGGTCTCGAGATCGGAATCGTCTCACACGTTCAGGGCGACGATTACACGGTCAAGGCGGTGCACGCACCGGAGTCCGAAATCGAAGCCGGTGATCAGTTCGACCTGGAATCGACGTACTGCGAGGAAGTCGTGGGAACCGATACGGTCTGTTCGTTCACAGACGCAGTTGCCGATGGGAAAGCGACCCATCCCGCGTATCGTGAGTTCGAGTTGGAATCGTACATCGGCGTGCCACTCGTCGTCGATGGGACCCGTTACGGGACGGTCAATTTTTCAAGCCCCACAACGCGAGTCGCTCGCTTCGGGGCACTTGAGCGAACGTTCGTCGAGCTACTCTCGGAGCTCGTAAGTGCCGAGATATCGCGGGGGCAGGACCACGCCGACCTCCAGCGTCAAGAGTTCCTGTTCGAACGCGTGCAGGACATCGCAGACATCGGTGTCTGGGAGTACTTCCCGTCGACGGGCACCCTCGACTGGTCTGACGGAGTCCGCCGGATTCACGGTGTTGACGACGATTACGACCCGGTTCTCGATGATGCGATCGAGTTCTACCATCCTGACGACAGAGAGACGATTACGAAGGCCGTCGAGCGGGCAATTGCGGACCGAGAACCGTACGATCTCGATCTCCGAATCGTTCGGGCTGACGGTGACGTGCGCGATGTTCGGGCGTGGGGGGAGCGCGTCGACGACACACAGGACGACGAGCCTGTGTTGCGGGGCGTGTTCCAGGATATCACGGAGCGAAAAGCCCAGGAACGCGCACATCAAGAGCTTGCCGAAGAGTACGAGGCACTGCTCAACACCTCCGGTGACGCCATATTTCTGCTCGATGTCGACGCGACTGGTGACGATCCAGCGTTCGAGTTTGCTCGACTCAGCCCCGGCTACGAGTCACAGACAGGACTCACTACCGACGAAGTTCGCGGCCAGACGCCACGGGAGGTCTTCGGTGACGACCGCGGTGCTGATCTCGCAGCGAACTACACTCGCTGTGTCGAACAGCGTGCCCCAATCTCGTATCGCGAAGAGTTGGACATCGATGATGACGCACGGTTCTGGGACACGAGCCTCGCGCCAGTCATCCTCGAAGGCGAGATCGTCCGAATCGTCGGCATTGCCCGCAACGTGACCGAGCAGGTCGAGCGGGAGCGCAAACTCAAAACGACGAACAAGCGACTGGAATCGCTTATCGAGGCGACGCCACTCACCGTCATGGAAATCGACGCTGACGGGACCGTTATCCGCTGGAACGACGGGGCCGAGAACATGTTCGGCTGGTCGCGGGAGGAGGTGCTTGGCGAGTTCAATCCGATTGTCCCGGACGAGCAGCAGGCCGAGTTCGCCTCCCACCGACAACGCGCACTGAGCGGTGAGCCGATTCGCGGCAAGGAGATACGGCGGGAAACGAAAGACGGCGAGGAACTAGATCTGCTCCTGTCGGTTGCCCCGATCACGGCTCCAGATGGGGAGATAACGAGCATACTGGCCGTTCTGGAGGATATCACTGAACAGAAGCGATTAGAGTCGAAGCTCCGGTCACTACAGGAAACCGCACAGCGGCTCAGTGGTGCACGGTCGAGTGACGAGATCGGGGACATCGCTATCGAGGCTGCCGCGGAGACTCTGGGATTCGAACTCACCGGGATCTGGGAGTATGCCGACCAAGCCGACGAGCTCGTCCCGCTGGCGACGAGTGCGGCAACGAGAGAACTGCTCGGTGAGCTCCCGCGGTTGGAGTCCGGAGAGGCGCTTGCGTGGGAGGCGTTCGAGGCGTCGGAGTTGCGTAAATACGACGACATCCAGTCAGAAGTGACACTCGGCAAGGCCGACGCGCAACTCAGGAGCGGCCTGTTCGTACCTCTGGGCGAGTTTGGGCTTATCGGCGTCGGAACGTCACAGGAACAGACGTTCTCTGATACGGACATGGACCTGTTCCAGATACTGGGTGCGACTGTCGAGGCAGCATTCACACGGGCAAGTCGGGAAACCGAACTAAAGCGACAGAACGAGCGGCTCGATGAGTTTGCCAGTGTCGTCGCCCACGACCTCCGGAATCCGCTGTCCATCGCCATCGGGTTTCTCGACATCGTCGAGGAGACAGGCGACCTCAGTCACCTAGACCGGATCGAGGCGGCGCATGACCGCATGGAGCGGTTGATCGACGACCTCCTTACGCTGGCGCGCGGCGAGAGCACAGTTACGGATACGAAGCAAATCGACCTCGAGACCGTGACGACGGAAGCATGGGGGTACGTCGACACCGCTGAAGCAACGCTGACGGTTGCTGACACCGTCCCGACAGTGGCCGGTGACGCCAGCCGGTTGACGCAGCTGTTCGAGAACCTCTTCAGAAACGCTATCGAACATGGCGGGGAAGCCGTCACTGTAACTGTCGGGGAGCTAGATGGCGGTGTCGGGTTCTACGTCGCGGACGACGGCGACGGGATTCCTCCGTCGAAGCGTGAGGAGGTGCTCGAACACGGTGTCACGTCTACCAAAGGGGGCACTGGCTTCGGACTCTCGATTGTGGAGGACATCGCCAAAGCGCACGGCTGGAGCGTCCGCGTGACGGAGGGCACTGCTGGCGGGGCACGGTTTGAATTTCACTACTGAGCGTGGCGTTAGTCGCGGTTTCTCGGCACCGACAGTGACAGCGGTGGAACCCGTGATGGAACCGGCAGAAACAGTGTTACGGCCAGAGTCCACGTGCTTCGTGGGCCGCTGCGATACGGGACAGTGCGACGATGTACGCCGCATCTCGCCACGTGATGTCGCGGTTTTCGAACTCCGTCCGGACTGCGTCCCAGGCCGCTCGCATCTCTTCGTCGAGCTCGTCGTTCACTCGCTGGAGTGACCACGACCGGCGGTTGATGTCCTGTAGCCACTCGAAGTAGCTCACCGTGACGCCCCCGGCGTTCGCCAGAATGTCCGGAATCACCACGACATCTCGCTCGGCGAGGATCGAGTCCGCGGTGGACGTGGTCGGGCCGTTCGCCCCTTCGACGACGAAATCCGCGGCTATCTCGTCCGCGTTCGCCTCGGTGATGACGTTCCCGAGTGCGGCCGGGATGAGGACGTCGACATCGAGCGTCAGCAATTCCTCGTTCGAAATCACGGTGTCGGCGTACTCGGTGACGGCTTCCGGTTCCTGGTCGTGTGACGGCACTGTCGCCGTAACGATTCCGGCGGGATCGTACATCGCCCCGTTCACGTCGCTGATCGCGACAACAGTCGCGCCCTGTTCGTCGAGCAATCGTGCTGCGTTCGCACCGACACTCCCGTAGCCCTGTACTGCGACCGTGGTCTCCGCCAGCGGTTGGTCGTAGTACTCACAGACGAGTTGTGAGATGATCGCGACGCTCCGGCCGGGCGCGTCTTCACGCCCCTCGCTCCCGCCGACAACCGGCGGCTTGCCGGTGACGACACCTGGGGTCGTCTCGCCCTCTTGCATGGAGTAGGCGTCCATCAGCCAGGCCATCGTCTGTGGGTCCGTCCCCATATCCGGGGCGGGGATGTCCCGGTTCGGACCGATAACGTCCCGGAGCTCCTGTGCGAACCGGCGGGTGAGCCGTTCCTTTTCGTCCTCGCTCAGCGTTTTCGGATTGACGGCGATACCGCCTTTGGCACCCCCAAAGGGCAGGTCCATCACCGCGCACTTCCAGGTCATCCAGATTCCGAGGCCGACGCATTCGTCCCTCGTCACCTCGGGGTGGTACCGAAGCCCGCCCTTGAACGGCCCCCTGACGCTATCGTGCTGGGCTCGGTACCCGGTGAACACGTCGACTGTGCCATCGTCCCGCTCGATGGGGACGGTGACTTCGTGGACGTTTTGCGGATGCCTGAGTCGTTCGACGATGTTCGGGTCGATATCGAGATGGCTCGCGGCTCGGTGGAGTTGCAGACGAGCTGTTTCGAGCGCCGATTCCGGTTCGGACGACGCCGACGGCTCTCCCGACGGAGCGGAGCTCAGTTTCGGTCCCATCGCTATTCGAGCGGCGTCTGTCGGTTGCGCATCTCACCGCCGCAGTCCCGACAGTTCTCCGGTTGGCTCTCTGCAGCGATGACTTTGCCACACGCAAAGCACTCGTACGGTGTCTTCTCGTCGTGGTCTTGCTCTACATCTCTCATGGATATTCACGAGTGGCGGTTTCCGACCGCCAGTACTCGATTAAGGAATAGAAGGACATTAGGGGAATATTAAGAGGTTAATCAAAGAGGTAGAGCGACAAACAGTGGTTTATTATTAAACCGGTTTCACGACTCACGACTCGATACACTCCGTTCTTCGAACAGTGCTGTGAACAGTTTCCGCTGGACGGTCCGTACGTGCTGGTAGAACGCTGGCGGAGAGATTTCAAGCATCGTTGCGATGTCCTCACCGGACTTCGTGCGCGGGGACTCGAAGTAGCCGCTGTAGTAGGCGGTCTGAATAACCTCGAACTGCCGCTCCGTGAGATCCGTGAGGAACTCCGAACCGCGGTCGTGTTCGATACCCCGTTCGAGCGTCTCCTTGCGCTTGAGTTCGACGCCGGAGAACGTACTGTGAACCAATTGCGCGATGTTTCGAACCTCGACACTCTGTGGTACATCGACGACAAGGGTCGTTCTCTCCGGGTCTGCGGTCGCTTCCCGAAAAATAGCCCCGTGGTCGGCCAGTTCCAGCGCGAGGAACGGCTGAGACAACTCCAGTCGCAGGACGCCGCTCTCGGTGCCGTCCTCACTGATCTGTGTGACGTCGTCTATCGTCGTCATGTCCGCCGCAGCTGCCGCCACCGTGCGCACGTCTCCGTCTTCGACGGTAACGAACACGCTGTCACCAGCCGGGGCATGCTGGATGCCACCCTCGTAGGAAAGGGTACACTCCGCCGACCGGGCGAGTCGTGACAGGAGGAACCGCTCGTCGTCGATGACGAACTCGACGCGGGTCACCGAGGTCGTGAGCAACGCGTGTTTCCGTTCGATGGCGCTGAGTGCCGAAGCGATGGTCTCGCCGAGCTCGCGCAACACTGTACGCGTTGTCTCGTCGAAGGCGTCTTTCGTGTCCGCGTAGATGGTGAGAATCCCGTGCCTGAGATCGTTGTACACCAGCGGGATGCTCAACACTGAGAGGAAGTCACGCGTGAGCGCGTCCGAACGCCACGGCGCGCTCCGGAGATCGGCGGCGACGTTGGGGATCATCGTCAGTTCGCCGGTCGCAGCCGTCTGGCCCGCGGGCTCGGTCTCGGAGTCCGCGACGGTGATCGACTGATTGTCGAGATACCCCTGTTCGCTGCCGGCCCACGCACGCGGTTCGACGGTGGTACCGCCCGGATCGACGCTCCCGATCCACGCGAACTTGAATCGGTCCGTGTCAGTCAGCCGTTCGCAGACGGTGTGGTTGATCTCTTCCTGCGTTTCGGCGCTGACGATCGTCTGGTCTATCTCCCGAATCGTGTTGTTGATGTGATTCAGGGCGGTCAGTTGCTCGTTTTGCCGCTGGAGTTCGCGGTCCTGTTCCCGAAGCTGAGACTCCCGGGCGACCCGGTCGAGGGCAGCCTCGGCGGTCGCTGCGAGCAGATCAGTGAGCTCCTGTGTCACGTCGTCGAACACCCCGACGGCCGTCGAGCCGGTGACGAACACGCCGTGGTTGCCGAGCGGAACGAACATGACGCTACGGAGGTCAGTGGCCCGGTTTTCCAGTCGGTCTGACGTGTGGACGTCGTCGAACACGAGTGTCTCGTCGTTGACGAAGCTGTGGCTTGGAAGTGTGTCGTCGTTCGTGCGGACGGCCGGAAGCGGACCGTGGTGTTCGGTCATCGCCTGGGACTGTGCGACTGGCTGGAGTTCGTTCGTCTCGACGTCGAACAGGTAGATGGCACTCGCGGAGACGTCGAAAACACTGAGCACATCATCGACGATGTGCTGGGCGATTTCCTGATTGGTCTCCGTATAGAGGAACTTCCGTGCGGTTTCCTGCATCGTCGCCAGCGCTTCCTCGCGCTGTTTCCGTTTCGTGATGTCCCGGCAACTGTACAGCAGCGTCCCGCCCTGAATCTCGACTTCGCGGACGTTGACCAGCAGCGTGTGCTCGTGGCCCGCTTTGTCGGTAACAGTACACTCGATGTTCTTGAGAACGCCCTTCTCGGCGAGCTCCGCACGGTCGAACAGGTCCTCGCCGAGAAGCGTGTCGATCGTTTCCTGCTCGCGGATCTCGTCGTCGGTGTAGCCGAAAATGAAGTGGACGTTCGGGCAGACGTAGGTGTATTCCCCGTCCTCGTTCGTCATGAGGACGGTGTCGGTCATATTACTGAGTGTGACCCGGTGGAGTTCCTCGGACTGGCGAAGGTCACGGTCGAGGGTGACCTGGTCCGTGATGTCTATCCCTTCAATCACAATCGAGGTCACGTCGCCGAAGTCGTTCTCGACCGGCCGAACCGAAAGCTCGATAACGCGGTCTGTGGCCGTGGTCGGCCGGTGAACGACCGCGTTACCGAACTGCCCATCGCGTGCGGCCTCCACGAGTTGCCGGATATCGCGTTCGGTCGCCTCGGACTGTGACCACCACGGCAGCGTCCAGAACAGATCACCGATAACCCCGTCAACCGCCTCGTCAATCATCGCCCGTCCCGTCTGGTTCACACGGGCGAGCGAGCCGTCCGGATCGAGAACCCACGTGGCTGTCTGTGTATCGTGAAAAACGGCGTCGAACTGCCGTGCCCGTTCCCGCTGCGTGATCGCTCGCCGAGCGGACTGGAGCGCCTTCCCGGTGCGCTGGATCAACTCGTCTATCCGCAGGCCATCTGCTCCGGTCAGTGGGACGTAGTCGGAAACGCCAGCCTGGATTGCCTCGCTCGCCAGGGCCTCGGTACCGTCCGTGGTTCCGAGGACGACTGGGAGGTCCGGAGCCGAGTCCCGGAGCTGTCGGACCAGCGCAACGCCGCTCCCGTCGTCGAGTGTCTCCCCCGTGACGATACAGTCGACAGACCGCTGTTGCACGGTATCCAGGGCGTCCGATGCCGTCTCGACGGTGCGAACGGCGGCCTCGGTGCCGGCGCTGAGAGCCGCCGTGAACGGCTCGGTCCAGGCCGTCGAACCGACGACGAGAACCCGGGCCGTATCGAGGGGACTCCCGGCGTCGCTCATCTGATTCCTCCGGACACAGAGCTATCACTGAGACCGGTGGCGCTACGCGTGGCCGCTCGGTCCGATTGCTGCCACCGGTCGGGAAATGGGTACTTCAGTTGCCGCGTTTTGGCTGGAGGGTTCAATAGTAAACACCTGATGTCCGGAAGGCTTTGTTGCTAAACAATTTAGTATTTGCTCATTCCGGCGTTCGTTTCGGTCGAGTGCCATCGGTCGACGGCCGGTACTCCTGAAGACACATGAGAGACGTCGCACAGACGCCGAGACGGTCGCTCCCTGCCCGTCGTTCGGGCAGCCGTGAAACGACAGTTCCCGCCGATTCAGCTCAGCTACGATGGACGTTCAACGTCGCTTGACGGAGAAGCGAGCTATCAGGCACGTCGAAGCGCCGACGTCGGTGCCAGTGTTCCGGTCCGTGACGCGGGTCTGGCACTTTCCCAGCGGAGACGTCCTGCTCGAACGCGCCGAGCATCGTGACTGTCTGATTCCGGACGTCGACAGGGTCGACGTTCCAGTGAGTGGAACGGAACAGGTTGCAGACGCCGTGGCACTCGATACGGACACCACTGTTCGGGTGACAGACAAATCAGGATGTCTAGTAGTAACAAAATATGATATGAACGTGAAAATAGGATAAAAATTTCGAACTAGACGGCCGGTGTAAGCCCTCTAATAGTCACTACTATACCATCTAGTATAGTAAAATATCTGGTAGAAATAGATAGCTTTTGGTATCTCGATGAATCTGGTGGATACATGTCTGATGTAAATCCGTACCAGAGCCTGCGGACGCAGATCGACGCTGCGGCCGAATACATAGACGTCTCAGAGGGACAACTGGAACGGTTGAAGACCCCCGAACGGATACTGGAAACGAACCTGTCCGTCGAGATGGACGACGGGTCGATCGAGGTGTTCCGTGCGTATCGGTCCCAGTTCAACGGCGACCGTGGCCCGTACAAGGGCGGGATCCGCTATCACCCGCAGGTGGACCGCGACGAGGTCAAGGCCCTCTCTGGGTGGATGGTCTACAAGACGGCAACGGGCGATATCCCACTCGGCGGTGGGAAAGGCGGCATCGTCATCGATCCGAGCAACTATTCGGAGAGCGAACTCGAACGGGTCACGCGCTCATTTGCCAAGGAATTGACGCCACTGATAGGGGCCGACCGCGACGTGCCCGCACCTGACGTCAACACGGGCCAGCGCGAGATGAACTGGATCAAGGACACCTACGAGACACTCGAAAACACGACCGAACCCGGCGTCATAACCGGCAAGGACCTCGCAAGCGGTGGCAGTGAAGGCCGCGTTGAAGCGACCGGGCGTTCGACGGTCGTCGCAGCGCGCGAAGCCTTCGAGTATCTCGACAAAGACCTCGAAGGCGCGACGGTCGCGGTCCAGGGCTACGGGAACGCCGGCTGGATCGCGGCGAAACTCATCTACGAGATGGGTGCCAACGTCGTCGCCGTGTCTGATTCGAGCGGGGCTGTCTACAACCAAACGTCGTTCGATCCCGTCGCCGTCAAGGACTACAAACGTGAAACCGGGAGCGTCGTCGGATATCCGGGCGCAGAGGACGAACTCACGAACGAGGAACTGCTCACGCTCGACGTCGATCTGTTGATCCCGGCCGCACTCGAGAACGCCATCGACGAGTCCCTGGCACATGACATCTCTGCCGACGTCGTCTCTGAGGCCGCAAACGGCCCGATCACTCCCGCCGCGGACGATGTTCTCAGTGACCGCGAGACGCTGGTCATTCCGGATATCCTCGCAAACGCGGGCGGTGTCATCGTGTCCTACTTCGAGTGGGTCCAGAACAGGCAGCGCTTCTACTGGTCCGAAGAGCGCGTGAACGAGGAGCTGGATTCGATTATCGTCGAGCAGTTCGGGAACCTCGTCGATGCCTACGAGGACCGGAAACTCCCATCGCTCCGAACCGCCGCATACGTCGTCGCACTCCAGCGAGTCGTGAACGCCGGCGAACAGAGTGGCACCTGGCCGTAACCGACTCCCAGACCACGGCCGGAACAGTGTTTTCGCCGACAGGTTGAGAGCGCGCTGTCAGCGAACGTCCCGATATTAAGGTCATCCAGCGACGAGAGACACTATGTCAACCGACCGCGTCACCGTCTCTCTCGATGAGGAGACCAAGGAGACGTTAGAAGACCTGACCGACCGAACTGGGGAAAGTCAAAGCCAACTGATCCGCGAGGCAATCGCGTTCTACGCGGCAAACTTCGACTCAGCGCACGCGAGCGACAGCGACCACCTCCAGACGTACTACGAGATGCTCTCGACGGGCGAACACGTTCTCCTAGACATCGACTTGCTGCACGCGCTCTTGAGCCAGTTTAGTGATCCGGCACAGCGGGACGAGGAGGTTCTCGAAATGATCGATCAAGTGGCGAAGTACCACGCCCAGGAGTATGCCGAACGGTTTGATTCGCTCGAAGACGTTCTCGAGTGGCTATCGCTGTGTGGGTTCCTGACCGTCCGACGGGATGAGAAGGGGAGTTTCCATGTGGTTTTCCCATCCGAGTCGGTACGGTGGTTGATGATTCGGTTCATTCGCGGTAGCATCGCCGATCTTCCGTTCGAAATCGAAATCGAAGAGAGCGTTTCGAAGGTACTGCTGAGAGAACGGGAGCAGTGAACTCCGATCAGGAACGCAAACCGGCTCGAATCTGGGGTCGGGCTGTTCTTACTAATTCATACAGCTAGTGACGCATACACAGAGTTCATACGACCGATGTTCCGGCCACACACGGGTCTTAACAATGCTTTTTGTTACCTGCCAGAACCGTGACAGTGGCTATCAAAACTAACAATCATGAGTATTATACAACGACTCAAAGCTGTCGGTCCAGGAGCGATGGTCGCGGCCGCGTTCATCGGCCCAGGCACGGTCACGACTGCGAGCGTCACCGGGGCGGAGTTCGGCTATGCGCTCCTGTGGACAATGGTCTTCTCGATTGGGGCAACGATCGTTCTCCAGGAGATGAGCGCGCGACTGGGTCTTGTCTCGGGTGAAGGACTTGGTGAAGCACTTCGAGAGCGGTTCGACAATCAAATCGTCGAGTACGTGAGTATATTCCTCGTTGTCGGCGCGATCGGCATCGGGACTGCCGCCTACGAGGCCGGGAACATCCTCGGCGGTGCCGCAGGGCTCGCAACGATCACGGGTATCGACTCGACGGTGTGGGGCGTCGTGATGGGACTCGTCGCCGGACTCCTGCTCTACACTGGGCGCTACAAACTGATCGAGCGAGCACTCGTCGGTCTCGTCGCCGTGATGGCGCTCTCGTTCGTGGCGTCGGCGATTCTCATCGGCCCCGATCCCGGTGCGATTGCGATGGGGTTCGTCCCCGGTATCCCCTCGGGGTCGCTGTACCTCATCACCGGCCTCATCGGCACGACCATCGTCGGGTACAACCTGTTCCTGCACGCGAGTAACGTCCAGGAGCGATGGAGCGGTCCCGAAGATATCGGCCACTCGCGTATCGACACGGTGCTGTCGATCATTGCGGGCGGCGTGATTACGATCACGATCATGGTGACCGCGGCTGCAGCGTTCGAGCCCGGAACGCAGATAAGCGATATCGGCCGGATGGCCGAACAGCTCCGACCCATTGCGGGTCCGTACGCGGAACTGTTCTTCAGCATCGGCATATTCGCCGCCGGGTTCACGAGCGCGACGACGGCACCGCTCGCAGGCGCGTGGGCGACCACAGGTGCATTAGGCTGGGATTCAGACATGCAGAGCACACAGTTCCGTGCCGTCTGGGGAACCATCCTCGGCGTCGGAGTTCTCTCGGTGTTGCTGGGTGGCAGTCCCGTCCAGATCATCGTGTTCGCACAGGTGGTCAACGGGATTTTATTGCCGATCGTGGCGATATTCCTGATATACGCGATGAACCAGCGGGACCTCCTCGGCGAGTACACGAATGGGTCGGTAGCGAACGCGCTGGGCGCTATTGTGACGCTCATCGTCGTGTGGCTCGGGGTACGGACGCTTCTCAGCGTCGCGGGGGTGCTGTAGATGGGCGACCGGCGGATCGGTGTCGACGTCGGTGGAACCTTCACCGACGTGACGCTGTCGCTCGATGGCGAACTCGTGACCGCGAAGGTCCCGAGCACAGAGGACCAGAGCGAGGGCGTAATCGCCGGGATCGAGAAGGCCTGCGAAGCGGCGGGCATCGATCCTGAGACCGTGAGCGAGTTCTCTCATGCGATGACCGTCTCGGTCAATGCGCTCCTCGAAGAGGACGGCGCAAAGACCGCACTCGTCACGACCGACGGGTTCCGGGACGTTCTGGAAATCGGTCGCCAGGACCGCCCGTCGCTGTACGACCTGTCCGCCGAAAAGCCGACACCGCTGGTTCCCAGACGCCGACGCTTCGAAGTGTCCGAACGGACGACCACCGACGGTATCGAAGAGCCCGTCGACGAGGACGAAGTCCGGGCAATCGCCGCGCAGTTACGCGAGCTGGATGTCGAATCCGTCGCCGTCTCGCTCCTGCACGCGTACGCGCACCCCGAAAACGAAACGCACGTCGCAGACATCCTGCGGGACGAACTCGACGTTCCCGTCTCAGCCTCACACGAAGTCCTCGCCGAGTTCCGCGAGTACGAACGAACTTCGACGACGGCCGTCGACGCGTACGTACGACCGGCGATTGACCACTACGTCAGTCACCTCACCGACCGTGCTCGGGACCTCGGGGTTCCACAGCCACGGATCATGCAGGCCAACGGCGGGATCACTGACGCAGACACCGTCAGGCGGAACGCTGTGACGACCGTCCTCTCGGGTCCTGCCGCCGGCGTCGTCGGGGCCGGTTCGATGGCGGCCGACGACACCGGCGGACACGACGGGCTGGTCACGTTCGATATGGGCGGGACCTCTAGCGACGTGAGCCTCGTCCGGGACGGGGAAGCCGAGCGGACGACGGAGGGCGTGATCAACGAGCGGCCGATCAAGACGCCGATGGTCGATGTCGAAACAGTCGGAGCCGGTGGCGGGTCCATCGCCTGGGTCGACGCTGGGGGGGCACTCCGGATCGGACCACGTTCCGCCGGGGCCGACCCCGGCCCCGCCTGCTACGGGAAGGGCGGGACTGAGCCGACCGTCACCGACGCAAACCTTGTACTGGGCTACATCGGCGAAAGCACCAGTCTGGGTGGCGAACTCTCACTCGATGCCGATGCCGCCTATGACGCGCTCGCGGATCTCGCCGACGAGGCGGATCTCGACGGCCCGCTGGAAGCCGCTCGTGGTGTCTACCGCGTTGCGAACGCGAACATGACCCGCGCCATCCGCTCTGTCACCGTCGAACGGGGGTACGACCCGCGGAAGTTCGGTCTCGCTGCGTTCGGGGGTGCCGGACCGATGCACGCGGCATCCATCGCGGACAGCCTCGATATCGACCGGGTGGTGATTCCGCGCGCTTCAGGCGTGCTGTCTGCATACGGCCTGCTCGCGGCCGACGAGAAGCGCGACGCGGTACGGACGTATCAGCGGTCGCTCGACGCGGTCGACCCCGACGATGTCGACGCGGTCTACGAGGAATTATCCGAAGAACTGCTGGCTGAAGTCAGCAACCGCGAGGCGGCAACAGTTCGGTACTCCGCCGACCTCCGGTACGCCGGCCAGAGTTTCGAACTTACCGTGGATGTCGACCGGCCGTTCGACACCGCGGACGCCCGCGAGCGATTCGCAGCAGCCCACGAGTCCGCGTACGGCTATCGAGCGGACGAGTCTGTCGAACTGGTGAACTGTCGCGTGACGACGACCGTCGAACGGAGCGCGCCGCCGGTCGAGTACGATGCCGTTGGCGACCCACATAAGGGGTCCCGTGAGGCGGTGTTCGCCGATGATGTCCGCGAAACCCCGGTCTACGAGCGGACGAAACTGCCACCGCAGGACGAAATCGAAGGCCCGGCGATTGTCGAGGGCGATGAGAGCACAATCGTCATCCCACCGGCCTGGAACGTCCAGGTCCGCGATGACGGGACACTGACAGCGACGGTGAGTGACACATGAATGACGAAGCTACGACACCGAGTGACGAACAGGAGACAATCGACCCCGTAACGCTGGAAATACTCAGGAATCAGCTGGAGAGCGTTGCTACCGAGATGGGCCACGTGCTCATCCGCGGGGCGTACTCCCCGAACATCAAGGAGCGACAGGACTGTTCGACGGCGCTCTTTGACACGTCGGGTCGGATGGTCGCACAGGCGGAACACATCCCGGTGCACCTCGGCGCGATGCCCGACGCGGTAGATATCGTTCTCCAGAAGGACCCGAAACCGGGTGACGTCTTCATCGTCAACGACCCGTTCGCGGGCGGGACACACCTCCCGGACATCACGCTCGTCTCCACGATCGCGCCCAACGACGAGGTGGTCGGGTACGCAGTCTCACGAGCACACCACGCAGACGTAGGCGGGAGTTCGCCGGGGAGTATGCCGCCAGGCGCACAGGAGATTTACGAGGAGGGGCTCCGACTGCCGGCGGTTCGCCTCGTCGACGGCGGCGAGCCCAACGAGGCGGTCCACGACCTCATCCGTGCTAACGTCCGGACGCCGGACGAGCGCGAGGCGGACCTCCGGGCCCAGCGCGCCGCCAACGCGCGGGCTGAGGAACGCATCGGTGACCTCCTCGCGGAACACGGGCCCACACTGCTCAACGCGTTCGATGCCGTCATCGATTACTCCCGCCAACGGGTCGAAGCTGAACTCGACGCGCTCCCGGACGGAACCTATCGAGCGCAGGATGTCCTCGAAGGCGACGGCGTGACCGATGCCGACATCCCGATTGAAGTGGCCGTCACCATCGATGGGGCCTCGATAGCTGTCGACTTCGCTGGAACCGCCGGCCAGGTAGCGGGCAACCTGAACGCGCCGCTCTCCGTTGCGAAGAGCGCAGTCTACTTCGTCGTGCGAGCGATCACCGACCCGGAGATTCCGCCGAACCACGGCTGTTACGAGCCGGTATCCGTGTCCGTACCTGAAGGGTCGATACTCGACCCGAAGCCGCCAGCAGCGGTCGTCGGTGGCAACGTCGAGACCAGCCAGCGCGTCATGGACGTCACGCTGGCGGCGCTTGCCGAAGCAGTCCCCGACAAGGTTCCTGCCGGTGGACAGGGAACGATGAACAACCTCATCATCGGCGACCGAACCGGCGATTTCACGTATTACGAGACAATCGGCGGCGGGTTCGGTGCCAGGCCCGAGAAGGATGGGATGGACGGCGTCCAGGTCGGAATGACAAACACGCTCAACACCCCCGTCGAAGCGATGGAGACCGAGTATCCGCTCCGGGTCGAACGGTACGCGCTGCGGCCGTCCAGCGGCGGCGACGGCCGATACCGCGGTGGACTGGGCCTCGAACGAACCGTCACCGTCGAAACCGACGCCACCGTGTCCCTACTCACGGAGCGGCGCCGGACGGCTCCTGATGGAATCGGTGGCGGCGAAGACGGCGCGACAGGCATAAATCTGATCGATGGCGACCCAGTTGCCGCGAAGGCCTCCGTTGACGTCGAGGCCGGGACGACCGTCTCAGTTCGAACACCCGGCGGCGGCGGGCACGGCGACCCAGCAGAGCGGGACCCGGAAGCAAGGGAAGGTGACCGACGCGACGGAAAGGTAGACGACAGGTGACGTATTGATTCGGTCGCCCTCCGATAGCACGCGAGCGACCTGTGAAGTGGTTTGTTTCGAGCGCTACTCTCATACGAGGAGGACACAATACTGTGAACTGATATGAAGGTCCCGCTCGGAATCACGACCCTCCACCTGTCACAGCGGAGCACGCTTCTGCTGCTCCTCGCCATTGGCCTTCTCGGATTCGGTGGGTACGACTACGTCCAGCAGTCACAGGCGGTCACCAACGCCGTTACCGTCCAGGCAACCATCACTGATGCCAGTGTGGACCGAATGGAAGGCGGCCAGGGCATTGACTACGAGCCGGAAATCCAGTACACGTACCAGTACCAGGGAGAGACGTACACCAGCGACCAGGTGTTCCCGAGCACAGGCATTCGGACGTACTCGGACCGGTCGATGGCTGAGTCGGTAGTCGAAGCGTACGAGCCGGGAACAACGACCCGCGCGTACGTCTCACCGGCTGCCCCAAGCGACGCGTTCCTGATTCGGGAGCGGACGCCGTGGCCACTGCGAGCCATCGCTGTCGGCGGCTTCCTCTTCCTCGTCGGCGTACTGGCTGGATTGGGAGCGAAGAATCCAGGCAAGCATGAGCTACGCCCGGCGAGCGAGGTGCAGCCAGCGCCACGCGAGACATGGGTCGACCGCCACGGCGAGACCATCCACCGGCTCTCGAAACAGGTGCTCGGTGTCTGTTTCGTCGGCTTCTGGCTCTCGATGGTTGCGCTGGCTTTCGGCCTCCTCAACACCACCGGTGAGTTTGGAGGGCCGCCACAGGAGATACAGGCAGCCCTTCTGGGACCGGTCGGTCTCCCGATGCTCGCGGGATTCAGCTTCTGGGTCGGGATGATAGTCTCGCTATGTTTGTACGGCGTCTGGTCGTTCACCGAGTACCAGCAGCTCCGCCGGCGACTTCCTGACCCGACACCACCGAGTCCGTTCAGGCACCCGAGTCGCCTTGTCACGATACTCGGAACGGAAGATGGCAGTTTAAGCGAGTACGGGCAGCGTGTCCGGCTGACTGGGTGGGTATTTGTGATTGCTGTGGGTATGACAGCCATGATTGTGTATCTACTCTACACCGCAAGCTGATACGGCTCAGCTTAGTTAGGGAAGTAACCGACCCCTCGGGGGCATTCCTTATCCATCACTTACCGTGATGGTAACTTGCTGCATACCAAACCAGGTTGTAGTACGGTGTCGGTACCAGCGAGTAGCACTAACGTCACTCGACTTTTCAAACGTGTTCCCTCCGCTCGGGTTCCACAGATCGACAGCCCGCTGTTCCCTGAGAGCGATACCCCCTTTGAGCATTGCGACCGCATCAAGGTCGATAAATACGAACTGTTGCCGGTGTGTCGGACCCATCGACTGTGAATGTCCGGACGGGCTGGAAGCTCTGTGTAGACACTACAAGCACTCGCTCGCCGCCACAGCTATAACGACCGACCAACTCTTTTATCTATTATCACTGACTATTCGTTATAGCTGTCCGAAATAGCCACATGATATAGTCATATAGTATAGTTAGACGGTATAGTTAACAGATATTGATACAAGAACTAGCCAGGAAAGACAGAAGGCAAAAATAGCCAGTTAACACAGCTATCTGTCCCAGTCCTATGCGAGAGTCTACCCGCGGAGAATTCAAGGACAGAGACATAACCGCGAACTCAACGCGGAGTGGTATCCATCAACGCCACCAGAGGCCACCGCAAAAAGACTTAGCGGGGAGCAGTTGACTGTTCCCAGTCGTACCCCCACTCGCGGAGCTTTTCGGCAACCAGGTCCGGATTGTCCATGGCAACGACGAGGGCGGCTTCCAGCGCGTCGGTCTTGTACACGTCCTCACCGACCTCGTCTTCTAGATTGCGGAGGAAGGTGGACTCTCGCTCCTCAACCTCGGGCCGAATGAAAATCGGTCGTTGCTTGCGGTCCTGTTTGACGGAGTCACGACGGAACTTGTATGGAATATCGGGTTGACTCGTGCGATCTACATCAGTGGATTCGGTTTCGACATCCATGGCCTCATCCTGCTGGTCGTCCGGGTCTGGATCTGGCTCGGTCTCCGCGAACGGATCGTCGCCGGAACCGGATTTCATGCTGTAGCCTCCTGTTCGCGAGTCTGTCGTAGATGCGCAGCTAGCTCTTCGAACTGCTCCAGCGTTTCGAGTTCGTAGTCACGTTCCCGACTCCGGTGTTCTTCGATATATTTGAACGCCGAACACTGTTTTCGCCAACACCCTTCGAGCAGCGACGTTCGCTCACGGAACACCACAGGAATATCGTACGACTCCGCACGGAGGCGTTTGAGCATCTCCTCTTGATCATTGGTTCCTTTGAACCGGTTCGGCACAGCAGCTAACACGCCCACATTGATATCCAGTGTGTCTTCAAGTCCAGTCACGAGGTCTGCAAGGCCCTCAACGGACTGCTGGCCTTTTCCACTGGGCTCAAACGGTATAACGAGGTTCCGCGTCGCGTGCAATGCGTTGTACAGTTTCACGTCCGCGGTCGCCGGCGGGTCGATGATGACAGTGTCGTACTCGGACGGAACCCCCGCGTCTTTTAGCACACGGAGGAGCTGGACGTTCGGGTTCCAGTTCTCACCGAAGTCCGCTGCTTCCTCCTCCCGACGCCGCAGATGTTTCGAAAGCACCTCCAGAGAGTTGTGTGCGGGCAGGACATCGACACCTTCGGAGGTCTCAATGAGGCCAGCGAACGGACCGCGTGGCCGTTCGACGAGATGCCGAACTAAGCTATCGGCCTCTGAATCCGTTCGCTGGTCCGCGACGTCAAACAGGAACGAGAGGCTCCCCTCCTGTGGGTCCATATCGATTGCCAGTACGTCGTGACCAGCGCGGGCGTCGGCGACAGCGAGGTTCGCCGCCATCGTTGTCTTGCCGACACCGCCGGCCTCGCTGTACACGGTGTAGGTCAGCATACCATACCGGATACACTACACAGATATAAAGATTAGTCAGACGGTATAGCTCTGGAGTATAGCTATACCAAAGCTCCCCGTTCGAGGAAAACCTCCGGCTACTCGGCAAACAACCCTGCGAGCGTCTCGCGCATCTCCGCGCGCCGGTGAGACCGAGCTTCGGACTCGGAGAGGTAGTTATCGAGAACGACTTGCGCAGACGCCGAGCCCTGCTCGGCCGCGACGTCTTCAAACCGTTCCGCAACTCGCCTGACAGCAGCGCCATACGTCGTGTACCAGAATCGACGGCCCGTTTTCGGCGTTGGCCTGTCACCGTCAACGGTGACACCAGCGGTTTCGGCCACTGATTTGAACCGCCGACGGACGGTTTCGGCGGTTAGATGGTCGGTGGCTGCGGACGGAGAGGGAAGGAGATATCCGTTCCATTCTGGATCGGAAAGCGTCTCGATACGTCGCTCTACTGTCTCCAGACCGGCCAGCAGAGCCACTGTCCCAGGACCGTTTTTGCGCTCGCCGTCTCCGAACTCTATGTACGGATGCGAGTTCTCGTCCGGGTCAAGGTTGAGTTGCTGGATATGCAGTGATGCAACTTCACTCGGCCGAAGCCCCCAACCACAGCATGCGACCACAATAAACCGGTCTCGTTGATCAGCCGCTGCTGCATACAGGCGCTGGACGGCGCTTCTATCGAGTGCTTTGTTGTCCCAAGATGGGGTTCTATCCCATCCAAACCGGATTTCGAGGTCAGCTAGAGGATTGTACGCGGCGTTTCCGAACATGACCAAGTGTTTGTAGAACTGCCGCGTGTCCTGGACGTACTTTCGTCGTGAGGCAAGCGTCGTGAGCGCTTCGTCCAGTTGATCCAGGGCGTCAAACGTCGCTGCGACCCGATCCATCTCTTCGACTCGCTCGTCGGGATCCCCCAGCGGTGCAAGCAAGTCTTTCGTATCGTGGATATTGGTATATATTTTCGCGTACCGACGGAGAATTGACCGCCGGGTCTCGATTGTCGCCTCTGCCCGTCCACGACGGGTTTCGAGCTCGTCGAGGTAGCCCTCAATCGCCCGTTGTGTGTTGTCAGAGAGAAAATCGAACGACCCCGTCGTATTATCTACTTCCGGTACCCCGATCTCATCGTAGAACTGGCCCGGTGACAGATCGAGCCGTCGTTGAAGATGCTTGATAAACCCAGGGAACTGGCTGTTTAGCCAGGTGTACGTTGGGGTTTCAGTGGTCGGATCTATGCCGTCGTTTTCCATCGTCGGCACGACTGTCTCGTGATAGAAAGACTCGCAGTCAGCTAAGTCCATGGTCGAGTAGCGAGTTTCAGTCATTGGATTGAATGTGGGTGTGTGAACTGCAGTAACCGACGAACTGTCCCAGCTGGTTCGTCTGAATCACCGAATTTTCGTATGTAGCGTATTTCCATCGTACTACTAATAGTTTGTCTTGTATTGTTTTCTCATGCAGAAACCCACAACAAGACAAATGCAGGAATTCGTATTACCGCGGCAAATAAACTATATATCGATATATCAAAACTCGCTACAATCATCGCAAAAGGGCCGATGGCTCACACAAGAGATACCCGAGAAATCAGGTGATTTCGGCAGATATGCGTTCTGTGAGGTAATAACATAATCTTTATTGAAGATATATGTGACTACACGATGGAGTCAAAAATATGGAAGGCCTGCCTTTCAGTAGTCACAACAGTCGGAGAGAATATTGCAAAGCAGTAGCAGCACTGGGTGGCACAATGTTCGTTGGAACTGGATCAGCAAAGTCCGAGACCGAGAAGTCAGAAGGAAAGTACAGCGGTGATTCCCTCTATACACCGCCGGAGGGTACGCCTGCCCCTGGGTCACTCTATCCTCGCGTTACCCGTTTGGAACGCGCCGGACCCGGGAACAGTTGCGGGAACGGTCAGAGTGGACGCGGCCCGCTCCTCGCTACATTCGAGTTCTATCCGTCGATGAGTGGTGGGTCGAAACCGTATTTCCCAGTGTATCGGAGCACTGACGGTGGGCGCTCCTGGTCGAAATATTCGGAGATACACGACACAAGCGGGAAAGACTGGGGGCTGCGATACCAGCCCACCCTGTTCGAACTGCCCGAAGAGGTTGGACCCTGGCCAGCGGGGACGGTACTCGCCGCGGGTAATTCAATCCCGATTCTGGACGACCCTGAAGACGTTCCCGAGGGTGAGATCGGCGAACTCGGTGAGACGAGCATCGACCTGTACGCGAGTACCGACGAGGGCGAGACATGGGAGTTCGTAAGTACCGTCATCACCGGCGGCAAGGCCGTTCCGTATGCCGGAAACAGTCCCGTGTGGGAGCCGGAACTCGCGCTCGACGACAACGGAAACCTCGTCTGTTACTTCGCCGACGAACGGGGCGGTGAAAACGGGTACAACCAACTCGTCGGGTACAAGGCGTCCGAAGACGGCGGCCAGACGTGGGACGACGAACAGTTCGTGGCCGCGGTTCCAAACGAGACAACCCGGCCGGGCATGCCGACGGTCACCGAATTACCCAACGGCAAGTACATGATCTGCTATGAAGTCGTCGGCCCGGACTATCTGCACGGCGAAGTCCACGTCAAAACCTCACCCGACGGCCGCGACTGGGGGGACCCGTCAGATCTCGGGCATCTCGTCGTAACAACGGACGGACGGCGGTTCATCAACGGGCCGTATGTCACGTGGACACCGCGTGGCGGAGAAAACGGCACAGTTCTCGTCTCAGGCAAACAGCTGGTCGACGAAGATCGTAATCTCGCAGAGGGGAACGGGGAAGTCGTGCTCGCTAACACCGATCTGGACGGGGACGGCGACTGGACGGCAGTGAAAGCACCGCTCTCGTTCGAAACTGAGAGCGAACTCGTGGGCCGTACTTTCGTCGGCTGGACGACGCCGATACTGCCCTCGCCGAACGGCAAACAGCTGCTCCAGCTCACCTCAACTGCGTCAAGCCCGGAACTCTGTGAGATCCGATACGGCAAACAACCCCTGAACCTGAACAAGCTCTGAAACGGACTGCGGTACGTCCTCTCGGGATCGAGTGTCTCGAATCTCGTTGCGGTACCAGGAAAGGCAGTCCGAATTGGGGGCGTAGCATGGTACTGGCATCACCGCCGAAAATGCTTTTTTGACGAAGAAAGAACCCCAAGGAGGGTGCTATCCCGTGGTTACGTCAGTTACCCACGGGACGGAGCGAGTCGGCAGTCAGTTCCGTGTGGAACGTAGCAGCGAGCGCCGGAAAGACAAGCGGGAGCGCGATTGTGAGGAGCGTACAGACGACAAACAGCGTCCCCGTGACGATGCCGACGAGGACGGTTACGACCGGTCGCTCGACCGACCAGCGGTAACTGTTGGTCACGGCGTCGACGACGTCGGTACCGCTGGCGAGCGACACGAACGCCAGGGCGAACACGACCCAGGCGTGGTAGGCCAGGTAGACCCCGACCGCACCGAACAGGCCGGCATACCCAGTCCCGGCGGTGATGAACTGGTCCATATAGAGGACAGCGATAACTGGGAACACAGCCATCAGCCCGCTGAACAGGACCGCATCGAGCCAGTGGTTGCGAAGCGTCGTCGCAATCTCAGGACGGTTGACGTATCCCTTCTCGCGGACCGAGCGGACCGCTGCGTATGCGCACAGCGTCGACGGCCCGACTGTGACGAGTGGCAGCGACGCGAGCACCCAGCCGACGCTGATCGCGACCATCGGAACCGGATGGTCGTACACCGTCCGGAACGCGGTTGCGAGCGCGCGGTGGACCGAAAGGGTCCCCTCGGTCGATTCAGTCATCCCGTTGCACCCTGCATCTGGACCGCCCGGACGAGCTGTCCCTGGAACAGCAGATAGACGATGAACAGTGGAAGCGAGCCCAGGATAGCCACGGCCATGTGGAGCCCGGGCGTGTCGATGTTCCCCTGATACAGGTTGACGAGTCCGATCGGGAGCGTGTACGCCGTTTGTTCCGACAGCACCAGCAAGGGCCAGAGGAACGCGTTCCAGTTGTAGACGAACATGAACAGCGCCAGTGCAGAGAGAATCGGCTTGGCGAGCGGGAGGATTATCCGTGTGTACACCTGGAAGGTCGAGAACCCGTCCAGCCGCGCGGCTTCCTCGTACTCTTCGGGAATATCCTTGAAGAACTGGTAGAGGAGGAATACACCGAGCGGACTGGCGGCCGCGGGGAGGATAACGCCCCAGTAGGAGTTAATCAGCCCCAGGTCCGAGACGATCTGGTAGAGCGGGACGATGTTCATGTAGTACGGGACCATGAAACTCGCGAGAATCAGCCCCAGGATAGCGCCCTGGCCGGGCCAGTCAAGGCGTGTGAGCGAGAACGCGATCATCGAGTCGATGACGACTATCAGTATCGTCGCCCCGCCGGCGATTACGAACGTGTTGATCGTCCACTCGACGACTAGCGTGTTGTTCACAAGGTACCGGTAGTGTTCCAGTGTCACCGGTTCGCCCACGAGCGGCGGAATCCAGTACGGCCGTGGGTCCCGCAACAGTTCGTTTGGCTGGAACGACCGGGAGATCGTGTACAGGTACGGAACAGCCATCAAAAACGCGAGACCGTACAGGAACACGTGGAGTAACGCGTTCCGGACGGTGTCGCTGTCCAGCCGTGACCGAATGGGAGCGTCAGTCATTGCTATCACCGATTACTTTGAAGTTAATAATTGCTATGACAATGAGAATGGCGACGAGGACGTATCCCATCGCCGCCCCGTAGCCGAACTCCTGCTGTGAGAACGCGCTTCGGTAGAGATAGTAGACGAGCGTGTCCGAGGAGTCCTTCGGACCGCCCTGGGTCATGACGTAGGGTTGTGCAAACACCTGGAACTGCAGGATGAACTGCACCATGACGACGAAGACGACGGAGTTGCGCATCTGGGGGAGCGTGATGTCCTTGAAGGCCCGCCACCCATGTGCACCGTCGAGCTGGGCCGCCTCGTAGAGCCGGTCGGGAATGCTCTGTCTGGCAGCCAGGAAAATCACGAAGTTGAATCCGACCAACCACCAGACAGTCATGAACGCGAGCGCTGGCATCACCAGGTTCGTCGACGTGAGCCACCCGGGCGGGTTCTCCATGATGAACCCCAGATAGTAGTTTATGAGCCCGAAGCTCGTCGAGTACATCTGGACCCAGACCAGCGTCACGACCGCAACGGTCAGGACGTAGGGGCTGAAGTAGATGGCCCGGAGCGTTCGTTTCCCGGCCACGTTCTTGTTCACGCCGAGTGCCATCACGAGCCCGAGAATCACCAGCAGCGGCACCGAGATGGCGACGAAGAGAAACGTCCCCTCCATGGCGTTGTAGAACACCGGGTCGTTGAACAGCTCCACGTAGTTCTGCAGGCCGACCCATTCGGTCTGCGAGAGGTCGAACTTGTTCGGATACGTGTGGAGGCTCATGTAGAGCCCCCGGAGCGCGGGCCACACGAGGAACACGGCGAAGACGGCGAGATAGGGAAGCGACCAGACGATCCCCTCAATCGTCTCTTTCCGGAATCCCGCGACCGTCTTACGTTTCGTCGTGTCCGCACCTCCCGTGAATCGTTCTGTCAGCCCCATCCGTGGCTACCCCGAGATACCGTCGCCGACCGTCTGGATGCCGGACTCGATGCCTTCCTGTGGCTCCGAGTCGTGTGCCCAGATGTCGACCAGCCAGTTGTACCAGTTCTGGGCGTTCGGATCACCGTCCGGGACCTTCGGATGATAGAAGTAGGTTTCGTCCTCAGCCATCTCGACGTACTTGCTGAGCGTCTTGTCGTAGTATGCGCTGTTCTGGAACTCGTCGGACTCGTAGATACTCGTCGCCGCAGGGAGGTGACCGGCCTCGGTGGCCCAGGCTGGATTCGCTGTCGTCATCCAGTGGGCGACCTGGGCGGCGATCTCGGACTTCGCGTCACTCCGGCTCTGTTTCTGCGGGAGCACGAGCGTGTGGCCGTCGGCCCACACCTTGTCCTGTTGTTTGTTGGGTCCGACGGTCGGTTTGAAGAAGTCCCAGCTGAGCCCGTCGACGCTGTCGAGTGCGGCCACGTACCAGGTCCCGTTCATCGCCATAGCACAGTTTCCGTTCTGGAAGGCGTTGTTGCCCCAATCGGCTTCGCTCGTCTGTTGTGACCAGCCCATGTCACCGGTCATATCGTAGAAGAGCTGGGAGATGTTCTGGCCGGCCTCGTTGTCGAACATCGGGTTCCACTCGTCGTCGAACAGCGTCCCGCCCTGTTGCTTGACCCAGGTGCTCCACGTCCGGAAGGAACCGAACCCGTCGTTATACGGCGACTGAGTGAACGCGTGGGCATCGGTGTTCTCGGCGACTGCGTTCCCTGCCTGCTGGAACTCATCCCAGTTAGTGGGCGGGCTCTCCGGGTCCAGCCCGGCCTGCTCGAACAGGTCTTTGTTGTAGTAGACGCCGATCGGGTGCATGTCCATCGGCAGGGCGTTCACGCTCCCGTCGACCGTGACGAGATCCCAGTGACTTGCCGTGTAGTCCTCGCTGTACGTGTCGGTGTCAATGTAATCGCCCATCGGGTCGATGCCGCCGCTCCACGCACGCAGGTAGGCGGCGTGCATGACAGTCATGTCCGGGGCTTCGTCGCCCGAGAGGGCTGTAAACAGCTTGTTGTAGTAGTTGTCCCACGGTGTCCGCTGGCGGTTGATCGTCACTTCGGCATCGGTATCCAGCGGCTGGTTCTCGTTGAACTGCTGGACGATGTTTTCCATGATCGGCCCTTCGCCACCGCTGAAGGGCTCCCAGAACGTGATCTCGTAGGAGTCACTGCCTGCATTACCTGTGCTACCGCCGTCGCTACCGCCATCGCCACCGCCGTTGCCGCCACATCCGGCAAGTGCGACCGTGCCTGCGGCTCCGACTGACTTGATGAATTTACGACGCGTCTCTCTGGTGGCGCTCTTACGACCCATGGGGAGTCGGTTAAACCATCATTATTATTAAACCACCTATATAGGTCAATATTTCCTGTATCTGTCCGCGTACTGCTACGTTGGTACCGATTCAACGCTTCAGGTTTCGAGAGCGTCTCAAAGCACGCCGACGGCGCGAGATCTGCATCATTGTTCGGTCACAACAATTATTACGCCGCTTGGTTACTACCCCTGTATGAGCGACGTTAGTATCGAGAACGTCCGCAAGGTGTACGACAGTGACCCGGAAGTCGTGGCTGTCGACGACGTCAGTTTCGAGATCGCCGACGGGGAGTTCCTGACGATTGTCGGGCCGTCCGGCTCCGGCAAATCCACATTACTCCGGATGATCGCCGGTCTGGAAGACATTTCCGGCGGGACGATCCGTATCGGTGACCGTGCTGTCAACGGCATCCAGCCCCAGGACCGCGATGTCGCGATGGTGTTTCAGAACTACGCCCTGTATCCACATATGACGGCCCGGAAGAACATGAGCTACGGGCTACAGCTAACGACAGATCTCCCCGACAGCGAGATCGACGACCGCGTCAAGGAGGCCGCGGAGATGATGGGGGTCGGGGATCAACTCGACAAGCGCCCCGGAAATCTCTCCGGCGGGCAACAGCAGCGGATCGCGACGGGCCGAGCGATCGTTCGGGAGCCCTCTGTCTTCCTCTTCGACGAGCCCCTCTCGAACCTGGACGCCAAGCTACGCCTCCACATGCGGACGGAACTGCAACAGTTACAGGATAAACTCGGGACGACGACGATCTACGTCACCCACGACCAGGAGGAGGCGATGACGATGTCGGACCGGATAGCTGTCATCGATCAGGGCACACTGCAACAGATCGGAACGCCCGATGAGATCTATCACCAACCGAAGAACCTGTTCGTTGCAGATTTCGTCGGGAGCCCCCCGATGAACACGTTCGAGGTCACGCTTTCCGACTCGACTCTGGTCGGTAGTGGATTCGAATACGAGCTCTCGGAGGACCTCCTCTCACACGTCAGCCAATATGCGGAGGGCATCAACGAGTTCGTGCTCGGAATTCGCCCGGAGAATATCAGGCTCGCCGACGGCGACGAGCCGAACGTCATCAGCGCCCATCTCGATGTCCGCGAGCCGGTCGGTTCGGACAATTACCTCCACATGGATATTGACGGCGAGGAATGCTGGGTTCGAGTTCCCGGCGGGGTGACTCCTGAGACGAACCGGGAACACGAAATCGTCTTCGATGAGGAGCACATCCACCTTTTCCGGCATTCAGACGGTATCAACATACTCGCTCAGGAAAAATCACGACTCGAAACGCCTGCCAACGACTGAGGACCACTGGTCAGATACCGAACACGGACTCTCGGTATTCAGTCATAGTGGAACACGGTGCATTCGGGCGGTACGCGAACTACGCAAGAACGACCGGGACCGTAGGCCCCACATTCGGGATGGATGAACGACTGATAGACAGCTACTGACGAATCACCGATAGATAGAATCGTGACCTTTCTTGCGTCCCTATTTTCGCAGTGTCCGGATAGAATCAGCTACAGCCGGCGTCCGGAATTACTCCCGTATTTAATTCATAATGAGTGAACAGAAATTTGGAGAGAGATGGAAGCAATTCAGACTGTCAAGGGCGTCACTCGTGGGATATGCAGCAGTACACTGCGGCTAATACGGTTGAACCCCTGGTCCAGAACTGTCCATTACTGTGTAGAATGTGGCCGTAATATCGGATGGTCGTTCGAATATAGGAGAGAAAATAGCTGATACCAGTGATCGCAATTCGGGAGCATCTGTATGCGATGGCAATCATACGAATGCGACAACAGTTATTCAGACAACTGGAATGGCCGTTTATTCATTAATTTGGAATCTCATACCATATTTTGGATACGCCGTTCAGGTCGGCATCCCCTCGGTAAATGGGACCAAGGTATCTTGACGCCAAACCACGCTCTGTAGAACGCGATACCGTCATCCGTTGAAACCACAGACGCAGGTCCGATTTCCCGATAACAAGCGTACTCGTGTTATTCACTGATGCCGGTCACCTATTCTAATAATAACACCAGGTTTCATAGCCTTTAACTCTCTTACCTCAGTTGTATAAACACTATCCGGGACACTATACACATTCTACTCCGATTACTCCCTCTTTCGACCCATTAATCTGCTAAAATCAGCTCTCAAATCAACTGGTGGTCAAAAAGAAACCAGATAATCCACATCCCAGTCTAAATACTATAAATTTGAATCTACTCTTGCACAGATACTACCAAAAGCCATTTAGAATCTCAATATGGGCACGCTTTTGCAGCTATATATACATTGGAAGCCAAAGAATGGGTGATCTAACGGCGAACTGTTCGCCGAGGTGATACCTACGTAGAAATATCCGGCCGTCCACCGTTCGGCATCTCATGTGGGTCCAAATTCTTGTATCGATCAGAAGGTACTGTCATCTGATTTTATTTGAATAATTGCGGCGATCACCGGCACAGCCGTAACTGCGTTTCTCGATGAAACTCTCGGCGCTTGAAGCGGACCTGATTCTGGAGCACCCGATCCCTCCGGTTGTCATTCATCGGGACCGAACTGTTGACAGCCGAATCTATCCCTGTTCTCCCGCTGTGCACAGAGATAATCGAGTCGTTTTTCCATTTCGGATCTGGACATACCCGCTTGGCTTTCCTGTGACTCCGCGAGCCGGGCTCGACTCGCATTGAGCAATTTGTCCTTCTTTTCCAGTTCCGAAACCAGCGTGCCAACGTCCTCGTTCCGGGTTTCTAACCGCTTATTGAGGTCTTCGGCGCGAGCTTGCGCAGCCTGCCGGTCTTCCCGAGTCTCGTTCAGTTGTTCACGCAACTCCTCGTTTTCGGCACGGAGTTCATCGTTCTCCGTCTGTATGTCCTGAGCCGAGTCCTGAAATGCGACGGTTGTTCCGACTGTCCCACTGGTGGCCACCACGATGACGACGATTAACCACGAACTGATATTACGTGCAAGGGTTGTCAACGGAGAATCACCTCTACCAGGGCCTGATTGGTATACTGGTGCTCGTTCCGAGACAGAATCCCCAAAGGTTGAATCATCATGTACCAGCCTGATTGGGTTATACTACTAACCGTAGTCCCCAGTTGGTTACATTTGGACACCGATGGGTCTGCAATAGCGCATCGACATCTGGCTGGACACTGTGTCGATTATTCCGTACACGTCGCCGATGTATCCTCTTCATGCGGCCACTGGCCGCACGAACGACCGTGGCACAGTCGGGGAATTCGATTTCTCGCAGACGAATAATTCAGTAGACTTCGGTCAGTCTCTATGACGCAGATGTTCGGACCGGCGCTCTCCCTTGGCGTGCCACGTGCGGGGGCGGACAGCGCTCAGGACTGCACCGGCGTATAGTACTGCGACAGTGCCGATGACGACGACGCCGGGGAGCATTCCGATAATGACGCTCTCCGTCTACAGACCAGGGCTGGAACGGTGATTCGAACGAGCCCTTACTCTGATGAGAGAATCGGAATCCGTAGCGTGACAGTCGTTCCGGTCGAGTCACTTGACTCGATATCGACTGTCCCGCCCGCGATATCGGTCCCCCACACAACCAGTGCAAGCCCGAATCCGCTCCCGTGTTTTAGCGGCGTTTCCGAGCCATGTTCCACGAGAGCGAGCTCGTTGGAGTCAATACCGGGCCCGTTGTCTTGGACAGTGACTTGAACGTACTCGCCATCCTGTTCAACCTCAATCGATACTACAGGGTCAGGGGAGGTGTTGTGTTGAGCGGCGTTTTGAATGATGTTCAGACAGACGACGTCAAACAGGCAATCCACCGTGAAATCGGCCTGCCCGGACGCATACTCGAACGTGACCTCGGGATACGATTCGCTAGTCGAATCGACGCATTCATCGAGGATGGAATTCAGGCTGAGCGTATCCCGTTCTTCCCGGCTTTGTTCAAAGATGTCGATAACCGAACGGACTTTCTCGCCGAGTTCATTGATTTCAACGGCGTGTTCTTGCAGAGTTGCGGCCTTCGACTCGCTATTGTGCGTGGCTAGATATGCGGCGTTGCCGAGGATGACCTGCACGTTCGTTCGGATGTTGTGCCGGAAGACACGGTGGAGGACCTCCAGTCGTTGCTGGTCACGGAGAAGATTACTCACATCATGTAAGGTAATGACACGGCCGATAGTCCGATCATGGATATCTGTTACGAGACTTTCAGAGACGTCGTACGACTGGGTCGCCCCCGGGGGACGGTAAATCGTTTGCCCGGCCTGTGCTGCGCTACCGAGCGCCGACAGGTCCGGACTGATCTGTTCAAGTGGTCGGCCAAGGGCTTCGCTCGGCGTCGTCTGCAGGGCGGTAGTTGCTTGGTCATTCATATCAACGATATGGTCGTGTGTATCCAACACGAGAGCCCCTTGCTGCATCTGCTGAAACAGCGAATTGCGAGCGTGGCGGATCGGTGTTGGGTTTGCACCGAAGAGTTGGAACTTCGTGAGTGCGCCCAAATACGCGAGACCGGACACGGCAAAGGCAATCGGTGTTGGATCGACACCTGCAGATGGGAGTGACCTCGTCAAAAAGAGGACGTTCGTCACCCAGGGTGCCAGTAGGCCGAGAAGGAGTGCCAAGCTCTGGCCGCGGAACGGGTCCACTTGACTCGTGACGAGTTTCAACAGCGGAAGTGCCCCGAGAAGGCCCAGCAGATACGTATAGCCGGCTATAATCCAAAACCAGATCCCCGGCGTTCTGTTCAACGTCGCAATTCCGTTTTCCTGAATGATGACAGAATTGGTGTACAGTAGCTGGTGGGAGTGGCTCGTGAGTCCCAGAAAGACGGTAATAGCGGGGACGATTGAATAGAGCAGGATATGCTTGCGGGCCGTATACTCGGTATAGCCGGCGTATTCAAGCGAAAAAAGCAGCCACGCTATCGGAATGATTGCAACACCGATCCAGGAGATATCAACCCAGAATACCTTCGAGCTCAGCGTCGCTGCATCAATCCGGAAGATCAACGTCGCCGACCACCAGCACTGGCCTGCCAGGAGCAGAACAAGTGGGTCAGCGCCGGGTTCAGGGCGCTCTTTCCAGGCGAGGAGGCCGCCTGTAACGCCGACCGCAATCGTGGCGACCAACACCGTCTTCATCAGCGTCAGTGAGAACACAACTATGTTGAGGATTAATCGCGCGCCATCGTTATAACCTATTTGCCTTCGAAAGTATCTCAGATTGACAGAAGCGCCGTCAGAGGGCCGGATACTAGTGGAAGAGGCATGCTTTACAAATAATGGTAATTTATATGATAGTGCTACTGACTGAGCAGCGGGAAGACCACAATAACAAACGCTGGTAGGCGGGAACACTCCGCTGCGACCGCGAGTGCACCATCGTTTTCAATTCGATTGAGACAGAAGATGACGCCGCCTAGGAAGAGCAGACTGGCTACGAGGACAGCCGCTTCCTTGAGATTAACGACGTTTGCGACAAACGCAACACTGACCAGCACCGCTGTCAGACTTGTGATTCCGTAGAGGATATATTTCGTCCGGCGAACGCCGACCACAACTGGGAGCGTCCGGACACCGATCTCGCTGTCACCCTCTCTGTCGCGCACATTCGGGATTTCCGTGTTGACGAACGTCGCCAACACGAAGAACAGGAAGACGACACCAACCGTCGGGGAAGCGGGCGCGCCGACATACGTTAGCGGCAGGCACACAATTACGAGCGCCCAGGCAACAGCGACGAGAGTAGAGTTGAGAAGAAAGATGTCTTTCAGTCGCTGGGTACCGCTCGGAAGGCTGGGAAGCCAATCACATGCGTAGAGAATCCAGACCACACCCGGTAACAGCGACAATCCAAAGCTGAGCGGCCCACCTAACACAGACAGAGCCACAGCGAGGCCGTACGCGATAGCCGCCAGCACGTAGAAGCCGTCCTGGTATCGCCGCACGAAGGCAGTCCGTGCAGGGGCCGTTTTCGCATCGGTTTCCAGGTCTGCCAACCGGTCGTTGCCATACACTGCAAACGTTAGCAGTCCTGCTACAATCGGAGCGGGGGTTAGTGGGAGCGCCAGCAGTTCACTCACAAGGACTACTTCCGCCATCGCAATGACTGCGAGATACACGGAACTGTAGAGCAATAGATTCCTAACTGATGTCGTCAGCGTAGATAGTTTTGTAATTAGGGAGCGATTCTTCACGGGCTCTATACCAGGCTGTTTGCCTGGGGGTTGTGCATCAGTCGGCATAGCTGCGGTAGAATATCGGAGTACTGTACAGTAAAATCCTATCCTATAATAAATAATTAGAGTGGTTAAAATAAACTCGTTTAGCTCTCATTGTGGATGAGCGTATAGTCGCACGTACTAAAATACGCTGAGCAACAAAACCCATTAGCAGTTCAGCGACGGTATCACATGTAGTATTTCACATATTTGCATCGATTCTCAATGTCAATCCGGGTGCCAACAATCAACTAGGTTTCCGAGGAATCTACAGCCGTCCCTCATTGTGTGGCGGTAATTCGGTACTACGGCGGTCCAAGGTAAGCTTTTTCTACATCCTTCATAATCCAGATATGTGACTTCGATATCGACGCTTCGAGCGGTGAGTCGTGCTGCGAGCAAATACTTCGTTGTCTGGGTAATCCTCCTAGCAGGGATCGCTCTCGTCAGGCCCGACCCGTTCGTCCCAGTTTTGAACTACGTGTCCCCGCTGCTCGGGATAATCATGCTCGGAATGGGGTTGACGCTCCAACCGGCGGACTTTCGCCGACTAATCGAGGAGCCGGTGGATATCGGTATCGGCGCTGTCACGCAGTGGCTGGTGATGCCTGCCGCTGCGTACGGCCTGTATGTCCTCCTTGACCTTCCGGACGCTGTGGGTATCGGCCTCATTCTGGTTGGTGCCGCACCCGGTGGGACTGCATCGAACGTAATGACGTATCTCGGTCGGGGCGACGTGGCCCTATCCGTCGCGATCACGACGCTTACGACCCTTGCAGCGCCGATCGTGATGCCGGCCTGGGTGGTGTTTACACTCGGTGAGCAGATCAACGTCACCTTTGCGGAGATGTTCCAGAGCATCATTCAGATCGTCATCATTCCGGTGTTGCTCGGGTTCACGATCCGGTATTTGCTGGACCGCTATTCGCCCAAAGCCGCAGAAATCGGAACTGACGTGTTCCCGGTTATCAGTGTCGCCGCTATCGTTGCGATTGTCGCTGGCGTCGTTGGCGCGAACGTGGACAACATTCTCACGGCTGGTCTGCTTGTGCTCGTGGCAGTCGTCGCGCACAACGCTATCGGACTCGGCTCGGGGTACGGTGTCGGTCGCGCCAAAGGAATGTCGAAAGACCGGGTTCGGACCTGTGCGTTCGAGGTGGGCCTGCAGAACAGCGGCCTAGCCGTCGCGCTGGCGACGACGCTGTTTGAGCCTGCGGCCGCACTCATTCCCGCGCTGTTCAGCGTGTGGCACAACATTACCGGGCCGGCGCTGGCAAGCTTCTTTAGCTGGCAGGACGACGGGCAGCAGTCCGTTGAGGCTGTGCCGAGCGACGACTGATACGCGGTTTCCTGCGGGACTCCAATCATTGCGTTTCCCAGCGACCAGCAGATTCGATTCGCTACCGACGATGTTCCGGACCATACTGGAGACGATGAGCCCGCCGAACACGGCGAGGCCGGCGACAGCGATAGCCGTTGTCGATACCGATACTGACGCCGGCCAACGAAGCGAGAGTACGACTGGGAGAAGAAACACCACGGTGGTACCAGTCAATGTGAGTGCCACGATTGGGGGAAGTGCAGAGGTACCACCCAATAAGATAGAATAACTGTGGGACAGGCCACTGACACACTCGGTCCACGATGGCTGTTCGGGACGTATTTTCAGTTAGTTGGCTTACTTATACGGTGAGGGGAAGATACACTCTATCGAAGCAAGCGTTTTGTATGTGAGTGAAATTCGGTCAGAAACTGGATCTTCGATATATGTTCGGTCGATCCCCACCGCTTTTGGTTGCGTTCCGCAGAGACAAGCGTCCCAGACCATTCGTCTAAAACTAACTACCTGTGAAGGTATGCCGATAAAGCGTTATTGCCGATTGGGAACCCTAAACGAGTGCTGGCACTTCGGGCAGTGATAGAGGGTCGTTCGCTCGCTGCTCGAAACGTCCCAGTCACCCCCGCTCACGCCGCTCTGAAAACTGCATCCCGGACAAAACAACACCGATTTCGAGGGAGTCCCAACAGTGTCTGTAGTCTCTTTACGCACCATATTCATTACTATCGTAACATGATTGCTGCGGGGCAATATATGCTGTCCTCCGGTTCTCAGTATCTGATATCACATTCAACAATCAGGTATCTCGTGCTATCGGTAGCAAGGCAGCGTGTCCGATCGATCGGATCGGCCAGTGACGTTTCAACGGATGTCACGTATGGGTGACTGACGGTTCTATCGGTTCATCGCGCCCGGGCCGGTGAGCGAGCGAAGTATCACCGATGTAACTACCTGACACCGGTGTCCGCGAGCACTTTTGGACTAGCTACTCCTCCCTACTGATGCTGATACACCTAACGCGAAACACTATGTCTCAACAGAAATCAGATTACGCAGACGACGCGGATATTGACGAATCACTGGACGAACTGGCCTCGGAGGAGACCATCGAAGAGACCGTCGAGAACCTGGAGGCAAACGGGTTCAATGTCATCGTCGCTGACTCGGCTGACGATGCGCTCGCGGAGCTTCAGTCACTCATCCCTGCGGAGGCGTCTGTGATGAACGGCCACTCGACGACGCTCGAAGAGATCGGGTTCGTCGAGTACCTGAGTGACGGGGACCACGAGTGGGAGAGCCTCCCCGACGAGATCTGGAGTATCGACGACGACGCAAAGCGCCAGGCTGCCCGCCGAGAGTCGCAAACGGCCGACTACTTCCTCGGTGGCATCAACGGCATTTCACAGACCGGCGAGCTCGTCGCGGCGGACCGTTCGGGGAGCCGCATCGGTGCGTATCCGTTCGCTGCCAGTAACGTGGTCATCGTCAGCGGCGTGAACAAGATCGTGCCGACACTCGAGGACGCGCTCGACCGACTGGAGACGGTCGCGTACCCCCTCGAAAACGAGCGCGCGAAGGAGGCGTACGGCGTCGACTCCGCGATTGCCAAGCAGCTCATCCTCCGCCAGGAGCTCGAAGAGGATCGCACTACTGTTGTTCTCATCCGCGAGCACCTCGGTTACTAACGTCACCGGTTGCCCCTTGAGCGGACAGAACGCAAAGATTCCGAGCGCTCACCGCCGAACTTCTTGTTCCGTGTTCTGGTTGTGGGAGGAGCACAAACCAGGCTCAGCTTAGCAGTCTGACCGAACTAACGCCAATACCATCGCGTAAAATACAGTCCATACAATCGCATCATACCCCGTAAGATGGGACATCATAACCGGTTGTCAATATATCCGCGACCACAGCCGCGCGTTCGAGTGAGTGATTAGGTCCCTCCCTTGGCCGTCATGCCGCCGCCGGGCATCGACTGACAGTCCCCCTCGGGTTTCTGGATCGGGTCGACCGACCCCCACGAGTGAAAGTCCCATTGCATGGATTCGGCTTCGATACGCCGTGGATAGCCGGACTCCGCGAGGATGTAGTACGTAACCGGCTCTTGAGAGCCGGCCTGTGAGATTTCATACACCAGCACTTCTTCGCCATCGATGGTATCCCGGCCGACCGGTGTGATGTCCGGGTTTCGCTGTGGCTGATCGGAGAACCGGCCGGGATCAACCTCCCCACGGTCCATCCCTCGTTGCATCGACCCTCGAAGACACTGCTCCCCTGCGACGGTGTACGTGCTGTTCCCGATATGATACATCTCCATCTGTTGTCCCTGCTGGTCGAACGACCAGTACATATCCCCCTGATAGAAACGGCCAGTCATCTCGATAGTCCGTCCCTCAGACTGCATTGTCGCGGTCATCGCATACGAGTCTGGAAACTGTGCCACCTGACCGAACCGATTCGACCTGTCATCGTCGCCATCGGCCGTAGATATGTCCGTATCGGTTGCTTCAGTTGCCCTCGGAGTTGTTTCGGCACCCCCGCCATCCGCTGTCTCATCCGACCCACTATTTTGATCGCTGCTACAACCGGCGAGCACGGCCATTCCCGAACACACGGCTCCGAGTAGGTGCCGTCTGGGTAGTTTTTGCATGGTAAGGGACTCCTCTCAATAGACGCATATTACCGGATATTTTATGAGTATTGTTATCATGTACTTCTCACACTGGTCACGAATGGGTTCGTGAGGTCTGCCTGGGCTGGTGGAGATGTTCGCTAGGAGATGGACCGTGGAGGGAAACCGCGGCGGCTGAGTGTCAGAGGGGTGCGAAGTGTGGTCTGGATCGACTGGGCTAAACACAAACGTCCGAAAATAGTGGGCAATGCAGGTGGATCGAAGTCGGCTGTGAGATGTTCGAAAATCTGACCATCACCTTTTCGAGCACAGTGACGGGACCGTGCGATCCGAATCTGAGTGATATGCAATTCCGATTGACTACACCGTATAGCGATTCGGTATAGCTATAGCTAGTGGCTCCTTAAGTAACCTGGCTCGATATCGTCAAAACGAGCGTGTGGCGAGGGATATTGTACCCGAATATTCATACACGTATTATATGTAGGTTCCAGCTATTTGCTAGATGGATGCCTGACAACAGCAATAGCGAGGAGACAGGTGGTGATGACGGCTTATTTGGGAAAACGAGTGATACGCTAAATGAAGTTCAGTACGACCCGGCCGGTGACCAAGGATTTGCAGCAGTCATTGTCCAAGCCATTGCCGACCAGACGGGAAAAGATACAGAAACGTATCGTGAGTCGCCGTTGCACGACTATATCGATATTGATGCGATTGAGACGCTACTTTTCGGTACACGGCCGAACCAGTCACTTGGGCCAGCGGTCCGGAACATCTCCTTTCAGTACCGCGACTTTCTGGTAACAGTTCGCGCTGATGGAGTGATCCAGGTGTCGGACACTGACAACAACAGTGTGAGGAAGGACTAATCGCGGATGCTGTGACTAAGCTCGTGAACCTCCGATTTGCGGACCAGACAGGGTCGAACCAATTGTTCCCTTTCACCCCTATCGTTCCCCGTATTGAGCGGTTGGGATCTGCCGTTGCTTGGACGTATGGAATTAGATGCACAGTCTATGTGTGAAAATGACCCCCGTGATGAGTTATATCGCACCCTCAGTTGATGATTGACTGTGGTTATGATTTGAAAGTATGCCTGCCCAGATAGACATGTTTCTTAAGCACAATAACGTTATATCTGGATCTGGTATCTTCATATACCATGACGTCGCCGAGATTCTCCCGTCGAGGGTTGCGATGTCCGAGTATACGATCTGACAGGAGGTGTGGGTATC